>JAGXIH010000020.1 GCA_024635795.1 Salegentibacter sp. | reverse complement strand
TTGTTGAGCCAGCGACGGCGTTTTATATGCAGGAATACCTTTTTACCACGAACAGGAAAATCCTGAATTGTTATTTCTTTGTGGAATCCGTGTGCTATGACAAGGTTTGAGGAAAACTCTTTAGGAATGTCTGGGTACATCTCCATCCGTTTGATGACAGGTAAGGTCAAAATGGGTAATTAATAATTCTGATAATAAAATCTTGAGTAGGTCTATATATGTGTCCAATGCTTCTTGTTTAGGACAACAAAAATCAAAATATTATTTCAATTCACACACAACTTTTGAGATTGATCCTAAACTTATTCGTTTCTTTCTACTTTAAGATTTAAAGAATTTGATTGTTCATAGTTTTTTAATTCAACAATAGTAGCCGGCAGACTAAAACCATTTGCCAGCAATGCAGCAACAACATCATTCATAACCTGAGACCGGATGCTATGATGTACCGATCGTTTGGAAGTTTTGAAGGTATCTACCCAAAACTGCACTTTGATATTTATAGTATTTGTAGCCAAATCACTGATTGAAACAACGGGCTTTCTATCTTCTTTTAAGACTCCCACCACATTATTTACCGTTTCAAGAATAAGCTTTATAGCTTCTGTAGGGTGATTTTCGTAGGCAATTCCAACTATAAATTCGTATCGCAAAAACCCATCAATGGTGTAATTAATAAAGGGGTTTTTAAGAATTATGGAATTGGGTAAAAAAACATCCTTGCCATCGGGAGTTTTTATGAGGGTTTCACGAATATTTATATCCTTTACAAAGCCTTCAATACCATTTACCTCAATCAAATCGTCTAATCTGAATGGGCTTTTAAAAGCGAGAATAATTCCTGCTAAAAAATTCTCTCCAATATCTTTTAATGCAAATCCAATTACAAATGTTAATATACCTGCACCTGCTAATATTTTATTGGTAAAAGCATCAAGACCAAGTAAATAGAGGGTAATTAAAACTACAATAGATTTCAGGGTAAAACCGGTGATCTGGGATATAAAAGTTGCCGTAATAAAATTTGGCGATCTCCGACTTAATCGCAACCTTAATCTACGTTTTATAAAATTGGCTATTATAAATCCTCCAACAACAAATAACAGGGTTAATAAAAGATTAATGTAATTCAATCTAAAATATTGAATCACATTATTGTAGAATTCTATTGCGTTTTCCAATTTATTTCTTTTTAAGATTGATCATTTCCCAACTTATCCCGGAGGTCTTAGTTCTTTTTTATTCATACTCAATATTCTGAAATTAAAGCTAATGTTTTTGGCGCACTATAGCTAAGGGTTATTTTCTTCGAAATTTCACCGCCGATTTTCGGTATGGGATATTAGTTGCCGTTTTGTTTTCTTTCATATGTTTCGAAGAGAAATATTGTCATCGTTCCTGCTAAATTAACGGCTAATTCTGCGTGTCTACTTGATGGTTTTACACTTCCAATTCTTTTTCAGTGCGAATCACTTAACTTATTTCTCAATGCCCCAAGACCTTCTACAACTGATTGGCATCCATTTAAAATTTGTTTGAAAATCTTTTCATTATGTTGATCAGGTGCGAGATTTAAATTTTTAGCAGTTAACTTGTAAAGTTTTGGAATATCAAATTTATCATCATAATCTATTTTTAATCCTTACATACGGTTTTCAATAAAGTTCTACTCGTGGTTATTGCACCTTCTGGATCTAAATCTTTTCTTCGAATAGCTTTTTCCCACTCGGATTTTATGAAACCTTCATCAATATTTTTAATTTTCCTAGTAATTACTTCTTCAGCAGGAGTTTGGTCAAATTGTTCTAAATAATTTAAAACAGAACTAAAGTTTTTCCATAGAAACTCTCTTCTTCCGGCATAAGAGCTTGATACGTATTTTATAAAATGCCAAAATTGAGAAAGGTTTCTTTTAGACTTTATAAATTCTGGTAATTTATGTTTTATTAGGTGATTAGATATTAATTCCCTCCTAAGTTGTAAATATTCTTCTTCGCTTGATTCATCTCTTAGACCAGTAGAATATTCTAAGAGTAGATTATGCATCTTTTCAACTTTTTTAAAAATTTATTCGTTCATTGTTTCCAAATGGCGGCTAACTTGTTTTGTGAACTTAAAAATAACAAATTATCCCAATAGATCCGGAGAGAAAGAGGGGCTTACCAAAGGGCAGGCCAGATTAACCCTCCATTTTTCGGAGGCCGTCTCTATAATTCTATGCCCAATTAATAAAGATCGGGTGTTACATCAATGTGCAATACGAAGTCGCCGTTCTTATCATAATAATTATAGCTCATCGTGATGTTATTATCTCTGAAATCTTTAAGATCGGGGTTGGTTTTTACATTTTCAATTATTCCCGGTCTTATATACTTTTCCACGGTATCTGAATTCACCTCTTTCTTAGACATATTTACAAGCGTATAATGATATTTGAAAATTTGATCGCTCACGGTAGAGGCACTGTCGAGCCTGGAATACTCATCAACCATTTTAGGGGAAATATTATTTACTTCCCTGGCTGCATCAGTCAACTGTTCTTCCAGGTTTTTGTTATCAAAGAAAAAATACTGAACAGCGAAGAAGGCTATTACAAAAGTTATGGCAAAGGAGAGGGTTTGTATAATTAAATCTTTTTTTGATTTTTCCATAGGTCCCGAATAAAGTTGAAGTTATCTTATTGAAAACCTAAAGTATGATTTTTTATTGAAAAGCCTCTTTTTTTAGTTGAAGAGTAGTTTTTGTTTTCTTAATTGTACGATTAATGTACGGTAGAAGTAGGATTCCTGAAATTCGATTAACTGCTTCCTATAAGTAGGTTTAGTTTTCACGATCAAAAAAAACCGGATTAAGGAAGACCATTAAACCATCATCAACTCTATTACCCTTTTTAAACTCTTTTGAGATTCAGGTTCTAAAACTTTAATATAATGTAAATAATGTTTCAATCGAGCCTGGTCAAATTTATTGCTATCGGTGGTGAAATCAGTTAAATAGCCATCAAAAGCAGGTCTGGAAACCGGCTTTTCTAAGAATTTAATAATGTCCTTGTGCCGGGAATCTTTTTTGATTTTTTGGAACAAATCCTGGATTACTGTCTTTCTCCTTCGATGAGTTGAAAAAAGCTTCTTTCGTTATATAGCAGGATACCGGTTATTTCCTGGCCTTTGTTATAAATATTTGTTTCGTTCATTATATCGTTTACTCCTTGGTGTTGAAGTTCTATGTTTGCAGTACTCACGTAAGAAATGGCATATCTCATAATTCAGGTCGGAAAATTCTATTCTTATTAGATTTTAAATGATACTGATGGGGAAAATTCAAATTCCTTTCCAACTGATTAGATTACGAATTAAGAGGCCAGTTATATACATCAGCTTCCCAATTGGCATAAGAATAACCTATAATGGGAGTATTTTATAATCAATTGGGAGCTAATCCTTTCTTATAAAGTAAATATCTTTAAAGCTATTAACAATCCGGGTTTTCTATCTGGTCTGTATCTTTATTGGAATGGTTAATAACCTGTTCATTACTTAATTAGGGTGAAATCAAATCAGCATATATTTTTTTTAATTTAGTTATATCTATAAACAACAGATTTATAGTGTAGTGAAGTGATGAACATTTGGGACATGTACGGAAGAAGCTTTGCCATTTCGATTAGATGTTAAACAAACCGGCTATACCTACTGCGTTGGTTGTTGTTATAAGATTAATTTTCCGGATCCCGGATCACTAGGTGCTTCCTGTTAGACTATAATTAGTGCGAACAGATAAGAAATACTTAGAGATACTTTTCCGGAACTTACTATAGCCCCAATGAAAAATAAATTCGATTGTTTGGTAATTGCCTCGAAGTACAGTGGTGCCAGGGAGGTGTTTGATCTCTTAAAGCAGAATATAATAACCGGTATAGCTCCTGAAATCCTTCAGAATAAAGCTATTCTGGAATGTAAATCGGCTAAAAAAGATGAAAATTTACGGGTAGGGATCTTTGAATTCGAAAGTCTCAAAGAGCTTCGGAAAATCGATATTTCCGATTATTTACTGCCACAGGCAAAGGTTTACCTGATGCTTAGAAATCCTGTGTGGAGGAGTTTTGCTTCCTATCGGAAAAACAGGGAAGAAGGGAAAGAGCGTTCCAGTTTTATAGAAGCCGTTAAATGGGATAGTAGTCCGCCGGAAGTTGGTCTCGGTCCACAAAACACGAGTTATATTATCGCAGGAAAATATTCTGAAGGAATAAAATCTTTGCTGATACAAACCGAAAAGCACGAGCTCCATATCCTGGAATTTGAGGAACTACGGCGCGCACCTTTTAAGATTTTGCAGGAGCTGAAAGAAAGCATTGGTCTTCAATTCAGGGTTTCTCCTGAAGAGATCGCACTTAATTTAAGCAAACAAAAAGTTGCCGGAAGAAGGCTGGGAATATTCAGATCTTTTCGGCATAACCCCGCGGAACTTGATGAGGAAACAGCAAAATATATCTACTACACCTATTTTAAAAGAGATATCGAAGAACTGGAAAAACTGCTTTCAACCAGTTTCACCTCCTGGAAATTTGAGGAAAAGGCCTTGTATGGGAGTTACATCGCTAACCTTTGAAGGGCAGTTTGTGCGGGAGTAAAATGGCTCCGGCATTACCTGTTAATTAAAAAACCGGGATTTTCTAAGCTCTAATCTTTGGAAGTATTGGCCGTAGGCCTTCTAGCCAAGCACAAGCCTTTCTCCGTTTTTAGCCGCCGAATCATAGATCTTTTCCAGGATCACGATATCCCGTAACCCATCTTCCCCCGGGACCAAAACCGGTTTGTCGTTTAAAATTGCCCGGGCGTCATCATCCATTTGCACCGCCTGCTGATTTTTCCCGAAAGGCGGTAAGATGGTGCCATCACTGGCCTTACCTTTTACCCCGCTATAACTCTGGAAAGGCCTTAAAAAATACCATCCGTTTTCGCAATTTATTTCCAGGTTATTCAGATTTTCGCCAAAACTGGTCTTGCAGTTGGCAATGATTCCACCCGGGAATTCGAGCTCAAAACTGGTGGTTTCATCTACCTCTGTAAAGATCTCCGGGCGGTTTGTGCTATGAGTTGCACTTACAGCAATGGGTTCCATCCCGGTGCTATATCGGGCTGCATTTAAAGGATACACACCCATATCATACATCGCCCCGCCTCCCATTTCTTTTTTTAGTTTCCAGGGATTCATCGGGGAACCGTAATAACCTGCTTCGGCTTCAAGGTTTTTAATTGTACCAAAAGGTTTGGTCTCTGCCCATTTGATTAACTTTTGGGTGTTGGCCTCGTGCTGCATGCGGTATCCTATGGAAAGTTTTACCTTATTTTTCTCACAGGCATTAATTATGTTCCTGCATTCTTCTGCTGTTTGGGCCATGGGTTTTTCACACCAAACATGTTTTCCGGTTTCGGCTGCTTTTATTGCATATTCTGCGTGCAGGCCGGTTGGCAGGACAATGTAGATCACATCGATATCTTCATTATTGGCGATATCCGACATATTTTCATAATTGTAGATATTGCTGTCTTTTATGCCGTATTTCTTCTGCCAACCCGGAATTTTTTCCGGACTTCCCGTCACTATTCCTCTTAATTCACAATACCGGGTTTCCTGAAGAGCGGGTGCCAGTTGACCGGTGCTTTAATTTCCCAAGCCTACAAGGGCTACGCCGAGTTTTTCCTTTTTCTTCGGAATCAAAAAATCTGGAAAGGGCAGGGCACTTGCAGCAAGGAAAAGCCCAGATTGTTTAATGAAATGTCTCCTGTTAGCCATATAGGTTGGTTATTGAATCTTTAATTTATAAAAAACAAGGATCTTTTTCTCTGTATTGGGTTGGTTTTTAACGATAATTTAATCCAAATGCCTGATGGATTTAGTAAATTAAGCTGACTTATCTTAAAATGATTTTATTATGAAAAAAATACTCTTCCTTACCGGCGATTTCGCTGAGGATTATGAAACCATGGTGCCTTTTCAGATGCTCGTCATGCTTGGTTATACCGTTCATGTGGTATGCCCGGATAAAAAGAAAGGCGATAAAATAAAAACCGCCATCCATGATTTTGAAGGAGACCAGACCTATACCGAAAAGCCGGGTCACCTGTTTGAACTCAATTATTCATTTGATGAGGTTACCGCTTCAGACTACGATGGGCTTGTTATCGCCGGTGGGCGGGCGCCCGAATATCTGCGACTTAATAAGCGGGTACTGGAGATCACCAAATATTTCTTTGATCAGTATAAACCTGTGGCGGCTATCTGCCATGCGATCCAAATACTTACCGTAGCCAATCTGGTAGAAGATAGAACCCTTACGGCCTACCCCAGTATAGGCCCCGAAATTGAACTTGCCGGTGGTAAATATAAAGAGGTGAAACCCACCGAAGCTGTAGTAGATGGCAACCTGGTTACTTCTCCGGCCTGGCCCGGGCACCCTGCATTTATAAAAGAATTTGTGAAATTGCTGGGAGCAAAAATTGAAATTTAATATTATTAGGCTTTTACAGGGCAGCAATCTTTTCTTAAGGATTCTGCCCTGTAACTTCTCCTTCCCATCCCGGGAGTTTTAAACTCTTACCTAAAAATATCGGAGTTTTTTTAAAAAAAACTGAGCAGACTTCATCTGCAAATTTTTCTGAAAGGAATTTATTCTAACTTCGACTTATGGAAACCTTAACATTCTTGCTAAGTCTAATGACCGGATTTTATCTGCTTCAGTAGAGCTTTTGGCACGTACCTTGCGACGACTCTTAAGAAAATGTGAAAGCCTTGTTGTTGAGGTTCCTTCAGGGTTGTACCTAAAAAAGAAAAAACATTGAAAATAAAACGAATAGAATCAGAATTACTTCCTGTACTAAGGAAAGGAAAATCCTGGGTTTACAATAAAGCTCATTATGTTTTCATCACCTTTTTTGCTTTTATCCTGCTGGCTTTTACCATCTGGCTGATTGCTCTTTTCTCCTGATTTTCAGTTCAATAATTTAGAATAAATTGTAGCGTATTTCCACGCATATCCACGAAAATGTTACCCAGGTTTTTTAATGGCATTTTTTTCAACTCTATCGACAAATCTGATAAGCTATTATTTAGTAAATCGATTTGAGCCTTTCCTTTCTTCGGAATAGGGGAGCGGTGCTAATACATCCAATCAAAAAACCTTAAGAGCCCCACCTTACTTCGAAATAATTTTTACCTTCGCCGGCTTGAATTCTAAAACTTTATGAGAGTAGCAAGGGTTGCGACCCTTCAGGCTTTGATTAAACAACCAAAAATGAATAGAAACCTACTTTTTTTTACAGCCTTATTAATGATTTTCGGCTTTGGCCGGGCACAGGAAAATCCAGAGCAACTGGAAGAAGTGATATTAACTGCAGGTCGAATCGATCTTTCTTTTTCCAGGAATTCCAGAACTATTAAGATCATATCTTCAGAAGAAATAAAAAACAGTGGTGCCAATAACCTTGCTGATCTCCTTCAGCAGGTAACCGGAGTGGATATTCGGCGCAGAGGTACCGGCGGGGCACAGGCCGACCTTTACATACGCGGCGGAAGCTTCGACCAGACTTTATTGCTTATAGACGGGATTAAAGTAGAAGATGCGCAAACGGGGCATCATACGCTGAACCTCGCTTTGCCAATGGAAGTTATTGAGCGAATTGAGATCATTAAAGGTTCGGCCGCCCGGGTCTATGGACAAAATGCTTTTACAGGTGCCGTGAATATTGTCACCAAAGATGCTGTACAGAATGAAGTATCGATAGAGCTGGAAGGCGGGTCTTATTCGCAGAAAAATGCTTCCGTAACGGTAAGCAGTAACCTGGAGAAATCTTCCCATATCATAAATTATACCCGTCAACTTTCAGATGGGTATCGCTACAATACCGATTATGATAATCAACAGTATTTTATAAAAAGTAAGTTCAATACCGAGAGCTTACCCATAGCAATGATCGCTGCTTTTGCCGATCGGAAATTTGGGGCTAACGGGTTTTATGCTTCTCCTGAAGCTGTAGATCAATATGAAGAAACCCAGGCCAGCCTGCTTGGTTTTTCAAGTGAACTTCAAAAAGGTAATCTTAGCCTGAAACCACGGGTTTACTGGCGTAGAAATGAAGATGAATACATCTATTTACGGCAGGATCCATCGGTTTACCGGAATTTGCATATCAGTAATAAAGTGGGAGCCGAAATAAATGCCTCATATACTTCCAGCCTTGGGGTAACGGGTTTTGGAGTAGATATGGCCAAGGTTTTTCTTTCCAGTAATAATCTGGGGGACAGGGAACGTTTTATGACCACTGTTTTCCTGGAACATCAATTTAACTTATTAAACGATCGGCTTGACATTACCCCCGGCGTGGCCGTAAATTATTTCTCAGATTTTAAATTTCACGCATTTCCCGGCGTAGATGTTGGTTACCAATTGGCAGACAGATGGAGAGCCTACGGAAATATGGGGTACACCTACAGAATTCCTACCTATACCGATCTTTATTATGCTTCCCCCAACACCATTGGGAATGCAGATCTTGAACCCGAAGAAGCTATTTCAGAAGAAATTGGGCTGAAGTATATGGCGTCCCAATTGCAGTTTTCTGTGGCTTTATTTAACCGCTATGCGCGCAACCTGATAGATTATGTGAAGGAAAATGAAGATGATCTCTGGCAGGCAAAAAATGTTCGGGATGTAAATTCAAAAGGAGTAGAGGCCAATCTTTCTTATGGGTACACCATTCAAGATCACCGTCAAAACCTTGAACTTGGATATACCTACCTTAAAGACGATGTAAAAGATCTTGATCTTGATTTTTCACAGTACTCAATCAATTCACTCAGGCATCATTTCACGGCGGCATACACTTCACAATTTATCAGAAACCTGAGCCACACTGTTATTTACAAGTATGCTGAGCGTACTTTGGGGGAATCTTACAGCCTTGTGGATTTCAACATAAGCTTGAGCCTGGATGAATTGGAAATTTATGTGACTGCTAATAATATCTTCAACACTGAATATACTGAAACCAATATGGTGCCTATGCCTAAAGGAAATATGCTTTTTGGAATACGGTATAATTTCAGATAGTTAGAAGATAAGATCCTGAAGCGAACTTTTTTAAATGATATTCAGGAGTGAAACTTTAAGTTTTTCACTTTCCAGAGGAATATTAATAGGAAAAAGAGAAAGGATAGGAATTAGGAATCATCCCGGTCTTGTTTCTTGCTAAACTTCACCAGAAGGTATAAAGCAACTCCTCCAATAGAGGAAGCAAGAAAAGCTATAAATATTAAGATATAATCCAAAATTATAATTTTAAATTCTTAATCAGTCGGTTTTATAATATGATAATAATTAGAAAACCGATGCTCTCTTTTCAAATTTAAAAACTTTGGAAAATCAAAGTCCAAATGCCGGCGTTAAATGAATTATAAAACTTAAGATGAAATTGTAGGTCATCTATAATACAAGGTCTTTTATCGAAAAGCCTGATTCTTATTAGTATCATCAGATTTATTCTGAAAGAATTTCAGAATTAAAAAACGGGCTAAGTTCTTTTAGGCGCAGGATCTCTTTGTAATCTTCCCGTTCAAGAAATTTATCATTAAAGCTTATCACTTGTGGGTAAGAAAGTGCTTTTTCTTTATCTGCCGGATATACCGAAGATGTGAGCATAACCACAAAAATATTCTTATGAGCATATAACTCATTGATCTGGTCTAAAACTTCCCAGCCATCCATTACAGGCATATTTATATCCAAAAAGATAAGGACGGATTTCCGCTCATCAATAACATCGTGGAGATAATTCATTAATTCTTTTCCGTTCCAAAAAGTTTTTAAGGGAGAATCTACCAGTTTCACCAATTGTCTCTTCTGCAATTCGGTAATAAGTTGATCGTCTTCTGCAATAAATATTTCAAGGGGAAATGTTTTGGTCATCCAGCCGAAAATTTACGACCTGCAGGTAAATCTGAAGGCCTGTAAAGGTATAAAACCAATAGCCTCAAAAGATAAATTTTTAAAAGAAGATGCAAATAAACTGACGAAGATCATTCCAGAGAGAAATTTTTGCTCCAAATTAAAGCGACTTTATATTTTAGGTTTTTACAATAACAGCCGGGGATCATCCAGTAGAAAATATATATTGGAAAAATAAGATACCCAAAAAAATGGCGGGAAAACAGAAATAATAGCTGAGCACATGGGTTTTTTGTAAATTAGTAACCTAAACATCCATACTATGAAAAGGAAATCCCAACTAATATTAGCTATTTTTTTATTATTGTTTTCTGCAGGGAATCTGTTTGCCCAGGAAACCAAAATTATGGTGAGAGCTTTGGCTAATGATGCCAAATTTATTGGAACCTCTATGGGTGGGGCCAGGATTATCATTAGGGATGTAGAAACCGGGAGAATACTTGATGAAGGTCTTACCAAAGGAATTACGGGTGATACCGAGGTGATCCTGCTTTCGCCCATGCAGCGCTATAAAGAAATTACTTCGGAAAAGACTGCTGGTTACGAGGCCAGCCTGAAACTGGATAAACCCACTTTTGTGAGTATAGAAGCCCATGGGCCAATGAGTAAAAAACAGGCTAAAGTGATGTCTTCAACTCAATTGTGGGTTATTCCGGGTAAAGATATTACAGGCGATGGCATCGTCTTAGACATCCCCGGATTTGTGGTAGATGTCTTATCGCCTCAAACGCACGAAACGATAAGTGCAGGAACCGAAATAGAAATTAAGGCCAATATAGTGATGATGTGTGGGTGCCCAGTAACCAAAGCTGGCACCTGGGATGCATCGGGTTATGAGATCAAGGCGCTTATTTCTTCGGAAGGGAAGGAGCAGAAGGAAATCAGTCTAAATCCTACAGACAAAGCGAGTACTTTTTCTGAAACTCTACAGCTTGAAGAAGGCGATTATGAAATAGAAGCCTATGCCTACGATCCAAAAACCGGTAACACCGGGCTCGATAAGGTGAACATTATTGTGAAATAAACCCGAATTTTAATTGTAAAGCAGCCCCAGCTCTTCTATTGTTTTCAAAACCCCATTTTCATTATTACTGTAGCGGGTCACAAAATTACTGGCCTGTTTGATCTCGGGATGGGCATTCTTCATTGCGTAGCTGTACTTGGCGTTTTTCATCATTTCGAGATCATTTAGGTAATCGCCGAATACCAGGGTCTCTTCAGGTAAAATATTCAATTCCCGCTGTACATCCTTTATGGCATTTCCTTTATTAGCGTCTAACGCGGTAATATCGATAAAAACCTTTGCCGCAATGGCAACTTTAAACCTGTCGGTGTAATTCACAAAATGAGGATAGGTGTGTTTTTCGACTCCCTTATCATTGCACAGGGTCACTTTTAAAATTATATCATTAATCCTGGTAAGGTCTTCCACCGGTTTTAGACGTTGGTAAAATTGGGAAATATGAGCGATAAAATCCTTATCCTGGGTTTCAACATAAGCCGATTCCTTTCCGCAAAGAACCAGTTTGGTATTTTCCAGTTTACGGCCCATCTTAATAAAACCAATGGCGTCCTGGTGATTAAGAGGATTAACATAGAGTTCTTTGCCTTTATGAGAAACGTAGGTGCCGTTTTCTGCGAAGAACATCATCCTTTCCTTAATTGATTCGAAATTAGATTCAAGATTATAGAATTGCCGGCCGCTGGCAACAGAGAACATAATACCTTTCTCAGAAAGTTTTTTCTCGATCTCCCAAAAATCAGGATGGATTTCGTGCTGATCGTTCAGCAAGGTTCCGTCCATATCGGTAACGATAAGTTTTATATTCTTCTGGCCGTTAAGAGTGTCCATATTTTGTTTCCTATTCTTCATCAAGCCGGCAAATATAGGGTATCATTTGCCTCGGGTTGTTAATTCTATATCAAATTTGATTATATGCTTATCAGGTAAAAAAAAAGATGCTTCAAAAATAAGAGTTTCCGAAGCATCAAGAAGAAAATTTGAGAATTAGCCTAGAATAAGATGGCGTCTACTATCCCTCCAACTATAGCCAGGATAATGGCCAGCCAAAGTGATGGGAGAAAACCAACGGTTTTAAAGTCTTTACTGAATTTATCGGCAATCTCTATAATGATAGCGTAAGCGATTACCCGGGTAATAAAGCCAAGACCCAGGAAATAAAATATTCCAAGAGTTGCCACATTAAGAATACCGGTGAGTAACCAGCTGAGTAAGAAGCTAAGTATTCCAATAATCAGGGCGACTATAATTGCGGTTTGAAAGCCTTTGAGTTCTACTTTAGACATCATTTTGGCCGCAGCAAGTAACACCAGGGCATCAATGATAATATGGATTAGCCATTGAAACATATTAGTTTGGTTTTAAGGTTAGTATTATTAAAGATACAAAAAACCCTTCAAGAAAATTCTAATTATTACAGCCTGTCTTCCAGGGTGGTAGGCTCTTTTTTCAGAAGCACTTCATAGAGGGCCTTCAAATTAGCCAGAAGCTCCCGGCGTTCTATTTTATTGGTGGTCTTGTAGGAATGGCTTCGGGCGGCAAATCCCTTGTAGGGAAGATCCAGACCTTTGGCGATAAAAATAGTACGGGGTAAATGGAATTTTTGTGTCACCACAATAGCGTTTTCTATGCCAAAAACAGCATTTGATCTGTACATACTGTCATAAGTGTCCAGCCCGGCATGATCGAGAAGAATCTTGCTTTCGGGAATTCCACGTTCCATAAGGTAATTTCCCATGGCGTTAACTTCGTTATAATCCTCGGTGCTGTGATCACCGGTAACCAGGAAGCGGTTTACTTTTTTATTTCTATATAGTTCAAGGGCGGTATCTACCCGGTCTTTTAAAATTGGGGATAGTTTCCCGTCTGAATGTACACTGGCTCCCAGGACAATAACCGTTTCTGAAGAGGGAACCAGGGAAATATCTTCGAAAATGAGATGCTGGGTGTCCCTTTCAATATACGCTTTAAGACCCAGGACAATCAAGATGGCAATAACTAAGGAAAGTACTGAGGCGAGAATTACCTTTTTAACTTGTTTCATTTTCTCCGGCTGTTATACAATATAAAGATAGTTCATATTATTTACCTATAGTTTTATTTTATTCCTTAACGTTTACCAGGCTTCTAACATTGTTTACCTTTGTTCTAAAATAAAAGCACAGGAATATGGGCAATATAAAGGCGTTGGAATGGCGTTATGCTACTAAAAAATTTGATGCTGAAAAAGAATTAACCAGCGAAAAGATCGAGATCCTTAAAAAGGCTTTTAATCTTACTGCAACCTCTTATGGACTTCAACCATTAAAATTGGTGATGGTTAAAAATAAGAAACTTCAGGAGCAACTTCAGAATTTCTCGTTTAACCAGCAACAGGTGGGGACGGCTTCTCACGTATTAATTATCTGCATCGAAAAGAAAGTAGGAAAGGAGTTTATTGAAAATTACTTCAAACTGGTAAAACACGTTCGTGAAACCCCGGAGGAGATTCTCGCACCTTTTAAAGAATTTTTAATCGGGGATTTTGAAGCAAAAGCTTCCGCCGAAATAACAGAATGGGCGATCAACCAGGCCTATTTAAGTCTTGGAAATTTACTCACGGTTTGTGCGATCGAAGAAATTGATGCCTGTCCAATGGAAGGATTCCAGCCTGATGAGTACGATAAACTATTAAAACTTGAGGAGCGAAACCTTAGATCGGTACTGGTGCTTCCTGTTGGGTACCGCGCCGGAGATGATATGTTTTCCAACTTTAAGAAAGTGCGTAGGCCCCTTGAGGACGTGATAATTGAAATAGATTAATAATTTACATATCTGGTAATCTCCAGTCCATATCCAATCATTCCCACTCGTTTGGTTTGTTGTGAATTTGATAGCAGCTTGAATTTATGGATCTCCAGGTCGTGAAGTATCTGGGCGCCTATTCCAAAATCCTTATTATCCATATGAATAGGTGGAGCCTTTTTCTGGCCTTGCTTCTGAAGGTCTTTCAGTTCAGAAAGCCTGTTTAGAAGGTTGAGAGACTGGCTAGCCGGATTGATGAAGACAATTGCTCCGCGCCCTTCTTCATTAATAGCCTGGAACATACTGTCCAGTTTTTTATCGGCATCATTGGTAAGGGTTCCCAGGATATCATTGTTAATTAGGGTGGAATTAACACGCACCAAAACCTCTTCATCAGGCTTCCAGTTTCCTTTGGTTAGAGCAATATGCACCTGATTGTTGGTGGTTTGAAGATAAGCTCTTAGCCTGAATTTTCCGAAGCGGGTTTCTATATCAAAATCCTCTTTTTTCTCGATGAGAGAATCGTGTTGCATTCTGTATGCAATAAGGTCTTCTATAGAGACCACCTTAAGATCAAAACGCCGGGCTACTTCCATAAGTTGTGGTAGTCTGGCCATGGTTCCATCCTCATTCATGATCTCTACGATCACTCCGGCTGGTTCAAAGCCAGCAAGGCGTGCAAAATCTATTGCGGCTTCAGTGTGGCCTGTTCTTCTTAAAACCCCGCCTTCCCTGGCTTTAAGCGGAAAAATATGCCCTGGCCGACTTAGATCGGTGGCTTTGGTAGATGGGTCTATTAGTGATTTTACGGTTTTAGCCCTGTCTGCAGCTGAAATTCCTGTGGTTACACCCTGGCCCTTTAGATCTACTGAAATTGTAAAAGCGGTTTCCAGAGGATCGGTGTTTTTACCAACCATCATCTCCAATTTGAGGTCCCGGCAGCGTTCTTCGGTTATCGGTGCGCAAATGAGTCCGCGTCCGTGGGTGGCCATAAAATTGATCATTTCAGGGGTTACCATTTCGGCAGCCGCCACAAAATCTCCTTCATTTTCACGATCTATATCGTCTACAACGATAATGACCTTTCCTGCACGGATATCATCTATGGCGTCTTTGATGTTGTGCAATTTAATATTGTGCTGGGTTGAAGTTTTCTGCGGCATTTTTGCGGTATTTGGCTGTAAAGATATTTATTCTATTTCGGTTTTCCGGCGCAATAGTCCGGCTTTTTTAAGCCCTTTCTTAATGGGTTGAATTAAATTATCGAAGGCAAAAAGTCCCTGGTCTGTAGTAGCCCTGTATGTGAGGTAAATTCCAAGAGGCAACATGATGAGGGTGGAGAGCCAACTCGCCACAAAGGGACTCACACTACCGTCTTCTGCACTGTTTTTGGCAAAGATCCCGATAAAATGATAGGTAAGAAATATAAGTATCGCAACTACCATGGGTAGGCCCATGCCACCCTTACGAATTATCGCGCCAAGTGGTGCGCCCACAAAGAATAAAACGATACAGGCAAATGCCAGCACATATTTTTCGTGCAAAGCGATCTCAAACTTGTTGAGTTGTTTTGTCGCATTCCTGAATTCGTTTTTCTTCATGATAAGATGAGACATAGAACCATTCACACTTCCTAAAGCCAGGTTTACGATTTGTACAGCCTCATTATTGTCATATTCCTGCAGGATGGAATTTTCTATCACTTTTACGGTATCTACCGGCTGAAGATTGGTATTTATATTTTGCAAGCCGGTACGGCGAAACATATTTTGGGAAAACTCCTTTATATTGGTATTATAGCTGGTGGAAAAGGAATCTATACTTTGATTTAATTCCGATATCTTGAGCATTCCCTGAGTATTGCTATAAGATTCGTCTTCCAGGTCTACATCGTTGATGTCGGAAAGATCCAGGTTAATGGTATATTCCCTGAAGGCACTCTTGGCAAATGGTTTATTCCTTCGTTTTGAAAGATCATTAGGTTGAATCTCATCGTAATAATTTCCGTCTTTTAGGATAAGGGATAAAACATCAGAATCTGTACTCCCTACAAGCTCCCCTTCAACTGCTTTGATCACGGTGAAATTCCCGCTTCGTGCAGTCTTTTGATGGATGATCACATCGTCGAGGTATTGGTCGTTTGGCCCGCTTTTCTTATCTACTTTAATATTTATAGTTCCGACTTCGTTGAAAGTGCCTTCGGTGATAGCCATAGCTGGTTTTAGCTGAGCAATATTTTTCCGAAGATTTATAGATTTGAATTCGGCGGCTGGAATAACGTTGTTGGCGAAGAAAAAAGCGGTAAGACTCACCAGGAGGATAAAGAAAGTAAGACTGCGCATTGCTCTTTGCAGGGAAATTCCAGAGGATTTCATAGCCGCAAACTCATAATTTTCAGCGAAATTTCCGAAAGTCATAATTGAGGTAAGCAGGATGGTAAGGGGCAAAACCAGGGGGACTAGTTTTGGTGAAAAATAGAGCAGAAACTTAAAAATTATCTCAGCATCAAGATCTTTACCAGCCAGTTCACCTATGTACAACCAAATGGTTTGGAGCACAAAGATGAACATAAGGATGATAAAAACTGTAAAAAATGTTTTGAGGTAGCTGATTAATATGTACCTGTCTAATATTTTCAATTTAGTCGAGCCTGTTTATATAGTAAGAATCATAGCGAGCCTGGTCAAAGGTAAATAGGTTTTGTGAAAGCGGCTGATTGGTTTTAAAACTTTTTACCGTAATCGTTATTTTGGTGTCGTTATCCTGGGTTTGAATAAGGTTATAGATGTGTTTTGTCTGGCTGTCTATTCCCAGCAAGATGTTTTTTACCTCAGCATTACTGTCCTTTGGAGTAAGCTTGATATACTGAATTTGTCTTCCTTTTACGTTTTGGGCGGTATCCCATTCGTAATTATATCCTTCTTCATAGAAACTGAACATCTTTGAAGGGGTGATATTATTCTCATCTTCTTCAACATAGGTAGAGATGTTGATCTCTTCGTCTTCCGGGATTATGGTATAGATCATTTTTCCATCAAACAACTGGGTAGTGCCCATAAGATTGAGAAGATATTTCTCCCCTTTAATGCTTACATCCCCACGGGTTTCCTGGTTTACATTCTCGGCGGTGTTTTCAAGAGAATACTTAAAGTCTATTACCATATTATCGTAAGCTTTCACTTTTGAGGAAACCTCATTTAAAAGCTTTTCGGCTTTTTGTGAATTCTGGGCGCTTAGGTTAATGCTTACCAGGGCTACGATAATAAATACTAATTTTTTCATTACTTTTTTATGTGTTTGGTTATTCATTTAATAACTGATCCAGTGCAACCAGATCAGTGATCAAAACCTGGCGGGCTTTACTCCCTTCAAACGGGCCAACTATTCCTGCGGCTTCCAGCTGATCTATAATCCGGCCGGCACGATTGTAGCCAAGTTTTAATTTGCGTTGCAATAAAGAAGCCGAGCCTTGTTGAGCTGTTACAATCACTTCTGCGGCCTCCCGAAAGAGTTTGTCTCTCTCGCTCACATCTATATCAACTCCTGTGCCACTATCTTCACTTTCGTATGCGGGAAGTTGGTAGGCTTCAGGATAGGCTTTTTGTGAACCAATAAATTCTGTGATCTTATCAACCTCAGGGGTATCTACAAAGGCACATTGCAATCGTTTTAATTCGTTCCCCTGGGTAAAAAGCATATCTCCCCGGCCAATTAGCTGATCGGCGCCCTGGCCGTCCAATATTGTTCTGGAATCTATCTTAGATGTAACCCTGAAGGCGATCCTTGCAGGGAAGTTGGCTTTTATAATACCTGTAATTACGTTCACCGATGGACGTTGAGTAGCAATAATTAAATGGATACCTATAGCACGGGCCAATTGAGCCAGCCTGGCAATAGGGGTTTCCACTTCTTTCCCGGCTGTCATGATTAAATCGGCAAATTCATCTACCACTAATACGATATAAGGAAGAAATTTATGTCCGTTTTCAGGGTTAAGCTTTCGGGCTTTGAATTTGGCATTATATTCCTTGATGTTACGTACCATCGCATCTTTAAGTAACTCATACCTGTTGTCCATCTCGATACACATAGAATTCAGGGTGTTTATTACTTTGGTGTTATCAGTGATGATGGCGTCTCCAGTGTCTGGTAATTTTGCCAGGTAATGGCGTTCAATCTTGTTGAACAGCGTAAGCTCAACTTTTTTCGGGTCTACCAGTACGAACTTGACTTCTGCAGGATGTTTGGAATACAACAGCGAAGTTAGAATAGCATTCAATCCTACCGATTTTCCCTGACCTGTGGCTCCGGCCATAAGCAGGTGAGGCATTTTTGCCAGGTCTACCACAAAGGTTTCATTAGAAATAGTTTTCCCAAGGGCCATAGGAAGTTCCATTTCGGCATTTCTGAATTTCGAGGAAGCGATTACCGAGCGCATAGAAACTATGGATGCATTTTTATTCGGAACCTCGATCCCGATAGTTCCTTTCCCCGGGATGGGAGCGATAATCCTTATTCCAAGGGCCGAAAGTGAAAGGGCAATATCATCTTCCAGGTTTTTGATCTTGGAGATCCTAATGCCTGCCTCAGGCACGATCTCATAAAGAGTAACCGTTGGTCCCACCGTCGCTTTTATTTGTGCGATCTCTATTTTGTAATTCTTAAGCGTGTCTACGATACGGTTCTTGTTCCCTTCAAGTTCTTCCTGGTCTACGGTGATAGTGCCGCCGTAATCTTTTAATAATTCCAGAGTGGGGAAGGTGTAGTTGCTAAGTTCCAGGGTGGGGTCAAATTCACCAAAATCTTCTACCAGTTTTCTGCTTTGCTTATCCTCCTCAACTTCTTCCTCGGGCGGAGTTTCAACTTCCATAGCTACTTCATCGTGAGATTCAGTTTTTTTCTCTTCAGAAACCCGGGTTTCTTTCTTTTTATCCTTAGAGGGATCCGGATCAAGCTTGACTTCAGAAGTTTTTGTTTCTGTTTTATTTAAGGTCTCTTCTTTCCAGCTTAACTCCTCATCGGTTTCTGAGGCTTCAGGATTATTAGTTTTAAATTCACTTTGTAAGCTTTCATGCTTTTTACTTATAAAACCGCCCACCATTTCTGGCGTGATTTTCAGCCTTAAACTAAGATAAGCGATAAGCAAAAACAGCATTAGCAAGGCTGTCCCGAAGAACCCGAGATAATCCTGAAGGAAATCGTTGGTTTCAAAGCCAACTCTTCCGCCTAAAAGGGCATTGCTTTCAGCAAAAAAACCAAAAAATATTGAAATCCAAAGCATTACCAAAACTCCCCAAAACCAGTAGATCCCCAGCCGTAGTGACTTCAGATTAAAAAAGAGGTATATCCCACTAATGCCGATTAAACCCGCAAAAACGAACGCGGCCAGTCCGAAACCTTTGTAAATGAAGAAATCACTCACCAAAGCTCCAAATTTGCTTAACCAGTTTCTGGCTTCTATTTCCCTGTTTCCAAATTCAGAGAGGGTGCTTTGGTCGGCGTGCCAGTTGAACAAAAAAGAGGTAAAAGCTATGATTAGGGCAATGCCAAATAACATTAAAAAACTCCCTAAAACCACTTTTTGCTGCCTGTTTAATTTGGGCGAGATCTTGTTGCTTTTGTTTGTGGTGGTTTTTTTGTTTTTAATTTTTTTTCGGGCCATATAAGCTTTGAGAGATTTTGGGCAAAAATACAAATTAGATCATCTAATGTACGGAAAAGCTATTTTGTCTTTAAAATTAACATTTTAGATATATGATTAACTCAAAAATTGCAGAAATATGACATTGCAGATCCTAAATCTTTTTGAGGAAAGCGGGGACATGGTGTTTAATATGTTGATTAGGCTAGTTTTAGTTCTGCGGAATATTGGAATTAAGCCTTATTATATCTTAGAACAAAATTTTTAAAAAGAGGATAAGAGAAGAGTTTAAAGGAATGGAAAGCGAATAGCTGAAAGGGAAGAAAAAACAGGTTCTGTTCTATGTAAAAAACGGATATCCCAAATATGGGATATCATCATGGCTTAAATGTGATGACACATTTTTCAGTTTTAAAAAATATAGGGTAAATAAATAAAGCCACCGATAATCACAGCAATTAGAGCGGCAAAGAATACCCCGCCGGCTGCCACATCCTTAATATGACCTATTTTACTGTGGAAGTCTGGATGCACGAAATCTGCCAGGGCCTCTATGGCACTATTTAGACCTTCGGCAGCCATTACCATCCCAATGGCTGTAAATTGGAACAGCCATTCGGTTTTAGTGATTTCAAAATAAATTCCTGTAATAGTTACAATAACGGCTATCCCAAACTGGACCTGAATGCTGGCTTCGTGCCGAAGCAACAGCCAGGCTCCTTTTATGGCATAACCACCTCCTCTTATGCGTTTTCCGAGAAAAGAATCCCGCATTATAGAAGGTTTTTTAGTGCCGCAAGATAATCTGGTTCTTCAGCAATTTCTGGTACCTGCTGACTGTGAATTACCTTTCCGTTCTCATCCAGAACAATTACCACCCGCGAAAGCAAGCCTTCCATCGGGCCGTCTATCATTTCAAGTCCGTAATCTTTCCCAAAATTCCTTTCTTTAAAATCTGAAAGATTTATCACATTTTTTAAACCTTCATCATTTACAAACCTTTTTTGAGCAAATGGTAAATCCCTGGAAATACACAGCACAACGGTGTTATCGAGCTCGGTAGCTTTTTGATTGAAATTCCTCACCGAAGTTGCACAAACCCCAGTATCTATACTGGGAAAAATATTCATAATTACTCTTTTGCCCTTAAAGTCCTCCAGGGTAGCAGTTGACAGGTCGTTTTTTACTAGTTGAAAATGCGGGGCTTTTTCACCTTTTTCAGGAAGACTTCCATAGGTGTTAACACGCTCTCCTTTTAATGTTATCTGAGACATAATATATTTTATTGGTTAAGGGGGATAAATTTAGGATTTATGAGACAGGCTTTTACTAAAATTATCATAAAAACAAAAAGGCCGCTTCTTTCAAAAGCGGCCTGTTCTTAAGGGTTTTGAAGAATGCCTATTGATCTATAGATCCAATTACCTTCTTCATAAATCCGTTGGCGGCATCTTTTTCGTCAACACCGTCATCTATCATTTTCTGCACTTCTACAGCTCCACAAAGGTTGGAAACCAGTTCCCCGATTACATCCATTTCATCATCTTTAACAGAGCGGTGTTCGGTATAATTTTCCAATACCTCTATAGCATTTTCAAGCTTTTCCAGCTCGTTATTGCGCTGCAGGTGCCTAATTATTGGTAACTTCATTTACTAAGTCTTTTAAGGGCTCGAATTTATTGGTCTGAACCTGGTTTTTAAAACTTCCGTTCTTAAAAGTCGCGAAGGTTGGCAGGTTGTCCACCTTAGCCAGTTTTCTAGACTCCGGAAATTTTTCCGCATCTACCATGAGAAACGTAGCGTTCTCATTTTCTGAAGCCAGTTTCTTGAACTTAGGCTTCATCAAGCGGCAGTTGCCACACCATCCGGCCATATATTGTACAACAACGGTGTCGTTGTTCTCAACAATCTCGCCCAGGTTATCCTGATCTAATTCTTTTACCATAACAGTATTTAAGTTTTTTTAGTTTAAGCTTAGGTAAGAGGCAACTCCATCGCGGTTAGCGTTCATCGCTTCTTTACCTTCTTCCCAGTTTGCCGGGCAAACCTCACCTTTTTCCTGTACGTGCGTATAAGCATCTATCAATCTCAGGAATTCGGCAACGTTTCTACCTAGTGGCATATCGTTCACACCTTCGTGGAAAATTTTCCCTTCTTCATCGATAAGGTAAGTGGCACGGTAAGTTACGTTATCACCTTCTAAGGTAAGATCTCCGGTTTCTTCATCATAAGACTCTGCAGTGATATCCAGAATTCCAAGACGCGAGCTAAGGTTACGGTTAGTATCGGCAAGGATTGGGTAAGTAACACCTTCAATACCACCATTATCTTTTGGAGTATTTAACCAGGCGAAATGTACTTCTGGAGTATCACAGGAAGCACCAATTACCATAACATTTCTTTTTTCAAATTCTTCCAAAGCTTGTTGAAATGCATGTAGTTCGGTGGGGCAAACAAAGGTAAAATCTTTTGGGTACCAGAAAAGCAATACTTTTTTATTGTTTTTCTGAGCTTCTTCAAGAACATTGATCTTGAAAGTGTCTCCCATTTCATTCATTGCATCAACGCTAAGATTTGGAAATTTTTTTCCTACTAATGACATATTGTTTTAATTTTTAAAATTTAATTTATTGGTTTTAATTCTGCGTGCAAATTTACAGAATGACTTCAAAGTTTATACAGATTCAAATTTTTATTGCTTATCTGATTATAAGTTTTACTTATACTGAATTTATTTCTGAATAGAAAAGATCTATTTGTTAATTAGGCTGATTTTTCTCTTAATTGTTTGATCTTGATTCCGAAAGCCGCGAAGAAGAGGGTCATAAACGGACTCAAATAATTAAAGATCGCATAGCCGAAATAGGAAGCTACCGGTACACCCAGAACCCCGCTGTGATATGCTCCACAGGTATTCCAGGGCACTAATACTGAAGTTACCGTACCAGAATCTTCCAGCGTACGGCTAAGGTTTTCAGGAGCAAGGCCCTTATCCCTATAGGCTTTTGCAAACATTTTTCCGGGAACCACAATAGCCAGGTATTGATCTGAAGCGGTAGCGTTAAGGGCAAGACAGCTGAAAACCGTACTTGCAAAAAGCCCGAATGTGGTATGGAATAAATTCAGCAAAGCTTTACTTATGCGCGCAAGGGCACCAATAGCATCCATAATTCCGCCAAAGACCATCGCGCAAATGATAAGCCAGATGGTTCCCAGCATTCCTGCCATACCTCCTGAAGAAAACAGGTCGTTAAGGTTTTCGTTATCGGTTTGAACGGAAGTATCAACGGTAATGGCCTGCATTACTCCTTTATAACCACTTATAAAGGTAAGATCATTAGTACCTGCAATTTGAACTACTACCCCAGGCTGGAAAATTAGGGCGGCGGCTGCCCCCAAGAGAGTTCCCAGTAAAAGGGCAATAAGTGGAGAAATCTTTTTAACGATCAAAAGGATTACCAGAAGAGGTACCACAAAAAGCCAGGGGGAAATCGTAAAGGAATTTTCTATGGACTTAAGAATGGAGGAGGTGTCGGTTATTCCTGTAGGTTCCAGGTTTAAGCCAATAATTACAAACACTATAATTGTAATAAGAATTGTTGGTACGGTGGTAAGGGTCATATACCGTATATGTGTAAAGAGATCGGTTCCTGCCATTGCCGGTGCAAGGTTAGTAGTATCGCTTAAAGGGGACAATTTATCTCCAAAATACGCCCCTGAAAGGATGGCCCCTGCGGTCATTCCTACAGAGATCCCTAAAGCTTCAGCAATACCAATTAAAGCAATACCAACCGTCGCCGATGTAGTCCAGCTACTCCCGGTTGCTACCGAGATCACCGAACAGATTACGACGCAAGCCGCAAGAAAAATTGTAGGATTTAAGATTTGTAAACCATAATAGATCATGGTGGGTATAATTCCGGAAATAAGCCAGGTCCCGGCCAGTGCCCCAACCATGAGAAGAATAAGGATAGCTCCCGCAGTGCTCTGAATATTAGAAGCAACCTCATCTATCATTTTATCATACTTCGTATTATTGAAGTAACCAACAATAGCTGCAACTGCGCCGCCGAGTAGAAGAATAAATTGATTGGAACCGCTAAGAGCGTCATCCCCGAATACATAAACATTAAAGGCGAGCATCGCTACCAGGGCGAAAACCGGGATTAATGCTTCCCAAATATTTAATTCTCTGTTTTCAACAATTTGTTCATCCTGAGGGCTGGTAGATTCGTTTTCCATTAGGGCTTTTGTATGATAAAACCTCCCTGAGAATAATTTTCCCGGGGAGCGGGGATTAAAATTATCGTTTCTGCCCGTAATTTTACGATTTTACTGTAAAACCAACAAGTTTTACTGGGGTCTAAAATTAAAAACTATACCCCATACCAAACTGAATACCTAAACCTGAAAGTTTGAAGTGATGATTTTCTTTTTCAAACGGAATTAATGCATAATGCCGAAAATTGGGATTAACGAACATCTGGAAGTTCCTGATATAGTGGTTTATTCCTATCCCGAGACTAAAACCCATGCCCGATTGAGAATCTAAACTATGGTCTGAATTCTGAAAATCCAAAACCGGACCGCCGTTGACAAAGAAATAATCCAGAAATCTGTAATTAAGTAAAACCGGGATAGAGGTGATTTGAAGTCTTTCCCTCCTGGAAGTTTGCTCAGGCATTGGTGCCGAAGTTATTTTTATATCACCCGTGTAGAAACCCACCCCGCTTTCAAGACCAAGACCGTTGGGCAATCTCAGGATATATCTGATGCCAAGTTCATAACCGGTTTCCGGATCATAACTGGCACCGCCATCAAGACTTTGATTGCTTTTTAAATCGTAGGAAGAAATTCCATAATACCCCCGAATTTCACTTTGGTTTTGAGCAACGGCATTAAGGGTGAAGTTCAGAAAAAGAACTAATACAAAATATTTTAAGATATTCATTACGAGTTAAAATTAGTTGCTTAAAAGGACTTGCATTTTTTAAAGATAGTTAACTAAAAATAAAAGACCTCATCGGGTAGAACGATGAGGTCTTATTAATCAATGATTTTAAATCAATTAAGCGGTTTCCTTCTTAAGAACTCCTACTTCAAGCATACATTCCTTCATAGTTTGAAAGGTTCTTTCAATATCATTGTCCAGGCCAATGCTAAAGCGAATAAGGCCATCGCTTAGTCCCATTTCTTTTTGTTCTTCCTCAGGAATTTCAGAAGAAGTAGAGCTTCCTGGTGCGCTGAATAGTGTTTTGTAGAAACCTAAGCTCACTGCCAGATACCCCAGATTTCTCTTCTGCATTAATTCCATGAGTTCGTTGGCTTTTTCCAGGCTTCCTACATCAAGAGTAAGTAAACCACCAAAACCATAATCTTCATTCATCATCTTTTTGAAGGTCTCGTGGCCGGGATGAGATTTTAAACCGGGATAAACTGTTCTAAGCCCATCTTCCTGGAATCTTTTGGCAAGATACATTGCATTGTGGCTGTGTTGCTTTATTCGAATATGAAGCGTTCTTAGATTCTTCAGAATAGAAGCAGCTCTCATACTGTCCATTGTTGGACCTAGAAGCATATTCGCACCGTCGTTTACACTTCTAAGGGAATCTATAAACTCCTGACTTCCGCAGGTAACTCCGCCAACGGTATCGCTGCTACCGTTGATGAATTTCGTCAAACTATGGATCACGATATCGGCGCCAAGTTCTTTGGGACTTATAGATAATGGAGAAAAAGTATTATCTACTACGAAAGTGAGTCCGTGTTTTTTGGCAATTTCAGCCAGTTCAGCAAGATCAGCCACTTCCAGCAATGGATTGCTTATGGCTTCACAATACAAAACTTTGGTGTTTTCCGTGATAGCTGCTTCAACTTTTTCGGCGTTGGTGATATCGACAAAAGCGGTATTGATATTCAGTCTTGGGGCGAAATTTTTAAGAAATGCATAGGTTCCGCCGTAAATGGTACGACTGGAAACAATATGGTCTCCGGCTTGGCAAAGCTGAAGCAGGGCAGGGGTAATAGCGCCCATTCCGCTGGCGGCAACGTTTGCAGTTTCGGTGCCTTCCATAGCTGCAAGAGCTTCGCCCAGATAAAGGTTGGAGGGAGAAGAATGCCTTGAATAAAGATAACAACCGTCTGCGTTCCCTTCAAAGGTGTCAAACATTGTTTTTGCTGAAAGGAAAGTATAAGTGGATGAATCGGAAATGGAAGGATTCACGCCTCCAAATTCTCCAAAGTATTGTAAGTCCTGAATTTTATCTGCTGGTTTAAATTTCATGGTGTTCTGATTTTAGATTATATCAAATAACAGCTATTTCAGGATAAAAATCAACTGAAATGTAAGAATTCAGTAAAATAAACTATGATAATACATATAATAAGAATAATAATCTTAATTTGTGTAGGTTTGGTTTTAAGAATAGAAAATTTTTCCGAATATGAAACTTGATAAAAAGGACCTTCAGATCCTAAAGCATTTGCAACGGGATAGCAAAATGACGAATAAGGAGATTTCCGTGAAATTGGATCTGTCAATAACTGCGGTCTATGAACGCATCAAGCGCCTGGAAAGGGAAGGGGTAATCTCAAAATATGTTGCCCTGTTAAATCCTGATAAAGTTGATAAATCCTTTACGGTTTTTTGCCAGATAAAACTTATTCAGCATACCAAAAATTATCTTACCCGTTTTGAAGCTGAAGTCACGAGCCTGCCCGAGGTTCTGGAATGTTTCCACGTGAGCGGTGAATATGATTATATCTTAAAAGTTCTGGTGGAAGATATGGCAGCTTACAGAGAATTTATGGTTACCAAACTCACCACCCTGGATCATATTGGCAGTACACAGAGTACCTTTACTATAGAAAAGGTTAAGAATACCACCGCAATAGACCTTTAATCCTTGTGACGGGAAAACAGGCTTTGATAGAATATTCTAATTACAGCATAATCAAATATTTAAACTCTTATTTTATTTATTAATATTTTATGAGCGCTATTCATCTGAATAAATATTCCTTCAGGTGTGGCTTCGTAGCTCTGTAAATTATTGAATATTAAAGAAGTAGAATTTATTCTGATTTGATTTTTATTCTAAACATTTAACAAATTTCTTCCTGTTTATTAATCATAAAAATATCCTTATTGTTAATCTTCAATAAAAAGGTCGTTTTAAATAATAAAATAATATTGTATATTAACAAGCAGCGAAAGGCGATTGGGATCTACTTACATACCTCTTCATTGCATATATTAGATTAACCATTCAACTGAAAATATTTATGACTGAAGAGCGAACCAAATCTCAACAGCTCCTTGATAGGAGAAAAAACATTGTAGCCAACGGAGTTGGTATTTTTAATACAGCCACTGTTAGTGAGGCTAAAGGAGCAATAATTACAGATGTAGACGGAAATGAACATATAGACTTTGCCGGTGGGATAGGTGTTGTAAATGCCGGCCATTGTCCCGAACCTGTGGTAAAGGCTATTCAGGAACAGGCAGAAAAGTATCTCCATACCAGTTTTAATGTGGTTACTTATGAACCTTATATTAAACTCTGTGAAGAACTTGTTGAAATTCTTCCTCACGGAGAAAAAACAAAGGCGATGCTTATCAGCACCGGCGCCGAGGCAGTAGAAAATGCCATTAAAATTGCACGACAGGCTACGAAAAGACCTGCGGTAATTTGTTTTACAGAAGCTTATCACGGGCGAACATTGATGGGGATGAGCCTGACCAGTAAAGTGAACTACAAATTTGCTTCCGGGCCTTTTGCTCCAGAAGTATACCGAATTCTTTTTCCGAATTTTTACAAATATCACGGTACACAAAGTATGGAGGAGTTTGTGGAAACAGAGCTAAAAAGGCTTAGGGAAAGTGCGCATAGTATGGTTGATATAAATAGCGTTGCTGCTATTATTGTTGAACCAATTCAGGGAGAAGGCGGTTTTAATCCTATTCCTCAAAAATACCTGGAAGGCCTTCGCTCCTTTTGTGATGAACACGGTGTTTTGCTAATTTTTGATGAGATTCAAAGTGGATTTTGCCGCACAGGACATTGGGCCAGCTGGCAGCACTACGGGGTGCAACCCGACCTTAGTACTTATGCCAAATCTATGGGCTCCGGTCTTCCAATTGCAGCGGTACTTGGCAGAGCTGAAATTATGGATGCGGCGGCATCGGGTACTATTGGTGGCACCTATATTGGCAGTCCTGTATGCTGCGCAGCAGCTTTGGCCACCATCCAGTTGATGAAGGATGAAAAGCTAAATGAGCGTGCTAAATATATAGGTAAGATAATTACAGACCGGATGGAAGATTTCAGAAAGGAATGTCCGGAAATTGGTGATGTAAGAGGACTTGGAGCTATGATAGGGATAGAATTTATAAAAGATAACGATCCCGGAAAACCCCATACCGAGCTTTGCGACAAGATCGTGAAAGCTTGCGCCCAGGAAGGCCTGATTCTTATAAGCGCCGGTACCTTTAAAAATGTATTAAGAATTTTGTGTCCACTGGTAATTACCGAAGAGCAATTAAATAGAGGTCTGGATATTCTGGAAGACCAAATTAAAAAACATACTTAAGTTGTATAGGAAAGCTTGAAGTTCTTCTATGGGGAACATTCAATGGAATGTTGTGGACAATTTTGTCGTGAAATTAATTAATGAAATTACTAATTGATAGGTTTTCTAAAAGAATAAGATAGAAACCGATTAAAAGAATCCGGGGAAATATTTTCTGCGGATAACAAGAAATAAAAAATATATGAATCCATTTGCAATAGCAGGAATACAAATGAAGGTTTCTGCAGTCGTTTCCAATGTGGAAATGATGAAGCTGAAGCTTGATATTACCATGAGCCTTTACCCTTGGGTAGACATGGTGGTTTTTAGTGAATTATGCGGCTACGGCCCTTTAACCCATTATGCGCAGGAAATTCCGGGTGAATTTGAAAAGGAGATGCAGGCTATGGCCAAAAAACATAAGGTTTGGTTATTACCGGGTTCTATATTCGAAAAAAGCGAAGGTAAAATCTATAACACTGCAACAGTAATTAATCCTGAAGGAGAGATCGTTACACGATACAGAAAAATGTTTCCTTTTTATCCTTATGAGGTAGGAGTGACTCCGGGTTCAGATTTCTGCGTTTTTGATGTGCCGGGAGTTGCAAGATTTGGGATATCTGTTTGTTATGATATGTGGTTTCCTGAAACAGTGCGTACACTGGCAGTGATGGGGGCAGAGGTTATCTTGCATCCTACCATGACAGGAACTATAGACAGGGATATTGAATTGTCTATTGTAAGGGCTATGGCGGCGGTGAATCAGTGTTATTTCTTCGATGTAAACGGACTCGAATCCGGTGGTAATGGAAGATCGCTGGTTTGTGGACCCGATGGTCGTGTGATTTATCAGGCTGAAGGTAATGAAGAAATATTTCCGTTGGAACTTAATATCAGTCGGGTGAGGAGAAGTCGGGAGCTTGGGGTGTTACGTTTGGGACAACCTTTAAAAAGTTTCAGAGATCATATAGGTCAATTTAATATTTACCAACATGGGGCTCAACTGCCATATCTTAATTCCCTGGGACCGCTTATTAAGCCTACAAGGTTAGATAACCTGGCAGAATTAAAAATGAAAGAACACGAATACGAACCACCGGCTAATCCTACAGGATATAAAGGATTTGGAGGATAATTAAAAAACAGAACTATGGGAGGAACATCACCTAAGAAACAAAAAGAAGAACAACCTGTAAAGGACTTTATAAGCTGGTTTGAAATCCCTGCGATCAATTTTCAACAGGCTGTAGATTTTTATAACCGCATCTTTAAGATAGATATGGAAACTCAATTTGATGGAAATTATGCTATGGCTTTTTTCCCTGCTGAAAAGGGTATTGGAGGAGCGATTGTTACAGGGCCAAATTCTATACCCGGTATAATAGGTCCCCTGCTTTATCTTAATGCAGGTAAAGACCTAAACCGTGTTTTAAATAGGGTTGAAGCAGCCGGAGGAAGAATTGTGATGACCAAAACCCTGATTAATCCGGAGTCGGGACATTTCGCCATTTTTATTGATTCTGAAGGAAATAAACTTGCCTTACATTCAAAAGATTAATTATATGCCAGAGAAAAAAATAGACAGTTCACATTATTATAATATGGCTCAACTTCGGGTGGAATCCTGGAATAACTTAAAAAATGAGTCTACAAAACTCTATTCTTCTCCTCGCGGATCAGAAAATGAAAAGTTGTATACAAAGAATCTTCGGCAACTTTTAAAGGATCTTGAAGGTATAGAGTGCTTTTTCGCGTTTCCGGGCTTGTCCTGTATAGATTCGTTTCGGGATATGTTGGAAAGACATGAGCATACCGCACTTTCCAATAAAATTGCGGAGATCACAAAAAATCTGGTAAGCGACAGGTACAGAAGCAATCCTGATTTTTTGGAAGATGATGATCCAGGCGTAGAGCTCAACGATAAAGGGGAATATTCTGAAGTATCCAAAAAGAATTATTTTGAAGTGATGTTTGTTGAGGATATTTCTCAGGCAGAAGAGAGTAAACTTAGGCACGATCTAAAAGAAATGCGACTTTCTAATGAACAATTTGCTTATGGCATTGTAGTACAGCGTTCTTTTGAAGATGCTTTAATCGCGCTTCAGTTTAATTTTAATATCCAGGCGGTGGTAATACGTTATGCACCTCCGTATCATTCAAAAAAGATCACTCCGGTGATAAAACCTTTTATTCAGAATATCCTGAAATTGGATCTGGCTACCAAATCACCTACGGAGCTGGGACCAATTTTGGGTACTATGGTGAAAAAATTCAGGCCCGAACTGGATACTTATTATGTAACCGATACGGCTTTAGGGAATTTAAAAGACAGTACCTTAAAGACCTTCAGAAGAATATTTTACCGAACTGAAGACCTGCAAGAGTTGCACCTTACCATTATTAGGGGAATAAGCGAGCGCTATGAAACTCCGTTTTTTTCAGCTTTAAAAGATTATAGTAAAAAACCTACCGGAATATTTCACGCGATGCCGATTTCGCGGGGTAATTCGGTGTTTAAGTCCAGATGGATTAAAGATTTTGGGAATTTTTACGGTAGAAATATGTTTCTGGCGGAAACTTCTTCTACCACCGGCGGATTGGATTCTTTATTACAACCAACCGGTTCCCTGAAAAAAGCGCAGCAAAAGGCCAGTGATGCCTATGGTTCAAGAAATACCTTTTTTGTGACTAACGGTACTTCTACCGCCAACAAAATTGTAGTGCAGGCTTTGGTAAAACCGGGAGATGTGATCTTAATAGACAGAGATTGTCATAAATCACATCATTACGGACTTGTACTGGCAGGGGCCTATCCGGTTTATCTGGATTCTTATCCTATAGAAGAGTATTCTATGTATGGCGCCGTACCTCTGGAGCAGATTAAAGAAAAGTTACTTCAACTAAAAAAGGCAGGAAGGTTAAGCCTGGTTAAAATGTTATTGCTAACCAATTGCACTTTTGACGGGTTAGTTTATAACGTGGAAAAAGTTATGCAGGAAGTACTGGCCATCAAGCCAGATATGATTTTTTTGTGGGATGAAGCCTGGTTTGCATTTGCAGGTTTTACCTATAATTATAAACAACGTACGGGAATGTTCGTTGCTCAAAAACTTTTTGATAAATATCAAAGCAGTAGTTACCGTGAAGAATACAAGGCTCATATAAAAGGTCTTAAAAAGAATGAAATTCCTGTTCTACCAAATCCAGATGAGGTGCGAATTCGGGTGTATTCTACGCAGAGTACCCATAAAACCCTCAGTAGTTTCCGCCAGGGTTCTATGATACATATCTGGGACGAGGATTTCCGTAAAAAAAGTGAGAATACCTTTATGGAAGCCTATATGACGCATACTTCAACCTCTCCTAATTATCAAATGCTGGCTTCCCTGGATGTTGGAAGAAGGCAGGTGCAATTTGAAGGTTATGAGTTGGTTGAAAAAAGCATCGAACTGGCGATGGTTTTAAGAGCTAAAGTCAACGATCATCCCAAATTGAAAAAGTATTTTGATGTATTGACTATAAGCAATTTTATCCCGGAACAACACCGGAAATCGGGTATAAAAGAATATTATAATTCCAAGGAAGGTTGGAACAGGATGGAAACAGCCTGGGAGCAGGATGAATTTGTATTAGATCCAACAAAGATCACTTTGCATATTGGAAGGACAGGAGTAGATGGGGATACCTTTAAGAATAAATACCTCATGGATAAATTCAATATTCAGATCAATAAAACCTCCCGAAATACGGTTTTGTTTATGACGAATATTGGGACCACCAGGGGAAGTGTAACTTATTTAACCAACGCATTATTAAAGATTGCCGATGAATTGGACCAGGAATTTAAATCTCTTAGTCAAAAAGAGGCTAAGAACCGTAATGAACGCATCAAATCTTTAACCGAAGACTTTCCGCCATTGCCTGATTTTAGTTATTTCCATCATTCCTTTCAGGCAGTTCCCGGAGTTCCGGGCGGAAACATAAGAGAAGCATTTTTTCTCGCTTACAATGAAGAGAATTATGAATATATGCCGCTAATGGAATGTTTGCCGGCAATGGAAGATAACAGGATCCTGGTAGCTTCATCTTTTATAATCCCTTATCCACCGGGATTTCCCGTGCTTGTGCCGGGACAGGTAGTAAGTAAAGAGATAATACGGTTCCTTAATGCACTGGATGTATCTGAAATTCACGGCTACCGGGCAGATCTCGGTCTAAGAGTTTTTAAAGATAATGTGCTAAACCGCCAAAAAACAGTGAGTTCGATGGGCTCTATGGGAAATAATGCGAAAAAAAAATCACTAACTTAAAAAATTAAAATTATGGAATCTAAGAAACCAAAAGCTTCCAAAAATAAGGGAGCAGCTAATAAAAAGAAAACCGCTGCAAAAAAAGAACCGGTATCCCCGGAACGCAGTGCTAAAAAGGACAGAAAATTAAAGGTTACAGAAGAAAAACCTTTAAAAGGAAAGAAATCTGTGCCTTCAGATTCTACTGCGCAGCAAGGGAAGGCTCCTGCTTCTTCAGCTAATAAAAAGAAAAAAGCTCCTAAAGTTTCCGAAGATAAAAAGACGAAAACGACTAAAAGCAAAAAGGTAGTTGGAGTTAAAAAGGCAAAAAATACCAAAGTTTCGGGAAGTGCCTCCATTCAAAAAGGAGGAAAGTCTAAACTTAGCGGAGTTTCAGACATAAGAAGATCTTTTCATAAAAATGAGGAGCCTCTGTACTTTATAAGTGCTACAAACTTCAATCTTTTGGGAGCCGACGAATGGATAAAAGGATTTAAATTTATTACCCATATCGAATGTTTTGACGGCCTTCATCCCAATGTATTTTCTCCAAAAACAGAGATACCACACGATGATTTTGAAGGCATTGAGGATATAAATAATTATCTGTTACAACATCCCGAAGTTCAGGATTATCTAAAAACCAGATCTATAGACGGTAGATCCGGTAAAGCGATGTTCCTTATGTTTAATGAGAAAACAGAAGAACTTGCAGAAAAACTTGGGCTGGAAATTATGTTTCCAAAAGCCGAAATGCGAACTTTCCTGGATAATAAAGTAAACACCAACCGGATTGCAGAAAAGGCAGGAGTGGCCTGTGTGCCTTATGTGCTGACTAAAGTAGATAATTACGAGCATCTAAGAGAGGTTTCTAAACACCTTGGAAACGAATTGGTTATCCAAACTCCTTTTGGTGATTCTGGGCATACTACCTTCTTTATTTCGAATAAAGAAGAATACCAAAAACATGCTGAAGAGATCGAGAAAGAAGAGGAAGTTAAAGTGATGAAGCGTATTCGCTGCAGGGGTTCTGCCATTGAAGCTTGTGTTACCAGGCACGGAACGATTGTGGCTCCGCTAATGACAGAACTGGTAGGTTTTAAAGAACTTACTCCTTACGAAGGTGGATGGTGCGGAAACGAGATCTATCCCAATGCCTTTACTCCGGAGTTAAGGGAAAAGGCTATAGAATATACCCAATTGTTTGGAAATCAATTGAGGGAAGAAGGTTATAAAGGTTATTTTGAACTTGATTTCTTAATAGACCAGGATAACGGAGAGATCTATTTAGGGGAATTGAATCCGCGGGTTACCGGGGCAAGTTCCATAACAAACCACGCTGTTTTTGCCCTTGCCGATGCACCATTATTCGTTTTCCATATTCTGGAATGGATGGATATCGATTACGACCTTGATATTGAGGCTATCAATAATCGTTGGGCTCGCCAGGAAAATATTGATGGATGGAGCCAGCTAATCATAAAACATACGGAAGACACCATAGAATACGTGACTAAAGCACCAAAATCAGGTATCTACAGAATGTATGATACCGGTCATATACAATTTGATAGGATGGATACTCACCGTAGGGCAGTTGAGAATGAAAATGAAGCCTTTTTCCTAAGAATTTGCAGAAAAGGGGACTACCTCTATGAAGGAGCAGATATGGGAATTTTGGTAAGTCGTGGCCGTATGATGACCGATGATTTTAAGCTGAATAACAGGGCTAAGCACTGGATCAAAGCTATTCGGGCACAGTATACTTCTGAAATGGTAGAAGATAAGAAGAAGCCAAAATTATCAGGAACTTTAACTAAATAATATGCTGGTATTCTGAAGGGGTAAAAGGAATTAAAACTACTTTGCCACCCCTAGAAAACAAGCAACTATTTAAACCTATACTAAATGCAATTAGATTTCAATGCTATTTCTGAACCCGGCAAACCGGGAGCTAAATGGCGGAAATTATATAAAACTCACTGGCCGGCTTATAAAAGCTGGCTTAATTCTAAAGGAACAGCTAATTATCCAGATCTTAAAACCTCTCAGGTAGCACTTAGAAAATATATGCCAGAGATGTGGCCTACCTATCAACGCTTATGCAAACTAGCAAAAGGAGATAAAGCTGCCGCACGTTTTTTAACGGGCTTTCAACCTCCTGCTTACATTAGTGGTTGCTCACAGGCGGTTACTACGGGAGAGGATATTCAGCTGGTTAGAAATTATGATTTTCATCCAGACCTTATGGAAGGGACACAATTCCTCTCCTCCTGGAATAATAAAAAAGTAATCGCCACCAGCGATTGTCTTATTGGAGCAGTAGACGGCATGAACGAAGACGGCCTGGCCATTTCGCTCACTTTTGGAGGTCGAAAAGAGGTCGGGGTAGGCTTTGGTATTCCGTTTATTTTACGTTACGTTTTAGAATTTTGCAGTAATGTTGATGAAGCTGTAGCGGCTTTAATCAGGATTCCTTCGCATATGTCTTACAACGTTACCGTGGTAGATAAAACCGGAAAATTCAAAACGGTACAGCTGGCGCCGGATAAAAATCCAGTGGTTACCGATGCTTCTTTTACTACAAATCATCAGGGGTCAATAGACTGGCCGGAAAATGCTGCTTTTAATAAAACCCAGGAACGTTCTTCTTTTCTGAATAAAATGTTATCAGCGAAAAGAGTTGATTCCACCCAGGTAGCAGATGCTTTTCTAAAAGCTCCTCTTTACAATACTAAATTCAAGGAAGGTTTTGGAACCTTGTTTACTTCAGTATACCGTCCGTTAGAAGGCAAAGTAGAACTTCGCTGGCCGGGTACTTCTGTAGCACAAACTTTCGAAAACTTCCAGGAAGTATATAAGCTTGTAAATTATGAACAAGTTGAGGTTGCAACTGGATGGAGGAATCAGGAAAATGTAGCAATAGCCCAAACGCTGGAAGATCCATTCGAAGAGCAATATGCTGAAAATGTAGATTGGCAGGAAACTGTTACCGAAATTATGGTAAATGCCATGGCTCAAGCCCACCCATCAACAAACGATAAGGAGCTTGAAAAATTAAGAGGAAAAATAATTAATAATGGAGAAGTCTCCTGGCAAGCCGTAGCCGGTTTCTGGAGTAAAATGGGAACAGGATATGCCGATTCCTGGAGGAGTTAATTTCTATTTCTTGATTTTAAATATATTCCTATAGAACCTGGTGTTATAAATAATGGATTTTGCTATTATTTATTACACCAGGTTTTTTTAGTTAGTTCCTTATTTTCATTCCTAATTCAATAGTCATTAAAAAATAAAACACAATGGAATTTTATAGCACAAACCCCTATAACGGAGAACAAGTTGGAAAGTATACCGCGCAAACCACGGAAGAAACTAAAAAGGTTTTAGACCTATCGGGAGAAGTTTTTAAAGACTGGAGCAAGACATCTCTTTCTTCAAGAACCGGACTTTTAAAAAAAGCCGCGCAGATATTAAGGGATAATGTTGAAGAGTATGCGCAAATGATCACTCAGGAAATGGGAAAACCAATTTCTGAATCAAGGGCGGAAGTCAATAAATGCGCCTGGGTTTGTGATTATTATGCTGAAAATGCTGTAGAATTTCTTGCTCCGGAAGAGATAAAAACGGATGCCACCCATAGCTATGTTAGGCACGATCCTATAGGAAGTGTTTTTGCAATTATGCCCTGGAATTTTCCATTCTGGCAGGTTTTTAGGTTTGCTGCGCCTACACTTACCGCAGGAAATACCGGAATTTTAAAACACGCTCCAAATGTTTTTGGCTGTGCTTTAAAGATTGAAGAGGTTTTTGAAAAAGCAGGATATCCAAAAGGTGTATTTCAGAATTTAATTGTACATCACGATCAAACCGAAATGATTATTGCTCACGATGCAGTTCAGGCAGTTACCTTAACGGGAAGTGAAGCTGCAGGATCGGCGGTGGCTCAACTTTCCGGGAAGTATATAAAAAAGAGTTTACTGGAATTAGGCGGAAATAATTCCTTTATAGTTTGGGAAGATGCCGATATAGATCGGGCTGTAAAAACAGCGGTTTCTGCCAGAATGCTAAACTGCGGACAAAGCTGTATCGCTGCGAAACGTTTTATTTTACTGGAAGGAATTTACGATGAATTTGTTTCTAAATTCAATACAGCAGTCAGCGAATTAAAAGCAGGCGATATTATGGATGATACTACCCAGGTAGGTCCGCTTGCCCGAAAGGATTTGGCAGATCAACTTCAAAGCCAGGTTAAAAGGTCTGTGGAACAGGGAGCTGAGTTATTACTCGGCGGCGAACAGAACGAATGTTTCCACCAGCCTACCATCCTCGGAAATGTAAAACCGGGTATGCCGGCTTTCGATGAAGAAACCTTTGGACCACTTGCAGCAATGATCAAAGCAAAAAATATTGAGGAAGCTTTTGAACTTTCAGAAAAATCAAAATTTGGTCTGGGAACTACGGTCTGTACAAAAGATGTCGAAAAAGCTATGGAGATGGCCGGCAGCGTGAGTGATGGCGCTTATTTCGTTAATGAGCTGGTAAAATCTGATCCCAGACTTCCCTTTGGTGGAACTAAGCGATCGGGCTACGGACGCGAGTTAGCAAAAGAAGGAATGATGGAATTTGTTAATAAGAAAACTGTTTATGTTAAAGCTTAAATCATAACTTTAGGTGCATTGGTCATTGCCGCGAATAGTTGTATTTTTGGATTCAATTTGTTAAAATTTCAATACAAAACATAAAATTATGAGTAAATATGATGTTGCAGTTATAGGTTCTGGCCCCGGAGGATATGTGGCCGCTATACGCTGCGCGCAACTGGGAATGAAAACTGCTATCATAGAAAAATATTCAACTTTGGGGGGAACCTGCCTGAATGTAGGTTGTATCCCGAGTAAAGCCCTACTGGATTCTTCTCATCATTATCACGATGCCATAGCGCATTTTGAAGATCACGGAATTGAAATCCCTGGCGAGGTAAAGGTAAACCTTGAAAAAATGATGGAGCGTAAATCCTCGGTGGTGAGTCAAACCTGCGACGGAGTGAAGTACCTGATGGATAAAAACAAGATCGATGTATTTGAAGGTGTTGGCTCTTTTAAAGATAAAACCCACATCAACATCAAAAAGAACGATGGCGAAACAGAAACCATCGAGGCTGAAAAAACCATTATCGCTACCGGGTCTAAGCCATCAAACCTTCCGTTTATAGACTTAGATAAGGAACGCGTTATTACTTCTACCGAAGCTCTCACGCTAAAGGAAATCCCCAAGCATATGATCGTTATTGGTGGAGGAGTGATTGGTCTGGAATTAGGTCAGGTTTACCGCCGTTTAGGAGCTGAGGTTACTGTAGTAGAATTTATGGATAGAATTATCCCTACAATGGATAGTGCACTTTCTAAAGAACTTCAAAAAGTACTGAAGAAACAAGGTGTGAAATTCCATACTTCTACCAAAGTGAAATCTGTTGAGCGCAATGGTGACGAAATCATCATCAAAGCAGATGATAAAAAAGATAAGGAAGTAGAATTTAAAGGAGATTACTGCCTGGTTTCAGTGGGTCGTAAACCTTTTACAGACGGATTAAATGCCGATGCAGCCGGAGTAAAGGTATCTGATAAAGGCACCATAGATGTAAACGAGCATCTGCAAACCAACGTAGAGAATATTTATGCAATTGGAGATGTGATTACCGGACCTATGCTTGCCCATAAAGCGAGTGAAGAAGGATCTTTTGTAGCTGAGGTTATTACCGGACAAAAACCGCATATCGATTATAACCTGATTCCGGGTGTAGTTTATACCTGGCCGGAAGTTGCTGCAGTAGGGAAAACCGAAGAGCAGCTAAAGGAAGATGGTGTAAAGTATAAAGAAGGAAAATTTCCAATGCGTGCCCTGGGCCGTTCCAGAGCCAGTGGAGATCTGGACGGATTCGTAAAAATTCTGGCTGATGAAAAAACCGATGAGGTTCTAGGAGTACATATGATAGGTGCTCGTACTGCCGATCTTATTGCTGAAGCGGTAACCGCGATGGAATTCCGCGCTTCTGCCGAGGATATTTCGAGAATGAGCCACGCGCATCCAACTTTCGCTGAAGCTATTAAGGAAGCCGCTCTGGCCGCCACCGACGATCGTGCCCTGCACGTTTAAGTCTTCGGAAAATAATTGATCAAAAAAACCCGGAATCCAAGATGATTCCGGGTTTTATTTTTATTTCAGGTGAATTAATTTGGCATCTGTTCTTTGTCTATCTTTATAGCGTTAAATTAAACATAGAAAAAATGTCAAAAGAAAAATCACCCTCGAAGAATTCGGCTAAAAAAGAGCCGGTTTTGAGTTTAAAGGAAAAACGTGCTGCCAAGGCCGCGAAGAAAAAGAACCGAACTTAAGAAAAGATAAAAAAATCCCGCACCCGCGGGATTTTATATTTTTGAATAGGAGCCAGGACAACTTTAATGGTAACGGGTTAGGAAATATTAATCGCATACGAGGCCTCAAATACCTTCCCCGGCTCCAGCTGTTCGATACCTTCTTTTGTTTTCAGGTTTTGGTCGGTGCCTTCCACATCGGCGATGCCCAGCCAGGGTTCTATACAAACGTATGCTGCGCCGGGTTTAGCCCATATTCCCAGGTTTTTAAAATCTGAATATTCCATGCTTAAAACAGCTCCCGAATTTTTGCTTTTCAGGACCACTTTTTTCGAGGGAATATCTTTAAAAATAAGTGCGTCATTATCAAAGAGATCCTTCTTTAACCAGATCTTATTCTCATTATCAAGAATTCCTTCGGTTCTTTCGCTAACCAGACCTTCTTTATTAAGCAAGTAAGTGCGTAGATCAAGCTTTTGGTCAAATTCCAGGTAATAATCTTCGTACTCCTCATTTTCTAATAGCGGGGCATTAAAAGCCGGGTGGCCCCCCAGGGAGAAATACATAGTCTTTTCATCTAAATTAAAGACTTTATGAGATATTTCCAGTTTCTTTCCATCAAGTTTAAAGGCGATTTCAAAATTAAATTTAAACGGATATTGCTGCAGACTTTCTTCTGAAAACTGTAATTCGAAAACCAGTTCGTTTTCAGTTTTTGATTTTAACTGAATATTTTTGTTGTAACGCACAAACCCGTGTCTGGGCATTTTATAGGTTTTGCCTTCAAAGGTATATTCGCCGTTCTTTAACACTCCAATTACAGGAAAAAGGTTCGGCGCCTGACTCGCCCAGATTTCAGGATTGCCTTGCCAAAGATGTTCAATGCCGGTTTCAATGTTTTTGATACTGGAAAGTTCAGCACCTACAAGGTTTACGGCAATACTCAGAAATTCATTCTTTATTTGATGCATCTTATTTCTTTCTTCTGCGGTTGGCATTTTTGTCGCCTCTGGTTTGAGGCTTTTTATATTTCTTCACGATTTCCCTTCTATAGGATCCGCCCAGATTTTCTTTTCTGTTTTTCTCCTTTTTCTCTTGGAAAGCAGGCCCCGGGGCATCGGCGTCGGAAGTTTTTGAAGGATTGTTCGCTTCAAAGATTCTGGGTTGCTCTTCAGGGATCAGTTCCGTAGAAATCTCAACTTCTTTCGGGAGTTCTTTCCGCGGAACTTCCATTTTCATCAAAGCTTCAATGTTTTCCAGGTATTCGGTTTCGGCTTCGGTGGTTAATAATATAGACTTCCCTTCTTTTTCAGCCCGACCCGTTCGGCCGATACGGTGCATATAATTTTCGGGATATTTTGGGGTGTCAAAATTGATCACGTGGCTCACTGATTCTATATCCAGACCCCGGGCCATCACATCTGTAGCCACCAGTATCCTGGAAAATCCACTGCCGAATTGTTTAATGCTTCGCAGCCTGTAATTCTGAGTCTTATTGGAGTGAATTACCGTACACTCATCAGGGAAATGCGATTGAAGTTCCTGGTGAAGCCGATCGGCCATTCGTTTGTAGGCTACAAAGATGAGTAACTTGGAGTAGGTTTCTTTATCCTGAAGAATATGTTTCAGAAAATTTACCTTGGTATTAAAATTCGGGATTTTATATCCCGTTTGTTCAATATTGTCGAGCGGAGTTCCACTGGCTGCAACCGAAATTTTCTCCGGCCTTTTAAAATTAGACTCGATCAGGATTTCAACATTTTCAGTAATGGTGGCTGAAAACATTATGTTTTGTCTGTTCTCCGGAAGCAATTCAAAAATATTATTGATCTGAAATTTGAAGCCCAGGTCCAGCATGACATCTACTTCATCGATCACAAGTTTTTGGATAGATTTTAGCTGAAGCGCCCGTCTAAGAACCAAATCGTAAAGCCTTCCCGGCGTAGCCACTACGATATCCTGGCCTTGCATAAGGTTTTGGTGCTGGGTGTTAATATTCACCCCGCCATAAATCCCGGTTATGCGCACATTCATATAAGCAGTAAGCTTTTCGATCTCTTCCACGACCTGTACCACTAATTCCCTGGTAGGAACCAGAATGAGCACTCTGGGATTCTTTTGTTCAGAATATTTAAGCATCCTTAAAATAGGGAGCATATAGGCAAAGGTCTTCCCCGTACCGGTTTGAGCGATCCCCACCATATCCCTGCCGGACATTATAGTAGAAAAAGTTTGTTCCTGAATAGGCGTTGGGGAGGTAATCCCTAGATCATCCAATGCATTTCGCAAAGGAGTTGTAATATTTAAATCCTGAAAAGTCACAGCTTGAAGTTTTTATGGGCCAGCAAAGTTAGTGAAACTCTGTTTTAAAACTGCCGAAGGCAGCATTTAAAACAGTTAGTTGAACTAATCCCGCCGCAGGGCGGGATCTCGTTCATTCTTCCCCATCTTTTTATAATGTTGCAGTTTCCTTTTATTAGACTGCCGAAGGCAGCATTTAAAACAGTTAGTTGAACTAATCCCGACGGAAGTCGGGATCCCATTGACTCCGACAGCCTGTAAAATGTTCCTGTCTCCATTTTATTTTATTACCGAAGGCAGCATTTTAAACTCTTAGTTGAACCTGTCCGGTTTTATAAGTAACCCTGCAAGGGCTTGGAGCCCTTGCAGGGTTAAACAGAAAAAGACTTACCGGTAAGTCTTTTTAAAATGTTAATGAAAATCATAAAATCAGGCTAAAAAGCTTTAGTTTCTATATTTTTGGACATAAGCTTAACCAACTATGAAGAAAATACTTGCCTTTACGGGCTCCAACAGCAGTACACCTATCAATTTACAGTTATTGAACCATATCACCGGGCGCATTCAGGGGCACGAGATCAAAACTATTAGTCTAACCGATTATGAATTGCCGATTTATTGCGCCGATATTGAAAAAGAGCGGGGGATACCTTTAAATGCGAGCATTATTAAAAACCAGATATCGCAGCACGATGCCCTGGTAATTACTGTTAATGAACACAACCGCAATGTCTCTGCCTTTTTCAAAAATATAATCGACTGGCTTTCGCGGCTTGATCGTAACTTTTTAGCTGGAAAAAAGATTCTGCTTATGAGTACTTCTCCGGGCGCAAGGGGCGGTGCTGCAGCCCTGGAATATTGCAAAACTATTTTTCCTCGATTCGGAGGGCAGGTTGTGCAAAGTTTTAGCTTACCGTCTTTCAGAGATAATTTTCAGGATGGAAAAATATTAAATGAAGTTCTGGAATTAGGGATCCAAGATGTGCTAACCAGTTTCTCCCAGGATGTGGAAGAAAGCCCGGAAAACGACAATGAAAAATAATTATTTTTAGTTTATCTCTAAAATCAACTTGATTAATTTCCACATTATTGAAAAAGCTTTGGTGGAACCTTCATTCTTTAGCTTTCGTCTTTTTACCTTTGCCTTCCAAATTTAATTATTCGTGCGCAGCGCAAAACAATTTACAATAGAGAACCCCAAGGATTTTAAACAAAAGTTACTTCATTGGAGCCGGCAGTTTCAGGAGGTGGCCTGGCTGGATAGTAACGATTACATACAAAAGCATGGCGAATTCGATGCACTACTGGCAGTGGAGGCGTTTACCGCTATCAAAACCGATTATCATAGTGCTTTCGATAAGCTTCAGGAATATCAGGAGACTACTAAAGACTGGATCTTTGGCTATTTGTCGTACGATCTGAAAAACGATGTGGAAAAGCTTTCCAGTAAAAATTTCGATGGTTTAGGCTTTCCTGATCTGTATTTTTTTCAGCCTCAGAAACTGTTTCTGCTGAAGGGGAAGCAACTTGAGATGCACTACCTGAGAATGGTAGATGATGAAATGGAGGATGATCTGGTAGAAATAAAACAAAGTGGCCCTACAAATAATCAGCAGGAAGAAGTTGAAGAATCTTCCGCCAGGGCCTCTACAATTCAGGCCCGAACTTCTGAGCAAAATTACCTGGAAAAAGTTGGACAAATGCTGAAACACATTCAGCGGGGCGATATCTACGAGGCCAATTTTTGCCAGGAATTCTTTTCTGAAAACCGTATGATCGATCCCGTGCAGGTTTTTCAGGATCTCAATGCTATTTCGGGGCCTCCGTTTGCAACTTTTCTGCGGCTGGAAGAGCATTATCTGCTATCAGCATCACCTGAGCGCTACCTAAAAAAAACAGGTTCCAAACTTATTTCCCAACCTATAAAGGGCACAGCCCGGCGATCAGAAGATTCCGAAGAGGATTTAAAAATAGCAGAAAATCTGAAGAAAGATCCCAAGGAACGTTCAGAAAATGTGATGATCGTGGATCTTGTGCGCAATGACCTTTCCAGGATCGCCAAAAAAGGAAGTGTGGAGGTGGAAGAGTTGTGCAGGGTATATCACTTTAAACAGGTACACCAATTGATCTCTACGGTTTCAGCAGAACTCGAAGAGAATATTCCACCGGTGGAGGCTCTGCGTGTTACTTTCCCTATGGGGAGTATGACCGGCGCGCCAAAGATCTCGGCTATGAAGATCATCGAGGAGCTGGAAGATGCCAAACGCGGACTCTACAGCGGGGCGGTGGGTTACTTTACTCCAAACGGCGACTTCGATTTCAATGTGGTAATTCGCAGTATCCTTTATAATTCTGAAAAAGAATATGTGTCTTTTTCTGTAGGTGGAGCCATAACGGCGCAGTCAATTCCGGAGAAGGAATATGAGGAATGCCTTTTAAAGGCAAAAGCGATGCGGCAGGTACTTTCTTAAATCCGGCTTTTGTATCTTTGAATGGATATGGAAAAAGCTTTTAAAAATCTTATCAAAACTGATTTTTCTTACCTCTTTAACTCCAGGCTATTGCTGGCGGTTAGTGGTGGGTTAGACAGTGTAGCGCTTTTGCATTTGTGCAAAGAGGCCAAACTGGATTTCGCTGTTGCCCATTGCAATTTTAATCTTCGCGGAGAAGAAAGCGATGCAGACGAAAGATTCGTCAAAAAGCTGGCAAAGGAGACGGAAACCGAAGTTTTTTCCCAGAATTTTGATACCGAAAAATATGCTGAGGATAAAGGACTTTCCATTCAAATGGCTGCGCGGGATTTACGTTACCACTGGTTTGAAGAGCTAAGACTTCAGCATAAATTTGATTATGTGCTCACCGCCCATCACGCCAACGACGATTTGGAGACTTTCCTTATAAATCTTTTGCGAGGGACCGGGCTGGAAGGCCTTTCGGGGATAAAAACAGAGAATAATAAAGTAATACGCCCCCTGCTTCAATTTTCAAGGAAAGAGATTGAAGCCTACGCGAAACAGCAACATATAGAATGGCGGGAAGATAGCAGCAATGCCTCTACCATATATCTTCGGAATAAAATAAGGCACGAAATGGTGCCGCTTTTTGAGGAACTTAATCCTGAATTTTTAAAGTCTTTTTTGCAAACCCAATCGCATTTAAAGGAAAGTCAGGATCTGGTAGAAGACTACATCAGTCTTATCTATCCCGAAACGGTAAAGAAGGGAAAGTTGGGTTATGAACTGGATATTGCTTTCCTTCAGAAGATCCCAAACACCAAATCGGTTTTATACCAATTGTTGAAATCTTTTGGTTTCACTGAATGGAACGATGTCCACAACCTACTAAATGCTCAGCCGGGGAAGATGGTTTTTTCGGCTACACACAGGTTGATAAAAGACCGGGAAAAACTCATTCTTACCGAGCTACCTTCAGAAACCCACAATCAGGATTTTCATATTGAAAAAAATGAAGAATTTGTGATGCTGCCTATTGGTACTTTTACATTTTCTGAGGTTAAGGAAATAGAGGAGAAGGCAGAAAATTGTATTTATGTTGATCCGGAGTTGCTTGAGTACCCGTTAGTTGTGCGTAAATGGCGAAAAGGAGACTACTTTTATCCTTTTGGAATGAAAGGAAAGAAGAAGCTTAGCGACTTCTTTAAGGACAAAAAATTATCCTTACCCGAAAAGGAAAACAGCTGGTTGCTGTGTTCGGGAGAAAAAATAGTTTGGGTGGTGAACCAACGTGCCGACAGGCGGTTCGCAATAGGTTCACCCGATCAGAAAATATTAAAAATCACCTGTAATTTATGAGGTACCTGGCAAGTCTGTTTCTATTAGTTTTTTCATTTACAACGGCTAATGCACAGTTTTTTGACGACAACGATCAAAATTATCAGTTTTCAAATCCAATTAGCTGGGAAGCTGAGGTAGAACAGGAGAACGACAGTATTTACAATCTTATTTTTACCGCTAAGCTGGAAGAAGGCTGGCACCTGTATTCCCAACAGGAAGCCGATATTGAAATTGCGCCAATCCCTACTAAATTCACCTATAATAATTCTCCTGAAACTTTTGAACTTATAGGTGAAACCGAAGAACCCGAGGCCGAGCCTTATTATGATGAAGTCTTTGGAGCCGATATCATTTATTTTGATGATGAAGTGGTCTTCAATCAAAAAATTAGGGTGATTAATCCTAAAGGACCCGAAGTGGTTGCTGAGGTTTATTTTTCGGTTTGTGATGATGAGCAATGTTTGCCCCCGGAGACAGAACGTTTTACCATTTCCCTTCAGGACAAACAGGTGACCGCAGGTTTTACCGATCTTGAGATCTCTGACAGAGATCAGGAACTTGCCGATGCCCTGGATATGAATCTTAAGGGAATGGAAGCTTACCATACCGATGAAGAAGAGGGAAATAATTTCACTAATATATTTCTTTTAGGATTTCTTGGAGGCCTTATCGCCTTATTAACCCCATGTGTATTTCCTATGATTCCGTTAACGGTTTCCTTTTTTACAAAAGGAGCGAAAAACCGAAAAAAGGGTACTGTTAATGCTATATCCTACGGTTTCTTTATTGTTCTTATCTATCTTTTACTGAGCTTACCCTTCCATCTTCTGGATAGTGTAAATCCTGAATTACTGAATAATATTTCTACCAATGTTGCGCTTAATGTTCTCTTCTTCGTCATTTTCATAATATTTGCTTTTTCTTTCTTTGGATATTATGAAATAACCCTGCCCAGTTCATGGAGCAGTAAAATGGATGATAAGGCTTCAAGTGTAGGAGGATTCGTTGGGATTTTCTTTATGGCACTAACCCTCGCCCTGGTTTCTTTTTCCTGTACGGGGCCAATCCTCGGGTCTCTGCTTGGAGGTTCGTTAACCAGTGATGGTGGTGCGATGCAGCTTTCTGTAGGCATGGGTGGCTTTGGCCTTGCCCTGGCATTACCATTTGCTCTTTTTGCCCTTTTCCCTAACTGGTTGGATTCGCTGCCAAAGAGTGGTGGTTGGCTTAATACTGTAAAGGTGACACTAGGTTTCATAGAACTTGGCCTTGCCTTTAAATTCCTTTCTAATGCCGATCTTGTTCAGCACTGGGGAATTTTAAAACGTGAGATTTTTATTGGGATCTGGATCCTTGCAGGATTAGGTCTGGTAGCTTATCTCTTCGGATTGCTTCGCTTTCCACACGATGGTTCTAAGCAAAGAATAAGTAAAGGCCGTTTTGGAGTAGGAGTACTGGTGCTTCTATTTGTGATCTATTTAATTCCTGGACTAACGAATACCAGCCACGCAAATCTGAAACTGCTGAGTGGATTTCCACCTCCATTATTTTACAGTGTTTATGATAAAGGTACCGAAGCACCGTTAGGTCTTGAAGCTTATAAAGACTGGGATAAAGGTCTGGAAGCGGCAAAAAGAGAAAACAAACCAATAATGATAGATTTTACCGGCTGGGCCTGCGTAAACTGCCGTAAAATGGAAGAACAGGTTTGGAGTGAACCGGAAGTTTTTGAAACAATTAGAGATGATTATATTCTTATCTCTCTTTATGTAGATGACCGCAAAGAACTGGAAGAAGACGAGCAGTTTAATTACATAAGGCCAAATGGTAGTATTAAACCAATAAAGACTATTGGCGATAAATGGGCTACTTTTCAAACTATCAATTTCCGTAATAACTCGCAACCTTTTTATGTGCTGGTAGATCCTGAGGTGAATATGTTGCATGAACCCGTAGGTTATATGCCAGATGCCGATAAATATTACAAATGGTTACAAGAAGGACTGGAAAAATTCCGGGAGGCTTCTAAAAACTAAATTTTCTTCCTGTTTATGCGGGTAATTTCTATCTTTAGGAACTTTAAAAATCTATTCTTAAAATGAATTTACTCCGAAATTTATTTATTGTATTGTTTATCAATGGGCTTAGTCTGCAACTTATTGCTCAGACCCAGGAATTTAAGGTAAAAGAGCATTACAATAAAACCGAAGTTGCTATCCCAATGCGGGATGGTGTTAAATTGCATACCACTATTTATTCGCCTAAAGATACTTCTAAAGACTACCCAATTCTTATGCAGCGAACTCCGTATAGTTCGCGTCCCTATGGAGAAGATCAATTCCGTTCGCTTATAGGGCCTAATAAATTTCTAATGCAGGAAGGCAATATTATTGTCTATCAGGATGTGCGGGGCCGATGGATGAGCGAGGGGGAATATGATAATATGAGGGCTTTTATTCCCGAAAAAACCGGGAAGCAAACCGATGAGTCCAGCGATACTTACGATACCATTGAGTGGCTTATAAATAATGTTGAAAACAACAACGGTCGGGTTGGTACCTGGGGAATTTCTTATCCCGGGCATTACGCGATAGCTTCTTTACTGGATGCCCATCCCGCCCTAAAAGCTGCCTCTCCCCAAGCCGGGATCGGGGATTTTTATTTTGATGATTTTCACCATAACGGAGCCTATCTTTTAAGCTACTGGAGAGCAACCGCACTTTTTGGTTACCAGAGTGACGGGCCTACCGATGAAGCCTGGTATGAACTTCCCGGTCTTGGTACCCAGGATCAATATCAGTTTTTTCTGGATGTTGGACCATTGAGCAATCTTGATAAATATTACGGGGAAGACAATGAATTCTGGCAACAGCTAAAAGAACATCCGAATTACGATGAATTCTGGCAGAGCCGCGGGATCATTCAACATTTGGAAGACATAAAGCCGGCCGTGATGGTAGTAGGCGGACTTTTTGACGCTGAAGACTTATACGGCCCCTTCGAGACTTATAAAAATATTGAGGAGCGAAGCGATAACTACAATACAATGGTGATGGGGCCCTGGAGCCACGGCGATTGGGCACGCTTAACCGAAAGACAAGCCGTAGGAAATGTATATTTTGGAGATAATATTTCAAAAGATTATCAGCAGAATATAGAAACTCAATTTTTTAATCATTTTCTGAAAGGTGACGCAAATGATAATCCAGACCTACCTGAAGCTTATATTTACGATACAGGAAAACGTGAATGGAATAATTATGAGCAATGGCCTCCGCAGGGTGAAGAAAAAGTGTTTTTTCTGGGTGATGACCAACAACTTACAAATGAGGCTTCAGAAACAAAAAAGAGTTTTGTAAGCGACGTAAAGAAACCGGTCCCTTATAACGATGAGATCAAAGCGGTTTTTACTCCTCGGGAATATATGACCGGCGATCAGCGCTTTGCTGCGAGAAGGCCCGATGTGCTTATTTTTGAAACCGAACGACTTGAGGAAGATATGAAGCTTGCCGGGGAAATTGAAGCTGTGTTAAAGGTTGCCACAACCGGTACAGCTGCCGATTGGGTAGTTAAGGTAATTGATGTTTATCCCATGGATTCTGAAAATTATGATGAAACCATGCCGCATTTGAATATGGATAACTATCATATGATGGTACGAAGTGAGATAATGCGCGGCCGTTTTAGAAACAGCTTTGAAAAGCCTGAACCTTTTACTCCAAACCAAAAAACCGAAGTGGCTATTAAACTTCAAGATATAAACCATACCTTCAAGAAAGGCCACAAACTGCAAATTCAGGTGCAGAGTACCTGGTTTCCACTTATAGATCTTAACCCACAAACCTTTGTGCCTAATATTTTTGAAGCTTCAGAAGAAGATTTCAAGACCCAAACCCATACTGTTTATGGCGATTCTAAGATTAAATTCACCGAAATAAAAAATTGATTTCTTAATGAATTTCAGAATAAAAGAACAATATCTAATTATACTTCTGTTGGTGGTTTTTGTTGCCTGCGGAAAAGAAAAAAACAATTATTCGGAAGCTGAAATAGAAAAAACTTCTGCTGAACTCAATCAGTATTTTGAAAAGGAATTTCAGAAAGATATAGATGATTCCCCCATGTTGCAAACGCGTCTGGGCTACAAATCAGACTATGGTAAATGGGATGATCTTTCTCACCTGAAATATGCCGAAGATCTCAAAAAAGCAAAAAAGCGTCTTGAATATCTTAAAACGGTTGATGTTGAAGCCCTGAACGAAGAAAGCCGGTTAAGCTACAGGTTGTATAAACAGCAAATTGAAAATGAGATCGCCGATTATGATTATCGCTTCTACAATTATCCCGTAAACCAGATGCACGGGTACCAGTCTGAGCTGCCTGCATTTCTTATCAATATGCACCGCATCGATTCAGTAAGTGATGCACGGGACTATATTTCGCGCCTGGAAGGTTTTCCAGGTTTGATAGAAGATATTATAGGAAATATTAAAATTAGGGAGCAGAATGGAATAGTTCCTCCAAAATTTGTCTTTGATAAAGTGCTGGAAGACAGCAAGAATATTATTAAAGGTAAACCATTTGGCAAGGCCAGTGAGCGAAGTGTATTATTAGAAGATTTTTATACAAAAGTTCAGGCGCTGGATATTTCAGAGGAGGAAAAGCGAAAGCTTATTAGCGATGCAGAACAGGCGCTTATCAATAAAGTGAAACCCGCTTACGAAAATCTGATCGCTACCTTGGAAAATCAACAAAAACGTGCGACTATTGAGGACGGGGCATGGAAATTTCCAAAAGGAATCGAATTTTATAATAATGCATTAAAGAGATTTACTACCACTAATCTTACTGCGGAAGAAATTCACGAGATGGGGAAATCTGAAGTAGCCAGGATCCATGCCGAAATGGAAGTGCTTATGGAGGAGGTTGGATTTGAGGGCTCTATGCAGGAATTCTTCGATTTCATGCGGAATGACCCGCAATTTTATTACGAAGATACTCCTGAAGGGCGTGAAAAGTACCTCGCTGAAGCCACCGACATTATCAACACTATGAAAGGTCGCCTCGATGAGCTCTTTTTAACCCAGCCCAAAGCTGATATTGTGGTAAAGGCAGTAGAACCTTTTAGAGAACGTAGTGCAGGGAAGGCTTTTTATCAGCAACCCGCAAAAGATGGCTCCCGGCCCGGCACCTATTATGCTAATTTATATGATATGAAGGCAATGCCAATATACCAGATGGAAGCTTTGGCTTACCACGAGGGGATTCCCGGCCATCATATGCAGTTGGCTATTGCCCAGGAGCTGGAAAATATTCCTGAATTCAGAAAGCACAGCTTCTATACAGCCTACATTGAAGGATGGGGACTCTACAGCGAATTTGTTCCAAAAGAAATAGGTTTTTATGAAGATCCATATTCAGATTTTGGAAGGCTTGCCATGGAACTCTGGCGTTCCTGCCGTCTGGTAGTAGATACAGGGATTCACGCAAAAAAATGGACAAGGGAAGAAGGTATTGACTATTATAAACAAAACACCCCGAATGCCGAAAGTGACGCCGTTAAGATGGTGGAAAGACATATTGTAATGCCCGGGCAGGCCACGGCTTATAAAGTGGGTATGAATAAGATCCTCGAGTTGAGGGAAACAGCCAAGACACAATTAGGTGATGATTTTGATATTAGGGAATTTCACGATCTGATATTATTGAATGGGGCTTTGCCGTTAAATATTCTCGAGGAGAGAGTGATGAACTGGATAGAAGAGAAAAACTAATTAATCAGAAATATTGAGAACGATCACAGAAGAAGAATTGAAGACCATCCAATTGGTGAACAAGCAACAAAACAAGCTTGAAATTCTCAATTATGGAGCAGCCATTCTTAGTTTTATAATTAAGGATAAAAAGGGTAAACCCACTAATGTGATAGTTTCTCCCAAAGCCACTGAGTTTGTTAAGCCGGATTATAAGAGCCATAATAAATGTTTCGGAGCTTCCGTAGGGCGTTATGCAGGCCGTATCTCAGGTGGGAAATTTAAATTGGATGACAAAACCTATGAGCTTCAACAGAAAAACGGGGTCCATCTACACGGTGGAGATTATGGCTTTCCATATAAAATTTGGAAAATAGAAGAACAGACTTCAGGAGAAAATCCATCGGTAAAACTTTCTTACTTCAGTGAAGATGGGGAAGAGGGCTATCCCGGAAATTTAAAGGCCACAGTGAAATACACCCTCACCGAGGAAAATGAAATTTTAATTGAATATACCGCCTCCAGCGATAAGAAAACTGTAGTTAATATTACAAATCACGCTTATTTTAATCTTAATGGGGAAGGTAGTGTAAGTGATCATTTTCTTCAAATTTCAGCAAAAAAGATTCTGAAGGTGAACGATAAAATGTTGCCAACAGGAGACCTGGTAAAACTTAAAAATCAACCAAAAGATTTTAGCCAGAGCAAACTTATTGGAAATCGCCCGTTAGACGATAGTTTTGTACTTATTAATGACAAAAATGAAAATGCGGCAGTGTTGTTTGCTCCCCTAACCGGAATAAAAATGGAAATCAAGACCAATCAGCCAGCCTTGGTGGCTTATGTTCCTGAAGAACTACCGGAAGATCTGGAGTATAAAACCCTGATTTCAGAGAAGTATCCTTCTATCTGTCTGGAAGCACAAAATTTTCCTGATTCTCCTAATTTCAGGAATTTTCCGTCCAGCACACTTAAGCCCGGAGACTTGTATTATAATCGTATTTATCTGAAGTTTCAGGTAGCTTCCTAGCCTATAATTATAACTGTAATTATTACTTTCATTAAATATAAAATTTTATATTTAATGAAAATTTCACAAGCTTTCTCGGCATATAGAAGCTTTCATATAATACAGTAAAATATGGAGTTTGGATTTTTAGATCAGTTGGTTTTTGTTGTTTATGCATTAAGCATCGTTGCGATCGGGTTGTGGGTTTCCCGGGGGAAAGGAAGTACTTCTGAAGATTATTTCCTGGCAGGTAAATCGCTTCCCTGGTGGGCTATTGGAGCCTCATTGATCGCTGCCAATATCTCTGCAGAACAATTTATAGGAATGTCGGGTTCTGGCTTTGCAATAGGCCTTGCGATCGCTTCGTATGAATGGATGGCGGCATTAACGCTTCTCATAGTAGGTAAATTTTTCCTGCCTATTTTCATTAAAAAAGGACTTTATACTATCCCTGAATTTGTAGAGGTACGTTACGGTACAAGTCTCAAAACTATCCTTGCTATATTCTGGATTGCCCTTTTCATTTTTGTAAACCTTACCTCGGTACTATACCTGGGAGCTACTGCACTGGATACCATTATTGGTGATGGCGATGGTTCCCTTTTTCTTTATTCAATTTTCGGACTTGCTCTTTTTGCTGCCGCTTATTCACTGTATGGAGGACTTTCGGCGGTAGCCTGGACCGATGTTGTACAGGTTATTTTACTTATTATCGGTGGATTGATTATGACTTATATAGCTCTTGATAATGTTACTGATGGGGGCGGAGTTATAAACGGAATGGTTTCTATCTATGAACAGGTTCCAGACAAATTCTCGATGATCCTTGAAAAAGGTGAGATCATCACGCCCAATGGGAAAGATGCCTGGTGGGACCTTCCGGGTCTGGCCGTATTGCTTGGTGGTATGTGGGTAGCCAACCTTTATTACTGGGGTTTTAACCAGTATATTATTCAAAGAACTCTGGCTGCAAAAAGCTTAAAGGAATCTCAAAAAGGTATTGTGCTGGCGGCATTCCTTAAGTTGGTAATTCCACTTATAGTAGTAATTCCCGGTATTATCGCTTTTGTAATGAATACTGGTCCAAACGGAGAGATTTCTTCTGCATTTACCGATATTTCTTTCTTTTCGGGTACGGGAAATATAATTAACGATAATGCGGCTCCCTGGTTGATAAAAGAATTCATCCCGGCAGGACTTAAAGGCCTCGTTTTGGCTGCCCTTGCTGCAGCCATCGTATCTTCTGTAGCTTCAATGCTGAATTCTACCGCGACCATATTCACGATGGATATATATAAGCCCTATTTCCAAAAAGGAAAATCTGAAAAGGGATTGGTAAAAGTTGGGCGTATCTCAGCTTCTGTTGCCCTTATTATCGCGGTGATTCTGGCGCCTCAATTAAAGAATCTTGGCCAGGTGTTCCAATACATTCAGGAATATACGGGGGTTGTAAGCCCGGGAATTCTGGCGGTATTTATCCTCGGACTTTTCTGGAGGAAAACTACAAATAAGGCTGCCATTTATGGAGTGCTGGCGTCCATCCCAATTGCCTTTTACTTCAAAATAGGGCCAAACGGATGGATTGATAGTCCGTTCTTCCTTAATCTTCCATTTATGCATCAAATGATGGCGACCTGGCTTCTTACTATGGCATTAATGGTGGTCATTAGCCTGGTGGAAGGAAAAGGCAAAAACCACGAGAAATCTATTCCTTTAAGTAAGGAATTATTCAAAACCGGATCGGCTTTTAATATCGGAAGTTTCGCAGTGCTGCTTATTCTGGTAATGCTTTACGCCTTATTCTGGTAAGAAAGAAGCTTTAAAATTACTGGAAGGTGTAATGTTCCTCCGGTAATTCTCGTAATCTCTGAACAGCTTGTTCCGCGGTAATATCCCGCTGCGGACCTGCAAACATTTCATAGCCTACCATGAACTTCTTAATCGTGGCAGAGCGTAGCAGTGGCGGGTAAAAACTCATATGGAAATGCCATTCCGGGTATTCCTGGCCATCAGTGGGAGCCTGGTGTATCCCCGAAGAGTATGGAAAAGAAGTTTCAAATAGGTTATCGTATTTAATGGTAAGCTTCTTTATAATTTTCGCAAAATCTCTTTCCTCTTCTTCGTTCAGTTGCCCGATATGCTGATAATGATTCTTTGGAATAATCATCGCTTCGAAAGGCCATACCGCCCAGTAGGGGATAAGCGCAACAAAGTGTTCAGTCTCTTCAAGTATTCGTTCTTTTAATTCTAATTCCTGCTTTAGATAATCTGCAAGCAGGCTTCGGTTTGTTTTCTCCCAATGTGCTTTTAAATGGGTAGATTTTTTCTGAACCTCGGTAGGAATAGACTTCTGAGACCAGATCTGCCCGTGGGGATGCGGATTGCTGCATCCCATTATGTCACCTTTATTTTCAAAGATCTGGACATAGTTTATGTTCTCCTGCGCACCTAATTCAGCATACTCTCTTTTCCACAACTTTACTACTTCAGCAATATCTTCAACTCTCATTATTGGAAGTGTAAGGGAATGATCTGGTGAGAAACATACCACTTTACAGATGCCACTTTCAGGTTCGGCTTTTAGAAGATCTTGTTCATAGGCTTCCGAAGGATTTTCCGGTAAAAGTGACGGGAAGTCATTTTCAAAAGAAAAAGGCTTTTTGTAATCAGGATTGGTTTTTCCGCTGTTACGCGTATTTCCAGGACACAGGTAACAGGTGGGATCGTAAGTTTCCCTTTTTTCGGTGGTTTGTTTCTCGGTTTTTCCTTGCCAGGGTCGTTTGGTCCGGTGTGGAGAAACCAGGATCCATTCCCCGGTTAGTATATTATATCTTCTGTGTGGTGTTGTATTGATATCTGTGCTCATGATCTTAGTTTTTGTGGATAATGGTGCCGGCATCGGCTTCAACGATAATTGGTTCCGGGTGTAACCCGAATTCATTGAAATAGGTTTTATCTGCTTCCTGGATAAAATTATCAATTTTGTCAGCTTCGATAATGTTGATGGTGCATCCGCCAAAGCCACCGCCCATCATCCGGGCACCGTGAATAAAATCTTTATCACGGGCAAGATCCACAAGGAAATCCAATTCGGGACAACTCACTTCGTATTTATGCTGAAGCCCTTCGTGAGATGCATACATCAGCTTGCCAAATTCCTTAAGATCACTATTTTTAATAGCTTTAGCAGCTTTTTGCACCCTTTTGTTTTCCTCGATCACATAGCTACATCGATCATAGATTCTGCCGGGTAATTTATCTTTAAAATGTTCAAGCATTTGTTCATCTACATCGCGCAAACTTTTTACTTGCGAATTTTCTCCAGCAATAATTCTAACTCCTTCTTCACATTCCTGCCTGCGGGTGTTGTACTCACTATCGGCCAGGCTGTGGGAAACCCTGGTGTTCAGTAGTAAAATTTTACAATTCTTGAAATCGGCCGGAATGTATTCCGCATCGAGGCTTTCGCAATCCAGAAGAATTAAGTGATCTTCTTTACTCATTACCGAGGCATACTGATCCATAATTCCGCAATTGGAACCAACGAAATTATGTTCTGCACGTTGAGCGAGTTCAATGATGTCAATCTTGCTAAGCTGCAGGTCAAATAACTCGTTCAATCCGCTCGCCAGGCCGCATTCTAAAGCTGCTGATGAACTTATTCCTGCTCCAATGGGTATGTCACTCTTTAAAATACAATCGAAGCCGCCAAGTTGTTTTCCTAATTTCTGCATTTCATTGACCACACCGAGAATATAATTTTCCCAGGCATTTTTGCTTCTTTTGATCTTGTTCAAACTAAACTCAAAAGAGGAATTATAAGTTTCACTGTAAATTCGGCAAAGGGAACCTTTATAGTTTTTACGGAGTTTAAAATAGATCTTTTTGTCAATTGCAGTGGGCATCACAAAACCGTTATTATAATCGGTATGCTCTCCAATGAGGTTTATGCGTCCGGGGGATTCTATTTCAACCTGGCCCGAAAAATCTTTATAATTTTTAAAACTGAATTCCTTGTTCAATACTTAAAACTTTAGTGAGTTACAAAGATAATAAAGGTATAATTTACATTCATCTGCTTGTAAAGAAAATTTTCTTTTCCATATATTTAAGCAAAATTTTAATAGATGCCCGAAACTTTAATCGATTTCTATCAGCGCAGTGAAAAAATGTATGTGGCCACAGATTGTTTGATCTTTGGTTTTGATGAGGGACAACTAAAATTACTGGTTTTTAGACGAAGAGTAGAACCCAGGAAAGGAGAATGGTCTTTAATAGGCAGTTTTGTGAATTTGGATGAAGATGTGGAGGAAGCCGCTAAAAGAGTTCTTGCTGAAATCACCGGCCTGGAGAATGTTTTTATGGAGCAACTGGGTGCCTATGGCGCGGCCGAACGTGATCCCGGCTATAGAACCATTTCTATTGTGCAGTACGCTTTAATAAGGATAAATGATTATGACAAAAAGCTGGTGGAAAGTCATGGAGCTCATTGGTTCGACATAAATGAGGTGCCCGGGCTTGTTTTGGACCATGATAAGATGTTGGCCGACGGTCTTGAAAAATTACGAAGAAAGGCCCGATATCAACCTATTGGTTTTGAACTTTTACCCGAGAAATTCACCATTCCCCAGCTGCAGAAACTCTATGAAGTTATCTACCAGAAGGAATTGGATGGAAGGAATTTTCGAAAGAAACTTCTTTCCCTGAATGTGCTAATAAAACTTGACGAAAAGGACAAATCAAGCTCCCGCCGGGGTGCATTTCTTTATAAGTTTGATCAAAAAAAATATCAGAAATTACTGAAATCAGGATATGATTTTGGAATAGTCTGATTCATATTCCTAAACATTTAATCGTTCTTCTTATGAATATAATGGGAAGATTTCTTTGTTTTTGCTGAAATAATTGTAAATTTTACATTTATAAAACTTATTAGGGAATTGAGTCATAAATATTAATTATTAGAGCCGTGAAATATATAAAACTACTTTTGTTTATGCTTCTGGGAAACTTGCATTTCATGGCCTGTTCCCCTAAAAAAGGTACCGATAATGAGAATAGCATTGCTTCAGCAAGGCTGGTGGAGAATTTCGGAAAAGAATGGCAATTTCAGAGAGTAGAAAACACGCTAAATGATAACTGGGAAACAGCCCATATTCCACACACCACAAAGATAGAACCCCTGGTCGTTAACGATCAATGGCAAGGAAAAGCTGTTTATAAAAAGACTATAGATATTGACTCCTTAAATGGCAAAAAATGGTTTTTGCATTTTGAAGGAGTGATGCAGGAAGCAAAGGTTTTTATTAATAATTCACTTGTAAAAACGCATAAGGGTGGGTATTTACCTTTTACCGTAGATGCGACAGATCATTTAAAGGAAAATTCTTCAAATATTATAAAAGTTGAAGTTTTAAATATTGATGACACTACAATTCCGCCGGGAAAAATTCTAAAAGACCTCGATTTTAATCTGTACGGTGGGATTTACCGAAATATTCACCTGATTAGAACCAACAAAATTTATATTACCGATGCGGTGCATGCAGATGAAGTGAATAGCGGCGGGGTTTTGGTACACTTTGACTCGATTACAACCCAAAAGGCTTCAGGTATTATTAAAACCCATATCATAAATGAAAGTGAGACTGCCAGTGATCTTCAGTTGGGAATCACTTTTTCAGATAAAAATGGAAAGGAATCCAAGTTTACTTCTTCAGAAAAGTCTGTAGAAGCTGGAGGAGCTATTTCGATTTCCGAAGAGATCAATATTGAGGATCCACTTTTGTGGTCTCCCAAAAATCCGAATCTTTATGAGGTACAAATAGATGTTTTTGCTGATGGAAATTTAGTCGATTCAAAAAGTATAAAAACCGGAATCAGAGAAATCGAGCTTCAGGGGAATGTTTTTTTATTAAATGGCGAGAATCTATTTATAAACGGCACTAATCGCCACCAGGAATATCCCTACGTTGGTTATGCGCTTTCCGATGAGGCGCAATACCGCGATGCTTATAAGATAAAGGAAGCCGGATTCAACTTTGTGCGATTGTCTCATTATCCTCATGCTACTGCTTTTGTTGAAGCTTGTGATGAACTGGGTTTACTGGTTATGAATGCTATTCCCGGCTGGCAATATTATGAGGAAGGGGAGTTTGTAGAAAATGCGATCCAGGATATTAAGGATATGGCGAGAAGAGACCGGAATCATCCCAGTATCGTTTTTTGGGAGAACTCCCTGAATGAATCCGCAATGACAGAAGAATTCATGATTAGGGCAAATAGCATTTTAAAAGCTGAATTGCCCTATGAGAATATCTTTACTGCCGGCTGGATTGACCATACCTCATACGATTTGTTTATTCCGGCAAGACAACACGCTAAACCTCCAGAATACTGGAACGATTATAATAAACCCAACAGACCAATTCTTATAGCCGAATATGGGGACTGGGAGTATTATGCCCAAAATGCCGGATTTAATCAAAAGGCGTTTAGCGATCTAAAAGAAAGTGAACGTTCCAGCCGGCAACTTCGCGGGGCGGGGGAAAAGGGCTTGTTGCAACAAGCCTTAAACTATCAGGAAGCTTTTAATAGTAACCTTCGTGGAGAACAAACCATTGGTCACGCCAATTGGTTAATGTTTGATTATAATCGGGGTTATAGCGACGATCTTGAAGCCTCGGGAATTTCTGATATTTTCAGGATTCCCAAATTTGCCTATTATTTTTATAAGAGTCAGAAAGCGCCTTATACTCATGATTTTTCTGACCCCATGGTTTTTATCGCTAGTTACTGGACAGAAAATTCGACTAAAAACATCAAGGTTTTTAGTAATACTGAAGAAGTTGCGCTCTATTTAAATGACGAATTGATCGAAAGAAAGGCACCTGAAAGAAACGAAATATCAGATGAGCTTCTATTTCCGCCTTTTGTATTCAAATTAAATGAATTTACCCCTGGAGAGCTAAAAGCCATAGGTTATATAGATGGAAATGAAGTAGCTTCACATTCGGTGGAAACACCGGGGAAAGCTTCTAAAATTGAGTTATCAGTAGACTTCTCAGGGAAAGAACTCGCTGCAAATACTCCTGATCTTGTATTTATTTACGCCAAAATACTGGACGAAAACGGAAATCTCGTGCCAACCGCAGATAACCCGGTAAAATTCACTTTGGAAGGCAGTAATGCTGAATTAATTGGTCCAGAAAATATTACAGAAGCCGGAATCACAACGGTTCTTTTAAGAACGGAATCTTTTTCTGATGCTCTTAAAATCAGTGCCTCTTCCGAAGGTTTAGAGGATGATCAATTAATAATTGAATAATAATATGAGAATAAAACAATACTTCAGGAAATTCATTGCATTGCTGGTATTTCTGTTTGTCGGCAATATTTGGGCGCAAAATCCCGATATGACTGCCAAAGAAAATGTTTACGTTGATGAAACCGGTCTTATGCGATGGGGCCATAATGATGAAGAAGTGAAAGGCTTTGGAGTAAATTATTCGGTGCCTTTTGCCTACGGCTTTCGTTCAGCAAAAAAACTTGGTATTGATCTAAAAGAAGCCATAGATAAGGATGTGTATCATTTTTCACGGCTGGGTTTTGATCTTTACAGGATTCACGTTTGGGACACCGAAATTAGTGATGAAAAAGGGAATTTGCTGGAAAATGAACATTTGGAAAGCTTCGATTATCTGCTACAACAATTAAAAGATCGCGGGATAAATTTTGTGATTACTCCCATCGCATATTGGGGTAACGGTTGGCCTGAACCCGATGAAGATACTCCCGGATTTTCCAATAAATATGGAAAAGCTGGAAGCCTAACCGATCCTGATGCTATAAAAGCACAGGAAAATTACCTGGCGCAGTTTTTAAATCACGTAAATCCATATACCCGGGTTGCTTATAAAGATGAGCCTAATATTATTGCTTTTGAAGTAAGTAATGAACCACACCACAGGGGAGAGCCGGAAGAGGTTACAGACTTCATTCAGAAAATGGTGGATGCAATGCGCAGCACCGGTGCCAAAAAGCCAATTTTTTACAACGTTAGTCACAGTATCAACCTGACCGAAGCCTACTTTGATGCCGGTATTCAAGGGGGAACCTTTCAGTGGTATCCAACCGGGCTGGGATTTCAGAAGGAACTGGAAGGCAATTTACTGCCGAATGTGGACGAATATAATATTCCATTTGATGATGTGATAACCAAAAATAAGGCAGCCAAACTGGTTTATGAATTCGATGCTGCCGATGTGAATAAATCCTATATCTATCCTGCGATGGCCCGCAGTTTCAGGGAGGCTGGCATTCAGACAGCGACGCATTTTGCTTACGATCCTACTTACCTTGCTCACGGAAATACCGAGTACAATACGCATTATATGAATTTGGGTTATACGCCACAAAAAGCCCTGGCCTTAATGATCGCCGGGGAGGTTTTCCATCAGGTTCCGGTGAACAGCGATTTTGGCACTTATCCCAAAAATCGAGAATTTCAGGATTTTGAGGTCAGTTATGAGGATGACCTGGCGGCTTTAAATTCTGAAGAGAAATTTATCTATACCAATAGTAATTCCCTGCAGCCAAAATATGGAGATGATCTTAAGCTCATTGCCGGCTATGGAAATTCAAATCTGGTAAAATATGAGGGCCAAGGCGCTTATTTCCTTGATAAATTGAAAGACGGCGTTTGGCGGCTAGAGGTAATGCCCGATGCTATTTTGGTGGATAATCCTTTTGGTTCTAACAGCCTGGAAAAAACCGTGACGGTAATCAACTGGAACGAATGGGAAATGAGCCTGGACTTGCCAGGCCTGGCTAATGATTTTAGTGTTGAAACTTTAAACGAAGGCAATGATTTTCAAGCTGAAGTTTCTGAAAACACTTTCAAGATACAACCCGGAACTTATCTACTGAAAGATTCAGGTTTGGAATTTGACAAAGCTTCAGCAGATTTAAAAAATTTTAGCCTGGAAGAATTCAGTGCGCCTGAGTCTACAGTGGAAAGGACATATGTAATTCACGAGCCGGTTAAGGAAATCTCTTCAGCTTCAGAATTAGAAATTTCCGCAGAGATCGTTTCCAATGAAAAGATCGAAAAAGCAGAAGCCTGGTTGCAAAACGGCAATATTTACGAGAGTATCGAATTGAAGAATAAAAAAGCCTACACATATTCGGCTGAGGTTCCGGAAAAGTTGCTGGCTCATGGTTTTTTACAGTATCGAATAATTGTTACAACCGATGCGGGAGATTTCACCTTTCCCGGAAATTTAAAAGGGAATCCCGGGGATTGGGATTTTCATGCTGCTGAAGAATATAAAGTCAGAGTTGTTCGGCAGGGAACTCCACTTGTTCTTTTTAATGCACTTGAAGACGACGATTATGTGGTAGGAGAGTGGTTGCCTACTCTAAATCTGGTGCCCACCCATAATTCAGGCGAAGCCGAATATCAGGTGAATGTGGAGGAATTATTCAGAAAAGACATTGAAAATCCTGAAGCTACTCCAGTTTATGATTATTCCTTCAAATATAATTTCAACAGAAAAACCGAAGGAAGAAGAGCAGAATTTTCTGGAAAAGAGAAGCTTGTAGTAAAAGCCAGAGCTTTAAATGAGAAAGGCACAAAGCTACAAGTAGCCTTATTAATGAAGAATGGAGCTGCTTTTGGAAAGATTCTCCACCTTAATCCAGAAACCAGAGAATATGAAATTAAGCTCGAAGACTTGCAGCCGGTAAAAACCGTAACGCTCCCAAGGCCTTATCCTACATTTTTGCCTTATTATTTCAAGCATAATAATTCGGAGGATTTCAATATTGAGGAAGTGGAAAGTCTTCAGTTTTCTATCGGGCCCGGCCTAAGTGAAGAAGAACATTTGAAAAAGCACGGAGTAGGAATAATAAGAGTACTGCTTAAATAACAATTTAAGAACTTCCTTAAAATAAAAAGGTCTTTCAGAATTTCTGAAAGACCTTTTTAAATCTAATCCTACAAGAGTTGTCTATCCACATTTGGAAGAACCGCAGTCCTGACAGGTAAGGCAGCCTTCCTGGTACATAAGATTAGATGAGCCGCAATTGCTGCATTTTTGTTTTTGAGCGAGGGTGCCATCGGCAACATATCGCTTGAGAGCCCGGGCTACACCGTTTTTCCAGGTGTTTATGGACTCGCTGTCTAATTGCAGACTATTAATAAGGTCTACCACTTTTTCTATAGACATACCGTGGCGCAGGGTACTTGAAATAAGTTTTGCGTAATTCCAATATTCAGGATTAAATTTATGAGATAATCCTTCTATGGTTGTTTTGTAACCACGCTTGTTCTCATATTGGAAGTCATACCTTGAAGTCCCATCTTCATTTCTATTCTTGATGATGAGACCGTCGTTTACCCAGCGTGGGATAAGAATTCCATCCTCATCATCAGAGAATCCGGTAAAGATCTCATAGGGTCTATCGTCTATAAGTCCGATAAAAGCGATCCATTTATCCTTGTTGTTCTGGAACCTAACAACATCGGCGGTAAGAACCTCCGGCCTGGTAGTAGGGAAATGAGAGTGACTTTCGGTCTCTTCCTCCTCTTTTTTCTCTTCATTTGAAATAAGAACCCCACTTCGTGACCCATCGCGATAAACAGTTACACCTTTACAACCCTCCTGCCATGCTTCAAGATAAAGTTGGCCTACGAGCTCTTCTGTTGCATCATTAGGTAAGTTAATAGTCACACTAATGGAGTGATCTACCCATTTTTGAACCGCTCCCTGCATGCGTACTTTGCTTGACCAGTCAACATCGTTGGAAGTGGCCTGGTAATATGGAGATGCTTTAACAAGTTCATCAAGTTCAGCCTGAGTGTAAGAACGATCAATATCGTGACCGTTAATCTTCATCCATTCCTTGAAACGGTGGTGGAAAACCACATATTCTTCCCAGGAATCACCAACTTCATCCACAAAATCAACCCTGGAGTCTTTATCGTTTGGATTTACCTTCCTTCTACGTTTATAAACTGGTAAAAATACCGGCTCGATTCCGGAAGTAGTCTGGGTCATTAAACTTGTGGTTCCGGTTGGAGCAATGGTAAGCAAGGCGATATTTCTTCGGCCGTACTCCAACATATCATAATATAGTTTTTCATCGGCATCTTTAAGTCGAAGGATGAATGGATTGTCCTTCTCTCTTTCTGAGTCGAAAATCCCGAAAGCACCACGCTCTTTTGCTGCATAAACCGATGCGCGATATGCTTCCAGAGCGATGGTCTTATGAATCTCTGTTGAGAATTCTATGCCTTTATCGCTTCCGTATTTAATACCAAGAGCGGCCAGCATATCACCTTCAGCAGTGATGCCTATCCCGGTTCTTCTTCCTTCTTTGGCTTTCTTCTGAATATTCACCCATAGGTTACGCTCCACTCCTTTTATATCAAGACCTTCAGGATCGGCATCTATTTTTTCTATGATCTTGTCAATTTTTTCCAGCTCAAGATCGATAATGTCATCCATAATTCGCTGAGCTGCCGCAATATGTTTTTTGAAAAGATCGAAATTGAAACTAGCCTTATCGGTAAAGGGATTCTCTACGTAAGAGTAAAGGTTGATCGCTAAAAGCCTGCAGGAATCATATGGACAAAGTGGAATCTCGCCACAAGGGTTTGTAGATACTGTTTTATAGCCAAGATCGGCATAACAATCGGGCACCGATTCGTTGATTATGGTATCCCAGAAAAGGATTCCCGGCTCGGCCGATTTCCACGCATTGTGAATAATCTTTTTCCAGAGTTTACCAGCTTCAATTTCCCTTGTGTTTTTTGGGTTTTCACTGAAAATTGGATATTTCTGAATGTAATTTTTGTTTTCTTTTACCGCACGCATAAATTCATCATCTATACGCACAGAAACGTTGGCACCTGTAACTTTGCCCTGCTCCATTTTAGCGTTGATGAAATCTTCAGAATCAGGGTGATTAATAGAAACTGAAAGCATAAGGGCACCGCGTCTTCCATCTTGAGCCACCTCACGAGTAGAATTGGAATAGCGCTCCATAAAAGGAACAATTCCGGTAGAGGTAAGGGCCGAATTCTTTACAGCAGAACCCTTAGGACGTATATGAGAAAGGTCATGGCCAACACCACCGCGGCGTTTCATAAGCTGTACCTGCTCCTGATCTATTTTCATAACCCCACCGTAGGAATCTGAATTCCCATCGTTCCCAATAACAAAACAGTTTGAAAGAGAGGCGATCTGGTAAGGATTTCCAATACCGGCCATCGGACTTCCCTGCGGAACGATATATTTGAAGTCTTTGATCAGGTCAAAAACTTCGTTTTCGCTCATCGAATTTGGATAACGTTTTTCAATGCGGGCAATCTCTTTTGCGATGCGGCGATGCATATCGTTTGGAGTAAGCTCATAAATATTCCCTTCAGAATCCTTAAGGGCATATTTGTTAACCCATACCCGGGCAGCTAAGTCATCTCCTTTAAAATACTCCAGGGAAGCCTTGAAAGCTTCATCCTGGCCGTAAGTTTTTGGAGGGGCGGTAGTTGTTGGCGCGCTCATATTCTATTTAAATTTTCAGGTTAGTAATCCAGTTCTTGAGAAACTGTTTTGTAAATATAGAGAAACATAAACAACAATTTACATCATGAAAATAAAAAGTTATCAAAAACCAATTGTTAATAAGCTGAAAATCAGAAATATAAAAATTTATCAACAGCTAAAAGTTTACAAATTTTGAAAAAAATGTAAATTAAATTTGGTGAGAAATAAGCTACTGAATTTGAAGCAAAAAAAGAGGCCGGCTAAAAATTAAGCCGGCCTTCTTTGAATTAACACCTATGAAAATTCAAAATAGATTCTTATTTTGAAACAGACCAGATGGCATATCCATTTGCAGGAGCTTCCAAATTGACTGTTCCGTTTTCATCGGAGGTAGGGATGTATGTTGAGTTACCGCTGTAATCTAAAAGGGTAACATTTTTCCAATTTGTTTGAACGTTTCGGCGTTTGGTATTCTCGCTGGTGCTAATATATATAATTAATCCGGGGTTTTCATTATTCCCGCTTCTTTTCATAATATATTCATCATTATCTACATGGAGAATTTCAACATCACCTACGGCCAGACTGTTATGAATCTCAATTAATCGCTGGATTTCGCCCTGGAAATTATCATTTTCATAATCTGAATAGAAAATAGTGGGATATCCGGGATGTGTTAAAATAAATGCATAAGCCTTCATTTTATTTTCTACGGAAATATTATTGTCTTCATTATCGTCTTTTTCGGTATCATGATTAGCCGTGAAGGTCACTGCTTTATCAGGGTGGGTTTTCCATAACATATCTCTTTCCAGGTAGGTAAGATCATCGTTACGATCAAAAGCTTCATCGAGTTTGTAGAAAGTAGCAAAATCAAAAGCACCGCTACCGGTTTCTTCTACATAATTGGCAAGATTTGAGGCATTGCCATCCCACATTTCGACTACCGAAAATCCGCCTACTTCGTCTAACCAGGCTTTAACTACCCAGGGTTCAAAACCTAATACATAATCAAATCTCCAGCCGTCAAAGCCCATTTCGTTCTTGTAATATTTTGCTACGGAATTATCTTTTTTCCATAGCCAATCCTGTACATATTCCTGGTTGTGGTCCAGGTTTGTTTCTTCGTAAAACAAGCTCCCATCATCATAAGGACTGGTGCTATTTGGATAAAAATTCTCATAATCGCGATTAAACCAGCCTGAAGCGTTACCGTGTTCCTCATTGAAAAGAGTATAAGTATCTTTTTCACGATAAGGATTATATTCCAGGCCTCCACCTGAATTATGGTTTATTACGATATCTGCAATTACTTCCAGTCCCAGATCATGAGACTTTTCTATTAGGCTTTCTAGTTCAGCCCTTGTACCAAATCGGGTTGGGACGGTTTGGTGCTGATCATATTCTCCAAAGTCGAAATAATCTGAAGGATCGTAGCCCATAGAATAGCCTCCCGATTGGCCTTTAGTGGCTACCGGAAACCATAAACGGCCTATCCCGGCATCTGCCCAACCTTCAACTTTTTCTGAAAGCAGATTCCACCATTCGTGGCGGGGTTCCACATCCCAGTAAAAGGTTTGCATCATTACTTTTTGACCGCTGGAATAATTATCAAGGTCCAGTAATTCTTTTTCCTTTGGTTCTACGGGAATTTCTCCGGAATTATCATCATCAGGATCTACAATTGGATCATCATCTTTGGAACAGGAGGTAAAACTCAAAGCGAGTCCCAAAAACACCGGCAGTATTAATTTTATTTTTTTCATTTTTTTAGAATTAAAAAAGGCTGTCCACAGTGGACAGCCTTTTGTTAAGATATATAGTTACTCAGCAGCTTGCGGAATAAGAATATACCGGCCATCAAGTGTGTTAAACCAAATGTCGTAAGTTCCGGCGGTAGCAGGAATATTAGGGTCGTTATCATTTGCTCCTTGTCCGCTAAATGGGGTACTGTCTCCCCAACTTGCAGCCCAATCATTATCAGCTCTGAATTTAATTTCACCGTCTGTTAGCTCAATATCGTTAACATACCAGATGTACGGATCAAACTCAGATTGAGTCATATCCTGGTCAGAATCCCACGCATCAGCGGTAGCATCTCCAATAACTCCTATTTCATTGTATACTGTAGCTGCACTTTCGTCTATTTCTTCCCAGGTGTAGGTCATATTATCTACATCTACCATAAGGGAGTAGTAAGCATCGGCTGCAACCTTAAAGGCAGCAGGATCATCAGAATCTCCGGCATTTACGCTAAGAACTCCGTCTGTGCCACCCCATTGTGGTTGCCATTGTCCTGGAATTTCAACAAGCTTGAAGCCTTCTACATCATCTCCTCCGGCAAAACGCCCCTGGAAGTAATATACATCCTCGTTTTCAGCATCTCTGAACATTGGAGTGTTGTTGTTATCAGGATTCCATCCTGCAGCAGAAGCATCTCCAACAAAGTAAAGTTGTCTTTTAGTTTCTTCCTCTTCTTCTCCGCTTTCAGGAAGTTCCACACTTAGGTTACTTACTTCAGAATATTCTTCCAAAGCATTTCCTTCTCCATCTCCTGCAAAAGCACGAACCCTAAAGTAGAGTTCTCCGGTATTAGGTTCCTCGCTTGTAGGGTCATTATCAAGACCTGCATCTTCAGCCATGCTTAACATTTGACCTACGCTAACTCCAAGGTTATTTCCTCCTGTACTTCCTAATACGTCAATTACAGTAAAATCTGCATCAGTGCTTCCCTGGAGTTCGTAAGTGATTGTAGTAGGAGCATCAAAGTCTACTTCGTTCCATACAAAACGCTCTGCAAGGTTGTTACTGGTGCTGCTGGTAAGTAAGTATACCTCAGAAAAAGTGTTGGTAAATTCAATCCCTTCGGGATCTGGTTGCGCTACAAATACTATATCATCGTCGCTTGTACATGCGTTAAAGCTGATGAACGCAACAAATGCGAATAATAAAATTGAAAGTTTTTTCATTTTTAATGTTATTATAAAATTAATATCCTGGATTTTGGGTTAAGTTGGTGTTTACGCCTAAGTCTGAAGCTGGGATTGGCATTAGGTCTCTGTGAGCTCCTGTAGTAGTTCCCTGTGGAACGTTTCCTTTCCAGGGCCATACGCCGCGGTCTGAAAATACTCCGAATCTTATACGGTCTGTTCTGCGGTGACCTTCCCAGTAAAGTTCTCTTGCACGTTCATCAAGGATGAAATTTAGGGTAAGATCGCTCTCTGAAATGTTTCGACTTGGATCTCCATAAGCTCTTTCACGCAATTCATTGATTAAATTGGTGGCTTCAGTAAGATTTCCGCCGCCACCACGAAGGTGTGCTTCAGCATACATAAGGTAGGCATCAGCAAGACGGAACATTGGGAAATCGGTATCTGGAAATTCTCCGGTTCCATCAGAACCCGGGTTGCCGTTTACATCAACATTCTTGAATTTGGTTACGGCATAACCATCGGTAAAGCTGGAGAGGTCATTGATCTCTTTTGTTTGTCCTTCAGTAAAGAATAAAGCTCTATTGTCAGCAGATTCTGCTTCTCCAGGGAATTGCTCCACTAGAGCAGATGTTGTTCTTAATCCGGCCCAACCACTACTTACTCCAAAGTCTGCAGGATCCATATCGCCACCTACAGCAGCGTGGATAATGAAAGCCATCCCACCATAAGACTGAGTGTTGTTACCGTCAAAAGTGATAGGGAAAATAATTTCCTGCTGCGCACCGTTTTTATCATTATCTGCAAGGAAAAGTTTCTGATAGTCTTCTACAAGATCATAGTTGGTATTGATCACCTTCTGGGTGTACTCCATTGCTTTGTCATATTGTGCAGTTCCTGTATAAGTTTCTGCATTAAGATAAAGCTTTGAAAGAAGCATCCACACAGCAGCCTGGTTGGCACGACCATATTCTGCAGATCCAACGGGACTGATATCTTCCTCAATTGCTTCTAATTCAGTTTTAATGTAAGTGAATAACTCCTGACTCTGAATTTGCTCAGGAAGGAAGGCTCCAATAGGATCTTCTTCAGTTACAAAAGGAGGGTTTCCAAACAGATCTAAAGCGTGGTAGTAGTGAAGCGCTCTTAAGAATCTTGCTTCAGCACGGTACCCGAGAATGCTTTCTCTTTCAGCGCCTTCAACTCCTCTGGAATCCAAAAGATCGGGAGTGGTTTGACGCAGGAATTCGTTATTAAGTGCTACCTGATACATCAATCTTGAGTACATTGTTCTAATAAACTCATTACCTGAAGTCCAGTTTTGGGCGTGAAGGTCTTTTATTGTACCATCATTCCAACCAATTACTGCATTTTCGGTAGTTAACTCCTGCATCATCCAGTAAAGTCTCAGGTATTGAGAAAAACCTTCATCAAGACCTTGAAGATCTGCATCTCCGGCAGGTCCTTCCTGACCACTTACAGAAAGGCCGGCATATAATTTAGCTAAAAACTGCTTGTAAGCTTCGGGGCTATCGAAGGTAGCTTCAGCTGTGCTCCTGTTATCTTCAGGTTGCAATTCCAGGTCGCTCTCGCACGACCAGAATAGGGCCACCCCAAGAAAAACGAGCAGAATTGATTTAAATGTTTTAAACATAGCTAGTATATTATTTTGTTATTATTAAAATATAAGGTTTAGACCAAGTACAAGACTGGTAGACCTTGGGTAAAAATTATTGTCAATACCACTGGAGATCTCAGGATCAAGCCCATCATAATCTGTAATGGTCCAAAGGTTGGTCGCTGTAAGCGAGGTTCTGAAATCTACCTTTTCTCCAGGGAAAAGGTAACCCAGTGAAATGTTATCCAATTTCACGAAATCTGCCTTCTGAATATAGTAATCTGAGAAAAACTGGTTGTTTACAAAGTTACTTTCCAGCACATTGCTGTTAAGGTTTGAGTAGTAATCCTGCGGAGTTACTGTACCAGCGGTTACGAAACCGTTTCCAGACTGGGTATTGTTGTACATATAGTTACCAAAGCTTCCTCTAAAGGTAAAGCTGAAATCCAGGTTTTTATAGTTTAAGGTATTGGTGAATCCCATAAAGTAATCTGGACTTGCCTTTTTATAAGGTACTTTGTCGGCTTCTGTAATTTCATTGTCGCCGTTAACATCTGCATAAGCACCTTCAATTGGTTGTCCTGCCTCGTTGTAAACCTGACGGAATACAAAGAAGGTAGAAGGATCGTAACCTTCTTTCCAGATCTGGATGTTGTTACCAACTCCACCGCTAATTCCTCCCTGAGGGATAAAGAAATTTGGGTTTTCACCTAAAGAAAGTCTGGTGATCTCAAGGTCCTGGAAAGTGATATTATAGTTCATATCCCAGTTGAAGTCTTCTTTCTGAATAAGCGTTCCGTTAAGGCCAACTTCCACACCCTTACTTACAGTTTCACCAACGTTGGTAACTAAAAGGTCACTTAGGTTAGCTCCTGCAGGTACCGGTACGGTAGCCAGAAGATCTTCTGTTTCTCTGTAATAAGCTTCAACAGTACCAGAAAGTCTGTTATTGAAGAAACCGAAGTCCACACCTACGTTATAGGTTTGCAGTTCTTCCCATTTAAGATCAGCATCAAATTCTTCAGGTCTGAGAGTGTTGTAGAATTGGTTGCCAAACTGGTATCTGGCCGGTCCTACACTAGGAGAGTAGATTCCCATATAGCCATAGTTACTACCAATTTCCTGGTTACCGGTTACCCCGTAGCCTGCTCTTAGTTTTAACTGAGATAGAGTATTGGAATCCAATAGGAAGTCTTCATTGTGTATTTTCCATCCTACAGAGGCTGAAGGGAAAGTACTCCATTTGTTATCTGCACCAAATCTGGATGATCCATCACGACGAACACTACCTGAAATCAGGTATTTGTTGGCGATGTCAAAGCTTGCTCTGGCAAAATAAGATTCCAGGGCATTGCGATTGATTACTGAAGGAACAACACGGTATCCGGGATCATCAGCAACAGTGTACTCATCATTATTCTCAATATAGAATTCCTGATAAGAGTGACCTGCAGTTAAATCCATTTCAGTATCAAGGGCTTGAAGCTCGGTTTTGTAAGTAAAATAGAAATCCAATAGCGTATTCCGGTTTATCCCCGAATATTCCTGAGTGTATTCTCTTCCTTGAATATATAATCCGTTTCCTGCCGCATAACTTGGGCGGTAGTTGTGCCCTTCGTTTTCTGCATAATCAAAACCGGCATTAACACTGAATTTCAATTCCGGAAGAAAGTGGAATTTATATTCAGCATTTAAATTGGTGATGTTTCTCATTGTTTTTCCTCTTCCATCAAGGGTTTCAAGAAGAGCCAATGGGTTTCTCGTAGCTTGCAGTTGAGGAATCACCTGATTACCAGCCATAGTATTATGTTCAAAGTAGCCACCAAATGGTAAACTTTCATCATAAACCGGCTGAGTAGGGTCAAAAGCCACAGCGGCTCCAATAGCCCCCTGGTCTGCAAATCGGTTTTCGTCTACAATACCTTTAGTAGTTAAAGCCAGTTTTAAGTGATTATCAAATAAATCCTGGTTTAATGCGATATTTAGTGCATTTCTTTCGTAAACATCTGTTTTCAACACTCCTGTTTGAGAAGTGTGGTTATAGTTTACACGATAAGAAAAATTATCAAATCCCTGGGAAGCTGTAAGGTTGTGAATCGCTCCAATAGAAGTTTGATAGATCACGTCTTGCCAGTCGGTTTCAGTATCACCTAATAGATCAGGGTTTGTGCCTGGAGTAGATTCAATAAGAGCTCTAAATTCCTGTGCATTTAAATTATCTACTTTATCGATAATTTGTCCTGCGGAAACTTTTAAGTCATATTCCAACTGAAGCGGACTGTTCTTTTTACCGGTTTTAGTAGTAATAAGAATTACCCCGTTAGAAGCTCTGGAACCATAGATAGAGGTAGCAGCAGCATCTTTTAAGATCACGAAATCTTCAATTTCGTTAGGGTTAATCGAGTTCAATTGATTTCTTACTCCCTGTACTCCTCTCTGGTCTAATGGGATACCATCAACTACAATAAGTGGATCGTTGTTTCCTGAAAGGGAAGAACCTCCACGAATTCTAATCTGGCTGCCTTCTCCCGGAGCACCTCCACCTGGAGTAATTCTAACCCCTGCAGATTTACCTGAAAGCAATTGTTCCGGAGAAACAACAGCACCTTTATTAAAGGATTCGGAAGAAATCTTTTCTACCGATCCGGTAGCATCCTGTTCTGAGGTACTACCATATCCAATTAATACCACTTCTTCTAAAGTAGCGGCATCTTCATCAAGTTGAACATTGATGGTGGTTTGACCATCATAAGAAATTTCCTGAGTAGCAAAACCTAGAAATGAGAAGACAATCACATCTCCGGGTTGTACATCAGTAATGGTATAATTCCCGTCAAAATCGGTTACAGTACCGTTGTTGGTTCCTTTGACAATAACGTTTGCGCCGGGAACCGGAAGGCCGGAGGCGCTTTCGCTAACCACCCCGCTAACGCTTTCCTGGGCGAAAAAGCTCATTGGCAGCATAAGGAGCAACATCAACGTGCTTTTGAATAGTGTTTTCATAAATTATTTTATTGATTTAACTAAATATTAATCTTATATTTTTACTTCCTGAGGTTAAAAGTATGTAAATTCTAACGGCTCAAATGTGATTCTGGTCACCTTCAACGTCCGAAAACGTTTGCGTGTTGAAAACTTTTTTATTTTAATGATAAGCCATGAAAATTGTGATATTTTTACCATATCAGGTTTTTAGTACCTTTTGAATTATTAATTCCATATTAAATAGTATGCGCCCTAAACTTACCTTAAAGCAAATTGCAAGAGAATTAGATGTCTCTATTTCTACCGTTTCCAAAGCTCTCAAAGACAGCCCTGAAATAGGGGAGGATACCAAGCAAAAGATAAAGGCCTTCGCCAAACTCTATAATTATAAACCCAACAATATTGCTTTAAGTCTTAAGAACCGTAAGACCAAGACCATTGGGATTATTATTCCGGAGATCGTACATTATTTTTTCACTACAGTGATTAGTGGAGTGGAACAGGTAGCTAATGAAAAAGGTTATAATGTGATTGTATGCCTCTCAAATAATTCTTTTGACAGGGAGGTTCTCAATCTGGATCTTCTGGCAAACGGAAGTACCGATGGGTTTATCCTTTCCCTGGCCAAGGAAACTATGCAAAAAGAAGATTACCATCACCTCACCGAGGTTATAAATCAGGGAATGCCCGTGGTACTTTTTGATAGGGTAGTAGATGAGGTCCATTGCGATAAAGTTATTATTGATGATATAATAGGTGCCAAAAAAGCTGTTGAGCATTTGATAGAAACGGGATGTAAAAAGATCGGTATCCTTTCTACAGTAGACTATGTTAGTGTAGGAAAGCTTAGAACCAGAGGTTATATTGAAGCCCTTGAGGAAAATGACTTTCCTGTAGATGAAGATCTTATTCTTAAAATAGAGGATATGGAAAACAGCGAGAAGGAGATCGGGGAGTTTTTGAAGACCAGGGATGTGGACGGCCTTTTTGCAGTAAACGAGCAATTCGCGGTTTCGGCAATAGGGGCTTTACGGCGGCAGGGTCGCAATGTGCCTGAAGATGTCTCGGTTGTTGGTTTTACAGATGGAGAACTCTCAAAGAACTTTATCCCAAGCCTTACCACGGTAAGCCAGCACGGCACTAGAATGGGTGCAGAAGCAGCACATTTGCTCATCGATAAACTGGAAAGAAAACCAGATGAGGTAGAGTCCTATAAAACCGTTATCGTAGAAACCAGTTTGGTGCGCAGAGAATCCACAAAAAACTAATAAAGAGTTTTACTTTTAAAATTTTATTATATTTGCCCCCAGTTTCAATTTATCAGAACTTATATTTTTACTTCCTACCTTAATAAGTTTTGATAAGTCTTAGCGCTTATCGTAACACATTTAAACTTACGATATGCAAAAACGAACCTTGAGTTTTTGGGAGATCTGGAACATGAGTTTTGGATTCCTGGGAATACAACTGGGTTTTGCTCTACAAAATGCCAACGCGAGTAGAATCTTACAAATTTTTGGAGCCGATGTTCATGAACTCTCGTGGTTCTGGCTGGTAGCACCAATCACCGGACTGGTAGTTCAACCAATTATTGGATATTATAGTGACAGGACCTGGACCAAATTGGGCCGGCGTCGTCCTTTTTTCCTTACCGGAGCTATTCTTGCAGCGGCTGGTCTTATTTTAATGCCCAATGCCGATATGTTTATCGCGATTCTTCCTTCCCTTTGGATAGGAGCGGGTATGCTTTTCGTGATGGATGCCTCCTTTAATATTGCTATGGAACCTTTTAGAGCCCTGGTTGCAGATAATCTGCCCTCAGACCAGCGAACTCTTGGGTTTAGTGTACAAACAATTCTGATTGGAGTTGGTGCCGTAATTGGCTCCTGGTTACCCTATGTGTTGGCTAATTGGTTCGATATTAGCAACCGTACAGTAGCCGGAGAGGTTCCGTTAAACCTTCTGCTTTCCTTTGTAATTGGTGCGGCGATCCTGGTAGGTAGTATTCTGGTAACGGTTTTTACTACTACGGAATACTCCCCCGAGGAACTCGAGAAAATGGACGACCACGTGGAAGAAGAGGTCCCCGAGGACGCAAAAAAATCCAGCCTCTTAGATATTTTCACCGACTTTAAAAATATGCCATTCACTATGCGCCAGCTTGCCTGGGTGCAGTTTTTTTCATGGTTTGGTTTGTTTGGAATGTGGGTGTTTTCAACTCCGGCAATAGCGCATCATATTTACGGCTTACCGCTGTCAGATAACAGCAGTGAGACCTATCAGGATGCGGGGGACTGGGTTGGAGTATTGTTTGGGGTTTATAACGCTGTATCGGCTGTTTTTGCATTCTTTTTACCTGCCATTGCTCTTAAGATTGGTAGAAAAAGCACGCATATGGTTTCCCTTATTGCAGGAGGACTTGGATTATTATCAATCTACATTGCACCCGATGAATACTGGTTGCTGCTCTCTATGGTAGGGATAGGAATTGGTTGGGCAAGTATTCTGGCTATGCCATACGCGATTCTTGCCGGTTCAATTCCGCCTAGAAAAATGGGCGTCTATATGGGGATCTTTAATTTCTTTATCGTAATACCTCAAATTATCAATGCACTTATTGGTGGACCAATGGTGAAATATTTTTATGGCGGAAATCCGATCTATGCCCTGGTAACCAGTGGGATCGCTTTTCTTATTGCGGCCTTGTTGACAGTCCGGATCTATGATGCAGATGAGCCTATAGAAGTAAAAAATTAAATTATGGAAATGAAGAAGAGAAAAGGAGTGATCTTCGATTTGGACGGAGTAATAGTAGATACGGCGAAATTCCATTTTTTGGCCTGGCGAAAGCTGGCCAACGATCTGGGTTTCGATTTTACCGAAGAACAGAACGAACAACTTAAAGGAGTGAGCCGTGTGCATTCACTTCAGAAAATTTTAAAATGGGGTGGGATGGAGCTTTCAGAAGAAGAATTCCAGCGCCAGATGGACCTCAAGAACGAAAATTATCTGTCTTATGTTAATGAGATGGATGAGTCTGAAATATTACCGGGTGTGTCAAAAATACTCGGCTATCTAATTGAGAATGATATTCCCTTTGCCCTGGGTTCAGCCAGTAAAAATGCACGAACTATTCTGGAAAAAATCGATCTCCTGGAAAAGTTTGATGCCATTGTGGATGGCACCAATGTTACCAAAGCAAAACCCGATCCCGAAGTCTTTTTGATCGCTGCTGAAAAATTGGGCTTAAAGCCCGAAGACAGCATTGTTTTTGAAGATGCGGTAGCAGGTATTCAGGCGGCGAACCGGGCTAATATGATCAGTATAGGAATTGGTGATAAAACCACCTTAGGTGAAGCCGATTATGTGTTTTCCGATTTCACGGAAATAGAAAGAGAATTTATAGAAGAACTACTTAGAAAATAGAGAATTAAATGAACCAGGATTATATACAACCAGACGAATGGTCAATACTTGAGGAGGGATTTGATGCCGATAAAGTAAAATCATCAGAAAGCCTTTTCAGTATTGGAAACGGGGTGATGGGCCAGCGTGCTAATTTCGAAGAACAGTATTCCGGGCCAAGTTTCCAGGGAAGCTATATTGGTGGAATATATTATCCCGATAAAACCAGAGTGGGATGGTGGAAGAACGGTTATCCGGAATATTTCGCCAAAGTATTGAATGCACCAAACTGGATTGGGATAAATGTTTTTGTAAACGATGAAGCTCTGGATCTTTTTACCTGTAAAGAGGTGAAAGATTTCAGGCGGGAGCTTAATATGAAAGAAGGCTTTCATCGTCGCAGTTTTGTGGCTGTTATGCCCAATGATATGGAAATCTCGGTTAAAGCGACCAGATTTTTGTCTATTGTTGAAGATGAACTGGGGGCGATAGATTTTGAAGTGGAGGTATTAAACAGCGATGCAGAAGTCCGTTTTGAACCTTATCTCGATGGCGGAATCACAAATACCGATGCCAATTGGGAAGAGCATTTCTGGAAGACTTTAGAGGTTAAAACCGAAGGGAATCAAGGCTTTATTCTTTCAAAAACTCTTAAGACTGAATTTCATGTAGGCAGTTTTATGCAGTCGGAAGTTTTTGTTGATGGAGAAAAAAAAGACCTGGATTTTAAAGAATCTAAAACCGAAGATAAATTAACCTTCTCTTATTCAATTAATGCTAAAAAGGGACAAAAAGTTAGTCTTAGAAAATATGCGGGTTACGTTTCCGATATGAACCACGATAGAGATCAATTGGTTTCAGCAGCAAAACAGGTATTGGAGACAGCTCTGGCTTCAGGTTTTGAGAATTTACTTCAGCAGCAAAAAGAAGCCTGGGCGAAGATCTGGGAAATGTCCGATATTACAATTTCCGGCGATGTGAAAGCCCAGCAGGGAATACGCTTTAATATTTTCCAGCTAAATCAAACCTATTTAGGAAAGGACGAAAGACTGAATATAGGTCCTAAAGGTTTCACAGGTGAGAAATACGGCGGGAGCACTTACTGGGATACCGAAGCTTATTGTATTCCTTTTTATATGGCGACCAAAGACCAAAAGGTGGCCAGAAACCTGCTTACTTATCGGTATAATCAACTCGATAAAGCCATTGAAAATGCCAAAAAACTAGGTTTTAAGAATGGTGCAGCCCTTTACCCTATGGTGACGATGAATGGGGAAGAAAGCCATAATGAATGGGAGATCACCTTCGAGGAGATCCACCGTAACGGCGCTATGGTTTACGCTATTTATAATTATGTGCGCTTTACCGGTGATTTTGGATATATCCCTGAAAAAGGGCTGGAGGTAATGATCGCAGTCGCCAGATTCTGGCATCAGAGAGCCAATTTTAGCAATGAAAAGAATAAATATGTAATCCTGGGAGTTACCGGACCTAATGAATATGAGAACAACGTAAATAATAACTGGTATACCAATTATATCGCGAAATGGTGTTTGGAATACACTCTGGAGATGATCGATAAGGTGGAGCAGGGTTATGAGGAGGATTATGACCGCATAATGGGGCACACAAATCTTACCGATAGCGAGTTAATTTCCTGGAAAGAAGTTTCGGAAGATATGTATTTCCCTTTTTCGGAAGAAAATGATGTTTTCCTTCAGCAGGATGGTTTTCTGGATAAAGAGATAAAACCTGTAAGGGAACTGGATAAAAGCCAAAGACCTATCAACCAGAAATGGAGTTGGGATCGTATCCTGCGTTCCTGTTATATAAAACAGGCCGATGTGCTGCAAGGATTTTATTTCTTTGAGGATCACTTTAGCAGAGAAGAGCTTGAAAAACATTTTGATTATTATGAGCCTATAACAGTTCATGAATCTTCCCTGTCGCCATGTGTGCATAGTATCCAGGCTGCGGTTCTGGGAAGAATGGAACAGGCTTATGATTTTTACCTTAGAACTTCCCGACTTGATCTTGATGATTACAACAACGAGGTAGAACAAGGTTGTCATATTACCAGTATGGCCGGAACCTGGATGAGTATCGTTGAAGGTTTTGGCGGAATGCGTGTAAAAGAAGATCAGCTGGAGTTTTCTCCACAGATTCCTGATCAATGGCAGGCTTATTCCTTTAAGGTTAATTTTCGGGACCAGATCCTGAAGGTTACCGTGACCAGCGATCAAACCAAATTTTTACTGGAGGGCGATAGCGCTATTGAAATCAAAGTTAATGGTGAAACTGTGGAGGTAAGCCCTAATCAGGAGAAGACCGTTTAAATTCTAACCTGCAGCTATATTTTAAGTTGCAGGTTTATTAATTATAGAAAAATGAAAAAAATATTAATCACCCTGCTTTTCTTCGGAAGCCTCTCTATGACTGCTCAAATTGAAAGAGTAGAACCACCTCACTGGTGGCTGGGTTTTGAAAATTCCGAAGTACAATTGATGATCTACGGGGAAAACATTGGAAAGGCTGAAGTAAGCCTTGATGCCACCGGGATCATCCTGGAAGCTGTTCATCGTGCTAAAAGCCCCAATTACCTGTTCCTGGACCTTGAATTAACAGAGCAGGCTCAACCGGGAAGCTTTCCTATAACTTTTAAATTGGAGAATGGCCACAAGATTGTTCACGAATATGAATTAAAAGAAAGAACCCGACCTGAATCTCATTTCATTGGATTTAATAATAAAGACGCAATTTACCTTATCACCCCTGATAGGTTTGCAAATGGAGACCCTTCTAATGACGAAGATTCTTCGCTGAGGGAAAAAACTAAAGACAGGGATGACGATTATGGGCGTCACGGGGGCGATATTCTGGGGATAATAGATCACCTGGATTATATAGACGAAATGGGCTTTACTGCCCTTTGGTCGTCGCCATTACTGATCAATGATATGGAATCCGGCTCTTACCACGGTTATGCAATGACCGATTTCTACCGGGTCGATCCTCGCTTCGGAACTCTCGAGGAATATAAAGAACTGGCCGAAAAATCCAGAGAAAGAGGTATTAAGCTCATAATGGACCAGGTTGCCAATCACATTGGTTCCGGCCACTGGTGGATGGAAGACCTGCCTTTTGAAGACTGGTTGAATTACCAGGAAGAATTTGAGCAGGGCAAGGAAATAACTAAATCCAATCATATAAGAACTACCAACCAGGATTTCTATGCTGCCGAAGTAGATAAGAAAAAAATGACAGAGGGTTGGTTCGTAGATACCATGCCAGATCTGAATCAGGAAAATCCGTTTATGGCTAAATATCTTATTCAGAATAGTATTTGGTGGATAGAGTATCTCGGCCTTGGTGGAATTCGTCAGGATACCTATCCATACCCCGATAAAGCTTTTATGAGTGATTGGGCGGGTGCTATAATGACCGAATATCCCGATTTCAATATCGTAGGAGAGGAGTGGAGTTATAATCCGCTGTTAATTCGTTATTGGCAGGATGGCGTAGAAAATAAAGACGGTTACGAATCCAACCTTAGATCTACAATGGATTTTGCTATGCAAGGTGAAATCGTAAAAGGTTTAAAGGAAGAAGAAGGCTGGGGCAGTGGGCTCACGAAGCTATACGAAGGCCTGGCTAACGATTTTGCCTATGAGTGTCCTGAGGATATAATGATATTTCCCGACAACCACGACAAGAGCAGGATCTTTACTCAATTGGATGAAGATGTAGCCAAAACAAAAATGGCTGTGGCCTATATGCTGGTGCTTCCAAGAACACCTCAAATTTATTATGGTACCGAGATCCTCATGGATGATACTGCCAACCCGGGCGACCACGGACTTATCCGAACTGAATTCCCCGGTGGTTGGGAAGATCATGATACCAATGCTTTCACCGGAAAAGGACTTTCCGAAGAAGAGACGGGAATGCAGGATTTTCTGAAGAAAATTTTAAACTACCGCAAAAACTCTGAGGCAATTCACTCGGGGAAAACCCTTCATTTTGCACCTCAGGATGGAGTGTATGTTCTGACGAGACAGACTGAAGGAGAAAGTGTAGTTATCATTCTTAATAAAAATGAGGAAAACTTTAGTTTGGATCTTGAAAGATTTGAGCAACTAGGCCTGGATGGGAAAAACCTTAAAAACCTGATTTCCGAAGAAACTTTTGAATGGAATGACAGCCTGGAATTAAACGGAGAAGGCGTATACCTTTTAACAACAAAAATCAACTAAATACAAATAAATAACTATGAAACAATTTTCAATAATAATGGCTCTTATGGTGCTGTTGGTATCCTGCAAGAATGAGCCAAAGCAGGAGGAGCAAAAAGAAGAAAAACAGGAAAGCCTGGAGCCGGTATCTAACGAGGCTATGGAATCTGCTGTAATCTATGAAGCGAATATCCGCCAATATTCTCCGGAAGGAACTTTCGAGGAATTCACCAAGGATATTCCGCAGTTAAAGGAATTAGGAGTAAAAGTGATCTGGCTGATGCCGGTTTACCCTATTTCTATGAAGAATCGAAAAGCAAAGGGAGACCTTTCTGTAGAAGATATTGAAGACGAAGAGGAAAGAAAGAAATATCTGGGTAGCTACTACGCGATTGCTGATTATACCGATGTAAATCCGGAATTCGGAAATTTTGATGATTTCGAAAACCTTGTGGAAACCGCGCACAACAACGGAATGTATGTGATTTTGGATTGGGTAGCCAACCACACCGGCTGGGACCACCACTGGATTGAAGAAAATCCTGAATTTTACACCCAAAATGAAAAAGGTGAAATTGTCGATCCTTTAAATCCTGATACGGGAGAAAGCTGGGGTTGGACTGATGTTGCCGACCTTAACTATGATAATAAAGAACTTTGGGAAGCGATGACCAAAGAGATGGAATTCTGGGTAAAAGAATATGATATCGATGGTTTCCGCGCCGATGTGGCCGGTGAAGTTCCTACAGAATTCTGGGAACAGGCTGTAGAAAAGCTGGAATCCCATAAACCGCTGTTCATGTTGGCTGAATCTGAGGATAAGGATCTTTTCTATAATGCCTTCGATATGGGTTATAACTGGGAAGGTCACCATATTATGAATGAAATGGCTCAGGGTAAGAAAACAGTGAAAGACTGGAATGCCTATATGCAAAAGATAGACACTACTTACCAGGATGATGACTACCTGATGAATTTCGTGACAAATCACGATGAAAACTCCTGGAATGGTACTGTGAAAGAACGAATGGGAGACGCTTCAGAAGCTATGCTTGCTTTTAGTTATGCGCTTCCGGGTATGCCTCTTATTTACAGCGGCCAGGAATATGATATGGATAAAAGACTTAGATTTTTTGAAAAAGACACAATTTCCAAAGAAAAAGGGAAGGTATGGCCAATCCTTAAGAAGTTAGGAAAACTTAAAAATGAAAATGTTGCCCTTCACGGAGCAAAAGAAGCGGCTTCTTATGAAGCTTTGGAAACTTCAGAAGAAGAGAAGATAATGGCGTTCAAACGCGAGAAGAATGGGCAGGTGCTTATATACCTTGCTAATTTCAGTGATTCTCCTGTTAATTTTACGGTAAAACTGGATGGAGAGTATACCGATTATATGTCTGGGGAAAGTGTAAAAATGGCAGAAAATGAGAATTTGGAGTATGCACCCTGGCAATATGAAATATTAGTAAATAAGTAAAAAAACTCCTAATTTATTAAAAACAGCCCGCAAAAGTGGGCTGTTTTTATTAGTTATTAACCGAAAACGATTTAGTTTTTGCGGAAATTAGGTTATATTGATCAATTGAAATAGCTTTGAGGTAACGATGAAGAAAATCAATAATATAGCAGTATTAACTTCCGGAGGAGATGCTCCCGGAATGAATGCCGCAATAAGAGCCGTTGTACGGGCTTGTTCTTATTACAACCTTGAGTGTACGGGTATTTACCGGGGCTATCAGGGTCTTATTGAAGGCGATTTTGAAAAGCTTGACGCAAGATCTGTAAGAAATGTAATTAATAAAGGAGGGACTTTCCTTAAATCTACCCGCGCAATGGAATTCAAAACCAAAGAGGGGAGAGCTAAAGCTTATGAAAATCTTAAAAAGGCCGGGGTAGATGCCCTTGTCGTTATAGGTGGGGATGGAACCTTTACCGGAGGACTATTGTTCAATCAGGAGTTCGATTTTCCGGTTGTTGGAATCCCGGCAACCATAGATAATGATATTAGTGGCACCGATTATACCCTGGGTTATGACACCGCACTTAATACGGTGGTAGAAGCCATAGATAAGATTAGAGATACCGCCAGTTCCCATAACAGACTTTTCCTTATTGAAGTAATGGGTCGTGATGCCGGTGATATCGCTTTAAACAGTGGTATTGGTGCAGGGGCAGAAGAAATTCTTATTCCTGAGGAAGATGGTGGTGTAGAAAGAATGATGGACTCTCTGGAAAAGAGTAAAAAATCCGGAAAGACCTCAAGTATTATCGTGGTAGCAGAAGGAGAGAAAAGCGGTAAAACAATTTTTGAACTCGCCGAACATATCGGCGAAAAATATGAAGAGTACGACATTAGGGTGTCGGTACTGGGGCACATTCAACGTGGAGGCTCTCCAAGTTGTTTTGACCGCGTGCTGGCAAGTAAACTTGGTGTAGGGGCAGTAGAAGCACTTACCGATGGTAAATCCAATATTATGGTTGGGGTGCACCATCAGAAAGTGGTTCATGTATCATTGGAAAAAGCGCTCAAGGAAAAGCGCAAATTAGACAAAGAATTAAGAAGGGTGGCGAACATCACTTCTGTGTAAAATTTAAAATTTAAAATTATGAGTACTAAAATTGGAATTAATGGTTTTGGTCGTATTGGGAGATTAGCCCTTAGAATAGCGACCGAAAATAAAGATGTAGAAGTTGTTGCTATCAATGACCTGCTCGAAGTAGATCATTTGGCATACCTGCTTAAATATGATTCTGTTCATGGTAAATTCAAGGGAGATGTTGATGTAAAAGACGGAAATCTTGTTATAAATGGCAATACTGTTCGTGTAACAGCAGAAAAAAATCCAGAAGACCTTAAATGGGGAGATGTTGGAGCAGATATTGTACTTGAATGTACAGGAATTTTCACCAGCAAAGATCAGGCACAGAAGCATATTACTGCAGGTGCTAAAAAAGTTGTGATATCAGCTCCTTCTAAAGATGCGCCTATGTTTGTAATGGGTGTTAACCATAAAGATGTTAAAGCCGAAGATAATATAGTTTCTAATGCATCCTGTACAACCAACTGTCTTGCTCCACTTGCAAAAGTGGTCGACGATGAGTTTGGAATTGTAGAAGGGTTGATGACTACAGTTCACGCTACTACAGCAACTCAATTAACAGTTGATGGTCCTTCTAAAAAGGATTTCAGAGGTGGTAGAAGTGCGCTTTTAAATATTATTCCTGCTTCAACAGGTGCTGCCAAGGCGGTAGGTAAAGTAATACCAAAACTGGACGGAAAACTTACAGGGATGGCCTTTAGAGTTCCAACCGCAGATGTTTCTGTAGTAGACCTTACCGTGCGCACCGAAAAATCTGTCTCTTTCGATCAGGTAAAAGCTGCTTTCAAAAAAGCTTCCGAAGGGGATTACAAAGGAGTGATTTCTTATACTGAAGAAGGTGTTGTTTCTCAGGATTTCGTTTCCGAATCACATACCTGTAATTTTGATGCCGGAGCCGGGATTGCACTAAACGATAATTTCTTTAAATTAGTGGCCTGGTATGATAACGAATATGGTTATTCTGCCTCAATAATTAAACTGGCGGTGCACGTAGCATCATTATAATATTAAATGAAAAAGCCTGAAGGAAAATTGGAACTGTAGGATTTCTAGAAATCTGCAGCCGTTTTCATCAGGCTTTTTTTTAAACCATAATAAGACAAATGATTTTATTAGCAGACGGTGGCTCAACTAAATGTGATTGGATCCTATTGAATGCACAGGGAGAGCAGGTTTTTAAAACCAGAACCAAAGGGCTAAACCCAGCGGTTTTTCCTGAGTTGGTTCTTGAACAGCGTATTGAAGAAAACATAGATCTACGTGAAGTAAAAGATAAGGTAGAAAGGGTTCATTTTTTTGGTGCCGGTTGTGGCACCGAAACACCCCGTAAACTTCTGGAAGATATTTTCACCAACTTTTTTACGAATTCCAATGAGGTAATCGTGAAAGAAGATATTGTGGCTGCTGTATACGCCGCAACTACAGAACCCGGTATAGTTTGTATACTAGGTACTGGTTCTAATTCCTGTTTTTACGATGGAAAAGAAATTCAACAGGTAGTTCATTCCCTGGGATATATTCTTATGGATGAAGCCAGTGGTAATTACTTCGGAAAAAGACTTATTCGGGATTACTATTACAAAAGAATGCCGCCCGAATTGGCGACTATTTTTGAGCAGAAATATAATCTTGATTCAGACGAGATTAAGAAAAACCTCTATAGAAAGGAAAATCCGAATACCTATCTCGCGAATTTTGCTGAATTTATTTTCACCAACGAACGTAACGGATATTTCTATAAACTGGTTCACGAAGGCATTACCGATTTTATGCATTCCAGGGTTCTTTCATACAAACAGGCCCAGAATGTACCGGTACATTTTATAGGTAGTATCGCTTTTTTTAGCGAAGATATAATTCGTGCTGTGGCCCAGCCATATGGTATTGAGATTGGGAATATAGTGAGAAGACCTATTGATGGCCTTATTGAATACTATCGAAATAACGTCTTAAACGTTTAAGACTCAAATCATTTCATAAATTTTACTAAATTTAAAGAAACAATTCTTTAAATGCTGGTAAAAGTTTACGGAAGTGCCGTTTTTGGGGTAGAAGCAACTACAATTACTATTGAAGTAAATGTAGCTACCGGCATTGGATATCATCTGGTTGGTTTACCCGATAACGCTGTCAAAGAAAGTAGTTATCGCATAACCGCCGCCTTACAGAATACCGGTTATAAATTTCCGGGAAAAAAAATTATAGTGAATATGGCCCCGGCTGATCTTCGGAAAGAAGGCTCGGCCTACGACCTTACACTTGCCCTCGGTATTCTAACCGCTTCAAGCCAGATCAAGGCTGATAACATTTCAGATTATATAATAATGGGGGAGCTTTCCCTCGATGGAAGTCTGCAACCCATAAAGGGGGCGCTTCCTATTGCCATTAAAGCCAGAGAAGAAGGTTTTAAAGGCTTCATCCTACCCAAGCAAAACGCAAAGGAAGCCGCTGTAGTGAATGGGCTTAAGATCTATGGCGTGGATAATATAATGGAAGTGATCAGGTTTTTTGATAAGGAAGAACCTCTGGAGCAAACCATCATCGATACCCGTGAAGAATTTTATAAAAGCCTGGATAATCCCGACCACGATTTTGCCGATGTAAAAGGGCAGGAATCCATCAAACGCTGTATGGAGATAGCTGCAGCCGGGGGGCATAATATCATTCTAATCGGTCCGCCGGGAGCAGGAAAAACAATGCTGGCAAAACGCCTTCCCAGTATTCTACCTCCTATGACTTTGCATGAAGCTTTGGAAACTACTAAAATTCATAGTGTAGTTGGCAGGATACGTGAAAATGTAGGTTTGATGTCTCAGCGACCTTTCAGGAGCCCTCACCACACAATTTCGGATGTCGCCCTTGTCGGCGGCGGGGCTTATCCGCAGCCGGGGGAAATCTCATTGTCGCATAATGGGGTTTTATTTCTGGATGAACTTCCTGAGTTTAAACGCGGCGTGCTTGAAGTGATGCGCCAACCGCTCGAGGATCGTGAAGTCACAATTTCCCGTGCTAAATTCACTGTAACCTATCCTTCAAGTTTTATGCTTGTGGCAAGTATGAACCCAAGTCCCAGCGGTTATTTTAATGATCCCGATTCTCCGGTAACTTCCAGCCCTGCCGAAATGCAGCGTTATCTTAGTAGAATTAGTGGTCCACTCCTGGATAGAATAGATATTCATATTGAAGTTACGCCTGTACCTTTTGAAAAACTCAGCGAAGAACGCCGGGGAGAAAGCAGTGTTGATATAAGGAAAAGGGTTACAGCCGCCCGGGAAATTCAAACGCAGCGTTTTAAAGAAAATCCCAACGTCCATTATAATGCTCAAATGAGCGTAAAGCAGATACGTGAGTTCTGTGATCTGGATGAAGCTTCCAAACAACTGCTAAAAACTGCGATGGAACGGCTCAATCTTTCCGCCAGGGCCTATGATCGTATTTTGAAGGTATCCCGCAGTATCGCCGATTTGGAGCAATCTGAAAATATTGCGGCCAGTCACATCAGCGAAGCCATTCAGTATAGAAGTCTGGATCGGGACGGTTGGCTGGGTTAAGTTTCTAAATTATAAATGAATGCAAATTTTTAGAGGGTTTATCTATAAACTTATATCTTTACTTGCTCACAACCCATAACCGATGAAACGAATAATCCTGCTTCTCTTAATAATTATTTCCGGCTGTAAAAACAACGAAAGCTCTGAAAAAGTTTCAGCAGATGAAGCCGATAGTATAAAAGCACCTACAAATACCGAGGCTTTACTTAGCGAAAGCATAGAATTTGATCTCGAGGAAGCCAATAAACTGGCCGAACTTCCCCTTTCTTGTATTGAAACCGAATATCCTAATAAACTGGGGCAAACTCTGGAAAACAAGGAAGCGATGGGGGAGCCAAGCGAACTTCATCCCGCCTTTTATGGCTGTTTTGACTGGCATTCTTCGGTGCACGGGCATTGGTCCCTGGTAAGCCTTCTCAAACAGTTTCCAAAGCTTGAAAAGCGCGAACAAATCAGGGAATTACTTCAAAAGAGTCTTTCTGCTGAAAATATTCGGGGAGAGTTGGAATATTTTAGAAGAGAAGAAAGCGATTCTTATGAGCGCACCTATGGCTGGGCCTGGTTGCTCAAGCTGGCAGAGGAACTCAAGACCTGGGATGATCCCCTGGCTGAAGAACTTGATCAAAATCTCCAGCCTTTAACCGATCTTATTGTAGAACGCTACACGGAGTTTCTGCCAAAACTCAATTATCCTATCAGGGTTGGAGAACACGAGAATACTGCCTTTGCATTGTCTTACGCCTGGGATTATGCAGTTACTGTCGAAAATAAGGAGTTTCAAGACCTTATCTCGAAGCGGGCTAAAGATTTTTACCTTAGTGATGACCATTGCCCCATATCCTGGGAGCCGGGTGGCTTCGATTTTCTTTCTCCTTGTTTGGAGGAGGTGAATATCATGCGACGTGTTTTGCCTAAAAATGCTTTTATAATGTGGGTAGAAGATTTTATGCCAGATCTTAAAAAAGAAGGTTTCGATATTGAAGTAGGCGAAGTTTCCGATCGCACCGATGGAAAACTGGTACATCTCGACGGATTGAATTTTAGCCGCGCCTGGGTTTTTTACGGCCTGGTCAATAAATACCCTGAAGAATTTGGTCATTTAAAGAGCGTCGCCGATAGGCACGTGGCTTATTCTTTTCCTAATTTAGTAGGCGACAGCTACGAAGGTGGGCACTGGTTAGGCAGTTTTGCCATCTACGCGCTCAATGAATCCCGCAAGGGCAAGTGAGAAATTTTTTAAAAAATCTAGGGCCGGGTATTCTGGTCTCGGCAGCATTTATCGGTCCGGGAACGGTGACGGTCTGTACCCTGGCCGGGGTGGAATTTGGTTACAGCCTCCTATGGGCGCTTTTACTCTCTGTGTTTTCCTGTATCATTTTGCAGGAAATGTCGGCCCGCTTGGGAGTGGTGTCGCAAAAAGGTCTCAGCGAAGTAATTCGCGAAGAGATCAAAAGACCATTTTTAAGGGTTTTCTCAATCATTTTAATCTTCTCGGCCATAGTGATAGGTAATGCCGCCTACGAAGCCGGAAATATCACCGGAGCAGTTCTTGGCGCTCAGGCCATCTTTGGGGATCAGAGTCTGCAGCTGGGTACTTTTCAGCTCAATCTCTGGAGCTTGCTCATTGGATTTATCGCTTTTCTTCTGCTCTTCTCCGGAAGCTACAAAACCCTGGAAAAAGTTTTCATAGGACTGGTATTACTAATGAGTATCAGCTTTGTGCTTACCGCTATCCTTACCAAACCCGATATTTTTGAAGTCTTAAAAGGTTTTATTCCCACCACCAATGCCGCCGGCTTGCTTACGGTTATGGCTATTGTAGGAACTACGGTGGTACCTTATAATTTATTTCTGCACGCTTCCCTGGTGAGTGAAAAGTGGAAGGATTCTTCCTTTCTGCCAACAGCCCGAAAAGAACTGGTGGTTTCCATCCTCCTGGGAGGTGTGGTTTCTATGGCGATCCTAATCTCCGCAGCCTCGGCCGGAATCACCGATGTAAATTCCGCGGCCGATATGGCTCTTAGCCTTGAACCGCTTTTCGGGAAATTTGCCACCTGGTTTATGGCGCTGGGACTTTTAGCTGCCGGGATCACTTCTTCCATAATCGCTCCTCTGGCTGCGGCCTACGTGGTGCAGGGCTCTCTGGGGTGGAAAGGCGGAATGGCTTCCGCAAAATTTAAAATGGTGTGGGCAGGAGTGCTCATCCTGGGTGTTTTCTTTTCGTCTTTACAGATCAACCCCATCGAGATCATTCGGTTTGCTCAAATTGCCAACGGAATTCTATTGCCCGTAATCGCGATTTTCTTATTTTGGATAGTTAATAAACATTCAGTGCTGGGGCAGCATCGCAACAGTGTTTGGCAAAATATTCTGGGAATTCTGGTGATCGCATTGTCTGTTTTCCTGGGGATAAAGGCCATTGTGAGCGTGATCGGGAGTTTCTGATCTTTACTGAATATTGTTAAAACCATAAACCGTGAAAGAAATTCATATCAACTGCGACCTGGGCGAAGGGGGCAATTACGATGCCGACCTGATGCCGCTTATTTCGGCCTGTAATATCGCCTGTGGTGGTCACGCGGGTACTTTGGAGACGATGCAGCATACAGTAGCTCTGGCTCTGGAACACGATGTGGAGATAGGCGCGCATCCTTCCTATCCCGATAAGGAAAACTTCGGAAGAAAATCCCTGGACATTTCTGCGGAAGATCTTCAGCTTTCTTTGGTCGCCCAGATCTTAAGTCTGAAGCAGATCGCTGAAGCCGAAGGTGCAAAACTCAGCCACATAAAACCTCACGGGGCACTTTATAACGATGCCGCAAAAGATGAAAAGATCGCTCAGATCGTGATCGATTCGGTGTTGGAATTCGATGAAATTTTACCGCTTTTTGTGCCTCAGAATTCGGTGATTTCTGAAATGGCAGAAAGGAAAATTCCACTCATTTTTGAAGCTTTTGCGGACAGGAATTACAACCAAAATTACAGCCTGGTTTCGCGTTCAATACCCAGGGCTTTGATCACTGAAAAAGAAGCCGTTTTTGAGCATCTTTTTGCTATGTTTTCTGAAGGGAAAATTCGTTGTGAAAACGACGTAGATATCAGCTGCAAGGCAGACACTTTTTGCCTGCATAGCGACACCCCAAATTCGGTTGAAATTTTGAAATATTTACACGAAAAACTGGCCGAAAAAAACATTAAAATCAAGAACACCTAATGGCTGAATTTCCAAAAATATCGACGATGGGGGAGCGGGCGATCCTGGTTCAATTTGAGCCGGTGATCGATGAAAGCCTGCTCGAAAAGTTGCTTTTTTACAAAAATAAGCTGGAAGAATTTTATGATGAAGTAAAAGTTGAGGTAACCAACACATACAACTCGTTATTAATTAGTTACCTGTTTGCTATAGAAGACGTCTATGGAGAGGTTTCAGCTTTAAAACGACTGTTTGATGAAGCTAAGATAATAAAATTATCCAACCGGCAAATATTTCATCTGCCTGTGTGTTATGATGAAGAATTCGGTTGGGACCTGGAAGAAATTTCCAGTCAAAAAAAGCTTTCAAAAATTCAAATAATCGAATTGCATACTGCCCCGGTTTACACGGTTTATTTTATAGGTTTTTTACCCGGATTTCTATACCTTGGTGGCCTTGATAAAAAGCTTCAGATCTCGCGTAAAAAAGAGCCGCGTTTGAAGATCGAAAAAGGGGCTGTGGGGATAGGTGAAAATCAGACCGGAATTTACCCAAAATCCAGTCCCGGCGGCTGGCAGATTTTAGGCAATTGTCCGGTGAATTTTTTCGATAAAAATTCAGACCCGCCTTGTGAAATTTCGCCTGGCGACAAGGTGAAATTTTATTCCGTTTCCAAAGTGGAATTTGAGGAGATTTCGCAACAGGTTTCCGATGGTAAATTTCAACTAAAAAAGGAAAACTATGAAGGCTGAGATCGAAGTTTTACACCCGGGATTATTTTCCAGCATTCAGGATTTTGGTCGGCGCGGATTTCAGAAATACGGAGTTCCTTTTTCGGGAGCGATGGACAGGCTGGCTTTAAAAACAGCGAATCTCATTTTACGAAATAAGGCCGATGCCGCGGTTTTGGAAATAACCCAAATGGGCCCAAAACTTAAATTTCCGGCGCCAACTAAGATCGCGATTAGTGGAGCTTATCTCAGTCCGAAACTCAATGATGCAGAAATAGAGAATAATGAGGTCATTAAAGTAGAATCCGGAGATGTGCTCAGTTTCGGAAGACCGGTGAAAGGTTCCAGGGCCTATCTCGCCATCGCAGGTGGTTTTCAAACCGAAAAGATCCTGGAAAGCCGCAGCTGGTATGAGGGAATTACGGAATTTCAAAAACTGGAGAAAGGCCATCGTCTGCCTTATTCAGCAGTTTCAGGAGAGGAAAAGGAGACCTATGCTTCAGTGAAATTCGATCCTTCTTACCTGGAGACTTCTGAGATCAAAGTCTTTCCCGGGCCTGAATTTGACCGGCTTCCGCAGGAATTAAAAACTAAATTGCAAAAAACCAACTTCAGCATTAGTAAAAACAATAACCGAATGGCGGTGCAGCTCGGGGAAAAACTGGAAAACCAACTGGAACCCATCATCACCGGACCGGTCTTGCCCGGTACTGTACAACTCACTCCGGGAGGAAATCTTATCATTTTAATGCGGGATTGCCAAACCACGGGCGGTTATCCCAGAGTACTTCAGCTTAGTGAACATTCCCTTAACATCCTGGTGCAGAAGAAGACAGGAGAGGAAGTACATTTTAAATCAGGTTCCTAAAAATTTTGGAAACCGGTTATTATTTAGAATTTAAATAACATTTCTTTCAATGAATTATCAAAAAGGGGATTTTTCCCCTTGTAGACAAGTATACCTTCGTCTACATTTGTATCAGTCATTTTAGTTAGCTAAAGTGTTTTGGGGCAAAAAAGTGTCGTTAAGGTGGAAAACTAATTGGTAGGGTAGTTAGTTTTCCGATAAACCAAGACGGCACTTTTTTATTTTAAACCTTTGGTAGTCTCGTATTCGCTCCCGGTTTTTTTAAGCTCCAGGAATTTTCACTAATTTTAGCTTAACAAAATTTTAAGTTAACCAACCAAAAACCAAAATTATGGAAAAACCAAAAAAATGCATTTCCCGCCAGGAGGCGAAAGACCTTCAATCAAGATGGTGGAAAACCCGAGGAAAAGCCATTGAAAGATCAGAGAAGCACAAGGATGTTTGCGCCGTGAAATTTAGTGTGGCTGAATTAGAAGAGTATCTTAAGTATGTAAAAGAAAAATCTGGAGAAAAAGGAATTGAAGATCCCGGAGTTTGTATCTGGATGGGATCTTATGCCCCTGGAAATGGAAAACCAAGTCTGAGCACGGTATTTCTTTCGGCTACTAAACCGAAATCGGAAAACATAGAGGAAGAAGAATCAGATTTTGAGGATAATCCTGAAATCGAACCGTATAATACAGGCAGTGGTTTATGGCCTCCCGGTGTTTATGGGGAATAATTTTATTTAAAATTTAAAATTTTTGAACGAGCTTTTTGAATTCTATATTGAAAAGAAGATATATGTAACTTTCTTGATGGAATTTTTAGCTGCTTTCACAGGCAGTATTTTCTTGGTCCTGCATCCCAAAGTCGCTAAGAATAAAAGATTTTTTGTATATTTTCTATGGTCGGTCTTTATCATTGATGTTTTAGGGGGATATTCATTATGGGCTTATTTTGATAATTATCAAACAGCTTCTTTTTTAAAAGATTCTCCATTTTCAAGAAATACCTGGTATTTTAATTTAGCACAGATTTACTTCATCCTGTGTTATTCTTATTTTATTCAGTCGGAAATTTTAAATCCTAAATTAAAAACTTTTATTAGACGTGGTACTGGTATATACCTCATATATTCTATCGGTTTAATTCTGCTTGGGAGTGATATTTTTCAGGCTTATAACGTACCAATATTGTTGGTTGGAGCAATATGGATTTCAGTAAGTGTAGGCGTTTATTTATATGATTTGCTTACCAGTGATAAGATTCTAAATTTTAAAAGAAACCTGTTTTTCTACGTTTTTACCGGGATATTAATTTACTTTTTGATCGTCCAGCCTATAAATATTTACTCCGTTTACTTTCTGGAAGCTAATCCTGATTTTATTAATCTTTTTGCTAGTGTTTTGAGGTATGCTAACGTTTTTCTATATGGAATGTATGTTATTGGATTTATGGCAGTCATTTTTAATAGAACAGAAAATCGGGAATTAAAAACAAGTGAAGTTAGATGAAGGCACTTAATTACATATAATGAAGCTTATTTTCTTCTTATTTAAAGAGTTGCTTTCCTCAAAAACTTTATATAGATTTAGCTTAACAAAATTTTAAGGAAACCAACCAAAAACCAATCATATGAAAAAGCCAAAAAAATGCATCAGCGTTGAGGAGGCACGAAAAGAACAGGATGAATGGGTGCGTACTCGCGGAAAAGAAATACAGCGGGGGCAGGGCTATGAAGATACCCGCGAATTCTGGTACAGCCTGGATGAATTGCAGGAGTATCTTGACTATGTTCGGGAGAAATCTAAAGGACAGGGCGTAGAGAAACCGGGAATTCGGTTTTATTTGGGCGCTTATCCTAAAACAAAAGAGAAAAAAGGCTACGCTACGGTGTTCCTGGCACCAACCAAAGAAGCACCAGGAGAGCCGGAAAGTGCTGAAGAAGATTCCGATCCTAATAATTATGAGATTGAGCCAATGAATATTATTACCTCAGGCTGGCCTCCAACTAACTATTGATGCAAGATCTCAGATTTCTGGTATTTTTACTTGAGGCTGTTGCAGCAATATCCGGTTTATATTATTACCGGAAAAACCCAACTGATAAGGCGATTGGGTTTTTCTCGTATTTTTTATTGTTTACATTTTTCGTTGAAACTATTGGATTCATACCTGCGATAATTTATTGGAATGAACCCTTACATTTTCTTAAAAATACTTTTTGGTATAGAAACTTCTGGCTTTTTAATCCATATCTTATTATCAGTTTTGTTAGTTATATTCTATATTTTAGATGGAATATTTTAAACGAGAAAATAGGAAAGCTTATTGATAAACTTCTGATTGTTTATGTTTTAATCTGTATTGTCAATTTAATAGTTTCAGATGTATTTTTCCAAAGTAATTCTGCAGTAACTTTTGTTTTAGGGAGTATTTTTCTGTTGGGAGTGATTTTTTATTATTATTTCGAAATTTTATTGAGTTCTAAAATTTTAATTATAAAAAGGGAAATTAGTTTTTACATTTCTTTTGCTGCGCTTTTATATTTTCTCTGCACAACTCCTATTATTATTTATTTTAAATATTTTACAAACAAAAGTCCGGAATTTGTTGAACTTAGTAGTATTGTTTTAATTGCAATGAATATTCTTATGTATAGTTCCTACAGCATTGCTTTTTTATGGCTGGCCAAAAAGAGAAAGACTTACCCTAAAAAATTACAAAATGCTCTCTAAAGAAGAACTTTTACTTATTGTATACTTTATTGTAGTAATTCTGCTGCTTACTGCATTTGTGATCGTATTTTTCGTGGTGTACCAAAAACGAAAAAACAAGATGTTACAGGAGCAATATGAAACCGAACAGCGTTTTGAGCGGGAAATAGCCAGTTCGCGTATAGAAATGCAGGAACAAACCTTGAAGAATGTAGGCTGGGAATTGCACGATAATATTGGTCAGTTACTATCAGTTGCCAATATGCAGCTTAATATTTTTTCAAAAAACCTCGCGGAAGCCGAGAAAGCTTCAGCCCTGGAAATTAAAGAAACCGTGGCCAATTCGCTTCGGGAAGTGCGCTCGCTGTCAAAATCCCTGAACAATCAGGTGATTGGTTATGCCGGTTTAGACACTTCCGTAGAAAATGAACTGGAAAGGTTTCAGCGGATGGGCGTTATTGAAACCAACCTGGAAGTTTCAGGAGAAAACCAGGAGATTCCGCAGCAACACAGCATAATTTTATTCAGAATACTCCAGGAGTTCTTTTCCAACGTTATCAAGCACGCGCAGGCTTCAAATCTGGATGTTTCTATAGCCTATGATCCTGAAGAGATAAGAATCAAAGCCTGTGATAACGGGAAGGGATTCGATAAGGAAAGCATCTCAAAGAACTCCGGACTCTTTAATATGGAAAGCCGGGCAATACTGGTAAACACTAAGTTTTCGCTTGATTCTTCACCAGGTGCGGGAACTTGCTTATATTTAGCCTATCCAACCAAGGTGCAAGAATAATTATGAGTAAAACGGTCGCAATTGTAGATGATCACAATCTATTTGCAAAATCTTTACAAAACCTGGTGAATTCTTTTGGGGAGTTCGAGGTGTCTGGGCTTTATAAAAATGGCCAGGAACTCGTGGAGTTCTTTGGTGCCAACCGCCCAAAACCCGATATCGTTCTTCTGGATATAAAAATGCCGGTTATGGACGGGCCCAAAACTATGGTCTGGCTAAAGGATAAGTATCCCGAACAAAAAGTGCTGGCATTAACGATGGAGGATGATGAGGAAACCATTTTTAGAATGGTGAAACTTGGCTGCCGCGGATATTTACTTAAAGATATAGACCCCGATGAATTCCGTTATGCGCTGAAGCAGGTGATCTACGAAGGTTACTATTATACCGATACGGTTTCTGAAGCCATAGAAAATCACGGAAAGGCAAAAGCCTTTGAAAATCTTAGTGCGCGGGAAATGGAGTTTCTAGGCCTGGCCTGTTCTGAAATGACTTACAAACAGGTTGCTGCAAAGATGAATTTAAGTCCGAAGACCATAGACGGTTATCGCGAAAGTCTTTTCAATAAACTCAACGTGCGCAGCCGGATTGGCCTGGTGTTATTTGCCATAAAACATAAAATATATCTGATATAGGTCAATAGGAATAAAAGGCAATTTTGGAAATATTTCTGTCCGGACCACTATTTTCCGGGAGTTGTTTTGATATTTTTATCTTCTTTAAAAATAGCGCTTTCAAAGCATTAAATTCCGCAGTATCTTCGCAGGCTGTAAAACCTTATGATCGTGAATGAAACACCTAAAATAGACCTCCGAAATCTTAGATTGAAAGATTACCAGGAACTCAAGGTCTCTATGATAAAGAGTTATCAAAAGATGCCCGATGAATACTGGAGCAAGGATGATATTAGGAATCTTGTGAACAAGTTTCCCGAGGGCCAGTTTTGTATCGAGATCGATAATAAGATCGCGGGGTGTGCCTTGGCGATCATCATAGATTCCAAGAAATTTGACGAGAACCATACCTACGAGGATATTATTGGCGGAGACAATTTTTCTAATCACACCACCAATGGCGATGTGCTCTATGGGATAGACGTATTTATTCATCCCGAGTACCGCGGAATGCGTTTGGGCAGGCGTTTGTATGAAGCCCGAAAGGAACTCTGCGAGCAGCTCAATCTCAGATCTATCGTCTTTGGCGGAAGGATCCCCAATTACGCCAAATATGCGAAAGAACTTACTCCGAAGAAATACATTGAAAAAGTAAAGCTTCAGGAGATACACGATCCGGTTTTGTCTTTTCAGCTTTCCAACGATTTTCACGTAAAAAAGGTGATTAAAGGCTATCTTCCCGGTGATGCTGAAAGTAAGGAATATGCAATCCTGATGGAGTGGAACAACATCTACTATACCAAAACCAAAAAGCTGATTGATACTCCAAAAACAGTAGTCAGACTTGGGTTGGTACAGTGGCAGATGCGTCTTTTTAAAGATTATGACTCGCTGGTTTCCCAGATAGAATTCTTTGTAGACGCAGTTAGTGATTACCAGAGCGATTTCATTCTATTCCCCGAACTTTTTAACGCGCCTCTTATGGCCGAGTTCAATCATTTGAACGAACCTGAAGCCATCCGTGGACTTTCAACCTATACCGAACGCCTGCTGGAAACCTTCCAGGATTTTGCGATCACCTATAACATCAACATCGTCACCGGAAGTATGCCGATGGTAATCGGGGAACATATGTATAATGTTGGTTTCCTTTGTCGTCGCGACGGAACTTACGAACGCTACGAAAAATTGCACATCACTCCGGCAGAGGAATCTGCCTGGGGGATGAAAGGCGGTAGCAAACTGCAAACCTTCGATACCGATTGTGGGAAGGTTGGGGTTTTGATATGTTATGATATAGAATTCCCTGAAGTCTCAAGAATACTTGCCGAGGAAGGAATGAATATTCTCTTTGTGCCATTTATGACTGATACTCAAAACGGATATTCCCGGGTTAAGATCTGCGCCCAGGCCAGAGCCGTGGAAAACGAATGTTACGTGGCTATTGCAGGCTCGGTAGGGAACTTGCCAAAAGTGAATAATATGGATATTCAGTACGCTCAAAGCGCGGTGTTAACCCCCTCTGACTTTGCCTTTCCGGTAAACGGGATCAAGGCGGAAGCCACGCCAAACACCGAAAGCACCTTGCTTGTAGACGTAGACCTGGACCTGCTCAAGGAGCTTCATAACTTTGGAAGTGTGAGAAATATGAAAGACCGCAGGAAAGATCTTTATTCGCTGAAGAAGAAAAAGTAGTTTTCAGTTGGCAGTCGCAGTGAGCAGTTTATATTAACGTCATTGCGAGGCCGAAGGCCGTGGCAATCTTTCGTTGGAAGACTCCGATTTATTTAGTGTAAACCGTGGCAACTCTTAACTGAGAACTGATTACAACAGATTGCTTGAGTCTCCCGATTTTCATCGGGATCCATACCATTGACTTATTTTAAAATTTAATTATAGTCAGTTTTTTTCTATTTATAATCCAGTTTAAAACTTAGTTTAGAAATCCCCATTTTCATTTTTTGCTCGCCCAAAAAACGAAACAAAAAAAGGCGTCCTATGTGGAGGTGTTTTTTTGGCAATAAGGCCAAAAAACCGCAAATCAGCAGCTAAATTTTTTCCAAGGCTTCAAAAATTATTTACGCTGCTGATTTACTACACTCACAAACGGAGTTTAAACTCGCCAGGCTCGTAACACGTCATCATCTCACGCTAGTTAATTTTTTATCACGGGTCTCCCAATGACGTTCGCCTACTGGGATTCGTCATCGCGAGCGAAGAGGAACGAAGCGCGGCGATCATTTGTTTGGAGTGAGAATTTCATAATTTGTCATTTCAATTTCCCAAGGAAAAAGCAGCATTGTCAATTTCTCATTAATTCCCTTTAAAAAACCTTATTTTTCAATATAAGCTCAAACAAATCAGAATCTTCTAAACTTCCTGTCTCTGCTGCTTCACAAAGGAATTTAAGGAAAGAATTGCTTCTTCAAAAACTATGTTTTCAGCTATCGTAATTATATTGATTTCAAATTACTGAAAATCATTTAATTAACTGTATTTAAAACTCTCTGAAAGTAATTAAGCAACGGCTTAAATGCTATGGTCAAAATCTTATCAGGCTACTTTTAATTTTTTAAAAGAAAAAGAAGAAAAAGTAATGCTTAATAAATTCAGTAAAGTTTTAACACAAAGCGATTCGCAACCGGCGTCTCAGGCTATGTTGCACGCAATTGGTCTTACCAAAGATGATTTTAAAAAACCCTTTGTGGGGATCGCCAGTACCGGTTACGAGGGCAACCCCTGTAATATGCACCTTAACGATCTGGCAAAACTGGTAAAACAGGGATGTACAGAAGCAGAACTGGTAGGTCTTATTTTCAACACCATTGGCGTAAGCGACGGCATTTCGATGGGTACCCCGGGAATGAGATATTCCCTTCCTTCCCGTGATATCATAGCCGATTCTATAGAAACCGTGGTGCACGCGATGTCGTACGACGGGATGGTTACCGTGGTAGGCTGCGATAAAAATATGCCGGGCGCCCTTATGGCAATGCTGCGCATTAATCGTCCGGCAATTTTGGTTTACGGTGGTACCATTGCTTCCGGGTGTCATAACGGGAAGAAACTGGACGTGGTTTCTGCTTTCGAAGCCTGGGGCGCAAAGACCGCCGGCGATATCGATAAGGAGGAATACGAAAGTATTATTGAAAAAGCCTGTCCGGGTGCCGGTGCCTGTGGCGGGATGTACACAGCGAATACTATGGCTTCTGCTATTGAAGCCTTGGGAATGTCTTTGCCTTATAATTCCTCAAATCCGGCCACGAATGAACTGAAAAAAACCGAAAGCATTGAAGCAGGAAAAGCGATGCGTTTGCTTCTTGAAAAAGATATCAAACCCCGCGATATAGTTACTAAAAGATCTCTGGAGAACGCCATCAGGCTGCTTACCGTTCTTGGTGGGTCTACCAATGCGGTGCTGCATTTCCTGGCAATTGCGAAATCGGCAGAAGTGGATTTCAGTCTGAATGAATTTCAACGAATCTGCGACAGTACGCCTTTCCTGGCCGATCTCAAGCCCAGCGGAAGATACGCGATGGAAGATGTTCACAGAATTGGCGGAATTCCTGCGGTTTTAAAATATATGCTGCAAAACGGAATGTTGCACGGCGATTGTCTTACCGTAACCGGGGAAACTTTAGCTGAAAATCTGGCTGACGTTCCGGATCTGGAAGCCGGGCAGGATGTGATTCGGGATTTGGAGCATCCTATCAAGAAGACCGGACATATTCGTATTCTCTACGGAAACCTGGCAGAAGAAGGTTCGGTGGCCAAGATCACCGGCAAGGAAGGTTTGCAATTTACCGGGAAGGCCCGGGTATTCGATTCAGAATATGCCGCGAACGATGGAATTTCCGAAGGAAAAGTAAAGAAAGGCGATGTTGTAGTAATAAGATACGAAGGTCCAAAAGGTGGCCCGGGAATGCCTGAAATGCTAAAACCAACTTCAGCCATAATGGGTGCAAAGCTCGGTAAAGACGTCGCTTTGATCACTGATGGAAGATTTTCAGGAGGTACCCACGGCTATGTGGTAGGCCATATTACCCCCGAAGCCCAGGAAGGCGGACTTATCGCTTTTCTGAAAGATGGGGACCAGATCACCATCAATGCCGAAACCAACAGGATAGAGGTAGCTCTTTCCGAAAAAGAAATAGAAGAAAGAAAGAAAAACTGGAAAGCTCCCGCGCTTAAATTCAGCAAAGGGGTGCTTTACAAATATGCAAGAACGGTTGCCTCGGCCTCACAAGGTTGCGTAACCGACGAATTTTAATAAGGTGAATTATGGAAGTAAAGACAGCTAGTTTCGAAAAGCTTGCCACTCCTGCCACAACAACGGTTTCAGGAGCTGAAGCCGTGATAAAGTGTTTGTTGGAAGAGGGAGTGGAAACCATTTATGGGTACCCGGGAGGGGCAATAATGCCTGTTTATGACGAATTGTACAAGTACCAGAAAGAGATTCACCACGTCCTCACACGCCACGAACAGGGCGCTACGCACGCGGCTCAGGGTTATGCGAGGGTAACGGGGAAAGTTGGAGTGGCAGTGGCCACTTCTGGTCCCGGAGCAACTAACCTGGTCACCGGAATTGCTGATGCCCAGATAGATTCTACCCCTTTGGTATGTATCACCGGGCAGGTGGGCTCGCATTTGCTGGGAAGCGACGCTTTTCAGGAAACCGATATTGTGGGAATTTCAACGCCAATTACAAAATGGAATTACCAGATCACCAAAGCCGAAGAGATCCCTGAGATCATAGCCAGGGCATTCTATATTGCCAGATCAGGAAGGCCCGGGCCGGTGTTGATCGATATCACTAAAGATGCGCAATTTGCTTCGCTGGAATTCAGTTATAAAAAATGTTCAGGAATTCGAAGTTATAAACCTGAACCTGAGATAAGTATGCCACAGCTTGAAAAGGCTGCGGAAGCGATCAATTCGGCTAAAAAGCCGTTTATCATCTTTGGCCAGGGCGTGATCCTTGGGGGAGCAGAACAGCTTCTGAAGCAACTCGTGGAAAAAACCGACATTCCGGCTGCCTGGACAATTCTGGGACTTTCGGCCCTTTCTACCGATCATCCGCTTAATGTGGGGATGGTGGGAATGCACGGAAATTACGCGCCGAATATGCTCACCAATGAATGTGATGTGCTTATTGCCATTGGGATGCGGTTCGATGACAGGGTTACCGGAAATCTTGATAAATATGCGAAACAGGCCAAGGTAATCCATCTTGAAATAGACCCATCTGAAATAGATAAAAATGTAAAAGCAGATATTCCTGTTTTAGGAAATGTGAATAAAACCCTGGCCTTACTGCTTGATCTTGTAAAGGAGAAGGAGCACAAGGCCTGGCATCAGGAATTCAAAGATCTATATGATATAGAGTTTGATAAGATCATCAAAAATGACCTTAATGCCGAACGTGGAAAAATTGGAATGGCAGAGGTGATCGATGAGATCAATACCTGCTCCAAAGGCGATGCGGTAATAGTTTCAGATGTAGGGCAACACCAGATGGTGACCTGCAGATATTCTAAATTCAATCAAACACGCAGCAAGGTGACCTCCGGCGGATTGGGAACTATGGGTTTTGCCCTTCCGGCGGCTATCGGAGCGAAAATGGGTGTTCCACACCGGGAAGTGGTGGCTGTAATTGGAGATGGCGGCTACCAGATGACCATTCAGGAGTTGGGAACTATTTTTCAGACTAAAGTTCCGGTGAAGATCGTGATCCTCAACAATGGTTTTTTAGGGATGGTGCGCCAGTGGCAACAGCTCTTTTTTGACAAGCGCTATGCTTCCACCGAGATGGTAAACCCTGATTTTGTAACCATTGCCAAAGGTTATCATATAAAGGCCAACCAAGTGACCGAAAGAGCTCAACTGGCAGATGCAGTGAAGGAAATGATGGAATCTAAAGAAGCTTATTTCCTTGAAGTAAAAGTTGAACAGGAAGAAAATGTATTCCCTATGGTTCCTACCGGGGCGGCAGTTTCAGAAATATTATTGGAGTAATGGAAAAGAAAAATTATACAGTTTCGATCTATACAGAAAACAATGTGGGGTTGTTAAGCCGTATCGCTGCGATCTTTCTGAAAAGACACATCAACATAGAAAGCGTTACCGTGTCTAAAAGCGAAGTAGAAGGCGTGATGCGTTTCATCATCGTGGTGCAGGTTAATGAGGAACAGGTGCAGAAGGTCGTTAAGCAAATCGAAAAACAAATAGAGGTGATCAAAGCTTTTTATCATACCGATGAAGAGATGATCTACCAGGAAACCGCGCTTTACAAGGTGAATTCATCAGAATTTGTAGGCGATCTCAGTATTCAGGATTTTATAAAAGGAACCAATGCACGAATCGTTACGGTAACTCCCAAATTCTTTGTGATAGAAAAAACAGGAAAGCGCAGTGAGACCGATAGTCTTTACGAAAAATTAAAACCATACGGGTTGATGCAGTTTGTGCGATCGGGCACAATTGCGGTAACCAAAGAAGAGATGCAGATCTCAAAATTATTAGAACAATTTAATACAACCAATTAATTAGAAGTTATGACAAACTATTTTAACAGCTTGCCATTAAGAGAACAACTGGCCCAGTTAGGGACCTGTCGTTTTATGCAAAGCGAAGAATTCAAAAATGGTGTAGCTGCCTTAAAAGACAAGAAAATAGTAATTGTTGGCTGTGGAGCCCAGGGCCTTAATCAGGGCTTGAATATGCGTGATAGCGGTTTGGATATTTCCTATGCTTTGAGAGAAGGAGCTATTAAGGAAAAGCGCCAATCTTATAAAAACGCTTCAGAAAATGGTTTCAAAGTGGGTACCTACGAGGAGCTTATTCCCCAGGCCGACCTGGTAATTAACCTAACGCCAGATAAACAACATACTTCAGTAATAAAAGCTATTCAACCTCATATAAAGAAAAATGCGGTGCTTTCCTATTCCCACGGATTTAATATCGTGGAAGAAGGGATGAAGATAAGGGAAGATATCACCGTGATTATGGTCGCTCCCAAATGCCCCGGAAGTGAAGTTCGCGAAGAATATAAAAGAGGTTTTGGGGTACCAACCCTTATCGCAGTTCACCCGGAAAATGACCCACAGGGCATTGGTTTTGAATGGGCTAAAGCCTATGCTGTGGCGACAGGCGGGGACAGGGCAGGAGTGCTGGAATCCTCTTTTGTTGCTGAAGTAAAATCAGATCTTATGGGCGAGCAAACCATCCTTTGTGGGGTATTGCAAACCGGGTCTATCTTGAGTTTCGATAAGATGGTGGCTGATGGAGTTGAACCGAAATATGCCGCAAAACTCATTCAGTATGGCTGGGAAACCATAACTGAAGCTTTAAAACACGGTGGGATCACCAATATGATGGATCGGCTTTCTAATCCGGCCAAATTAAGAGCCAATGAAATTGCTGATGAATTAAAGGTGAAATTGCGTCCGCTTTTTAGAAAGCATATGGATGATATCATTTCGGGGGCTTTCAGCAGCAGGATGATGCAGGACTGGGCGAACGATGATAAAGAACTTTTGGAATGGCGGGAAGAAACCGGTCAGACCGCATTTGAAAAGACAGAAGCTACTTCAGAAGAGATTAGCGAGCAGGAATATTTCGATAAAGGAGTTTTACTCATCGCCTTTGTAAAATCGGGCGTGGAACTGGCTTTTGAAACTATGGTCGAGGCCGGGATCATCGAGGAATCGGCTTATTACGAGTCGTTGCACGAGGCTCCGCTTATCGCCAATACGATAGCCAGGAAAAAATTGTATGAGATGAACCGTATCATTTCAGACACAGCTGAATACGGTTGTTATTTATTTGATCATTCAGCAAAACCACTCATTAAAGATTATGTAAATGCTTTGCCAAAGGAGGTTATAGGCCATTCTTTCGGAACTGATTATACCGGAGTGGACAATCAAAAGTTAATCGCCGTTAATGATGAAATCAGGCAACATCCTGTTGAAAAAGTTGGGGGAAGGCTAAGAAAAGCGATGACTGCAATGAAAAAAATACACGAATAAGATGAGCACATTGCTGGCAGAAACCAAAATATACAAACCAAGTCTTGAAGCTGTAAAAGAAGCTGCAGAGAGGATTAAAAAGGTGGTGGTGAAAACCCCACTTGCACCTTCCTTTACCTATAGTAATCGCTATTCGGCAAATATTTTTCTGAAAAGGGAAGATCTGCAACAAGTGCGATCCTATAAGATTAGGGGGGCTTATAACAAAATTGCCAGCCTTCCGCAAGATCAATTGGACAGGGGTGTAATTTGTGCCAGCGCCGGAAATCACGCACAAGGTGTTGCCTTTGCCTGTAATAAACTGCAGGCAAAGGGAGTGATTTATATGCCGGGAACGACCCCACGCCAAAAGGTGGAACAAACCAGAATGTTCGGCGGGGAGTGGGTTGAGGTTGTTTTGAAGGGCGATACCTTTGATGATGCCTTTAAAAATGCGATTAAGCACCGTGAGAAATATGATCTGGTTTTCATTCATCCTTTTGACGATGAGAAAGTTATTGAAGGCCAGGCTACTATTGGCCTGGAGATCCTGGAGCAAGCCAGCGAACCAATAGATTACGTTTTTGCACCCCTTGGAGGTGGAGGACTTTTAGCCGGGCTCTCCTCCATATTCAAGGAACTTTCACCCAATACAAAAATTATAGGAGTAGAACCCGAAGGTGCTCCTTCTATGACTTCCTCTCTCCAACAGGGAAAAGTGGTTGAACTGGGCGATATTGAACGTTTTGTAGACGGAGCAGCAGTGCAGAAGGTTGGTAGCAGAAATTTTGCTATTTGCAAGGAGAATCTTGATGAGATGATTACCATCCCGGAAGGGAAAATTTGTCAAACCATTCTGGACCTTTATAATCAGGATGCTATTGTGGTGGAGCCTGCGGGTGCTATGGCAATATCAGCTTTGGATCATTTTGCTGAAGAGATTAAGGGTAAAAACGTGGTGTGTATCGTAAGCGGCAGCAATAATGATATCACCAGAACTGCCGAGATCAAGGAAAGGGCTTTATTATATGCCGGATTAAAGCATTATTTCGTGATAAGCTTTCCGCAGCGTGCGGGTGCTTTAAAGGAATTTGTTGCCAAAGTGCTGGGGCCTAATGATGACATTACCCATTTTGAATATTCAAAAAAGCATCACAGGGAAAATGGTCCTGCGGTGGTAGGGATAGAACTAAACGATCCGGCCGATTTTGAACCATTGGTAGCCAGGATGAAAGCGAAGAATTTTTATGGGGAATATTTGAATGATAAACCAAATTTATTTCAATTTTTGGTGTGATTCTTTTGTTGGTTAGAAAATTGCATTACATTTACAACGTGATAAATACGACACAAATAATATTCCCCGTTTCTCGCTTGCGCCGCCTTCGCCGTTGCTAAGCGATTAATCTGTTCTGTCCTTTTTTAATATTATTTGATTATCACATTTTGAAAAAACTTTTTTACATATTTACTTCAGTTCTTTTCAGAAATTTTTCTGAAAAGCTCGCTTATATTTTAGTTCCAGCCAGGAACCCCCGCTTTATACGCCCCCGCCCCGGGCGTATGTAAATTATTGGAACTTAGGTGAGTCCGGTTCCCCCTTCAGCGAAAAAATAAAAATTCAATTTATCCTTAAAATTCCCAGTCAGTGAAAATACTCATTGCTAATACTTCTCATTCCCGGTATGCCGGGATCATTTGTGATACCATCGAAGAGTCGGCGAAAGTGCGTGGTACGGGTATAGCCCGAAGAACACCTGATTACATCATTAACAAGATGGAAAAAGCTAACGCCGTAATCGCTCTTGATGGAGATAAATTTGCCGGTTTCTGCTATATCGAGACTTGGAGTCACGACAGGTATGTGGCAAATTCAGGCTTAATTGTGCATCCGGATTACAGGAATCAGGGACTGGCCAAGAAGATCAAGGAGGTGATTTTTGAGCATTCCAGGAAGAAATATCCTCAGGCAAAGATCTTCGGAATCACTACCGGGCTGGCCGTGATGAAAATCAATTATGAGCTGGGGTATCAACCCGTACCCTTTTCTGAACTCACCGATGATGATGCTTTCTGGAAAGGCTGCCAAACCTGTAAGAATTACGATATCCTCACCAGGACCGATCGAAAAATGTGCTTGTGCACAGGAATGATGTATGATCCTGAAAGGAAAAAAGATTTGAAGAAGGCTGAGAAGAAAGAAAGCTTAAATGATAAAGCTTTTAAGCGATTGAAGAGTATTAAGCAGACTTTATTTTATAAAAAAGAAAAAAACGGGAATTAATAAAACTTCACCCTTGACGGAATAATAAAAATATTAGTGAATTCGTGGCAAAAAGCACGTGTTAAATTAAAGAAATGAAAAAAGTAGTCATAGCATACAGTGGAGGTTTGGATACTTCTTACTGCGCAAAATATTTATCTAAAGAAGAGAATTTTGAGGTCCATGCGGTGAGTGTTAACACCGGTGGATTTTCAGAAGAAGAAGTAAAGAAAATTGGAGAAAACGCTCAAAAAATAGGGGCAAAGACCTATAAGAATATTGATGCGGTTTCTTCATTTTACCAGAAAGTGGTAAAATATTTAATCTTCGGAAATGTCTTGAAGAATAATACCTATCCGCTATCTGTAAGCGCTGAAAGGATCGTTCAGGCCATAGAGATCGTTAATTATGCTAAAAAGATCGATGCGAAATATATTGCCCACGGCAGTACCGGTGCAGGAAACGACCAGGTACGTTTCGATATGATCTTTCAAATAATAGCTCCCGAAATTGAAATTATCACGCCAATCAGGGATAAGCAACTCAGCCGCCAGGAAGAGATTGAATATTTGAAACAAAATGGGGTGGAGATGAATTGGGAAAAATCTAAATATTCGGTGAACAAAGGTCTTTGGGGAACCAGTGTGGGGGGAGCGGAAACGCTGACCTCAGAAAAACCCTTACCTGAAAGTGCTTATCCTTCCCAACTTCAGGAGAAAGAACCAAAACAAATCAGTTTGACATTTATCAAAGGAGAACTTTCAGCCGTAAATGGAAAAGAAAATTCCCCGGAAAAGAATATTGAAATTCTTGAAAAGATCGCTTCCAGATATGCCATTGGCCGGGATATTCATGTTGGAGATACGATTATAGGGATTAAAGGAAGGGTTGGATTCGAAGCCGCAGCAGCACTAATCACTATTAAAGCTCACCATTTACTGGAAAAACATACGCTAAGCAAATGGCAGTTGCAGCATAAAGATTACCTGGCGAATTGGTATGGCACGCATCTCCACGAAGGTCAGTACTTAGAACCCGTAATGCGGGATTTAGAAGCTTTTTTAGAAAGTTCACAAAAGCAGGTAAGCGGGGAGGTTTTTGTAAGGCTTTATCCTTACCGATTCACGCTTGATGGAATTAAATCTAAGAACGATTTGATGAATTCCAACTTCGGAAATTACGGCGAAGAAAATAAAGCCTGGACCGGCGATGATGCCAAAGGATTCATCAAAATTTTATCGAATGCCGGGAAGATTTACCAACATGTCAACAAGCCCAGCAGCTAAGCCCACGAAGCATTTAAAAAACAAACATTTAATTTCGGGGCAAGCCTCGGAGTATTTAATTCTCGATTATCGAGTAAAAGAAGGAAAATGATAACAGCAGGAATAATTGGCGGGGCCGGCTACACGGCCGGGGAACTCATCAGGATATTAATAAATCATCCTGAAGTAAAACTGGATTTTGTTTATAGCACCTCCCAACCCGGAAAATCGGTGGCAGGGGTGCATCAGGATTTGCTGGGTGAAACCGATTTAAAATTTAACGGAGAAATCAATAAAAATGTAGACGTCGTTTTTCTTTGTTTAGGACATGGAAATTCGGTGAAATTCCTTAATGATAATCAGTTTTCAGGAAATACCAAAATCGTAGATCTAAGCACAGATTTTAGAATGCAGGGTGAGCACTCTTTTGTTTACGGCCTTCCTGAATTTAATAAAGAAAAGATCAAAGAAGCCGGTTTTATCGCGAACCCCGGTTGTTTTGCTACAGCTATTAGTCTTGCTATTTTGCCACTTGCCAAAGCCGGATTGTTGCAGGATGACGTCCATGTAAATGCGGTAACAGGCGCAACCGGTGCGGGAACTTCACTTTCGGCCACAACACATTTTACCTGGAGGGATAATAATTTCTCCAGTTATAAAGCTTTTGAACATCAGCATTTAAATGAAATTGGCCAGAGTTTGAAGCTACTTCAGAATGTTCAGCTGCCGGAAATAAATTTTATTCCGAACCGGGGAAATTTCTCCAGGGGAATCCATGCTACGGCTTACACGAAATTTGAAGGAAGTATAGAGGAAGCCAAAGCGATCTATTCTGAAGCTTACCATGATTCGGTCTTCACTTTTGTGGTTGAAGAAGATTTACATTTAAAGCAAGTAGTGAATACCAATAAATGCCTGTTGAAATTGCAGAAATTTGGAGATAAACTATTAATTACCAGTATTATTGATAACTTATTGAAAGGTGCTTCGGGGCAGGCAGTTCAGAATATGAATTTGATGTTTGGTTTTGAAGAGACATCAGGATTAAAATTAAAAGCGAGTTATTTTTAGAATTAAAAAAAATTATAATATAAACGTCATTACGAACGAAGTGAAGTAATCTTTTAATTAGCAGATTGCTTCTCCCGATAAAATCGGGATCGCAATGACGAAAATAATTTATTAAAATCATTAAGAAAGAATATTAGTGAATTCGTGGCAAGCAACCAACTAAAACCAAACCAATGAAAATAGCCATTATCGGAACCGGAAATCTTGGGCTTTCCATCGCCAAAGGCCTTATTGTAAACAATGCGTTTACCACCTTGTATCTTACGAAAAGAAAGACCGAAGAAATTCAGAAATATGAAGATTATGCCAAGGTGAAGATCACGAGCGATAACAGGGAAGCCGTGCAAAATTCAGATATACTGATCTTTGCGGTACAGCCCACACAAATGGAGCGTATTCTTGAAGAAATAAAAGATGATCTTCACGAAAACCACGTACTCATTTCTACTGTCACGGGATTTAAAACCCCTGCTATTGAGGCAATTGTTGGAGAAGAGCAGTTTATTGTTCGTTCCATGCCGAATACCGCTATTGCCGTGGGCAAATCGATGACCTGCCTTTGTAGCAACGAAAAAGGTAAAAAACGAATCGCCATTGCTGAAGCTATTTTTAATCGTTTGGGAACGAGTATTATTATTCCTGAAAATAAAATGCAGGCCGCCACTGTAATTTGTGCCAGCGGGATTGCTTTCTGGATGCGCCTTATCCGCGCTACCACTCAGGGTGCAGTACAACTTGGTTTTGATGCTAAAGACGCGCACGAGCTTTCTATGCAAACCTGTCTGGGGGCGGCGAGCCTGCTCATAGAATCAGGAAAACACCCGGAGGAAGAAATCGATAAGGTAACCACGCCCCGTGGTTGCACTATTGAGGGCCTGAACGAAATGGAACACAACGGACTGAGTTCTTCTTTAATAAAAGGCATTCAGGCTTCCTTCAAAAAAATAAACACCATTACAACCGACTAACTATGGAATTATTTGATGTTTATCCGTTATACGATATCACTCCGGTAAAGGGCAAGGGCGCTTATGTTTTTGATAAAGAGGGTAGAAAATATTTAGACCTGTACGGCGGGCACGCGGTGATCTCCATAGGGCATTCCCATCCGGCCTATGTGAATGCGATTTCCAAACAAGTGGGCGAGCTTGGTTTTTATTCCAATTCGGTTAAAAATCCTTTGCAACAGGAACTCGCCGATAAACTGGAGAAACTTTCCGGGGTAAAAAATTACAGCCTGTTTTTATGTAATTCGGGGGCTGAAGCGAATGAAAATGCCTTGAAAGTAGCCTCTTTTCATACCGGAAAAGACCGGGTTGTTTATTTCGAAAAGGCTTTTCACGGAAGGACTTCCGGAGTAGTTGCTGTTACCGATAACGAAAACATCCAGGCTCCGTTTAACCAGAATCATAACGCGACAAAACTTAAATTCGAAGATGCTGAAGCTCTTGAAAAGGAATTGGAAAAAGGTGATGTGGCGGCGGTTATTTTGGAAGTGATCCAGGGAGTTGGCGGCCTGGATGAAGCTTCTACTGAATTTCATCAAAAAACCTCTGAATTGTGTAAAAAATATAGATCGGTTTTGATTGCCGATGAAGTACAGTCGGGTTACGGCAGAACCGGCGATTTTTTCGCTTTTCAGAAACACAATATTCGTCCTGATATTATTTCTATCGCGAAAGGAATGGGCAATGGTTTTCCGATTGGCGGGGTTTTAATCGATAAAGCCATTCAAGCAAAGTCTGGAATGCTGGGAACTACATTTGGTGGAAATCACCTGGCCTGCGTGGCAGGGATTTCGGTTTTAAAAGTAATTGAAAAGGAAAATCTTCTGATAAATGCCAGTGACCTTTTCGAATATGTAAAGGAGCAGGCAGCGGAAATTCCGCAGATCAAAAAAATAAAAGGTCGTGGATTGATGATTGGCCTGGAATTCGATTTTGAGATCGCCCAGTTAAGAAAAGAACTTTTATATAAACATCAAATCTTTACCGGAGCTGCCGCCAACAAGAAACTGCTGCGAATTTTACCGTCACTGAACATTAAAAAAGAGCATTTCGATGAGCTATTTAAAGCCTTGAAAATTGTTTTAAAATAGAGTAAATCGCAAAAGTCTAATAAAAGCATTTTATGAAAAATTACACAAATTTATCAGATATAGAAGATTTACAGCAATTAATCACCGAAGCGCTGGAATTAAAGAAGGCTGCTTCTACTTTGGAAATTGGCAAAGGAAAAACCCTGGGAATGCTGTTTTTTAATCCTAGTTTGAGAACACGCTTAAGCACCGAAAAAGCGGGGAAATTACTGGGGATGAACGTGATGGTGATGAATGCCGGGAGTGATAGCTGGAAACTGGAGTTTGAAGAAGGAGCCGTAATGGATTCCGATAAAGCCGAACACATCAAAGAAGCAGCGGCTGTATTATCGCAGTATTGTGATATTATCGCCGTGAGGGCGTTCCCGGAATTACAGGACAAAGAAAAAGATGAAGCCGAAATAGTGTTGAATAGTTTTAAAAAATATGCTTCAGTGCCCGTTGTGAACCTTGAGAGCGCCACCGGACATCCACTGCAGGCTCTTACCGATGCGATTACAATTTCAGAATTAAGGAAAAAAGACAGGCCAAAAGTTGTGCTTAGCTGGGCACCGCACCCAAAAGCATTACCCCAAAGCGTGCCCAATTCTTTTACTGAAATTATGCAAAAGCTGGATGTTGATTTTGTGATCACCAATCCTGAAGGTTACGACCTAAATCCGGAAATCACTAAAAATGTTCCTGTAATCCATAACCAGGACGAAGCTTTAAAAGATGCCGATTTTGTTTATGTAAAGAACTGGAGTAGCTATGAAAATTACGGGCAAAAACTGAGCGAGGACAAAACCTGGACTTTTTCCGAAGAAAAATTAAAGCAAACCAATAATGCAAAAGTGATGCATTGTTTGCCGGTAAGACGAAATATGGTAATTGCTGATGAGGTTTTGGATTCAGAAAACTCGGTCGTGATCCAGCAGGCAGGAAATCGAACTTTTGCTGCCCAGGCGGTTTTAAAAAGGATCCTGAAGGAAAAAGTAAAAGAAACCGAGTTAGGGAAAAATATCTGAGTTTTCCAATAAGCTCTAAGTGGCAAAAAGGACTATGAAAAAAGAAGTTTTAAAAGTTGTAAAAATAGGAGGGAAGCTTATTGAGAATGAAACAAAATTCGCTGAATTCCTTGGCGATTTTGTCGCACTGGAGGGACCAAAGATCCTGGTTCACGGCGGGGGAAACCTGGCTACTGAAATTGCAGGAAAACTCGGTTATAAAACCCAGATGTTTGAGGGGCGTAGAATTACCGATGCCGATTCGATCAAAGTAATTACCATGGTTTACGGCGGACTTATCAATAAAAACATCGTAGCTAAGATGCAGGCTCTTCAGAATAATGCCCTGGGGCTTTGTGGAGCAGATGGGTTGAGCATTGTTTCAAAAAAACGGCCTGTTAAGAAAGTTGATTTCGGATTCGTGGGAGACGTGGAGAAGGTGAATTCAGAATTCATCAATTCGATTTTAGCCCAGGAGATAACGCCGGTTTTCTCAGCGATTTCCTGTACAGAAGATGGATTGCTTTTAAACACCAATGGCGATTCTGTTGCTGCGGAAATCGCTAAGGCAATGAGTTCAATTTATGAAACCGAACTTTATTTCTGCTTTGAGAAAAAAGGTGTGCTGGCCGATGCAGGAGACGATGATTCGGTAATTGGGACAATTTCAAGGGAAAAATATCAGGAATTATTGGAAGAAAAAGTAATTAGTGATGGGATGTTACCAAAACTGCATAACTGTTTCCAGGCTTTGGGAAGCGGTGTGAAGAATATATTTCTGGGGGATTTCAGACTATTAAAAAAAGAATCTGTTTATACTAAAATCAGTAATTGATGAAGCTCGAAGAATTACGAAATGATGCGATAGAATTACTTAAAAAGCTTATTGCTACCCAGTCTTTTTCGAAAGAAGAAGATAAAACAGCCGATTTGCTGGAAGAGTGGTTCAGTAAAAAGGAGATTATCTTTTTTAGGCATTTGAACAATGTTTGGGCGACCAATAAACATTTTGATCCGGCTAAGCCTGGCTTGTTGCTAAATTCACATCATGATACGGTAAAACCCAATTCGGCTTACACCCGTGATCCATTTGAAGCTAAGATTGAAGATGGAAAATTATATGGTTTAGGTAGCAATGATGCGGGCGGTTGCCTGGTGTCCTTACTCGCAACATTTACCTGGTATTACGAAGCCAAAGACCTTAAATATAACCTGATTTTTGCCGGAACCGGGGAAGAAGAAATAAACGGGAAAAACGGGATTGCCTGTATGTTACCAAAAATGCCTAAAATTGATGTGGCTATTGTTGGAGAACCCACTTTGATGCAACTGGCCATTGCCGAAAAAGGCCTGGTGGTTTTTGATGCAAAAGTAAAGGGAACGCCCTCGCACGCAGCACATCCCAACGATAACAACGCCATTTATAAAACCGCTGATGTTTTAAAATGGTTTGAAGAATTTGATTTTCCAAAGGAATCGGAAGCGTTGGGGAAGGTAAAACTTACAGTCACCCAGATCAATGCCGGAAGCCAACATAATGTCGTTCCTGGACACGTAGATCTGGTAATCGATGTTCGGGTGAATGACGCGTATTCCAATGCTGAGATCGATCAGATTCTGCAGGAAAAAGCACCGGTGGATGAAATTACGGCGCGTTCGCTCAGGTTAAATTCCTCATCGATTCCTAAAGATCACGAACTGGTTAAGGCGGGAATCGCATTGGGGATGGAAACCTATGGTTCACCAACCCTGTCAGACCAGGCGATGCTTAGCTGTCCTTCCTTAAAATTAGGTCCCGGTGATTCCACAAGGTCGCATTCCGCAGATGAATTTATTTATGTGAAGGAAGTGGAAGAAGGAATTGAAACATATATAAAACTGCTTAAAAAGGCTTTTAAAAATTAAAAAAGACCTCACAGGTTTTCATCCCGATAACTATCGGGACTTATGAGGTCTGATAATAGTCAAAAGGATAAAACTATGAAACTCTGGGATAAAGGATTAGCTATAGATAAAAAGATTGAAAACTTCACGGTGGGAAATGACCGGGAGCTGGATATGCATATTGCAGAGTTCGATTTAAAGGCTTCTAAAGCCCACGCTAAAATGCTTGGGAAAGTCGGGATTCTAACAGCAGAAGAAGTAAACGATATTGAAAGGGAACTGGCTAAACTTCAGCAGCAGCTTCAACATGGTACTTTTGAAATAGAAGAAGATTTTGAAGATGTACATTCCAAAATTGAATTTGATTTAACAAAAGCATTAGGCGATACCGGAAAGAAGATCCATACCGCTCGCTCCAGGAACGATCAGGTTTTGGTGGCGATGCAATTGTATTTCAAGAAGAACCTGCAGGAAATTTCAGGAAAAACAAAGCAGCTGATAGAGGTTCTTTTAGGCCTGGCAGACGAGCATCAGGAAAAACTTCTTCCGGGATATACGCATTTGCAGGTAGCGATGCCCTCCAGTTTCGGTTTATGGTTTTCGGCTTACGCAGAATTGCTTATCGATGACCTTTACTTGCTTGAAGCAGGATTAAAGGTTGTAGACCAGAATCCGTTGGGCTCTGCGGCGGGTTATGGGTCTTCTTTTCCAATAGACCGGGAATTCACCACTAAGGAATTAGGCTTTTCGACTTTAAAATATAACGTCGTGGCCGCCCAATTGGGACGAGGAAAATGTGAGCGAACAGTGACTTCTAATATCACTTCGGTTTCCAATACGCTTTCCAGGTTTGCCATGGATATTTGTCTGTATATGAGTCAGAATTTTGATTTTATCACTTTTCCCGATGAACTCACTACAGGTTCCAGTATTATGCCTCACAAGAAGAACCCCGATGTTTTTGAATTGATACGTGGAAAATGTAATAAACTTCAGGCTATCGCCAATGAGATGATCCTGATAACCAATAATTTGCCCAGTGGCTATCACCGGGATTACCAATTGATAAAGGAGAATAGCATTTATGCGGTTGAAAATATTAAAGAGATCCTGGATGTTTTTATTCATTCCATCGCTTTAATTAAAGTTAAGGATATCAATTTGCAGGATGAAAAATATAAATACCTGTTTACGGTAGACAGCATCAACGATTTGGTGATGCAGGGAAAATCTTTTAGAGAGGCTTATCAGATAATCGGCGAACAGGTTCAGGAAGGAACCTATGAAGCTGCTGAAGGGAAAAAACACTCCCATCTGGGAAGTAAGGATAACCTTGCGCTGGAGGAGATCAGGAGGAAAAAGAATCAGGTTTAGGATCTTGGTTTACTGGATAATTCAGCGGATTTATATTCCGCTCCTCTGGAGCTCTTCTCGCTTGTTATTTAAAAATGGCTATAGATATATCGCTCCTCTGGAGCTGCGGAAATCTTGTGGAAGAAACTCCAAGGGAGCGAATCTAACCCTGCAAGGGTTCCAAACCCTTGCAGGGTTAGAGCAGGTTTTTTAAGAAAGATATCACTAAAAAAACCCTCCGCGAGTACCACACAAACACGAAGGGTCAAACATAAATGAAGAAAAAATAATCTTAAATAATAGTCATTTGTCCAAGGTTCAGATTTTCGTTGTTGATCGTAATATTATCAACTTCGCTGATAAGGCCCTCAAGGAAATCACCCACTTTTTCTGTGGTATAATGGTTGTCTTTATTAATATCTATGGTACAAACGTTTAGTTTAATGCTTAGCTCTACTGCTTTTTTAACTGCGTCTGCTTCCTCTGTGAGTCCGAAATGGTCCAGGAGCATTGCCGTCGATAAAATGGAGGCTACCGGGTTTGCAATTCCTTTTCCGGTGGCTTGCGGATATGAACCGTGAATGGGCTCAAACATCGCGCTTTCTTTTCCTACAGATGCCGATGCCAGTAAGCCGATACTACCCCCAATTACGCTGGCCTCGTCAGATAAAATATCGCCAAACATATTTTCGGTAAGAATTACGTCGAATTGCGTAGGGTTAAGGATCATTTGCATGGCGGCGTTATCTACAAAAAGGAAATCTAATTCCACTTCGGGATATTCTTTTCCAATTTCAGTGACTGTTTTACGCCATAACCTGGAAGTTTCTAAAACGTTGGCTTTATCTACCAGGGTTAATTTTTTGGAACGTTTTTCGGCAGCTTTAAAAGCCAGGTGAGCTACCCGGGAAATTTCTTCTACCGAGTAGGTGCAAACATCTGTCGCACTTTGGCCGTCTTCCGCAGTATATTTATCGCCAAAATAAATGCCACCGGTAAGTTCGCGGTAAATAACCATATTGGCTCCGGCAATTCGTTCAGCCTTTAATGGTGATTGTTCTATAAGTTTGTCGTAAGCTTTTACCGGCCGAATGTTGGCAAAAAGACCAAGGCCTTTCCTTAATTGTAAAAGTCCCTGTTCTGGTCTTACTTTTGCATCCGGGTTATTGTCGTATTTTGGATGTCCTATAGCCCCAAACAACACAGCATCAGATTTTTTGCACAATTCCAGCGTAGCTTCAGGTAACGGATTGTCCAGCAAGTCTATTGCTGCCGCACCTACCAAGGCGTCTTCAAACTGAAAGTGGTGATCGAAACGATCTGCTACAGCTTTTAAAACCTTAACTGATTGCTGTGTGATTTCAGGACCTATCCCGTCTCCGGGCAAAACTGCTATTTTTAATTTCATTTTTCTTCTTCTTTATGTGTGGTTTTTCGAAAACTATCGGAGATAATCTTTAAAATTTTTAAAAACTACAAGGCTGTGGTGGCTTGTGTTTTATGTGATTTTTTCCGTTCAAATTCTTTAATCGCATCCAGTTTGCTTACCAGGAAATCTATATCGTCAAAACCATTGATCATACAGGTTTTTTTATACGGATCTATGTCAAAACTTTCTGAAATATCTTTCTTCGGAATCTCGATTTTCTGGGCTTCCAGGTCTACTTTTATTTCTACGGAAGTATCTTTGGTGATTTCCACGAAAAGCTGGTCTAAAAACTCCGCACTCACCTGCACCGGAAGCAAACCGTTGTTAAGTGCATTTCCTTTGAAAATATCAGCGAAATAGCTTGACACAACAACGGTGAATCCATAAGCTTTAAGTGCCCAGGCCGCATGTTCCCGACTCGAACCACAACCAAAATTATCTCCGGCTACCAGGATCGAACCTTTATACTCCGGTTTGTTTAAGGCGAATTCAGGATTGGGCTCGTCATTCTTATCAAAACGCCAGTCGCGAAAGAGATTTTCTCCAAATCCAGCTTTATCGGTAGCTTTAAGGAACCTGGCCGGGATAATCTGGTCGGTATCCACATTTTCTATTTCTAAAGGAACCGCTGTATCGGTTAATGTGATAAACTTTTCCATCCTAATTTAAGTGTTTTGTAAAGTCGGTTAATTTACCTGAAATAGCCGTCGCTGCTGCAGTTAACGGACTTGCTAATATGGTTCTGGAACCTTGTCCCTGTCTTCCTTCAAAATTTCTATTACTGGTAGAAACGCAGTATTCACCGGCAGGAATTTTATCATCGTTCATTGCTAAACAAGCCGAACAACCCGGTTGTCTAAGAGTGAAACCTGCATTTTCAAAAACTTCCGTTAAGCCTTCGGCTTCAATTTGGGCGGCAACCTGGCGCGAACCGGGTACAATTAGTGCATTTACGTTTGCTGCTTTTTGTTTGCCTTTAATAAAAGCCGCTGCCTGGCGAAAATCTTCAATTCTTGAATTGGTACAACTACCAATAAAAATCCAATTAATAGTTTTTTCGAGTAAAGACTCTCCGGGTTTAAAGCCCATGTAGGCCAGAGCTTTTGCATCGCTTTTTCCACCTTCCATGGGAATGGTCCCGGTAATTTTTATGCCCATCCCGGGATTTGTTCCGTAAGTAATCATCGGTTCAATATCTTCGGCATCAAAAGAATATTCCTGGTCGAACTCAGCGTCTTCATCGGTTTTTAGAGTTGCCCAGTAAGCTTTTTTAGTATCAAATTCTTCACCTTTTGGTGCGAATTCTTTTCCTTTTACATATTCAAAAGTTGTGTCATCCGGAGCGATCAAACCACCACGAGCACCCATTTCAATGCTCATGTTACAAACCGTCATTCGGCCTTCCATAGACATTTCTTCAAAAACATTCCCGGCATATTCGCAGAAGTATCCGGTACCGGAATTTGTTCCGAGTTTGCTAATGATGTAAAGGATCACATCTTTGGGTAAAACCCCTTTTTTGAGTTTTCCGTTAACATTCACCCGTAATTTTTTAGGTTTCTGAACCAGAACACACTGGCTGGCAAAAACCTGGGAAACCTGGCTGGTGCCAATTCCGAAGGCAATAGTGCCAAAAGCGCCGTGAGTAGAGGTGTGGCTGTCTCCACAAACCATGGTCATTCCCGGTTGGGTAATTCCCAGTTCGGGAGCCATTACGTGAACAATTCCGTTGTAAGGATGGCCCAGGCCGTAAAGGGTGATATTATTTTCTTGGCAATTTTGAGTTAATTCTTTAAGCTGTTTTCTGGACAACAAATCTTTAACCGGTAAATGTTGATTTTCAGTTGGGGTATTATGATCTGCGGTCGCTACAATTTGATCTGGTCTAAATACCGAAATCTCACGCTCTTTCAATTCATTAAAGGCCTGCGGACTCGTGACTTCATGAATGAGGTGTTTATCGATATATAAAATATCGGGCCCATTAGGTATAGATTCTACCACGTGGGCATCCCAGATTTTATCGAATAAGGTTTTTTTCATATATGTTTTAAATTCAATCCCAGCTTGGGAATTCATCCAGGTTTATAATCATATCCCTGTGTTGCCATTTTTAGTGTCCAGCATCATGCTGGTTTCATTAGGCTATAGCTCTTATTTTTCTTTCTGAAATTTCCATGATTTCGTGAATATCATTGTCTTCTACACATCTTCTGGCATCGGCATAATTCAGGAATTCGTGGTATACAGTATCCAACTGAAGTTTGGTTAAATCGTATCCCATTTTCTTCGCTTTATAGGCCAAAGCAGCTCTTCCGCTTCTTGCGGTAAGTATGATTGCAGATTCGGTTACACCAACTTCTGCAGGATCGATTATTTCGTAAGTTTCTCGATTTTTAATAACACCGTCCTGGTGTATTCCGGAGCTATGTGCAAAGGCATTGGCGCCGACAATTGCTTTGTTAGGCTGTACAAACATTCCCATTTCCCGGGAAACCATACAACTGGTGTCAAAAAGGAATTTAGGATCTATATGCGTGTTCAAATTTAAAGTCGGGTGTTGTCTTAAGATCATGACGACCTCTTCTAAAGCTGTATTTCCTGCGCGCTCTCCAATTCCGTTAATGGTACATTCTATTTGTCGGGCACCATTCACTACCCCGGCAATCGCGTTTGCCGTAGCAAGGCCCAAATCGTTATGACAGTGACAGGAAAGTGTGACCTTGTCGATATCCTTTACGTTGTCTTTTAAATACTTAATTTTTCTTCCGTATTCTTCAGGAAGGCAATATCCTGTAGTATCTGGAATATTTAGTACCGTTGCACCGGCTTTTATCATTTCGGTACAAACACGGGCAAGGAATTCATTATCTGTTCTTCCGGCATCTTCAGCATAAAATTCAACATCGTCCACAAAATTCTTTGCGTGTTTAACCGCGGCTGCACCACGCACAATAATTTCTTCTCTTGTAGAATTGAATTTATATTTAATATGAGGATCTGAAGTGCCAATCCCGGTATGAATACGAGGTTTTTTGGCATATTTTAAAGCTTCAGCAGCCACTTCAATATCCTTTTTAACAGCACGGGTGAGTCCACAAACGGCGGCATTCTTTGCCAGCTTAGAGATTTCAAAAACCGATTGATAATCACCGGGACTGGAAACAGGAAAACCTGCTTCAATAACATCTACTCCCAGCTCATCAAGGCGCGCGGCGATCTTAAGTTTTTGGGCTGTATTTAATTTACAACCTGGAACCTGCTCTCCGTCTCGTAACGTCGTGTCAAAAATTTCTACCTTTTCTGTGCTCATAAGAGATTTATTTTGCTTTATCTTTAACTAAAGTATAGTTTTAGCCTGCCCTTAATTCTGTTTTCTGAAAGAGTATTACGATAATTAAAAACTAATCATAAGCTTTAATTATGCTGATTTACAGCGATTTATAAACCTGCTTGTTACAATGACTAATGAATTGACCGATAACCTGTTTTCCCTTATAAAGTCTCTTTCTCCTTCTGAAAAGCGACAATTTTCTCTGTATGTAGGAAGAATTGGAGTGAACACCGACAGTAAATTCCTGAATTTATTCAAGGTGATGACCAAGCTGAAAAAGTATGATGAGAATGAGATCTTACAGAAAACCAGGATCAGTAAACAGCAGCTCTCCAATGTAAAAGCTCATTTATACAAACAGATATTGGTGAGTTTAAGGCTTAATCCTGCAAATCAAACCGTGCCGGTACAAATTAGGGAGCAACTGGATTTCGCTTACATTCTTTATCGGAAAGGATTGTACAATCAGGCTCTTAAACTGCTTGATAAAACCAAGACTACGGCTTTGCACTACGAGGAGAAAAGTCTGGCTTATGAGATTCTTGAATTGGAAAAGATTATTGAATCCCAGTATATCACCCGGAGTATTCGGAACCGGGCTGAGTTATTGATTCAACAAACTGAAGAACTAAGTGCACTTACACAGTTAAACGCAAAATTATCAAACCTTTCCTTACAGCTCTACGGAATTTTTCTTAAAATGGGTTATGCCAGGACCGAGGAGGAAGCAGCGACCATTAAAAGTTATTTTTACGACAATATCCCCGAATATAACTTTAAGGAATTGGGTTTCCATGAGAAACTCTGGCTCTATAAAGCGCATTTATGGTTCAGTTTTATCACACAGGATTTTTTGGCCTGTTACCGCTATTCGATGAAATGGATAGACCTTTTTAATGAATATCCGCATTTGGTCTCATTACACCCTGTTTCTTATATAAAGGGTAATCACTACTTACTGGAGTCTCTTTTTTATTTGAATCATGTGAAGTTGTTTGAGAAGATGTTGAAGAAAATGGAGGCCACCCTTAAGGATCCCAAAATTCCGGACGACGATAATATAAAAGCCCTGTCTTTTCTATATCTGTATTCCAATAAGCTGAATTTACGCTTTATGAAAGGTGAGTTTGCCAATGGTGAAGAGCTGGTAGAGAAGATCCAGAAAAAGATCAAAAAATATAAAGGCCGAATAGACGAACACCATATTATGGTCTTCTATTATAAGATTGCCTGTTTGTATTTTGGTAATGGGGATAACAAGCAATGTATAGCATTTCTTAAAAAGATAATCGATAATAAATCCCTGGAGATGCGGGAAGATCTAATGTGTTTTTCCAGAATTCTGAATCTTGTGGCCCATTACGAAGCCGGTATGGACTATCATCTGGAAAGTCTCATCAAATCCACCTATAAGTTTCTTATTAAAATGAATGACCTGCACAAGGTTCAGAAGGAAATGATACGTTTTCTGAGGAATTTACCAGATGTTTCTCCGTTGGATATCAAGGATGAATTTCGCAAACTTCACGCTACCTTGAAGCAATATGAAACCCACCCTTACGAGCGCCGCGCATTTTTATATCTGGATATTATTTCCTGGTTGGAAAGCAAGATAGAGAACCGGCCTGTAGCTGCAGTAATCTCCAGGAAATTGTCTGAGATGAGCAGGTAGTTATTTTTGAAAAATAATAGGCAAAGTATATCTCGTGGCAATAGGGTCTCCAAAACGTTTGGTGGGTGTCCACCGTGGCATTTTGCTTAAAACCCTAACGGATTCTGCATTATACCGATGTGGAGCTCCTTCTACTATTTGGATTTCAGAGAGATCGCCTTCAGGATTTATTGTAAATCTTAAAACTACTCTTACTGAAACTCCTTGTTTTTGTTCTTGCGGGATATTGATATTTTTTTTCAAAAATGCATATAATTCTTCCCTTCCGCCGGGGAATGATGCTGGAATATGATGTTCGAAATATGGGGTTTCTTCGCCTTTTTCATTCCAGACTTTTCCTTCTTTTAACTGATCTCTTTTAAAAGTATCCCGCCGTCTCTTCCCTCCATTTTTCCAGTAGGCCAACAGCTCACCGTGTTTTTTGCCATTCTTATAAGGTAATTGGTAAAATAATTCTCCTGTTTCATACCAATGTTTATGTAAGCCTTCAAATACCGGTTTATCGTTTTTAATATTATAATATTGTTCTGCCTTTTTTTGTCCATCTATGAAATAGGTGATTCTTAAAAATTCAGTATCTTTTTCTGAAGCAGGGGTAATGATTTTATAATATTTGGCATTTTCTTTTGAATCCAGGTCCGAATAATTCTTATCTAGATAAATGGTATCCTGAGAAAAAGCGGAAATTGAAATGAACATAAAAATTAATCCAGGGTAAAAATTCTTCATAGGTGTATTAGGCAGTTTCAGTTTAAACAATTAATCCATAGCACTTCGTCCGGGGGCGGGGCCACCAAATGAATTTCCTCCTTTTTTACCGGATGAACAAACTTAAGTTCCCGGGCATGCAGGTGTATACTAGCATCTTTGTTGCTACGATCAAAGCCGTATTTCAGATCACCTTTAATGGGGCATCCAATGGCAGATAACTGGCTGCGAATCTGATGATGCCTGCCGGTGTGTAAATCTACTTCCAGTAAGTAATAATTATCAAGTTTTTTGAGCACCCGGTATTCGAGGATGGCTTTTTTGCTGTCGGGCACTTCTTTAATATGGGCGTAGGACTTGTTTTGTTTTGGGTTTCGTTTTAAAAAATGCGTAAGAATATCCGTGGCTTTTGGCGGGGCATTTTTCACAATCGCCCAATAGGTTTTCTGTGCTTCTTTCTTCTGAAAAAGTTTGTTGAGCCTTGGCAAAGCCTTGGAAGTTTTGGCGAAAACCACGATCCCACTGGTAGGTCGGTCCAGCCTGTGAACCACTCCCAGATACACATTTCCGGGTTTGTTGTGTTTTTCCTTTAGGTAGGATTTCACCACCTCACTAAGCGGCTTATCCCCGGTTTTATCCCCTTGTACGATATCTCCCGGGCGCTTGTTCACCACAATAATATGATTGTCTTCGTAAAGGACTTGAAGGTTTTGAGCGGTGGAGATGATGTCGGGTTTCAAATTTGAAATATTGATAGATTGCCGTTACTATAATTTAGCCGGCCGGTTAGTAATTAATAGGATATATTTCAGGATTCCTAAGCATGAAATTATGCCTATTATAAATAATGTCCAGTATAGAAATCCAAAATTTAGCCAGGATAGCCATTTGTAATAAGCCGCTCCTTCTATGGTCAAAATCAGGCTTGCGATATTGGCAAAAAAATGTAATAAAACGGAGTAGGCGATATTTTTAGTTTTAAAATAAATAAAACCACTCAAAAGACCAAAAAGGAAAGATGGTAATAAATTGACAGGAGTCTCCCAGTGTATAATCGCAAATAGAAAGGATGAAACTAATAAAGTTATTGATATGCTGTATTTTTTCAATAATTCGGTAATTAGAAACTTTCTGAAAAATAATTCTTCAATAATAGGTGCCACTAATAAAGCTGCAATTGAAGAATATATTTGTTTAGCAGTAAAGCCTTGAAAAGAGTAATTGTAATTGGGTAATTCCTGATTATTTATCAGCATTAAAATTCTGTCATAATCAAAAAAGGGTCTAAAAATAAATTCGGTGGCGACAATCAGTGGAAGCAGGAGTGGTATTACTACAGGTCTTAATTTTGAAAACTGAAAAATGCCTTTTTGATCATTACCTCTCCAAAATAAAATAAAAACAGTAGAATAAGCCACAACTCTTGCTATAATTACACTTATACCATGGAGGTGAGCATTTTTTGAATCGAAAACAAAGAGCGAAGTCAGGACAATTCCTGCTTCGATAATGAAAATGAGGAGGGTTAATAAGACAGCTTTGGTGAAACTCATCCCATAGAAATAATTTCAGAAAAAAATAATTTAATCCTAAGCTTACCTTCCAAATCTAATATCTTATTTTTAATACTGCTCCTCATCACTAGGGAAATCCTTATTTTTCACATCATCCCGATAATTCTCAAAAGCTTTGGTCATTTCGGCGTGAAGATCGGCGTAGCGTCTCAGGAAGCGCGGATTGAATTCGTGGGTCATTCCCAGCATATCGTGAACTACCAGCACCTGACCGTCGACGCCATTTCCTGCGCCAATTCCAATAACAGGAATGCTGATGCTTTCCGCTACTTCTTTGGCCAGTTTTGCAGGAACTTTTTCTAAAACTATGGCAAAACAACCAAGGCGTTCCAGCAATATCGCGTCAGATTTAAGTTTTTCTGCTTCCGCTTCTTCCTTGGCGCGAACGGTATAAGTCCCGAATTTATAGATGGATTGCGGAGTAAGACCTAAATGTCCCATCACCGGAATTCCGGCATGAAGAATTCGCTTTAACGATTCCTTAATTTCCTTTCCACCTTCAAGTTTAACAGCATGGGCCCCGCTTTCCTTCATAATCCTAATGGCAGAACGCAAAGCCTCTTTAGGATCACTCTGATAACTTCCGAAGGGAAGGTCAACCACCACAAGTGCGCGATGAATAGCTCTGATAACACTCTGAGCATGATAGATCATCTGGTCCAGCGTGATAGGAAGGGTGGTTTCGTGACCGGCCATCACGTTACTGGCCGAATCGCCCACCAAAACCACATCTATCCCGGCACCATCAACAATTTTCGCCATAGAATAATCGTAGGAGGTGAGCATCGCGATCTTCTCACCATTTTGCTTCATATCTACCAGGGACTTGGTGGTTACCCTTTTATACTCCTTTTTTGCAACAGACATCTATCAATTTTTAAATTTGAGTAAAAGTAGTAAATTAGACCGCATCAATCAAAAATCAACCCGTATGAAATCTCTAATAACCTTGTCTCTGGTTTTATTTACCACAATTAGTTTTGCGCAAACTAATTCCGATGAAGAATCGGCTAAAAAACTGGTCGTTGACTTTTTCGAGGCTTTTCATCAGCAGGATACAATAAAACTTAAAAGTTTTGCCCATCAGGATGTTATTTTACACAGCATCTCGGTTTCTTCAGAGAAAGAAACCAAACTCACGACAGATACTTATACCAAATTCCTGACTGGGATCGCCTCTATTCCGGAAACCACCAGATTCGAAGAGGTGCTTCACGATTTTGAGATTTCGGTTCACGGAAAAATGGCTAATGTTTCCACGCCATATTCTTTTTATCTGAACGGGGAGTTCAGTCATTGTGGGGTGAATTCTTTCCAGTTGATGCAGGTGGAAGAGGAATGGAAGATCATTTACCTGGTAGATACCCGGCAGAAGACGGGCTGCAAGGAGAATTAGATATCTTTCACACAGCGAAATCCCAGGTGTTCCAGGCTGCTGTCTGGCGTAGAACTCATCCTGGCCGAATTGCGGTATCCCGTGCAGTAGGATTCGCTGCACAGGAAGGAGCCGCCCCGAATCACCTTATGCTGATCTGCATTAAAATATTCCTTGAAATAACCATCGGTCCTGCTTTCCAGCCTGCCGTAAGCGTTGGGATAGTAGGTGTCCAGGGTCCATTCCCAGGCATTTCCCGCCATATCGTAGAGTCCGAAATCATTGGCCGGAAAACTTTTAACCGAAGAAGCATTCTCGAAATTATCATCCTGTGAATTGGAAACAGGAAAATCTCCCTGGTGAAAATTGACAAAATCCGGAGCTTTAGAAAAATCATCGCCCCAGTAGTAGATCTGTTTTTCCTTTCCACCCCGGGCCAGATACTCAAATTCAGCCTCGGTTGGCAGGCGCTTCCCGGCCCATTTGGAATAGGCCATCGCATCATACCAGGAGATTTGTACTACAGGTAAGTCATCTTTTCCTTTAATAGTACTTTCCGGGCCTTCGGGTTGCTTCCAGTTAGCTCCTTTTACAAATTTCCACCAGGCCTCCGGATTTTCAGGATCAAAAACCATAGCTCCCGGCGGATAAGTTTCTCCGTTAACCTCAAATTCTTTTTTAGCGGTGGTCACATAACCAGTAGCTTCTATAAATTGCCGGAATTGCGCATTGGTAACTTCGGTTTGATCAACCCAAAGGTCTTTTATCGTTTCCTGGTGCTGTGGAAATTCATCCTGCCTGGCTTGTTGCGAATTCCCGCCCATAGTATAGGTTCCTCCTTCAACTTTGATCATCCCTTCAGTGGATATTGAGTCTTCCCGGATTTCAATTTTTTCGATCTCTGCCATCATTTTTTCGTGAAAGTTCAGGGAATTATCTTCTGAAGCAGTTCCTGAAATTTTTTCTGAATTATTTTCAGATTCAACATTTTTACAACTGCTGAAGCTTAGTAGGGTAAAAAGGAGAAAAAGTGAAATTCTTGAAGTCGGGAGCATAACCAAAAGTCTTTCGGCTAAGATAAGAAAGATAAAACCAGGCAGAAATTTGGCCAAAATGAATTTCTTCCGAAGAAATAGTCTGGACAACCGGATTAGAGAATGTCAGTTCGAGCGCAGTCGGAACTAAATGTTATAACTAAAAAATTCACTACTCCGCTCGATTTGACAAGGCTCCGCTCAAGGTGATGATAAATTATGGCTTCAAAACCACCCGAAAACGAGCCTTATTATTGATCATTCTGTCATAGGCTTCATTAACCTTATCCAGTGGATATTCTTCAATTTTAGGCCTTGTGCCAGTGAGAGCGCTGAAGTTTAGCGTATCCTCAGAGTCCATTGCTGTACCGCTGGGCCATCCTGCCACCGATTTTCTTCCCATAAGTAATTCCATAGGTGAGACTTCTATAGGGTCGCCAGTAGCAGCTACCATAAGTAATTTCCCATCTGTTCCAAGGCCTCCAACAACTGAAGTTATGGCTTTACTATATGGTGCTGTAGCCAGGATAAGTTTTGCACCTCCCAGGTTTTGTAATTCCTTTGCGGCATCCTTTTCGTCTGTGTTTATGAAGTGATGAGCGCCGAGTTCCTTAGCCAGTTCTTTTTTACTGTCGCTTGTGGAAATGGCTACAGTGCGCATTCCCATTTTGGCAGCGTATTGCACAGCAAGGTGGCCGAGTCCGCCAATTCCCTGTACGGCTACGAGATTTCCGGGTTTAATCCCCGAATTTCTCAGGGCATTGAAAACCGTGATCCCCGCGCAGAGCAGGGGAGCGGCCTCAGCCGAAGAAAGTTCTTCGGGGATAGCAGCAATAGCTTCTTTTGGGGCACACATATATTCGGCGTAGCCTCCATCATAGGAAATTCCACTGATCTGGGCATTTTCACAGCTAATGAAATCCCCGCGTCGACAGGGTTCACATTCAAAACAATGGCCGCCGTGCCAGCCAACACCAACCCGCTGTCCTTTTTTCCAGTTTTTCACCTTTTCTCCTACTTGCTCCACAATTCCCACAACCTCATGGCCGGGAACACGTGGATACTGAATTCCGGGAAAAATCCCATCTTTTACAAAAGCATCACTGTGGCAAATGCCGCAAGCTTCCACTTTTATCAAAACTTCATTTTCTTTTGGGGAAGGTTTATCCATATCAACGAGAATAAAATCTCCTCCCTTTTCTTTTACTTGTGCAGCTCTCATAATTATTTTGTTTTAGCTGATAAGTTACGAAATGGCACAGGGAACAACTTTTAAGCCTTTGTTAAATTAAAGAAGGCGGGGCAAGAGAAAGAAAACCACCACGGCATTTTTCATTGCGTGCAGGAAGATGGGCCAGATAAGACTATGATTTTCAATCTTAATTTTTCCGAAGAAATATCCGGCGATTATCCGCGGAAATATTAATATTAATAGAATAAGGTCAAATTCCCAGCCTTCAATATAATTCCATACGTGCACCAACCCGAACAGTACGGCAGTGATTATCCAGAAAATCACATAATTGCGGTAAAGCAATAACCTGAATATTCTCAAAAACCGGGATGGTTTCAGGGCCGAGAAGAAAAGAAATAGCAAAAACGCTGAAAGTCCCAGCAGGCTGTATTTCAAAATAGTGTTTGCTTCCGTAGGAATAAATGCGAGAGCGATAAAACTTAAAACCGCACAGAAAAAAATATAAATTTCGGTAAGGCTGGGTTTTACCAGGCTTCGAAAAAGACTTTCCTCCAGCACCGGTGCAATAACCACAGCCATTATTACAAAAGCCAGCGGACTTTCATTCATAAAATTAAAGAGCTCGGTTTGCTGGTATTTTTCAAGGTCTATCGATGGCATTACCGTGGTAAGAAAACCCAACAGGAAAAAGAACAAAAAATAAGTTCCCAGCATTAACCAGTAATTACGGAAAAGGTTTCTGGTCTTTGGGGAAAGTTTCAGTAATTGCAAGATTTTAATTTTAAATATTACTGCAATTTAAAACTGTCTGAGATTAAAGCGACTAATTCCCAGATATTTATTTCTGATTGTTAAAGCTACCCTTCCTTCGGGGGCTTTAACAATCACTCAAATTCACTTTCACGGCAAGACCGCCTTCTGAAGTTTCTTTATATTTAGAATTCATATCCTTTGCGGTGTCCCACATCGTTTCAATCACCTTGTCTAGAGGTACTTTAGCTTTACTGGCATCGCTTTCCAGAGCGATTTCAGCAGCGTTTATGGCTTTAATTGCCCCCATAGAGTTTCTTTCAATGCAAGGTATCTGAACCAATCCGGCGATTGGGTCGCAGGTGAGCCCAAGGTGGTGTTCCATAGCGATCTCGGCGGCCATTAGGGATTGTTCTGGAGTGCCTCCCAGAAGATCTGTTAATCCTGCTGCGGCCATTGCTGAAGAAACTCCAATTTCAGCCTGGCACCCGCCCATCGCTGCGGAAATGGTTGCTCCCTTTTTAAACAAACTGCCCACTTCTCCGGCTACAAGCATAAAGCGTTTCAGGTCTTCAAAGGTGGCATCGTGGTTCTCGATCACCATATAGTACATCATCACGGCGGGAACGGTTCCCGCGCTGCCGTTTGTAGGAGCGGTGACTACCCGGCCCAGGGATGCATTTACTTCGTTCACACTAAAGGCGAAACAGCTAACCCATTTAAGGATCTGGCGGAATTTAACCTCAGTTCTTCTTATGGCGTTGATCCATTCATCCTTATTTGAATATTGCTCGTCTCCTATAAGACGCTTGTGCATTTCATAAGCGCGACGTTTCACGTTAAGTCCGCCTGGGAGCGTGCCTTCGGTGTGACAGCCAATATACATAGATTCCAACATCACATTCCAAATCTGGCGAAGTCCGGCATCGATCTCTTCCTCGCTGCGGAGCGATTTTTCATTTTCCAAAACTATTTCTGCAATACCTTTGTTTTGCTCCTTGCAATACTGAAGTAATTCGGTTGCCTTTTCTATAGGAAACGGAAACTCCAAAAAGCTTTGCATCTTTTTGCTGGCATTCTTGCGTTCCTTTTTGACCACAAATCCGCCGCCGATGGAATAGAAAGAAGAGGAGTATTTTTTACCGTCGGAAAGGCTTGCTCGAAATGTCATTCCGTTTGGATGGAATTCAAGAAACTTCCGGTTGAATTTTACATCGGTTTCTATATTAAAAGAAATAATTCTTTCTCCATTGAGGTACAATTCATTATTCTGACGGATTTTTTCTGTCTCACTGTCAATTATACTGATATCCATTGTCACCGGATCATGACCTAAAAGGCCTAAAATCGTGGCGACATCTGTGGCATGACCTCTTCCGGTTAGAGAAAGTGAACCGTAAAGATCTATATGGATTTTTTCCACCTGGTCAAAACAGCCTTTTTTCTTTAATTCAGCAATAAAACGCTGGGCAGCACGCCAGGGACCAAGGGTGTGAGAGCTGGATGGGCCAACACCCACCTTCAGCATATCAAAAACGCTTATACATTCAATTTTTCGCATTCAGAGCAAATATTTTGAATGCAAAAATAAGGATTTGTCAGGCTAAAGCATAGTTTAAAAATGGAAAGTTTACATCGATTTCGTAGAGTAGATTTGGCAAGGCTTTCAGGTAAAAGTGACAACCTGTCAGAAGTTTTCCGCTGGCATAATGATTGACTTTAACACAGCGAACTCAAAAAGAATCTAATAAATATAAAATTCAACGTATAAAGTTATGAGTAAAATAATTGGAATTGACTTAGGTACTACAAACTCGTGCGTTGCCGTAATGGAAGGTAACGAACCAACGGTAATACCTAATGCTGAAGGTAAGAGAACTACACCTTCTGTAATTGCCTTTGTAGAGGGCGGCGAAATAAAAGTAGGAGATCCTGCAAAACGACAAGCGGTAACCAACCCTGAAAAAACTGTAGCGTCTATCAAGCGTTTTATGGGGAATAAATATTCTGAGTCTTCTAAGGAGGCCGGAAGAGTCCCTTATAAAGTAATTAAAGGAGATAATGATACCCCGCGTGTAGATATAGACGGAAGAAAATATACTCCACAGGAACTTTCAGCAATGATCCTTCAGAAAATGAAGAAAACTGCTGAAGATTACCTGGGACAGGATGTAACCGAAGCGGTGATCACCGTACCGGCTTACTTTAACGATTCTCAGCGTCAGGCTACCAAAGAAGCCGGTGAGATCGCCGGACTTAAAGTTCAGCGAATCATCAACGAGCCAACTGCAGCAGCCCTGGCTTATGGATTAGACAAAAAATCACAGGACCAGAAGATCGCGGTTTATGACCTTGGTGGTGGTACTTTTGATATCTCTATCCTTGAATTAGGAGATGGAGTTTTTGAAGTATTATCTACTAACGGAGATACTCACCTTGGTGGTGACGATTTTGATGAAGTGATCATCGACTGGCTTGCAGATAGCTTCAAGAAAGCTGAAGATATCGATCTAAGAAAAGACCCGATGGCACTTCAGCGTTTGAAAGAAGCTGCTGAGAAAGCTAAAATTGAGCTTTCCTCTTCTACTCAAACCGAGATCAACCTGCCTTATGTAACTGCTACTTCCAGCGGACCAAAACACCTTGTAAAAACCCTTACCCGTTCTAAGTTCGAACAACTTGCCGACGAACTGGTGAAGCGTTCTATGAATCCGGTGAAGAAAGCTTTGGATGATGCAGGACTTTCAAAAAGTGATATCGACGAAGTAATTCTTGTAGGTGGTTCTACGCGTATGCCTAAGATCCAGGAAGAAGTAGAGAAATTCTTCGGAAAAAAACCTTCTAAAGGAGTGAACCCGGATGAGGTTGTAGCTATTGGTGCTGCGATCCAGGGTGGAGTTTTAACCGGAGATGTAAAAGACGTATTGCTTCTTGATGTTACCCCACTTTCTCTTGGTATTGAAACTATGGGTGGTGTAAACACCAAATTGATAGAATCTAATACAACTATCCCTACCAAAAAATCACAGACTTTCTCTACCGCTGCCGACAATCAGCCTTCAGTAGAAATTCACGTGTTACAGGGAGAGCGTCCAATGGCTGCCGATAACAAAACTATTGGTAGATTCCACTTAGACGGAATTCCACCATCTCCAAGAGGAACACCTCAAATTGAAGTAACCTTCGATATTGATGCTAACGGTATCATTAAAGTAAGCGCTACCGATAAGGCTACCGGAAAATCTCAGGATATTCGAATTGAAGCTTCTTCAGGTCTTACCGAAGAAGAGATCCAAAAGATGAAGCAGGAAGCTGAGGCTAATGCCGAAACCGATAAAAAGGCCAAGGAGAAAGTAGATAAGCTGAATGAAGCTGATGCTATGATCTTCCAGACCGAAACACAACTTAAGGAATTTGGTGATAAACTTTCTGATGACAAGAAAAAGCCTATCGAAGAAGCTTTGGAAGAGTTGAAGAAAGCTTACGAAACCAAAGAAGTTGAAACCATTCAACCTGCATTGGACAAGATCAATGAAGCCTGGAAAACCGCATCTGAAGAGATGTACAAAGCTCAGGCAGAAGCTCAGGGCGGACAAGCCGGAGGCCCACAAGGAGGTCCTGAAGGCGGAGCCGAGGGTGGTCAACCCGGAGGAGGAGACTCCAAAGGTGGAGACGATGTTGAAGATGTAGATTTTGAAGAGGTTAAATAAATAGCCTGTCTCGAGCGGAGTCGAGAGATTTATCCCGATGAAGGTTGGGATCTCAAATCACAATAAATTAAGTAAACAAAAGCGCGATCTGCAGAGGTCGCGCTTTTTTTATATACTACCCTTGCGGGTTTTTAAAACCTGCAAGGGTTTTTCATTTTAAACCAAAAAACTATAATACAAATATCCTAGATTAAACAGCACCAAAAACCAGAAACAAACCAGGCTGAAGATGCGGTATTTTTTGCCCGGGCGGTGTCTTTTGGGCATTTGTTTTCCGGTGACGAGTTTGTAATTAAACCAGGCTAAAAAAGGTGCCGAGAGAAATGAAAGTCCGGCGGCGAAATCCACCAAAATCGTAAAGGAACCTGAAAGAAAGAATAATATGGAAAGCGAAAAAACCGGAATAAGAAAGACAGCCCAGCTGTAGATCTTCCATTTTTGTTTTCTGTCTTTCAGGGTATTTTTCTCCGGATCTTTTAATTCTGAAATTACACGGGGAAAGGCATCGGTTACGGTGATTACTGTACTCAGCATAGCGATGAAAGCAGCGACAGAGATTAAGGGTTTGCTCCAGGCTCCCAGGGTTTTTCCGTAGAGTTCCACCAGCTGGCTGGAAAATTCCACACTATTTCCTGAAAAGGAAGAGCCACTGCCAAACATCACTAAAACTCCCAGCAGGAAAAACAGCAAACCAATAAATGCAGCGGCAAGATATCCTACATTGAAATCGACGAAAGCTCCTTTAACCGAGGTTTTCTGTTTGCTCTGAATTGCTTTTTCCCGGGTCCATATAGAATGCCAGACAGAAGCATCAAGCGGGATTGGCATCCACCCCATAAAAGCGATAATAAACCCCAGACTTGCGGTGGTCCATAATGAAGGGGCTTTGGTTTCTATGGCAGTTTCCAGCGTGCCTGCGCCAAAAGCCATAATTACGGCGAAGAGTGTGGCCAAAGTTAGCAAGCTCACGATTACCTTCATACTCTTATCCAGGCCGGGATATTTTCCGATTAAAAGCAAGGCAATACTAGCCCCAAGAATTGTCAGACTCCAGATAAAAGGCGACCATCCAAAATTGAAAAGGCGTTCTGCAAGGCCCGCAGTAACAATGGTAACTGCCGCCTGGATGATAAACATACTCCCGATGGTAATAAAAATGTAAATCCAGTAGGGGAATTTTCCCAGGCGTTTATAACCCGAGATTAGATGCTGCCCGGTAGCTGCCGCATAACGGGGGCCAAATTCCAGAAAAGGATATTTAGAGATACAGGCAAGAATAAGTACCCAGATTAAGATGAAACCGTAATCGGCGCCGGCGCGGGTAGCCTGCACCAAATGAGATACTCCAATGGCAGCTCCCGCCAGCAGGAATCCGGGGCCTATGCTTTTCAGGAGTTCTTTATTTTTCAAAAATCAGTGGAGTTAGTTTTAATTTTATGAATATAAATTTAAAAGGATTATCGGATTTTGCAATTTAATCCAAAAACCCTGCAAGGGTTAATTAAATTTCTGCTATTTCAGTAATCAATTCTCTGCTCACCTCGTGCCCGCCTTCAAAACTGTGAATCTTCAAATTTGCTGGAAATATTTCTTTCAGGCGTTCTTTTTCTTTTTTAATGACACCATCTTTTAAATATTCATCCTGCTTGCCATAGATAAAAGAAAAGCCTGTGTTTTTCAGAAAAGAGAAATCTTCAGGATTTAATTCCGCAGGCACCTTTCCTGAATGCATTATCAAGTGATCACAGGCAATCTTTCGTTTTGCAGCCCACCTTGTAACCACCGAAACTCCCTGGGAATAACCAAACAGGAGAAGTTTTGGCGCATCTTGCAGATTTTCAGCTTTATAGACTTCATCGAGATAGTTCAGCACATTTTCGGTTTCCAATTCGGTGTTTTCGCGGGTGAGCCAGGAGGCGCCCACATGGGTGTATTTTCCGCTGAGATAGTATTTGGAGGGAGCCTGCGGGGCGATGATGTAATTCTCTTCCGGGTTTAAATGTTTGAAATATTTCAGAAAATACCGACTCAAATAACCGATGCCGTGGCAAACCACCCAAACGTTTTTAGTCTTAGGACTGAAAGTGTTTAAAACCTCATAGGTATTGGTGCTTTGGTAGGAAACCTGTTTCTTGTTGCTCATTTTTACGTATTTTTACTCGATAATCGAGATTTTAAATGTTTTGAGGTTTGCCTGCCCGTTCCGCAGGCGGGCCTCAAAATCAAAATATTTTTCTATAATACTTCGTGGGCTTGCCCCGAGGTAGTTGACAAAGTAACCAATCTTATTGTGATGACCCAAGAAGAAATTCTGGAGCTTTCCAGAAAAGTGTGCAAAAACACATTGATGGAAACCCTTGATATTGAATTTACTGAAGCAGGAGACAATTATCTCGTTGCAAGAATGCCGGTAACTTCAAAAGTACATCAGCCGGACGGCGTGTTACACGGAGGGGCCAGCGTAGCCCTTGCAGAAAGCGTTGGAAGTATGGCCAGTTATGTTTTTTTGAATACCGAAGAGTTTTTTATTCGCGGGATTGAGATTTCGGCTAATCATTTAAAAAGTATTTCTGAAGGTTTTGTTTATGCTAAAGCCAGTTTTATCCATAAAGGACGTACCACTCAACTTTGGGAAATAAAGATTACCGATGAGGAGAACAACCTGATCTCGCTTGTGAAACTCACAACTATCGCTTTACCAAAAAATAAGTAAATGATGAATGCAGAAGAATTTTTTAGTCGGCTTGAAGAGCATTTGCACAAGGGAAAGCCATTTGTAGCCTGGCACGATCCGGGATCGGGTAGAGGGATGACCACTGCCCTGTTGCAGGAAGATGCTTCGGAAAACCTGGTGAATGATTTTACCGAAAGCGGATTTGTTTTTGCGCCTTTTGAAAGCCAGTTACCTACCTATATTATTCCACAGGAAAAGGCTGAATTCCTACAAACTGAATATTCCGGATTTATAGATCACGAAAAGGCCCTGGAGAAAGAGAGCCCCGAATTTCCACCGGAACAATTTATTCAGAAGGAAAAGTCCGCTCACGAGAACCTTGTTCAGAAAGGCATAGATGCTATTATGGCGGGAGCCTTTAAAAAAGTGGTATTATCACGCAAAGAAGAAGTGGAAACTCAACTGGGACCACTGGAGATTTTTAAGGATTTGCTGAAGAAATATAAAGAGGCTTTTGTTTATGTCTGGTTTCACCCGAAAACCGATATCTGGTTAGGCGCAACCCCCGAAACCCTGCTTCAGGTTGAAAGAAATAAATTCAAAACAATGGCCCTGGCGGGAACCCAGGCTTTTAAAGGAATCACCGATGTAACCTGGGGAGAGAAGGAAATTGAAGAACAAAAGATAGTTACCGATTATATCCTTGAAAGAGTTGAAAAGGTAACCGCCGGAAAGGTTTCGCGATCTGAAGCTTACACAGCCAGAGCCGGAAACCTCCTGCATCTGCGCACTGATATCCAGGGAGATATTCAACCTGATACTTCAAATTTAAAGGAACTGATAATGACCCTTCATCCCACGCCTGCGGTTTGTGGGATGCCCCGGGATATCGCAATGGAGTTCATATTAAAAAATGAAAATTACGACCGCGAATTCTATACGGGCTTTCTGGGAGAGCTGAATTTAAAAAAGGAGACTAAGCGCAACTCAAACCGAAGAAATCAGGAGAACCAGGCTTATGGAAGCATCAGTTCGTCAACTTCTTTATTTGTTAACTTACGCTGTATGAAGATTGAAGATGATGAAGCTGAGATCTTCGTTGGTGGTGGGATAACCAAAGATTCGGATCCTCTTCAGGAATTTGAAGAAACGCAAGACAAGGCGCAGACCATCAAGGCCGTTTTAGTTAAATAAATCCGCTGGAAAATTGTAATTTTGGGTGACAAATAGAGCGTCTTCCTGAAATATTTCTTATTTCAAGCAGGAGACCCTGAACCAGATTCAGAGTGACGCCTTTTCAAAATATATATTTGTGAAATACTCCAAAATACCTGTTGCCCGCTCGGTTGTAGCACTTTGTGTGGCCAAAAATATACATCACGTAGTAATCTCCCCGGGTTCACGAAATGCTCCGCTCACTCTCGGATTTACCCATCATCCCGAAATTAAACCATATAGTATAATTGATGAGAGATCCGCGGCATTTTTCGCTTTAGGAATGGCTCAGCAACTCCAACAACCTGTGGCCCTGGTTTGCAGTTCAGGATCTGCTTTGCTGAATTATTATCCCGCCATTGCCGAGGCTTTTTACAGTGATATTCCGTTGGTGATCATTTCGGCTGACCGGCCGATAGAACGTATTGACATTGGGGATGGACAAACCATAAGGCAAAAGAATGTTTTTGAAAACCATATTCTGTATTCGGCGAATTTACATTCAGAGTTGGTCTTAGACCAAACCACCACTGATCCAAAACTTCAGCAGAAACAATTTGAAGCACAGAAACACAACGAGAGGGAGATCAACCTGGCACTGAACAGGGCCATAGAAGGAAAAGGTCCCGTGCACCTCAATGTGCCTTTTTACGAGCCCTTGTATGACCTTGTTGAAAATGTTGAGGTGAATCCGCTGCAGATCTTGCCAGAGCTCAAAGAGCGCACTTATACCGAAAAACAGTTAAACGCATACGCTGATATCTGGAATAAGGCAAAGCGGAAGATGGTGATCGTTGGGGTGGCTCAGCCCAATGCGGTAGAACAAAGGTTTTTAGACGAACTGGCTAAAGATGACTCGGTGATCTTTTTTACTGAAACTACCTCAAATTTGCACCACCCCGATTTCATAACCAGGATCGATACTGTAATTGGTCCTATTGAAAGAGAAGCAAATCCTGATGAGTTTTTTAAAAAACTCCAGCCGGAGATACTGCTCACTTTTGGGGGAATGATCGTGTCTAAAAAGATCAAAGCTTTCCTCAGGAAATATCAGCCTCAACAACACTGGCATATCGATGAGAAAAAAGCATACAATACCTTTTTCTGCCTAAACAAACATTTTGAAACCGATGTAAATTCGTTTTTCAGCAATTTTCTTCCTTTGGTGAAGAACCAGGAAAGCGATTATGGAAATTACTGGAAAGAGATCTGGCAGAAACGACAGGAACGACACGAGGAATATATGGAGGAGATTCCGTATTCCGATCTTAAGGCGATGCAGCTTGTCGCTCCTGCAGTGCCTGAAAAGTATATCCTGCAACTAGGGAACAGTTCCATTATCCGTTATGCGCAGTTGTTTAAATGGAAAGAGACCTTGCGGATTTTTTGTAACCGTGGCACCAGCGGGATAGATGGCAGTGTATCAACCGCTGCAGGAGCCGCCTGTGTCTCAAAAGAACCAACGCTTTTGATCGTTGGTGACCTGAGTTTTTTCTACGACAGTAACGCCCTTTGGAATAACTACCTGCCTTCTAATTTCAGGATAATTGTGTTGAACAATCAGGGTGGCGGAATTTTCAGAATACTTCCTGGGAATAAGAATACTGAGAATTTCGATACTTATTTTGAAACGGTACATCACCTGGATGCTAAACCGGTTTGTGACCTTTACGGGGTAGAATATGCTTCGGCTAAAAATTCCGAAGAAATTGAGAAGGAAATGCAAAGCTTTTTCAACGAATCAGAAAGACCTAAGCTTTTGGAAATTTTCACCCCCCGAAAACTCAACGATGAGGTTTTACTGGAGTACTTCAATTTTATGAAATCTTAAGATTTGATTTTCGGTATTAAGTCCTGTTTTTTGCTAACTTTAAGCATATTAACTATTTAACTTAAAAAGTATGGCAACTAAAACCGATGAAAAAGTTGGAAAGTATATCCAGGACGTAAAGGAAAAAGTAGGGGAGGAGCCAGATGTGGATCTTCTTAGAAAAGTAACTGAGGCTTTAGGCCCGAGTATCTTCAGAAGCGATGCGGAAACTGTTTCAAGTTCTTCAGAATCTGAAATGGAAACGGTGAAAAAGAATTTTCTCATCAAAAAGCTGGGGCTTAAGGACGACGAGAAACTGGACGTAGGCATAAATGCGGTAATGGAGAAATACGGGAAATCTAACCGGAACAAGTATCGTGCGGTGGTATATTACCTGCTTACCAAACATTTCAAGAAAGAAAGCGTCTATAAATAGACCGAAACATATAATGAGAAATCCGCTTTTTGGAAACAAAATGCGGATTTCCTGTTTTTAAGTGAAAGCCGGTAATTATAAAGTATCTTTGCATTTTAAATTTTTGTTATGCTGAATATTGGTGAATATCACACCCTTACTATAGATCGGGAAACCGAGCCCGGACTTTTTCTAACCAATGAAGAAGGTGATGAGGTTTTACTTCCGAATAAATACATCCCTGAAACCTGGGAAATAGGTGGGGAGATTGAAGTTTTTGTTTATCTGGACCACGAAGAACGGCCTGTGGCAACTACCTTAAAACCACTTGTAAAACTTGACGAATTTGCCTTTTTAAAATGTGTTGAAGTAAATGAATTTGGAGCATTCCTTGACTGGGGATTGGAGAAACATTTGTTCGTTCCTTTTAAGGAACAGGCTTACCCGATGAAAAAAGACGGGAGATATTTGGTCTTTTGTTATTTAGACGAAGAAACTAATCGTTTGGTGGCCTCAAGTAAGGTTCACGCATTTCTCGATAATTCTGAATTAACGGTAGAACCTTTTGAAGAAGTTGACCTTATCATCAGCAATAAGTCTGATCTCGGATATAATGTGATTATCAATGAAATTCACCAGGGTCTGCTATATAACGATGAAATCTTCCAACCAATTAATGTTGGGGATCATGTAAAAGGCTTTATAAAAAAAACCAGGCCAGATGGGAAGATAGATGTTATGCTTCAGCGGCCGGGTTACAGAAGTATTGAACCCAATGCTCAACGCATTTTAGATGAACTTGCGGCAAACCACGGCCATCTTAAGCTCACTGATAAGTCTGATCCTGCCCAGATACAAAATATGCTGGAGATGAGTAAAAAGAGTTTTAAACGCGCTGCAGGGAATCTTTATAAGCAACGTAAGATCGACATCACCGAAGACGGGATCTACCTAAGAGAAAATCAATAATACCTGCCGTAAGGAGAATAATATGGCCTGCGCCCATACATGCTTCTCACTGCTGAGTTGTGTAGAGCATTCTGATAAATTCGCTGGTTTCGGTAATATGGATTTGAATTAAGGGCGTCGTTTTCTACTTGAGCACGATTGTACAAACCGGTTTGATTTGAAAATTCAAAATCCTTTCTTTCCTTTTTAGGGATGGGTGAACCAATATCTACAGTGCGCTGCCGGTAGTTATTCTTTTCATCGATCAGTGCAACGATGTCTATTCCGTTTCTTTTATTTTTATCTACATTCAGGAATTTTCCGTTGGGTAAATTAAAATTAGATTTCTCAAAGCCGAAATCAAAATCATCCAGGCTTCGGTTAAGTTCCTTTCGGTTCAAATCAAAATCGGCGGCATTCCAGGCTTCAAATTCCTGAGCTACAAGGCCTGAAATACCAGAGAAGAAGAAAAAAAGGAATAGTAAGCGGAATTTCATCTTGGAGTTTTACGTAATGATATCAAAAACAATGCAAATCTAAATACTTTTGTTTAAATTTTTAAATTCTTCCGAAGCATCAAAAAATCTTATTTTTACATTAAAATTTAAATTATGAGCAAGATAGACTGGAAAACAGTTAAGGAGTATGAGGATATAACCTATAAGAAAGCTAATGGGGTAGCCCGTATCGCTTTTAACCGCCCGGAGGTTAGGAATGCTTTCAGGCCTAAGACTACCAGCGAGTTACTGGACGCCTTTCACAATGCCCATGAAGATACTTCTATTGGGGTTGTTTTGCTTTCAGCAGAAGGGCCTTCAGCTAAAGATGGAAAATGGGCATTTTGTAGCGGGGGCGATCAAAAAGCCCGGGGTCATCAGGGTTATATTGGGGAAGATGGGTATCATCGTTTGAATATTCTGGAAGTACAACGATTAATTCGGTTTATGCCGAAAGCTGTAATTTGCGTGGTTCCGGGTTGGGCCGTAGGAGGTGGGCATAGTTTACACGTGGTTTGTGACCTAACGCTTGCCAGTAAGGAACATGCTATTTTTAAACAAACCGATGCCGATGTGACGAGTTTCGATGCCGGCTATGGGTCGGCTTATTTAGCGAAAATGGTAGGCCAGAAGAAGGCCCGCGAGATCTTTTTCCTCGGAAGAAATTACTCAGCCCAGGAAGCTTACGAAATGGGGATGGTAAATGCGGTAATTCCGCACGATGAGCTGGAAGATACTGCTTATGAATGGGCGCAGGAAATTATGGAAAAATCACCAACTTCGATAAAAATGCTGAAATTCGCCATGAATATGACCGATGACGGAATGGTCGGCCAGCAGGTTTTTGCTGGAGAAGTTACACGTCTTGCCTATATGACCGATGAAGCCAAAGAAGGTCGTGATGCTTTTCTTGAAAAAAGAAAACCTAATTTTGATAAAAAATGGATCCCATAGCCAAAGATTTTAACAACGAACAGATAGATTTAGCTTCTTTACCCAAATATGAGTCGGTAGCTTTTTCTTCAGTTTCATCTAAGTATCTTATAAAAATGAATATTCAGACGGGCATTTTTATGCTCGTCTTGTTTATCGCACTTGGTGTTTTCTGGTTTTTTCAGCTAAACCCATTTCAGTCAGGGCTTATTTTTTCGGTTCTTTTAATAGCTTTTATATTCAGGTTTTGGAATAATTATAAACTACTTCAAAGTTTGGGTTATGCCATAAGAGGGAAAGACATTATTTACAGGAGAGGTTTTATTTTCAATAAAACAACGGTAATCCCATTTAATAGGGTGCAGCACGCTTCAATTTCACGAGGCGTTTGGGATAAAGTTTTAGGTATTTCCAGCCTTAATGTTTTTACCGCCGGGGGAAGTGGGAGCGATATCACGATTCCCGGATTAGAACCTGAAATGGCGATCCAATTAAAAGAAGCCATTGCGGTAAAGATCTCCAATGATGAATCCTGAAGCCTATAGCACCGCCCAGCGCCAATCTATAGCCGGGATTCTTCTAATTTACCTTTCCAGTCTTTATAAATTATTTAGAATGTTTTGGGCTCTGGGTGCCTATTTGTTAATAAGTAGTCCAAGTAGAACTACTTTAATTTATAGTGGTATGGGGTTGCTGGTATTAGGTATATTAACCTTAATCTATAGCTACCTGTATTACCGCAAGTTTATTTTTTATATAGATTATGACCGGAAAGAATTTGTTTTGGAAAAAGGGATTTTCTCTACGGAAAATACCGCGATTCCCTTTGACAAAATACAGCAGGTTTATTTTAAGCGATCTATTCTGCAACGACTGATAAAGGTTTATAGCCTGGTAGTAGATACCGCCGGTAGCAATCAAAAGGAAGTAGAAATAAAGGCTATTTCCGGAGAGGATGCCAACAGGCTTTCTGAGATTCTTTTAAAAGCGAAAGCTGAAAAAACCCAATTACTACAACCGGAAGGAGAATCTACAAAACCTGAGGGAAGTGGCGAGGGTTTGTGGACCCATAAGGTTGGAATTCTTACCCTTCTCAAGATTGGCATAAGTACCAATTATTTAAGAGGTCTGTCTCTGATCTTCGCTTTTGCGATGACTATTTACAACAGGATAAATACTTATTTTAAAGACCGGATGGAGGATGTTGAAGTCTATGTATCTCAGTTTTCAGGGGTATTGCAATCCATCGGGTTCCTAGCGATGCTTTTTGTACTGCTTTTGCTTTTGAGTATCAGCATTACAATTATTGAAGTTTTTATAAAATATTACGGTTTAAAGATTCAGCAGAATAAGGATAAAATGGAGGTAGAAATGGGTTTGAAGACCAATACCAAAGTTTCCCTGCAACCCAGAAGGCTTCAGTTAATGAGAATCAAAACCAATCCCGTTCAGAAGCGTTTAAATCTATATGAAGCCCAGATTTCCTTATCAAGTAGTGAAAATGAACTTCAGAAAAATAAAATAAAGATCCCGGGATTGGGAAAAGATATCGTAAAGAAGATAAAGTATTTTCTTTATCCTGCATCTTCTAAATCCAGCTTTAGCATCACTTTTAGGCCAAATAAATTATTACTATTCCGAAAAATTTCACTGGTAATGTTGCCTGTTTTGGTATTCCTGGCTTTATGGTATTTCACAGATTTTATAAAATTGCAATTCTGGGCGGTACTGGTTCTGGCTGGCTTATATATTATTACGGCTTTAAGTTTACAAATACTAGCATTTAAAGCCCGAAAACTGATAGTTACCGAGGAATTCTTACAGAAGAAAACGGGTTTCTGGAATAAGACTGAAGAAACTCTGGAACTGTTCAAAATACAATCTGTAAGTGTAAAACAACCAATCTGGTATCGCCGCAGAAATCTGGTAAATGTTGTATTCCATACTGCCGGAGGTGATCTAAGATTTTATGCGGTTACTAAGGAAATTTTGCCTTACGTAAATTATGTATTGTATAAAGCAGAAGTTACCTCCAAGAACTGGATGTAAGAAAGTTAGGCGATACTTAAAAAATTCGAATAAAAAAGCCACGGATTATGAAACCCGTGGCTTTTCCCCTTTAAATAATTAATTTTTCTTTATCTGAGTTTCGGATATTTTTCAGGATTTACTTCGTGAAAAATGCTATAAACCTTTTCAAAGATATCATCAGATGATGGTTTTGAGAAATAGTCACCATCAGTACCGTAGGCAGGTCGGTGTTCTTTTGCCGTCAAAGTATCCGGTTTACTATCGAGGAACCTGTATGCATTTTGTTCATTCAATACCTTATCAAGAATAAAAGCTGAAGCTCCTCCTGGAACATCTTCATCTATTACCAAAAGGCGATTGGTCTTTTCTACGCTTTTTACAATATCGTGGTCTAAATCGAATGGAAGCAGGGTTTGTACATCAATAACTTCAGCGTTGATTCCAAATTCTTCCAGTTCGTGGGCGGTTTGCTCTACAATTCTTAGGGTAGAACCGTAAGATACCAGAGTAATGTCATTTCCTTCTTTTACCGTTTCCACTTTCCCGATGGGAGTGCGAATTTCAGCTAAGTTTTCAGGCATTTTTTCTTTTAGCCTGTACCCGTTAAGGCATTCTACAAGAAGTGCAGGAGTGTCCTGCTCCAGGAGGGTATTATAGAAACCAGCGGCTTTAGTCATATTTCTTGGAACGAGAACATAAATTCCACGTACCAGGTTTAAAATACCTCCCATTTGAGAACCACTATGCCAGATCCCTTCCAGCCTGTGACCACGGGTTCTTATAATAAGCGGAGCTTTTTGTTTTCCTTTGGTACGGTATTGCAAGGTAGAAAGATCGTCACTTATTCCCTGCAGGGCGTACATTAAATAATCTAAATACTGGATTTCTGCAATTGGGCGCAGACCTCGCATCGACATCCCAATTCCCTGACCTAAAATTGTTGCTTCACGAATTCCAACATCGGCTACCCTAAGTTTTCCGTATTTTTTCTGAAGCCCTTCCAGCCCCTGGTTAACATCACCAATCTCTCCTGAATCTTCTCCGAAGATCAAGGTTTCCGGTTTGCTGCCAAAGATCTGGTCGAAATTATCACGAAGGATAATACGGCCGTCCACTTCCTGTGCATCTGCGGCATATTGAGGTTTCACCTCTTCAATAGGAGATTGATTCTCTATATATAAATGGCTGCTATAGTCATCTTTTGCCAGGTCTTCATATGTTTTCATCCAATCCAGAAGTTCCTGCTTCAATGCCGGCTTATCCTGAACCAGGAAGCGCAAACTTTTTCTGGCTGCGGAAAACACATCCTTTTTAAGTGGGTCTTTTATTGCTTTAAGTTCTTTTGCCAGGCTTACTATTTCATCCTTTTTTTTAGAAGATTTTGAAATTTCCGCGAGAAGTTTGATCAACTCTTTTTGCTTCTCTTTCATCGGGTTGGAATAGTTATCCCAGGCTGTTCTTTTGCCTTCCCGTACCTCTTTTTTTATTTCTTTTTCGAGGTTTTCAAGATCTTCGTCTGTAGCGAAATCATTGCTGATTATCCATTCCCTGAACTTCACATTACAGTCATACTCTCGCTCCCAGCTAAGTCTTTGTTCGTTTTTATAGCGTTCATGAGATCCAGAGGTAGAATGGCCTTGCGGTTGGGTTAATTCTTTTACGTGAATCAGGACCGGGGAATGTTCGTTTCGGGCTATTGTTGATGCTTTCTCATAAGCCTCAACCAAAGCAACATAATCCCAGCCGTTCACAATAATTATCTCGTAACCTTTGTTGTCTTTATCGCGTTGGAAACCCTTTACGATCTCCGAAATATCTTCTTTGGTAGTTTGATGCCGGGCGTGAACCGAAATCCCGTATTCATCATCCCATACGCTTAAAACCATAGGCACCTGCAGTACTCCGGCAGCATTTAGGGTTTCCCAGAAATGACCTTCACTAGTGCTGGCATTACCGATGGTTCCCCAGGCTACCTCGTTTCCGTTCTCTGAAAATTTTTCAGCATCAATTCCTTCAACATTGCGATAGATCTTTGATGCCTGGGCAAGGCCCAAAAGTCGCGGCATCTGGCCTGCTGTAGGAGAGATATCGGCGCTGGAATTCTTTTGCTGCATCAGGTTTTTCCAACTTCCGTCTTCATTTAAACTGTGAGTGGAGAAATGACCACCCATTTGCCTTCCGGCAGACATGGGCTCATTTTCTATTTTATTATCGGCGTAAAGTCCTGCGAAGAACTGTTCAATGCTAAGCTGATTGATCGCCATCATAAAGGTTTGATCACGGTAATACCCAGACCTGAAATCGCCATTCTTAAAGGCTTTAGCCATAGCGAGTTGCGGCACTTCCTTTCCATCACCAAAAATTCCGAATTTAGCTTTTCCGGTGAGCACCTCCCTTCTTCCCAGTAAGCTGCATTCGCGGCTGGTAACCGCTATGCGGTAATCTTCCATCACTTGTGCCTTGAAATCTTCAAATGAAATTGAATCTTTAGTCTGTGTTTCGCTTTGCATGAACATTCATTTTATTGAATAACAAATGTAACGAAAACTATAATTATACACAATTCATTAAAAGCTGAATATTTTACGAAATAATTAAATTTTCAGAAATAAATTGTTATTTACGAAATAAAACGGAAGTGTTTAACTATTTAAGTGAATTTCACATAATTGGATTCCTTATAAACACAAATATGCGCATGCTTTAAATATTTGTTAATACCACCGGCGGGTGAAGAGTTTAATGAGGGTATTTATATCCAGGGAGACGATGAAGCGTATTTTTTGATCATAATTATCCTGGCCAATTTCCCAACCTAAGTTGGAATAGACGGGGAAAAATACTTCAAAATAATCGTCTACAAGACTAAGACGTAAACCTGAATCGTAGAGGAATTTAGCACTTTCGAACTGGTTTTTTACCAGACCTACATCAGCATATACAAAGATGAATTTCCACAAATTTGTACTGCCGTTAGCCGTGGTAAGCCATTGGTTGGCATATTCTGGCTGCAATTGAGATTTGAAGCCACCTTCAGCAACAATAATTTGCTGGCTGAAGAGTCCGCTGCCCTGGCTTCTTCCGTAGTAATTATAGTCGAACAAATAATCAGTAGGGCGATCCAGAGCAAAGCTGAAATAATCGGTTTTCTGACTATCGTTGTATAAGAATGCCCCTGCGAAGAACCTCAGGTTAATCTGCCGGTTATTTTTAAAGAGCTTACGGTATTCAAGACTCATGGAGACTTTGCTGAATTTTTCTGCCAGCTGAAAATCGAAGGATGCCCCGTTAAAATCTGCCAAATGAGGTTTGCTGTACTGGTAATTTATGTTGAAGACATTATAATTAGGCCTGTCCAGGGGCACAGCCGGATTTATATCCCGTCTAACGTTTACATTTCTAATTAGCAAGCGTTGCCGTTCATTGTTTCTAAGGTATTTATTCCTAAAATAAAAGGCTAAATAAGGGGTGTATTTTTCGTAAAAGAGATCATAAGCATAGGAAAAACGGGAACCACTAATACCGTAACGTATGGAATGAAGTTCTTTATTTTCAAATTGCTGGTTATAGCCCATTGATGCAGAGCCCACAATTGTTTTACTGTTAAAACCGTATTTTGGAGATAGATTATAATCGAAATTTTTATTCAGGAAAGTTTTGTTATACATCTTGGGCCCAATGGAAATGCCATCATAGAGGTTATAATCAAATTCTGGCATAAAGAAAACCTGGGTATAGCGAGGGTCTTCAATATCCTGCAAGAGGCGGAATTGGAGTGGTTTATCAAGAAGTGTTGTTACCCCCTTATAATTATCCCTTTGGTTAATCTCGGGGATTATTCCTTCATAATTTAGGGCGAGCCTCTCTATATCTTTTCGGGGAATACTTACGGTCTTTTCTTTATTAAAATCATCCACCCAGGTTTTATAGACAATTTGCCCGTCCTTAAGGCCATAAAGTGAAACCGGAAAACCGTTTCTGCGTTTATTCAGGACGGTCACTTTTATGGAATCTTTGGTTTTTACCAGATCACTTATCCTGAAATCAATTTTTTCATTTTTAGCTACATATTCCTCAAAAAACCACGAGATATCTTTATCAGTACCCTTTTCCAGATAGGATTCAAAATCTTTTTCTGAAACCGGCTCCATGCTTTTTTCTTTATAGAACTTCTGGATCGAACTTTTTACAGCGTCACTTTCAACGTAATCCTCCAGGTATTTTATACCTACCCCGGCTTTGTAAGGGTTTGCAATATTTATATTGAATTTTATGAGGGAATCCTGAGAGGTAGCCAGTGGCTGATCCAGATTCAGTCTTGCCGTATTCATATGGAGAAACTGGTACTGGTCATTAAATTCCAAATCGGCGGCGTGAAACCATCTAATTCCTATAATATCGCTCAGGTTACCAATTAACTTCATCCTGGGGTAATACGTGTCTACATAATCCATCATAAGAGAAACGAGAATGGCATCTTTAACCCATTGTTCTTCCCTGGGATTAATATGAATAGAATTCTTCAACAGATTGTTGGTTATGGTCTTGAACTGCTTGATATCATACTGAAAACCATCTGGGAACGGCCTTATAAAACTCGGGAGCTGGTTGAGACCATAGATTGGGCTATCTAAGTAATCTTCCTGGGTAACAAATAAAGTACTATGTGGATAAGTTCCCAGACGCTGATAAATGAATTTTATTATTCTGTCCAGAATAGCACGTTTAACTGCCGGCTGGAGTCCATCGTCTTCTATATCGGTTAGAATTTCGTGGGATTGGGCATATTCAGATTCAAAAAGATAACTTTTTGTAAGGTAGAGTTTAGATTCTGTTCTGTTCAATCCTACAAGCTGAACGGTTTTCAAACCCTTTGAGGTATGGGAAGTTCTTTTGGCCAGAGCACTTGCAACATAAAGGTTTTGTGGAATGCTTAGGGTAATATTAAGTCTAGCCGGGCTTGTGAATTGATTGTCAAGGTTGCGGTGACTAAAAATTTGCCATCCATCCCGGTATACCGCCAGATTGATATACCAGTATCTTAATTTGTAATTTCCAACATTGTCTACCCCATATCGGGTAAATTTATCAGAGGGGATTTTTAGTTTATAGTCAAGATGAATTTCAAAATCTTCTCCCGGTGGTAAAGCCTGGGGTAATTCAACTTTAATAATATCGGGGTGTAATTCCGGCCTGCTCCAGCTAAGGGAATCCCCAGATCTTTGAGAAAGGGAATTAATGGAAGTACCTCCTCTTTCAATTTCTTTTGAAAAATGAAAGCGCCGGGAGAATTCTTCAGCAAACCTTTGGGCCAGGGGAGTGGATTTACTGCTGTAGGCGTTAGCCCAGTCATTTAAATAAATTTCCTTTAAAGTATCTTTATTTTCGTTCTTATAAATGATCTCCTGCTGAATATCAAATGTCCTCAGGGAGTCGTTTAACTGCGCGTTTATAGTGATAGAGTTCTGGGAAAAACCCAAACCTATTCCTGTAATGAGCAGCAGGTAAAATATAAAATACTTCAAGGGAAACAAGGCTATTTAAGCGTGTAAAAGAATTTGGTTAAATATAATCAAAGTTTATTATTCATAACCGATTATGATTAGAAGTTAGGGCTTAAGTTATATTCATCGTAGAACTGGTTAAGGATTTCAATAACCTCATCTTCCGTATCCACTAACTGAACAAGATCCATATCGGGCTCACTAATATTTTGAAAGTCATCCAGAAGGGTTTTCCGCACCCAGTCTACCAGACCGCCCCAGAATTCGGTACCTACCAGAATAATTGGAAATTTATCGACCTTATGGGTCTGGATGAGGGTAATCGCTTCAAAAAGCTCGTCCAGAGTTCCAAAGCCACCTGGCATTACAACAAAGCCCTGAGAATATTTTACGAACATTACTTTTCTAACAAAGAAGTAATCAAAATCAAGACTTTTATCATTATCAATATAAGGATTGTCGTGTTGTTCAAAAGGGAGGTCGATATTAAGGCCTACTGAAGTCCCGCCGCCAAGGTGGGCTCCTTTATTCCCGGCTTCCATAATCCCGGGACCACCACCGGTAATTACACCATAACCGTTTTCAACTATTTTTTTGGATATTTTCTCTGCCAGTTTATAATATTTCTGATCGGGTTTAGTTCTGGCTGATCCGAAAATAGTAACACAGGGACCAATCTGACTCAGTTTTTCATAACCGTGGACAAATTCGCCCATTATTTTAAAAATAGCCCAGGAGTCGTTTGTTTTAATTTCGTTCCAGGCTTTATTTTTTAAATTCGTTCTCATATTAGGTTTTTAGTTTTTTAAGTGTAATTCTTTTTTGAGGTATGGTGCAGTATAGCCTTTTCCAGATTTCGCAACTTCCTCAGGCGTACCTTTGGCGATGAGTTTTCCGCCATTTTTACCGCCTTCGGGACCAATATCTATGATATAATCTGCCATTTTAATCACGTCCATATTATGTTCAATAATTAAAACGGTATTCCCTTTATCGGTTAATTTATTCAATACATCCATTAGCACTCTGATGTCTTCAAAATGCAATCCCGTTGTGGGTTCGTCTAAGATATAAAAGGTATTTCCGGTATCTCTTTTAGAAAGTTCAGTAGCCAGTTTTATACGTTGGGCTTCCCCGCCTGAAAGAGTCGTGCTTTGTTGTCCCAGCGTAATATATCCCAACCCAACATCCTGAATAGTCTTCAATTTGCGGTAAATTTTTGGAATGGCTTCAAAAAAAGGTGTAGCATCGTTGATGGTCATTTCCAGGACATCAGAGATCGATTTGCCCTTATACCGAATTTCCAGGGTTTCACGATTAAAGCGTTTTCCCTGGCAGGTTTCACATTCCACATAAACATCGGGAAGGAAATTCATCTCTATTACCCTTAGGCCGCCACCTTTACAGGTCTCACAACGTCCGCCTTTTACGTTGAAACTAAATCGGCCCGGCTTGTAACCCCGAATTAGGGATTCAGGGGTTTTGGCGAAAAGATTCCTGATTTCAGAAAACACACCGGTATAGGTTGCTGGGTTTGAACGAGGTGTTCTTCCAATGGGGGTCTGGTTGATATCTATAACTTTATCGATATTATCCAAACCTTTTATGGAAGTATATGGCATAGGAACTTTTACGCCATTAAAATAATAGGCATTCATAATGGGGTAAAGTGTTTCATTGATCAGGGTAGATTTCCCGCTACCAGAAACTCCGGTTACAGCTACCATTTTTCCCAGAGGAATTTTTACTGAAACTTTCTTCAGGTTATTTCCGGTAGCCCCTTTTAATTCTACAAACTTTCCATTGCCTTTTCTTCTTTTTTCGGGAACCTTTATTTCCTTAGTCCCATTAAGGTAAGCAGCGGTAAGGGTGTCGTGTTTTTTTAATTCTGAAGGTGTTCCTTCACTAATTATTTCTCCACCGTGTTTTCCGGCTTCTGGGCCAATATCTATCACATGGTCTGCACGCTCTATCATATCCTTATCGTGCTCCACCACAATAACCGAATTTCCCAGGTCACGTAGTGAAACCAGGGAATTGATGAGTTTTTCATTATCCCGTTGATGCAATCCAATGCTGGGCTCATCTAAAATATAGAGCACTCCTACCAGCTGGGATCCTATTTGAGTAGCCAGCCTGATACGCTGCGCTTCTCCTCCCGATAGGGATTTTGAGCCCCGGTTGAGAGCCAGGTAGGTTAGACCAACATCTACCAGGAATTGAATTCTGGTTCGTATTTCCTTAATTACTTCTGAAGCGATCTGATTCTGTTTATTGCTGAGGTGTTTCTCCAAACCCTTGAACCATTTCGCCAGATCGCTGATATCCAGCTGAGCGAGCTCGGCGATATTTTTATCGTGAATTTTAAAGTAAAGAGACTCTTTCTTCAAACGAGTTCCCTGACAATCGGGGCATTCTATCTTTTCCATATATTCCTTAGCCCAACGCCTAAGGGAGGTAGAATCGTTATTATAATAGGTATTTTCAATAAAAGTAGCGACTCCTTCAAAATCGATTTTAAAATCGCGGGTAATTCCAAGAGTTTTGGATTCTTTGGAGAATTTTTCCTTACCCCCAAAAAGTATAAGGTCCATGGCTTCTTTGGGAATTTTACTAATAGGCTCTGATAGTTTAAAATCATATTTCTCTGCAATTAGTTCCAACTGCGAGAAGATCCAGTTCTTCTTTTGAGGGCCGTGAGGAGCCAGACCACCGTTTTGAATGCTCTTTTTAGGATCCGGGATGATCTTATCGATATTTACCTTGAATAATGTGCCTATCCCATTACAGGAATCGCAGGCGCCTTTGGGAGAATTAAAGGAAAATGTATTAGGCTCTGGATTTGGATAAGATATTCCGGTTGTGGGACACATAAGTGTTCGGCTAAAGAAACGGAGTTCTCCGGTTTCCTGCTCCATGATCATAAGCACATCGTCGCCATGATACATGGCAGTTTTTATGCTTTCGTCCAGGCGTTTATCGGCTTCGGTCTTATCATCTATTTTCAGGCGGTCTACTACAATTTCGATATCGTGGGTTACGTAACGGTCCAGCTTCATGCCTTTTACGATATCTCTTATCTCACCATCGGTGCGTACTTTTACGAAACCCTGTTTTGCGATCTGCTCGAAGAGCTCACGATAATGTCCTTTTCTTGATCTCACTGCGGGCGCCAGAACATTCACCCTTTTACCTTTAAAATCCTGCAGGATCAGGTCTTTAATCTGGCTATCGGAATAGCTAACCATTTTCGCACCGGTATTATAGCTATATGCTTCCCCGGCGCGGGCATATAATAGTCGCAGAAAGTCATAAATTTCAGTAATAGTACCCACGGTACTCCGGGGATTCTTGCTGGTGGTTTTTTGTTCAATGGCGATAACAGGGGAAAGTCCGTCAATTTTATCAACATCGGGGCGCTCTAAACCTCCCAGGAATTGCCTGGCATATGCCGAAAATGTTTCTATGTACCGGCGCTGACCTTCAGCATAAATCGTATCGAAAGCCAGAGATGATTTCCCGGAACCCGAAAGTCCGGTAATTACCACCAGTTTTTCACGTGGAATTCTTACATCTATGTTTTTAAGGTTGTGTACACGGGCTCCTAAAACTTCTATATATTCTTCGAATTTTGCCATATTTTTAAACAAGGTGGCAAAGGTACTTAAAGTGTTGCTAACTAAAAAGAAAGCTTAATCTGATGCCTGTTAATTAAGACGTAATGTTTTGAGTGGTATTGGATGGTTTTAGGAATTTTCCGGGAATCCATAAATGTAAATGGTTTGTTAAATAAAACTTTAGGGTTCCATAAAATTCAAATTTAGACTGTAAAAAACGGTAATAAAACAGTCATTTAACTTATTGGATGTCAGTATAATATTACATAAAAAATTTCCGAAGAATGGGTAATTTCACCTATATTTGAGATAGTAAATTCTTACCCAAATCTTTAATTATTCCCCCCCGGAAGCCAAACTCCAATTTATTGTGGGTTTGTAAACTACTGCCCCGAACAGTTAGTATTGCTTATTAACCAGTGCCTAGGCACACTAAAATATAGTGGAATGATTACAGATAAGAAACAACTGTTGTTGATTACCAGCAGGAGTGAACTCCAAAGGGGCATTAAAGAGGGGCTTAGTATGCATTTTGAAGTTCATACAGCCAGTTCCTTGCACACAGGATTCAATTGCGCATTGAATTTATTGCCGGATATCATATTAATTGATTATGCTTCCTACAGATCCGGAAGAAACTTTAAAAATATTTCTAATTTTAAATCTACTCACTTTCTTAATAAAGCCTGGCTTATCGTTTATGCCGATGAAAGTTTGAAGATGGAAGTAGAGAGTCGTTTTAGAAAGGTAGTAGACGAATTTATTTATTCCCCCTCTGTCCAGGCCTTGTGCGGAAAGATCATAAAACTCGTTTTTGCAAATAATTCGCTTTCTAATTTTTGGAAAGATTCTTTTATGGGATTGTTTAATCTTATGGCTAAGCCTGTAGTTTTACTTCAGCAGGATGAAATTGTCGCAATGAATGATTCGTTCAAACAGCACTTCAGAATAGAGAAAATCCAGGGATTAAAACTTACCGACCTGGTACAATGTGAAAATAAAGCTAAGGTGAAAAATGCCCTTCGGAATTTTGGCAGAGGCAAACATATGAAAGCCTCTACAAAAACCGCTCTTCTCCTCAGGTCCAATAAGATTCGCGATGCGAAAATAAGTTTCTCAAAACTGAATAAGAATTACGGGAATCATTTTATTATGATAATAGATTTCAATGGAGATGAGGTCATAGTAAATCCTAAGCTCGGGACAAGTTCAGAGCTGGTAGAGGCTTGTTTTAAGGAAAACAGTAATATCCCTGAATTTAGCTTCACTAAAAGGGAGAAAGAGATCATCCAGTTATTGATCAAGGGTTATAAAACAAAGGATATTTCTTCAACCTTATTTATTTCCCCTAAAACCATAGAGAAGCATCGATCTAATATTATTAAAAGGACCAATTCTGAAACGATACTGGAAAGTATTATCTATGCCATTAACCATAATTTGATAGATTCCCAGAAGGCGTAATCCTCACATTTAAATCAATATTACGGGTTTCCCCCCATGGTGTTCCTGCATTAATTAAACTACATTTATAATAGAATTAAAGATAAGATAGTCACCCCACTTCGCATCTTATCTGTTACGTGAACTTTTCCCCAACAATTGTGTTCAATGCATTTTTGATAGATCACCCATTTTGGGTACCTATATATTTATTAACCATTCTAAAATAATTATTAACTAAAAATCTTTAATGATGAAAAACTTTAGGTATTATTTTTCAGCAATTGCAATTTTTGCAATGCTATTTTCCTCCTGTAGTACGGAGGACAACCCATCGGTTATCGAAAATCAGGAAAAGGCGACGCTTTCTTTCGCTTCTGCTTTGAATGACCTGATGGACAGTGCCAATAAACAGGCAATAGGTGATTTAATTCCCCTATGTAGTGATGATGCACCGGCGTATGTACACGTAGTACTTACCGGAGAGGAAAATGTTGGTACTATGACCGATCCTCTTATGATTCCGGTAAATGAAACTCCTATCGAAGAAGATGGAGAAATGGTTTATTTCACTGAGGAATCTGCCGATCTTGAACTAACTCCCGGAGACTACCAGCTTACTTATTTCTCAGTTTATAATGAGGACGACGTATTGATCTGGATGGCACCAACAACAGGAGGTGACCTTGCAGACTTCGTTGATACTCCTTTACCAATTGATATTTCGCTTGGTGCCGGAGTTAAGAAGTATGTAGACGTAGAGGTGTTGTGCTTTGATGATCGTCTGGTCAATGAATACGGTTACTTATTCTTTGATATTATTGGAAAAGAAGCCTTCGAATATTGCTTCTTTGCCAATTACTGTGATGACAACGGACGACACTATCCTGCTCGTTTCTCTGTAGACATCTGGTTGGAAGGTGAAACCGAACTACTTTACTCAGGTGAAATCAATAGTGTTGATGCTACAGGAGAACCATCTGCAGATCCATTATGCTTTGCACTTCCAAATATCGCTTCTTACGGAGATGATGTTGAATACATCCATTATGAGATCACTTTACTTGACTGGGGCGATGTATATGGAACTGTTGGAACTTATGTAGAATCAGGTTCTCTAAGCAGAAATGAGATCGAAGCTAATTTTGACGGAGCTGATAATGTATATTACGAACACATCCGTTTCAATTGTGGCGACACACCACCTCCACCAAATGATGATGATGACGATGATGTTCCAAACGACGATGACAACTGTCCAAATGTTTACAATCCAAATCAGGAAAATTCTGATGACGATAGTCATGGCGATGTTTGTGACAACTGTCCTTTCGTAGATAATGAAGATCAAGCTGATACCGATGAAGATGGTGTAGGTGATGCATGTGATGTATGTCCAGATGATGACGATACCATTGATGAAGATGAAAACGGTATTCCAGACTGTCTAGAAGATGATAACGGAAACGGAGACGACTGTGAAACCGATCTTGGTAGCTGTGAAACAGCCTTTATGGTTGGTGATTACACTCTTCAGGACCTTGAATTAGGAAACAACCGATGGGGATGGGCACTTAATTTCGACGATTTAGATGGTACTTATGAGTATAATATCTATGCCGCAGCCGGTAAAAATGATACTGATAAAGGCTACTTAGTAGGTGTAGTTCATCTAACTGTAGAAGGAGATGAGGTAACAGTTGATATCGATCTTTGCGATGGTGCGGAAGCTGACGGTGGTCATCTATACTTCGATGATGAGGATATGCCAACCACTACTGCTCCAGGACAATTCGGAAATGATCTTCCTGCATTTGATGATGATTATTCATGGGATACTGAATATTCCGGTGACGGAGACTTCTGGCTTGTTGTCCACCTGGATGTTTGTCCAGATGATGATGATATGGACTAGGTAATTTTAAATGTTGTAAAATTAATATCCGGCTTCTCCTTATATGGAGAGCCGGAGATTAATTAGCTGCATATTTCACTGAAATCATGAAAAGTTACGGCCAATTGGCCATCTCAATAATTTTATTAACCATTCACTTATTTATTAACCTTAAATTTTTTAATTATGAAAAACTTTAAACTATTCCTGGGAGGTATTGCGGTTTTCGCGATGCTTTTTACCTCCTGTAGTAAGGAAGAAACTCCGATGATCGACAACGGAGGCGAGAAAGCAACCCTTTCCTTTGGAACACTGCTGAATGACCTGGTTACCACCAGCAGACAACAGGCCGATCTTGGTATTCCTGCCTGTGGAGATGATGCACCGGCCTATGTAGAAGTAATTCTAACCGGAGACGAGAATATTGGAACCGAAGAAGATCCTTTGGTGATCGATGTTAATCCTACTCCTATAATGGAAGGTGAACAGGAAGTATGGTTCACCCAGGAGTCCGGAGATCTTGAATTAACACCGGGATCCTATACTTTAACATATTTTGCTGTATTTAATGCAGGAGGAGACATGATCTGGCTTGCACCTACCACCGGTGGTGACCTGGCCGATTTCGTAGACAATCCACTCCCACTTGACATTAACCTTGGAGCCGGAGTTAAAAAATATGTAGACGTAGAGGTTTTATGTTTTGATGACCGTATGGTTAACGAATACGGATACCTGTTCTTCGATATTATTGGAAAACAGGCTATTGAGTTCTGTATTTTCGGAAACTTCTGTCCTCCTAGTGGAAGACACTATCCTGCTGCCTTTAGCGTAGATGTATGGGTGTGGGAAGATGATGAAAAAGGCACTCAGCTTTATGATGATCTTAGCAATACCGTAGAGTTAAATGACGATGGAGACTGGGCAGGAACACCATTATGTATGGCCTTACCAGACACCAGCGCAGATGATGAATATTATTTTGAGATCACTCTTATAAGTTCTGATGCCTACGGAGATGTTACTGAAGAAATAATTAGAATTGGTACTATCACCGATACTGAAGTAAAAAGCTTCTTTGATGGAGAAGATAACCTAGATTACTGGCACTTCAGAGAAGGTTGTGAAACCGGCGATGAACCTCCAATATTCCAGGATCCACGAGATGATGCTAAACACTATAAAGCCTGTCTATATCCTGAAAATGGATCTGAGGTATTTGGGTTCGCATATTTTAAGCTTGAAGACAATATGTTGAGAGCAACAGTAATGGCAACTAACCTTGAAAGAGGTAATAACCGCAGACATCCACAGCATATTCATGAAGGTGAAAGCTGTGATGATTCCGGAGCACCAATCTTTGATCTTAGAGAACAAAGCGGAGAATGGCCAAATGCATTCTCTAGTTGGGGATCGCTTAATTACAACAGGGAATTTACCCTAACCGGTGCCGAGCTTACAGCATTGGGGCAATTACAGGATAGAACTATCAACATTCATGGGATGACGGTAGACGGGACATATGTTCCCGGTCTTGCTGTAGCCTGTGGAGCAATTGATTTACATGATTTTTAAAATTAATAAAGGGAAAGGTGAATTATGCCTTTCCCTTTATTTCTTATTACAAAACACTTTAATAACCATTCTTAAATAATTTAATTATGAAAAATTTTAATAAATACATGGGGGCCATTGCTATAATAGCAATGTTATTTACTTCGTGTAGTAAAGAAGAAACTGATGTTTTACAGGATGATGCTACGGCTACCCTGTCCTTTGAAACTGTCTTAAATGATCTTGTGAACAACAGCAGGCAACAGGCCGATCTCGGTATTCCTGCTTGTGGTGATGATGAACCTGCCTATGTGCATGTTGTCCTAACTGGTGATGAAAACGTGGGCACTATGGAAACTCCCTTAGTGGTCAATGTTCATCCAACTCCTATCGAGGAAAATGGAGAGGATGTATGGTTTACCCAGGAATCAGCCGATCTTGAACTGACACCGGGTGATTATGTTTTAACCTATTTTGCGGTTTACAACTCAGATGACGAAATGATCTGGATTGCACCAAAATTAGGTGGTGACCTGGCTGATTTCGTTGATAATCCTCTTCCAATTGATATAAGTCTTGGAGCCGGAGTGAAGAAATATGTAGACGTAGAGGTTCTATGTTTTGATGACCGTATGGTCAACGAATATGGATATTTATTCTTCGACATTATAGAAAAAGAAGCTTTTGAATACTGTTTCTTTGCAAACTACTGTGATGATGATGGTCGTCACTATCCTGCACGTTTCTCTGTAGATATCTGGTTAGAAGACGGTACTGAACTATATTCAGGTATGGTCAATAATGTTGATCTAAACGGAGAAGATCCATCAGCTTCACCTATCTGTTTTGCTTTACCAGATCTTTCTTCCTATGATGATGATGAAAAATACATCCATTATAGTTTAACCTTACTCGATTTCGAAGGGGTATATGATGCTCCTGAAATGATGGATCCAATTGAAGGTTCTTTAAGCCGAAATGATATTTGGGCTAACCTTAATGATGATGGAGAAACCGTTGAATACTTCCACGCAAGATTTGGCTGTGATGATGATGATAATGGTGGTGGTGATGAATGTGATCTCACTGACCCGGCGGCCGATTGTGATGGCGATGGAGTTTTAAATGGTGATGATCTTTGTCCTGAGGTAGATGGTACAGTGGCAACACAAGGTTGTCCTGACAGCGATGGTGATGGAGTTCGTGATGGAATTGATGAATGTGCAAACACCCCTTCTGGTGTTACGGTTGACGAGGTAGGCTGTGAAATTAATGGAGGTACAGAGCCTGAACCATGTGATTTTGTGGAAACAGCTGATTGTCCTGATTATTATCTTAATGATACCAACGGATGGTTCGAAGTGACCATTGGACAACCTTATTTCTTAGGGGAAACATTTGAGTCAAGAGTCGCTATTGTTTCATTCCCGGAAGAAGGTGATGATTTCAGGTATATCTTCGGTGTTGAGGATGGCTATACGTTAGAAGATTATAGAATTATGTTTTCACCAACAGCATCCTTTACTGATGATTCAGTTTGTATTGCAGCATCAGACCTGGGAGCTACAGGAACAGCAGCAGTTAATGAACTCGTCCAAAATTTCGATTCTGGTTCAACATTCTATGTTTCTATCGTTGCGAATGTATGTGATTAATAAATCCAGTTATATTAATTAACCGGGGGGTGACTAATTAACTGGATATTATTCTCTACCTCCGTGGTAGGAATAAGAAGCTGTCCGAATTATTTCGGACAGCTTTATTTTTTGTTAAATTTATCAAAAAATTATATTAAAATATGGAGTTTACTATGTTAGTATTATCTAACTCAGAGTGTTGCCAGGGTTAATAATTAATCTTTGCCTTTAAGTAATTCATTTTCAGTGAGTTTCATTACACTATTCAAGAAGAAAGATATGGAACTACCCAGCCCCGGGATAGTTAATTATCTGGATTCTTATTTTTTTTGTAGGAAACTGACTATTAATTAATTAGAAGCTTAATTGATAAAAATTTTTGGAATAACCTTTGTAAAACCTGAGTCAGTAAATTTAATTAAAATCATTATTAACAAAATTTAGGAAAAACCCTACTTATGAGAAAAAGCAAATTTATGTTACTATCGGTTCTAACAATTATGGCCTGTAGTAAAGATCCAATTAATGAAACAGAAGAAACACAAACACAAACACAAACAGAGACCAACGAGCTTGGGGAATCACTTACAGAGATAGCCTATCCCGACAATGTTGGACCCGTATCAGAAGTTTATTATACCGGGCAAAAGATTCCGGTTGAGAAACAGGGTAAGGATTACGTCTATCAGGGGGATATTATGATTCCCGCACATTTAACCAGTTCAAAGCCTCAGAAACTGGTTTATGAAAAAGGCGAAGAAGTTGATCAAAAAAGTGTAGGCCGTACCAACGGTTTATGGCCAGATAATAAGGTCTATTATTCTATTGATGGAAGTTTACCCAGTAAAGATAGGGTGTATGATGCCTTGAAGCATTGGGAAGCCAATACCAACATTCAATTCATTGAAAGATCGGGACAGTCGAATTATGTATACTTCACTTCTGGTTCCGGATGTTCTTCTTATGTTGGAATGATTGGAGGGAGACAAAACATAACTCTTTCCAGTAGTTGCTCCACCGGTAACACTATTCACGAGATTGGTCATGCCGTTGGCCTATGGCACGAGCAAAGTCGGGTAGACAGGAGTAACTATATCACCGTTCATTACGATAATATAAAAAGTGGAACAGAACACAATTTCCATACTTACGATGAAGGTGGATTTGATGGTGATGAATATACTTCCAGCCTGGACCTCGGATCAATAATGATGTATGGCTCGTATTCTTTTTCCAAGAACGGAGAACCTACAATAACAAAGACCAATGGGAGTACCTATAATGTACAACGTTCGCAATTGTCCAGTGGGGACAAGCAGGGAATAAATGCAATGTATCCCGGTGGAGGTACTGAACCCACCTACATTAACGGTGAATATTATACCATTAATGGGTTAACAGTTTTACGGATGTATGATGCCTGGTTGTATAATACGCAATACGGCTGGCTAGAAGTGATTTTTGAAGATAGTTATTGGTATTACGCCTAAAAATAGGTTTTTATAAGATTGCCCTCAAAAAGTCAGAGACTTCTTGGGGGCTTTTTTATGTGTTAACATTTTTTGGTTTTGAAGTTGGGGAATCCCGTTCCACACAAAGTTGTGTTAATATTCCCCAAAAAAACGATAAAAAATTAGCATTAGAAATTAGCTGAAAAAAATGTAAAAAATACGGGAATTTCCTTAGTTTTTTAATTGGTCAATTTCTTTTGCAGTAAAATCTATTAGGTCTGGAAAAAACTCCAGGAACTCATTTTTAAAGTTATCGTAATCTTCCTCAAGCTCTTTAACAGAATGATGCAATTTTGAAATAAAACTGGTTCTCCGGCTCATCTGAGCCAGTATTTTTTCTATCCCATCTACTGTGGCATACCGCAGAAACCAATCATCCTGTACCATATATGGATAGAAATTCTGAACGCGAGAAGGAAGGAACTCCCAGTTTTTCTCGAGTAGGGTATAAAAATTATTTGTGTACTCTTCCAAGGGTTCTTTGGAATACTTATTCCAGTTGGCAGCGAGAAAATGATCATAGAACATGTCCACAATTACCCCGCTGTAATGTCGATATTGAGGAAAAAGTCTTTTCCTGCTTTTTCCGAAAACCGGATGTACATCTGTATAGGTATCAATAGCTCTATGTAGAATAATTCCCTGTTGTATCCTAGCTGGATATTTTAGGAAATCCTTCCCTTTCACAGAATCTGCTATGAAGTTGCCGATTTTCAATTCATTATCCGTTCCGGAAAGATATATATGGGCCAGGTAGTTCATTGAAGAAAGTTAGTGAATTCTGGCCTTTTCCTGTTTATTTTGTGTTAAGTTTTGTCTGATACTTCCTACGACTTGTATATTTGTTAAAATTGTGTTTTACAAAATCAATATAAATTTATGAGCTTAATAAAATCTATTTCCGGAATTCGGGGTACAATTGGGGGCAAAACCGGTGAGAATCTTACCCCATTAGATGCCGTGAAATTTGCCGCCGCTTACGGAACCTGGTTGAAAAAATCCTTAGGTAAAGAAAATTTGAAAGTCGTGGTTGGAAGGGACGCCCGTATTTCAGGTAAAATGATCCAGGAATTAACGATGAACACCCTTACCGGCCTTGGTATTGATGTAATAGACCTTGGCCTGTCCACAACACCTACTGTGGAGATCGCTGTTCCTCTGGAGAAAGCCGACGGTGGTATCATCTTAACCGCCAGCCACAATCCCAAGGAGTGGAACGCTCTTAAATTGCTGAATTCCAAAGGAGAGTTTCTGGATGGAGAAGAGGGGGCGAAAATCCTTAGTATTGCAGAGGATGAAGATTTTAATTTTACTGAGGTTGATGACCTTGGTGAAATTAGCCTTAGGGAGAATTATATGGATATTCATATAAATGAGGTCCTCAAATTAAAACTGGTAGAAGCCGACAAAATCAAAAACGCTGGTTTTAAAGTGGTGGTAGACGGAGTGAATTCTACCGGAGGAATTGTCATCCCGGCTTTGCTAAGAAAGCTCGGCGTGGAAGTAGTGGAGTTGTACTGTGAACCAAACGGGCATTTCCCGCATAATCCCGAACCTTTAAAGGAGCATCTTCAGGACATCTCTGATCTTGTGGTTAAAGAAAAGGCCGATATGGGATTCGTCGTAGATCCCGATGTGGACAGGCTGGCAATAATTGATGAAAATGGCCAAATGTTTGGCGAAGAATATACCCTTGTTGCCTGTGCCGATTATGTGCTTTCCAAAACTTCGGGCGATACTGTGAGCAATCTTTCGTCTTCCCGTGCTCTTAGTGATGTTACCGAAAAACATAATGGGAAATACAGGGCTAGTGCCGTAGGTGAAGTGAATGTTGTTAAGTTAATGAAAGACAGCAATGCGGTTATTGGTGGTGAAGGTAATGGCGGAATTATTTATCCTGAATCTCACTACGGAAGGGATAGTCTTGTTGGGGTGGCCTTATTCTTAAGTCTGCTTGCTGAAAGAAAGCAGAAGGTTTCAGAATTAAGAAATGAATATCCGGCTTATTTTATGAGTAAAAATAAGATCCAGTTAACACCCGATCTTGATGTGGATGGAATCCTGAAAGCGGTAGAGCAAAGACACCGGGATGAACAGGTTTCTACTGTAGATGGTGTAAAAATAGATTTTCCCGAAAATTGGGTCCACCTTAGGAAATCTAATACCGAACCTATTATCAGGATTTACACCGAGGCAAAATCTCAGCAGGAAGCCGATGATCTTGCCCAGAAGATGATAGCAGAGATCAAAACCATTATAGCCTAGTCTATTACAATAGAATCATCAGTTATGGGCCTGTTGCGGTGTTTCCACCGTTTATGGGTCCATAAATAATATTGAGGGTCATTTTTTATCTGGCGCTCCAGTAATTTGATGTATTCTTTAGTAATGGCAAACTCAGGTTCCTGTCGTGGGTTATCAGAAATATTGATCAATGTGGCCGCATAATGGCCTCGTTTCACTTTTTCAATATTTAAATATACCACGGCCATATCCAGTTTTCTGGCGAGTACCTCAGAACCTATGAAAACGGGCACCTTAATCCCCATAAAATCTATCCAATGGGTTTTTTTAAAACGTTTTGGAGATTGGTCCGCAATCATTGCATAAATGCCACGTTGACCTGATTTTTCCAGGGCAGTGATTTTTGAAGTTGCTTCAACTGTTGGGATTAGTTCCCCATTAAATTTACCCCGAATGTCTCTTGCCAATTTATCGAAATACGGGTTTTTTACCTTTTTGTATATTCCCAATGCTTTATAGTCTATTCCGTGAAGTTGAAGTGCTATCATCCATTCATAGCTAGCATAATGTCCACACATAGCCACAATGCTTTTATCAAGCTTTTTTAGCCTTTCAAATTCTTCAGGATTGGTAAAAACAAATCGTTTTTTTAATTCTTCTTCAGAAATGGAAAGAGTCTTTATCATCTCAAGAAAAATATCGCACATATGGCGGTAGAAATTTTTCTGAATAGATTTCTTTTCTTCGGTAGATTTTTCAGGAAATACCAGGTCGAGATTTTCCTTTACAGTTTTTCTTCGGTATCCAATTATGTGATACACCAATACAAATATTATATCAGAAACCAGATAGAACAACCGGAAAGGAAGTATAGAAATAAACCAGAGAAAGGGATAAGTTAACCAGAAAACCAGGCGATGCATAAGACAACTTTCAGCAAATATATGGTATATTTGACATTAAATTAAATCCAATTATGGGGGAAATAAATCTTGTTACCATTATCATTATTGCCGCTAATGTTCTTATCTCCTTTAAAGGTTTTAATGATGATTCATTCTTTCAAAAATTTAAATTTAATATAGCCGATCTAAAAAGGGGCGCGAAGTTTCAGGTCTTTACCTCCGGTTTCCTGCATGTCGATACCACACATTTGTTAGTAAATATGCTTACGCTCTATTTTTTTGCAAATGTTGTAATTTATGGGATCGGTTCCGTCGGGTTTATAATTGTTTACCTGGTGAGTTTAATACTCGGTAATTTGCTTTCCTATTTCTTTCATAAAGACGAGCCGCATTACACTGCTGTTGGTGCCAGTGGCGCTGTGATGGGAGTGCTCTATTCAGCGATACTACTGCAACCCGATATGATGCTTGGTTTGTTTTTTATTATTCCTGTGCCGGCCTATATCTTCGGAATAGGTTATCTTTTATACACTATTTACGGAATGAAAAAAAGGCTTGGTAATATTGGTCACGATGCTCATTTTGGGGGAGCCGTGGGGGGATATGTGTTAACCCTGGCCCTGGCGCCCTGGGTTTTTGAGAATCATTTACTTATGGTTATCCTGTTGGCAATCCCTATTGTAGTCTTATTTGTGCTGCAAAAAATGGGAAAATTGTAATTTGGTACTTTTCTTGATTCTGAACGTATAATTATAATCTTACATAAGACTAAAAAAACTACTTATGAAAAAACTACTTTTGCTTACTGCTATATTGTTAAGTGTGGGTGCGATGGCCCAGGAAGACAAGATGAATCATGGAATTTTTGTTTCCGGGGAGGGGATCGTAAAAGTGGTTCCGGACCAGGTTATAATAAAATCCCAGATTGAACATGAAGGTGTAAACGCGAGCACGGTAAAGAAAGAAAACGATCAAACTGCTGATGCTATTCTGAGGTATTTAAAAGGCCAGGATATTCCTGAAAAGAACATTCAAACCGATTATGTAAACCTGAACAAAAGATATAATTATAACGATAAATCCTATACTTATGTAGCGAGACAGGCTATTACAATTACTTTGGAAGATCTTGATAAATATGAAGAAATAATCAGCGGATTGCTTGAAAATGGGTTAAATGGGATTAATGGAATCCAGTTTAAATCTTCCGAAGTGGAAAAACATAAAACCGAAGCCCGGAAAAGAGCGGTCCTCGCTGCTAAAAAGAAAGCCGAAGAATTCGCCGGACCCCTGAATCAGGAGGTTGGAAAAGCGATTACGATCAGTGAGTCTTCCGGAAATAATTTTCAGCCGGTATATCGAATGGCAGATATGAAAATGAGTGAAGAATCGGGATCGCAGGAAACCCTTTCTCCAGGAGAGATGGAAATTAGTGTGACAGTGAATGTCGGCTTTCAATTGCATTAAAGAAATAAACCTAAAGGCTGTTTGAAAAGTAGTTAAAACGTCATTCCATCCCGAAGACTTTCGGGATTAATTCAGAATCTCATCCAGCTAATCAATTTTCCGTAAGAAATGGGATCAAGTTTAAGGTGCCTTCTTATACTCTTTTGAGTGACACTAATATAGATACAGAAGCAAAAAAGCGCCCTGAGGCGCTTTTTTAATGTGATAAATTATCAGGTTTATTCTTTTTCATTTAAAAGTTCTGCGATCTTGTTTTCAAGATCTTGGCCTCTCAGGTCTCGCGCTACTATTACGCCATCCTTATCAAGGATAAATGCAGCAGGAATTGCGCGAATTCCGTATAGCTGTGCCACCGGTTCATTCCAGAATTCCAGATTGGAAACCTGGTGCCAGGGCAGTTTGTCATCTTCAATTGCCTTAAGCCATTTATCTCTCTGATTTGGGCGATCCAGGGAAACACCTATAATTTCAAGACCTTTATCATGATATTTTTCATAGATCTTAACTATGTTGGGGTTTTCTACTCTGCAAGGTTTACACCAGGCAGCCCAAAAATCGATCAGGGTTACTTCTCCACGTATGTCTTCCAGAGAAAGATCTTCCCCTTCTGGGGTTGGAGCTGTAAAATTAGGAGCTTTGCTGCCTATGGCTACGGCACTTTCACTTTTAAGTTTTTGTTCCAGGGATTTTGCGATGGTGCTTTGTTTTACGTCATCATCCAGCCCTTCATATAATTCTTTGATCTCATTAACAGGGAATGCTTTCATATTCATCATATCCAAAAGAATCATTACCGATACAAATGAATCAGGGTTTTCTTTAACCATTTTCTTTTTGAAAACCTTGTCGTTATCCATCAATTCTGCTTCGGCTTCCTGCAGGACTCTTAGTTGAGTAGAATCTCTTTGCTGAAAGGCCTGTTGCATTTCCTGACGTCCTTCCCCAACTTTTTTATTGGTTTCTTTAAGATGTTCAAGGTAAGATACCAAAGTCTGGTTTTCTTTTCCACCCTTTATCTGGGAGGCTCTTAGACTATCTTTATAAATCTCGAAGCTGATGGGTTGATTTTCAGAAATAAAGATCACATTTCCGTCCAGACCTTCAATTTCTACGAAGCTTAAATTAGAGTTTTCAACCTCCGGGAGGTCGAGTTCAAATTTCCCATCTTTAATCTGGGTGGAATCAATTCTTTCGGGACGGGAATTTGGATTCTGGATCTCAGAAATATAGACCATTTTGCCATCTTCAATACCTTCTGCGGTACCTTCTATAGAATAACCTTTATCGTTCTGGCAGGATATCGTTATTAAGGCCAGACCGGCTATTGCTAATAATTTTCTCATAATATCATTTTTAATTTCAGCAAAAATAAACAACTGCTATTAGAAGTGTCTTTCATTTTTATAAAATATTGTTAATTTGGAGCTTGACCATAGGCCGGGCTTACAGAAAATGTAATTTTACCCCATATTATCAGGTAATGAAAGAACAAATTGAAGATTTTCCATTTAAGATCAAGATTAGTTTCCACAAGGTAATCGATGTTTATAAAGAACAACTTCAGAATGGAATTGGTGGGATTTCCCGTGAATATGTTGAGAAGTTCCTGGAATATGTAGATTCTTTTCCGCAGTTGACCGAAGGTATCGAAGATCCCGCTGAACTGACTGAGCTTAAAGAACCCATTAAAATCCTGCTGGATGATATCTTCCCCAGTATTTTAAGCGATAACGAGATTAAAACAGCTTCTGTGCCCCATCATAATATATTCTTTAATCGTTCCAAAAGATTAAAGCGGATAATGAATAATGCGGGAGAGGATTTTAATATTCAAATGCGAAATATGGATGAAAATATGCATTACATCCACGCGTGTATCAATATTTTGAACCATTACTATGATTACGATATAGATTTTTCCAGGCCAATGTATTTTGATATTCCTGATGAAAAAGGGATTATGCGTCATTATCGTATAGCCATAAACGGGGATTTTGTTGATCTGGAACCTACCGGGAAAGCAAAGAAAATAAGTCAGGAAGATGTAGATAAACTTATTCAGAATTTTGAGAATATTTCTGTCTGGAAAGAAATGTTTCCACCGCAAAGCTGGTCGTTCAAGGGTTTTATAATCCTAAACCTTACCGACGTAACCATAGATGAAGCAATTTCAGAACTGAAAACCACATTGTTATTTGAAAAGGCTTCACAAAAAGACGAATTGCTGAAACTGCAGAAAATCTTTAGATCTATTTATAAGATACCAGATCTAAAAGTTGGTTTCACGGTGTATAATTCTCAGGATAGCGTTTTTGAACGAATGGAGAGTAAAGATGCCAGAAGTTTTATTTTAAGTACCAGGCATGAGAGTGATTGTAAGTCTGGTTTATGTGAAAAAGGCTTCAGGAAGTTGTTTGAAGAACGTAATTTCTTCAGCATTCCTAACGTGAAGGCTTATGCCAGAAAAAACAATGATAATTTTCTGTCCCAGCAACTGCTTTCAAATGATATTAAAAGTTGTATCCTGGCTCCTGTGGTCAAGAACAACAGGCTATTGGGAATTCTTGAGCTGGTTTCTACCCGAAAAAATGAACTTAACAGTATTAATACCATTAAGCTTGACGAGATACTTCCTTATATCGCTACAGCCGTAGACCGAAACCGCACCGAATTCGAGAACAGAATAAAAGCGGTTATTCAAAGTGAATGTACTTCCATTCACCCCAGCGTGCTTTGGGTCTTCGAAAAGGAAGCCAAAAAATTTATTAAAGATTTTGATGAAGATGGACTGGCCTCTTTTAAGGATATAGTTTTCAAGAATATATTTCCCCTTTATGGCCAAATAGATGTGGTAGCCTCTTCTGAAGCCAGAAACGAAGCTATTCAAAAGGATTTGCTGCATCAGTTGAGGGTAATTGTAAAGATTATAGATAAGGCCTACGAGAAAGAAGAACTTCCTATCTATGAACAGGTGAAATTCAGAATTGCCGATTTCAGAAAGGAATTAAAGGAAAGCCTGAATGCCTCCAGTGAACAGAAGGTCTTCGATCTTTTACAGAAAGAGGTGAACCCTATAATGTCTCATCTCAAAAAGCAATCTGCTGAACTGAAGAAAATGGTAGAGGATTATCAAAAGGAGCTTAATCCTATCACCGGAATTGTGTATAATCATCGCAAGAAATACGATGAAACCGTGCAGCAGATCAACCGCACCATGTCCCGTTATATAGACCGGAAGCAGATACAGGCACAGGAGATCTACCCGCATTATTTTGAACGTTATAAAACAGATGGCGTAGACCACAATATCTACATTGGGGCTTCCATTGCGCGGAATAAAGCCTTTAATAAAGTCTATTTATATAATATGAGATTGTGGCAGTTGAGTACTATGTGCGAAATGGAAAACCGTTTCTACCATGTGCAGGAAAATACGCCCATAAAGCTGGAGGCAGCTTCTTTAATTCTTGTTTATAACACTACCTTATCGATAAGGTACCGCATGGATGAGAAGAAATTTGATGTGGATGGCACTTATAATGCCCGGTATGAGATCATTAAAAAACGTATTGATAAGGCTTTCATCAAAAACACTGAAGAGCGAATTACTAAAAAAGGTAAGATCGCAATAATCTATTCTCAACGTGCTGATGAGCGGGAATATCTGCGCTATATAAAATACCTCCAGGCCAAGAAATACTTAGGCGAGGAGGTAGAAATCCTTGAATTGGAAGATGTGCAGGGAGTGGTTGGCCTGAAAGCCATAAGGGTGACCATTCTCTATACTCCAAACGAGGCAGACCCTGAGAAAACGATCACCTACGAGGATCTTATGCAGGAATTAAACTAAATAAAAAGCGATAACAAAACTTATTACCGAAAGTATAATTCCTACCATAAAGACTAAATAGGTTAGCCTTAATAGCATATATTTTCTGTGTAATACCTTCCCCAATGAATGTAAATCCAGCATTAAAGATTCATATACATAATCTTTGTCTTTAATGATCTCTTGCATACCCCAACGAAACTGCTCGAAAGGCATTTTATGGAAATTTCCGAAGAAGAGTAAATTAACTTCTCTATTCTTAACCTGATCTTTGGTGAATTCGCCGCTGGTGACATTGGGCCTGGTAGACATTATTGAAAGAATAATAGAGGCCACACTAAATAGCATTAAAACAAGGCTGGGTATAAGAAGATGTTTATGCATTTCGGCGTCCAGTTTAGGCAATAAGTTGGCAAATGCCAGGGAAATAATAATTGCATTTACTGAAAGCAGGATGTTTGCCTTGGTATCGGCAATATCACTTAATTTTATATGGTTTCGCAAAGTGACCCTGAAGAGCGTTTGGATGCTACGCTCGGGATTATCATTCTTGAACTTTGCTTTCATGCGGGCTTTAGCCTCTTCTTTTTTATACTTTTTTTCCTGTTTTTTCTGCGATTCTATGAGGTCAAGTAGGTTTTTTTCTTTGCCTTGCTGCCAGTTGGTAAGGGCATAAGTGGTATAGAACTGATGCTTTTCGGTGAGCATTTCAATATTTTCCTGTACCCATTCCGGGGCGGTGAAATTTTTAATGTTCTGCAATTCTAATTCCTGCCTGAGCAATTCACTGGTTTCCTCGAAATAATCTTTAGAAAAGTGGGAGGAATCGGCATCTCTAATAATCTTTTCAGGAAGGGTTTTCGGTTCAGTATCAAAGCAGGTAGCTTTTATGTATTGCTGAACTTTTTCGATGAGTTCAGGGGTGGCATTTTGCTCTTTTAAAAAGGAAGTTGCAATGTCTACACTCTCTTTTTCATGCCCCCTAAAAGTACGTGTGTAACCGGTGTCATGAAGCCATGCAGCCAGTAATAGCGCCTCTTTGTCTTTAACATTAATTTCGGAATTATCAATTAATTCTTTAGTACTTTTAACCACTCGCTGCGTATGCTTGTAGTTATGATATATAAAGGTATTGGGTAATTTTTCCTTAAAAAGATTCAGCACAAATTTATCGGCTTTCTCAATTAGTTGGTCCATGTGCACTTTTTTTTGTCCAAGCCAAATTACAAAAAAGATCAAACTCATATATGAAAAAATATATCTTCTTGCTTTTTCTCATCCTTCTGGTCATGATAACCTCCTGTGCTACGGTAAAAACGAAAATCCATGAAGATGAGCCTAAAGAGAACTTTGGCTTTCCCGCAGATAAAGAAATCGAAAAATCTTTTTACTTAATTGGTGATGGCGGGTATTCGCCTATAGGTGGTTCTTCTGAGGGCCTAATCGCGTTTAAGAATTTCCTTGACTCAGTTAAAAAACCGGAAAATTATACCTTCTTTCTTGGTGATAATATCTATCCGGATGGCATGCCGCCGGAAGGCGACCCTGAAAGAGAAGAGGCCGAGTATATGCTTGATGCCCAGCTTGATGCTATTGAAGATTATGATGGCAATGTGCTTGTGATTCCCGGGAATCATGACTGGTATAATAAAGGTATTCCCGGCCTTGATCGCCAGGAGGATTACTTAAAAGAGAAATTTGAGAATAATCTCATCTGGTCTCCGGATACAGGTTGTGGTCTGGAGATTATAGAGGTATCAGATGATATACAGCTTATTGTTATCGATTCCCAATGGTACCTTACAGATTGGGATAAGCATCCTAAGATCAACAACGATTGCGGGCAGATCAAAACCCGCGAAGCAATGTTGCTGGAGGTTGAAACAGAATTAAAAAAAAGTCAGAACAAAACTGTGCTAATTACGGTGCACCATCCGGTGCTGACTAACGGGATCCACGGGGGGCAATACAATTTCAACCGCCATATTTATCCTACTCAAAAGAAACTGCCAATTCCCATACTAGGTTCTCTGGCGATGTTGATCAGGACCACAGGAGGGGTTTCAATTCAGGACCTTCAGAATGAAAGGTATCAATCCCTGGCCCGAAGGCTGGAAACCATAGCTCACAGAAGAGAGCGGGTAATTTTTATCTCCGGGCACGAGCATTCCCTACAATATATAGATAATGGTAATATTAAGCAGATCGTTTCGGGAGCCGGATCAAAGGGAACTTTTGCGAGCCTTAGCAATGATGGGCGTTTTGCCTATGGAGGGCAGGGATTTGCAGTCTTGGATGTGTTTAAGGATGGTTCTTCCTGGGTAAGTTTCTACGGAAATGAAAAAAATAAAGCCAAATTACTTTTTCAGAAGGAAATTTTTTCTACGCCTCAGGAGTATGACCTGAGCCAATTCTCTACAGAATTTCCTGAAACGATTACAACTTCGGTGTATCCAAAAGAAGAAACCGAGAAAAGTGGTTTTCATCGAACGGTTTGGGGTAAGCGCTATCGTGAACTCTACGGAAAAGAGATCGAAGTGAAGGTGGCCGATCTCGATACCTTGTATGGCGGTTTGGAGCCACTTATCAAATCGGGAGGACACCAAACGGTATCGGTGCGAATGAAAGATACGCTTAACCGGGAGTATAATATGCGAAGGATTAAAAAGGAATCTGTTCAATATTTGCAGAAAGTGGCCTTTAAAACAACTCCTATCCAGGATGATCTGGAAAATACCGTTGCAGAGCGATTAATGACAGATTTTTACACCGCCGCCCATCCTTATGCATTTTTGGCTGTGCCGGGACTTGCTTCTGCCGTTGATGTTCATCACACTAATCCTGAATTGTATTATATGCCAAAACAGCCAATCCTGGGAAGGTATAACGAAGAACACGGTGATGATATTTATATGATCGTTGAACGCCCGGAGGAAAATTGGTTGGGAAAGGAAAGTTTCGGCAGGCCGAACCATGATATTGTGAGTACCGCCGATATGTTTGACAGGCTGAGACGAGATGAGAAATATACCCTCGATGAGCCAAGATATGTAAGATCCCGCATTTTCGATATGCTTATAGGGGACTGGGATCGTCACCAGGATCAATGGCGCTGGGCCGAGATCGAGGACCAGGAAGGAAACCGCACTTTCGAAGCCATCCCGAGAGACCGGGACCAGGTTTTTTCGAATTTTGATGGTGCCTTTTTTGGAACTTTACGGGCAATTGCAGGTTTTGCCAATCAGTTTGCGGTGTATGATGAAGATATTAAGGATGTGGCATGGTTTAATATCGCGGCTGTTGGTCTTGACCGCTCCCTTCTTCAGAATGTGGGACGTGAGACCTGGTTGGAACAAGCCAGGTTTGTTCAGGAGAATATGACCGATGAAGCAATTGAAAAAGCTTTTGAGAAACTTCCACCGGAAAGCAGAGAGGAAACTCTGGAAGACCTTATTTCAAAATTAAAAGGTAGAAGAGATAATATTGTAGATATTTCGATGCGATATTATGACCACCTGGCGAGTCTTGCCATTGTAACGGGAACCGATAAAGACGACTTCATAGATGTTGTCAGAATGCCTGAAGGTAAGACCAAGGTCACGGTGACCCGAAATAAGGGTGGGGAACGGGCCGAAACCCTCAGCGAAAAAGTTTACTCCAGGGAAGAAACAAAGGATATCTGGATCTATGGACTTGATGATGAAGATAAGATTCGGGTAGAAGGAGAAGGAGATGAAGAAATCTATCTAAGAATAATTGGTGGCCTGGGTAACGATATCTATACCATTAAAAACGGCAGCAAATTAAAGGTGTATGATCATAAATCCCTGCCTAATACGGTAGCTGAGGCCGGAGATGCTAGATTCAGATTCCGGGATCATTATGATATCAATACTTATGATAAGGATAAGAAGAACTTTAAAGGTGGAGCTTTTATCCCGGGACTGGGTTATAACCCCGACGATGGTTTTAAAATAGGGATTGAAAGCGTTTATACTGTAAATGATTTTAAAAGAAACCCTTTCACCTCTAAACACACATTTGGAGGAGGTTATTATTTTGCCACCAAAGGCTATGATCTTTATTATGAGGGAGAATTTGCCAATATAATTGGGAGATATAATCTGCAAGTTGGTGCCAGTTATAACAGTCCGAATTTTGCCAGCAACCTCTTTGGCTACGGAAATGAAACCCAAAATTTCGATGACCAACTGGGAATGGATTATAACCGCGTTAAGATAAGCCGGTATGGGGCTAAAGCGGGATTTGTTAGAAAAACACCTTTTGGGAGCTACTTTAGTTATCTGGCAAATTTTGAAAGCAATAAAGTAGAAGATACCGAAGACAGGTTTATCCACGAAGACTATAATACCACCGACGAAGATTTCTTCAATAGAAAGTATTTTGCCGGCCTGGATGCAATATATCGTTATGAAAGCTACGATAATTCACTTAACCCAACCCGGGGGATGAAGTTTGAACTTAATCTGGGTGGAAAGCTTAATACTTCCGATACCGATCAGCATTATGGCTATTTTAAACCTTACTGGAGCTTTTTTAATGCCCTTAGCCGAAACCGGAAGTTGGTCCTGAAATCCAGGGTGATGGCGCATTTAAATATGGGCGATGGTTATGAATTCTATCAGGCTGCGCGACTGGGCGGGGATACCGGTCTAAGAGGTTACAGGCTACACCGGTTTATAGGGAAAAGCGCCTTCGCTACCGGAGGAGACCTGCGCTATAGTTTTGATGAATTCAAGACTGGCTTTTTACCCCTACAGGTAGGAATTTTTGGGGGTTACGACCTCGGTAGAGTTTGGAATGATTTTGAGGACAGCAATAAATGGCACGACTCTTACGGTGGTGGTTTCTGGGTTACCAGCGCACGCGCCGTAAACGGAACCTTTAGTTACTTTAAAGGCTCGGAGGGCTGGAGATTTTCCTTTGGCCTTGGCTTTGAATTTTAATCCAGGCTGCCTGTTATAATATTTTGAGCTGAAGCCGCTGTTATATCAGGTTTATTTCAGTATTTATTTAATTATACTGACTTTTTAAACAGGATGGAGCTCCTGGCTGAGCCACTCATGACAGACAGTTTCCGAAGACCGATCTGATTTATACGTTTTAATTTATGCTGAACTCATAGAGGTTCCGGCCGGTGGCTGCACTTTGTTCATCGGAGAGGTAAAGGCTTGTGCTATCTTTGAAGCAAACACTCTCTTTCTGGGAAATATGGCCAAGTTCCAGGTGTTCTATTTTTCCGCCTGCAAAATCATCATTTTTAAAATCTGTGATCACATAGATGGATTTGTTGGTGAGCAGGATTAACTTTTTCTGATCTTCACTTACTGAAGCAGAGGTAATCCTGCAGGAGGTTTTTGCGCAAGTCTGGAATTCACCTATCAATTGAGCCGTATGTGCCCCGGGTTGATCAGGTAACCGATAGATCTTGGACATTCCATTGCTTTTCCTGCTTCGGTTTTTTGTGAAGAGATAGAGTTTTCCGTTTAAATGCGTAAAGGCCTCGATATCAAAATTCCTTTTCTTTTTTTTGGGAGGAAATTTTGTTTGGTCCTCCAAATCAAAAAATATTTTTGTTGCCACAGATTTTCCTGAAGTATTTGCTTCAGGGTTCTTTACTTTGTAAATGACCAGGTTTTCCCGCTTATTGCGGTTATTTCCAAAATCTCCTATATACAAATTCCCTGAAGTATCCCTGGCCAGGTCTTCCCAATCTATATTTTCAGCATTGGTGATCTCTATAGTTTTCAATGTAGAATTTCCCGGTTTGAGCCCATAGAGAATATTTTTGTTCCCGGAATCATTGATCATCCAGATCAGGTCTGAGTTCGGGAATTTCTCCATTCCGCTGACCTCTTTCACCGTAGCCGGTAAGTGTTGGATTTTTTTCAATTGCCCATAGTCTTCGCAACTCCATAGCAGGAATATCGCCAGGAAGGGTGCTATTCTAAAATGATTCATTCTTTGTCGCTTTCAGGTTTATTCAGCGATAGATTGTTGGAAAAGTCGATAGTTCTTATCGGGAATGGAATAGTTATATCGTTAGCATCAAAAGCCTTTTTCATCGCTATGATAGCCAGGTTTTTTGCTTTTATAATATCCCGGTTAGCGGTTGCATCTGTCCAGAACCTGATGACAAAATTAATAGAACTATCTCCAAATTCGGTATACATAAATTCAACTTCTTCATTTGGCTTCGGTGGGAATATCTTCTCAATGGTTTCCATAGTTAAAAGCCTTACAAACTCCAGGTTAGAGCTGTAAGCGATTCCGCAATCGAGGATAACCCGCGATCTTGGAGTACTGGAAAAGTTTTTAAATGGCTCTTCTAAAATTTTTGCGTTAGGGATAATCACATAATTATTATCAGCTTGCTTGATCACAATATTTCGCAGATTAATATCTATAACCTGCCCGGCATAAGAATTAGTTTCTATCCAGTCGCCAATTTGAATATCGGGGAGAAAACTAAGGATAACCCCGGAGAAGGTATTGTTTAAAGTCCCCTGCAGGGCTAATCCTATAGCCAAACCGACCACCCCGGCACTTGCAAGAACGGTTGTTAGTACCTTATCCAGGTTGAGTAATCCCAGGGCAACGAAAAAGCCAATAAGCACCACGACAAGCTTCAGGACCTTTATGATCATCCTGCGGATGGAAACCTGTTTAATCCTGATCCTTAATAGCCGGTCTAAAACCCGACTTAGATAACGTGCCAGGATCAGAAATAAAACAAAAACAAGAATGGCCAGCACAAAATTCGGTAAATTCAGAATTATTGCGTCCAGCCATTCCTGAAGTTTGATTCCTATTTTTTTTAGGGAATCATAAAAGTTATAATCATCGAACATTAAGAGAGAAGATTATTTAGCCTTTTTTACCGGAGCATGTCCGTCGGTGGTTTTCATTTTCCAGGCGTCAAGCATCCAGCTTGTTTTCTCCAGTTCCCTAATGTAGGCTCCAATAAGATCTATAGTACCTTCATCGCCGCCCTTGTCGGCAACTTCAATTACACTTCGCATCTGCTTAAGCAGAACTCCGTGGTCTTCAAGAAGCGCTTCTATCATTTCGTAATCGGTAAGATCGGCCTTTGCTTCTTTAAGGTTAGAAAGTTTCAGGTATTCGCTTAGATTACTTGTTGGCTGATGGCGAAGGGTTAAGATCCTTTCGGCTATTTCATCTACTTTTAACTTGGCATCATCATATAACTCTTCGAATTTTTCGTGAAGGTCAAAGAAATTCTTTCCTATGACATTCCAGTGAAAATTCCGAAGTTTCTGGTAATAAAGATGATAATCGGCAAGGAGAACATTAAGTTCTTTTACTGTGCTCTCGGTTTTCTTTTTATCTAATCCTAAGTAACTCATAGTTTTTGTTTATTTATTTTTAAATTATGATACTAAAATACAATAGTTTAGTGAGCCTGCCAAGCCGGATTATTGCTTTAATAGAAGTTTAACGGGTTATTAATCGGTTGGTCGATGGTCCTTGAGGTCCAGCTTTTTCATCATTTCCTCGGAAACCTGTCCGCTGGAGATGCCATATCCGTCTACAAGAACACCTTTTCGGCCATTGGTAGTGGTTATTGCGTAAAGAATGGCGTTGTCATCGGGGTTGCTCATGCCTTCAAAACGAAGCACCTTATCCACGTCGAATTCCTCAATGCCATAGCTTTCGTTGGTAGACTTGATCTCAATTTGCTCATCCAGCAGATTGAAATCGTGTTCATATCCTTCCTCCAGTTTAAGTTTATTAATTGCCTGAGATAGTGTTCCGTAATCTTTCATATGTAGATATTTATTGTTTTTTAATGGTCATATGTAATTCGCATATCCCTGCCCGCTGGCAGGCGGGTTCAGAGGTACTGGTATCTTGTTTCCGTTATGCTCATTTCATATGTTTATTTTATTGTTTTTTATCGGTCATATGTAACATCCATATAAATATCCCCCTTGTGTTGGAAGATTTATTCTCATGGATGTTTCATTTTAATTATTTTGACTTGATTAGAGGTTTAAATTACGGCGGAAGCCCAATATTTGCAAACTACTCCGGGGGTTTAGGATAAGTTTAACTCGCAGGAAAAACCTGCTTCCGAAGAAAAGAAAAGTTTAAAAGTCACTTCCTTGTTACTCATCCTCATCTTTCTTTTTTCTGCGGAAGAAGCTAAGGGGGAAAACGAGGAAAATAAACAGGTACCAGCCGGTGAGGATCCCTATTATTGTGATCAAGGCTGCAAGGATATAAAACCAATAGGTGCGCAGAAAATTCATAGTAAGGCCAAAATTACTAAAACAGCGAGAAGATAAAAAAGCCAGTAGGATTTGAGCTTTGCAGGATCTTCTCCGAAAAGTGCTTTAGTAAGCTTAAAGTAAAAATCCCGGTTTTTCGCGATATGGTTATAAGCCACATCGCTGAATCTTTCGAACCAGGGGTATTTCCGGTACCAGTGATGCCAATTTTCATTACCGGTGTAATACAAACTCCTGTATGCTGAATCGGGGCCGCTATAAACCCTACCATCGGGTTCTATGAGTCGGCTGGCCTTTTTGAATTCCTTGAGGGGAATATCCGGAAACTCAGAAGCCTTCTCCTGGTAAGTAACGAACCTTATTTTACCTTTCGTTTTTAATTGCCAACGGGTCTTCCAGAATTTACAGAAGCCGCAGGTGCCATCCCAGACCATTGTAGGGTCTTTGGGGGGATATTCGGTTTTATCTATTTTAGTAAACATCTTAATTAGTGTAATTTTTTAAGCCCCTTTAAAGTTATTAAATCTTTAATAAAGTGATGAAACAAACCGGGGTGAATAATTTTTTCCAGTAAATATTCATACTTTTATCAATTATTTAATTTTTCAGAGAGATTATGAAGAATAAGATCACCCTAAAGGAATTAGCAAAACTGCTAAATGTATCAATTTCAACCGTTTCCAAGGCTTTAAATGACAGTCCTGAGATAAGTACCAAAACCGTTGAAAGGGTAAAGGAACTTGCAAAGCTGCATAATTACAGGCCTAATCCGGTGGCTGTGAATTTAAAAAGCAGCAAGAGTGGAACGATTGGGGTTATCATCCCAAATATTTCAAATTCCTTTTTTGCCAGGGTGCTTTCCGGAATCGAAGCTGAAGCCCAGCGTGCAGGATTGCAGGTGATCACTTATATTTCTAACGAAAAGCTCGATCGGGAGAAACAGATCTGTGATATGTTAACAACTGGTTATGTAGACGGGGTCTTGATCGCCGTTGCGGAAGAAACCCAGCGAAAAAAAGAATTTGATCATTTATATAATCTGGTGGATTATGGTATTCCGGTAGTGCTGTACGACAGGATAAACTTTGATATTCCCGCCGACCGGATAGGAATAGATGATGTGGGCACTTTTGCCGATGTCACCAAACGCTTACTGGCCAAAGGAATAAAGAAAATAGGGATCGCGACTACCATCCATCATATGGGAGTAGGAAAACTTAGGATTGAGGGTTATAAGGAAGCTTTACCTGAAAATGCGACTTTTTATATCGCCAACTCAGCCAGGCCGGCAGTTTTAAAGGAAAAAACAGAAAAGATGCTGGCCGTGGACAAGGTAGACGCCGTGATCTGCACCGATTATGAAAGTACTATGCAGGCCTACCGAACTGCTTATGAATACAAGATTAATATCCCAAAAGACCTGAAAGTAATAGGCTTTATCGGCAAGGAACTCGCCAACTTTTTAACTCCGAGTATCAGCTATATCGACCAGTTTCCTGAAGAGATGGGGAGAGGCGCCATGCAGCTGCTCGAGGCCCGACTTAATAATTACAATAAAGATAAATCCAACTCTGAAAGGATCCTTAAAACCAGCCTGGTAGATCTGGAGTCGACGCAGTTTTAATTTTCGTGATTCGCCTGCCCGCCGTAGCTTTAGCTTAGGTGGGTTAATTTGTGATTCGTTAATTGGTTAATTGGGGATTGATCCTGTTTGCCGGAACATGAGCGGCGGAGGCTTAATTTTTGTGATTCGTTAGTCCGTTATCTTTGGCTATGCACTGGAGGGAGAATGAGCCGGTATCTTTAAGCCTGCAAGGCTTCTGAACCCTTGCAGGGTTTTCAACAAAAAACACAATATTTTATAGACTAACAGGGCTGTCATAGCTATGGGATAGCCATATTTTCTCTATATCTACTTCGATGCTTCTTCGAAGTTTGTCCGTAATTCTCCCGTAAACAGGGACTTTTTACGGGGAAATATCGAAGAAGTTACGAGTTAGCTACGACTCTTGTATGGATTTGGTAAGGGTTATTTATAGGCTATGTATGGAGTATCTACGACATATAAGGCAGATTGACTCGACAAAGATATAGGGGCTTGCAAACATTGGGATTAGTAAAGTTTTGCATAGAGATTTGATGTAGACCTAATAATAATCCTATTTTTGCCGATGCTTTTGTAAGAAACTTTAAAAGAAATGTTATTCAACTCCCTGGACTTTGCGATCTTTTTACCGATCGTCTTTATCCTTTATTGGTTTGTATTCAATAAAAGTCTAAAAGGCCAAAATCTGCTGGTCGCTGCTGCGAGTTATGTTTTCTACGGTTGGTGGGACTGGCGTTTTTTATCGCTGATACTTTTTAGCACCCTGATAGATTACTTTGTTGGAGTAAGTTTAGGCAAAACCGAAGCTCCAACGAAACGAAAAATTTTGCTTTGGGTGAGTATCCTGGTAAACCTGGGCTTTCTGGGTTTTTTCAAATATTATAATTTTTTCCTTGATAATTTCAAGTCTGCTTTTAGTATCGCGGGTTACGAGTTGAATGCCAATTCCCTGAATATCATCCTTCCTGTGGGGATTAGTTTTTATACTTTTCAAACTCTGAGCTATACCATAGATGTTTATAAAAACCGATTGGAGCCTACAAAGAATTTTATCTCCTTTGCGGCTTTTGTGAGTTTCTTTCCCCAGTTGGTCGCAGGGCCGATTGAAAGGGCTTCCAACTTATTACCACAATTTTTTAAGCCAAGAAAATTTGAATACAGCCAGGGCGTGGATGGAATGCGGCAGATCTTATGGGGTTTGTTTAAAAAAGTGGTGATCGCAGATAACTGTGCGGTTTATGCGAATCATATTTTTGAAAACTCGGCAGATATGTCCGGGAGCACTTTGGTTTTAGGAGCTATATTTTTCACATTTCAGATCTACGGGGATTTTTCCGGGTACTCAGATATTGCAATAGGAACTGCCCGACTGTTTGGGTTTAACCTAATGCAGAACTTTGCCTTCCCTTATTTCTCCCGTGATATCGCTGAATTCTGGAGGCGCTGGCATATTTCTTTATCTACCTGGTTCAGGGATTACTTATACATACCTCTGGGTGGAAGCCGGGGAGGAACATGGATGAAAGTGAGAAACACTTTTATAATATTTATCGTTAGTGGTTTCTGGCATGGGGCGAACTGGACCTTTATAGTTTGGGGAGCTTTAAACGCAGTCTATTTCCTTCCATTATTACTTACAAATAAAAACCGGCAGAATATGGAAGTGGTAGCTGAGGATTCATATTTGCCTTCTTTTAAAGAGTTTGGGCAAATGAGTTTGACTTTCTTTTTGACTGTAATTGCCTGGGTATTTTTTAGATCAGAAACCTTAAAGGATGCTTCTTTGTATATAATTTATGCCAGTAAACTAGAAACATTCGATTTAAATTTTATTCTGACTCATTCGAAGACGCTATTCCTTATTTCAATTTTTATAATATTTGAATGGCTTAGTCGGCATAACCAAAATCCTTTTATCATAGCAAATGATTTTCTAAGAAAAGGAGCTTATTCCATAATTATACTTCTAATAATATTTTACGGATTATATGTGAATCCAAATAGTTTTATATATTTTCAGTTTTAATAATGAAAAATTTTTTACTCAAAACATCTATTTATCTAGGAGCATTAATAGTATTTTTACTTAGTTATGCTTTGTTCTGTGATTACCTATTTAAAGATAATAATTACTATTTGGGTAACTCCAAGCGCTACTGGCAATTATCGCAAAAGGATAAAGAGTTCGATTATTTGGTTTTAGGTTCAAGCAGGGCATATGGTTCTTTAGATATTTCTCTCTTAGATTCTATTATTGATAAGAAAGGTATTAACTTAGGTTTAAATGGCTCGGGTTTTACAGAGAATTTTATCACTTTGAAATTGTTTTTGAAAAATGGAAATAAGGTAGATTCCGTATTCTTGCAGGTCGATCCATATTCATTAATGTCGGATAGCAGTTTTTCCAACTCTTTTCATTCTTACGCTTATTTACCTTATTGGGATGTTGATAAGGAAATTGAAAATGTCCTCCATGAAAACATTCCTTTGTTAAAAGATTGGCCTTTCTATCCTGCCTTATTATCTTATTTTATTTATAATAATTATTATTCCCCATATAATATTTATAAGGGGTTAAAGAATAAAGGAGAATTCTGCTCTAAAGGGTTTGATTGTTACAATGGAAATAAAATATTCGATACTTTACCTAAGGACCAGAATATAATTGGTGATGAAATATTTATAGTTCCGGATAGTAAAGATATCTTTTATTATAATAAGATATTAGATTTGGCTAAAGAAAATAATATAGAGGTAATTAGTTATATGGCACCAACCTTAGATACCTTTTCTAATTTTGAAACAGTTAATATTCTAAAGAATATCAGCTATATATCTTCTAATTCAAAAATATGGGACCCCAATTTATTTTCTGATGCCACTCATGTTAATAGATTTGGAAGGGATCTGTTTACTATAGAATTCGGACAATTTTTACTGGCTGAATTCAATTTTAAAGAAAAAATAAGTTTGCTGCAAAAAAAAAAATAATTAAGATTTTATTCAATTCGCTTTTTACCGAGTTTATTTATTTTCAACAAAAGTTTAAATTGCCAAAACCTCGTGGTTTATATTTTTTTCGATTGGAATCATATATATTCATTCTAAAATCAATTTCATGGTTTTAAAGCTTTAAGGAATCTTTAGTAATTGACTCATTAAGAAGTCTTATCTTTGCGGCTGTTAAAATTTCCAATTCTACATGATTGACTTTCCAAAGGAAAAAATTGCCGACAAAACGATTCTGGTCACCGGAGGTGCGGGGTTCATTGGATCTAATCTATGCGAAACACTTCTTAATCTTGACGCCAAAGTAATTTGTCTCGATAATTTCGCCACTGGGCATAGATATAACCTGAACGCATTTAAAAATAATCCTAATTTCACCTTGATCGAAGGAGATATCCGGGACCTTGAAACCTGTAAAAAAGCCTGTGAAGGGGTGGACTATGTTCTCCATCAGGCGGCACTGGGCTCGGTGCCGAGATCTATCAACGATCCTATAACAACTAATGAGATAAATATTTCGGGCTTTCTTAATATGCTGGTTGCGGCCAGGGATGCCGATGTAAAACGATTTGTATATGCAGCCAGTTCTTCTACCTATGGAGATTCTGAAAAGCTCCCAAAGGTGGAAGATGAAATAGGAAAACCACTATCTCCTTATGCTATTACCAAGTATGTAAATGAATTATATGCGGATATTTTTCAGAAGGCTTATAGTTTTGATACTATAGGGCTAAGATATTTCAATGTCTTTGGAAGAAAGCAGGATCCAAACGGGGCTTATGCCGCGGTTATCCCGAAATTCGTGATGCAATTCATGAAGCATGAGAGTCCGGTGATAAATGGCGATGGAACCTTTTCCAGGGATTTTACATATATAGACAATGTGCTTCAAATGAACCTGCTGGCACTGATTACTGATAATCCTGAGGCTGTCAATGAAGTCTATAATACCGCCGTTGGAGACAGAACCAATCTGGTAGAGCTAACTGAACTGCTGAAAAAATATCTTTCAGATTATGACCCTGAAATTGCTAATGTGGAAGTAAAACATGGCTCTAATCGTCCCGGGGATATCCCGCATTCTCTTGCATCAGTAGAAAAAGCAGAAAAACTAATGGGGTATAAACCGACTCATAAAATTGAAGAGGGTATAAAGGAAGCGATTAACTGGTATTGGAAGAACTTAAAAGATTAATGGCTGAGGATTTTCAAATATTAGAACGTGACTCTAATTTCTTTGCACTCAAGGTTGCTCAAATTAAAAGGAATGTTTTGTCGGTAAAACCTTTAAATGAAATTTTAACTTCACTTAAAAGGGCTGAGGTGGACCTGGGCTATTATGTAACCGATGAAATTTTACCAGAAGATCAAATTCATAGTTTATATCAAATTAATCTGGTAGAAAAGAGAATTGTATTAACTAAAGGATTAAATACAGATTCGAAGATACACCCTAATATCAGCGAATATAAAAAGACTGCTCCAGGTTCTGATCTGATTGAATTAGCTTTGATCTCAGGACAACAAACCAGGTTTAATACTGATCCACATTTTTCTCCCTTTTTATATAAAAAATTATTCACCAACTGGATTGAAAAATCTGTAAGTGGGGAGATGTCTTCTCATGTCTTAGTGTATAAAATAGAGGAACGAATTGTGGGTTTTGTTAGTTTAAGAACCGACAAGGAAAAACCCCATGTGGTGCTTTTGGCGGTTCATCCTGATTTTGAAGGAAGAGGAATATCCTTTGCCTTGCTTTCAGCTGCGGAAAAAATTTTTTTTGATCTCGGTTTTACTGAAATTTCCGGGGCTACTATTCTTGAAAACAGGAAAGCTCTTACGGTTTATAAAAGGCATGGGTCTGAGAAGGAACAAATAGAATATGTATATCATTTTTGGAAAAATAATATAAATGAATAAAAAATTAGCCGTAATCGGTTTAGGATATGTAGGGTTGCCTTTGGCAAGGCTTTTTGCTACTAAATATCCGGTTGTTGGATTTGATATCAATGAAGCCCGGGTTAATGAATTAATGAGCGGTCATGATTCTACATTGGAGGTGGAAGATAATGTGCTGCAGGCGGCTTTAGTGGAGAGTGGAGAGTGGAGAGTGGACTTCTCGATACATTCTGAAGATCACTCCCGTGCTCTTCAGAACACTCGAAGTGACGAAGGTAAAAAGACCGGACTTTTCTGTACGGCCGAATTAGATGATATCAAAGACTGCAATTACTATATCATCACTGTTCCCACTCCTGTGGATAAGAATAATCGACCTGATCTTACTCCGCTTTATAAATCCAGCGAAACTGTTGGGAAGGTATTGAAGAAAGGAGATATCGTGATCTATGAATCTACCGTATATCCCGGAGTAACCGAGGATGAATGTGTGCCGGTTCTGGAAAGGGCCAGTGGATTGAAATTCAATGAAGATTTCTTCGTGGGCTATTCTCCTGAAAGGATTAATCCCGGAGATAAGGAGCATACAGTAGAAAAAATCCTGAAAGTTACTGCAGGTTCAACTCCGGAGATCGGCAAAAAGGTGGATGAGTTATATGCTGAGGTAATCACTGCAGGCACGCACCTGGCGCCCACTATTAAAGTAGCGGAAGCAGCTAAAGTTATAGAAAATTCGCAGCGGGATATTAATATTGCCTTTGTAAATGAACTGGCCAAGATTTTCAACATGATGGGAATCGACACCCAGGATGTTCTGGAAGCGGCCGGCACCAAATGGAATTTTTTACCGTTTAAACCCGGGCTGGTTGGCGGGCATTGTATTGGGGTAGATCCATATTACCTGGCTCAAAAAGCCCAGGAGATTGGATACCACCCGGAGATTATCCTTGCCGGTAGAAGAATGAATGACTCTATGGGGCAATATGTGGCTTCTGAGGTAGTTAAACTAATGCTTCAAAACGACCAGAAGGTTAAAAACTCCAGTATCCTGGTACTGGGAATTACCTTTAAAGAAAATTGTCCGGATGTGAGAAACACCAAGGTTGTAGATGTGATCAAAAACCTCAAGGAATACGGGACAAATGTTACCATCTATGACCCGCTTGCGAATCCTGATGAAGTCAGACATGAATATGGTTTGGAAACAACAAAAGAGCTTCCGAAAGAAAAATTTGATGCCGTTGTATTAGCCGTAGCTCATAAAGAGTTTTTAGATCTCGATCTTGAACAGTTGAAGAATGGAAGTACGGTGGTTTATGATGTGAAGGGGGTGCTTGGTGACAAATGCGATAAAAAATTGTAGTCTGTTAATTGGGGGATGGTGAATTCGGGATTGGTTAATTTGTGACTGGGGAATGGTGAATTAGTTAATTGGGGAATGGTTAGTTCGGGAATGGGGATTAGTTAATTAGGGATTAGTTTAATGAACACTCCCTCCTCTCCCGAGTTTTTAAAATTATTTACTACTAACTAAACAAAGCAATTAACCGTTTAACTATTTAACCAATTAACTGTTTAACTAATGACACGGATATGGCTTCAAATTTCGAGGATTTGGATTGTTGGAAGGCTTGCTATAGTTTAAAGCTTTATGTAAAAAAGGAAATATTAACTAATTTGCCGAAAACAGAACGTTTTGAATTGTATTCTCAGCTATTGAGAGCTTCGAGATCCGGTACTGCCAACATTGCAGAAGGATGGGGCCGATACCATTATAAAGAGAATATTAAATTTCTTTTAAATGCGAGAGGATCGGTAGCCGAAATATTAGACCATGGTATTGAGGCAAAGGATTGTAACTATATCTCTGAGGATGTTTTAAAATCTCTTCGGGATCAGGTAGAATCATGTCTTAGGCTGATAAATGGATATATCAAATATTTGAGAAATAGAAATAGTGAATAATTGAGGTTAATTCTAAATAGCAATTCGGATTTTTAAACAATTTTCAAATTAACTATTTAACCAATTAACCAATTAACCAATTCACGAACTAACGAACTAACGAATAATGATTATAAAAAATATATGCTGCATAGGAGCAGGATACGTAGGTGGTCCTACTATGGCCGTTATCGCTCAGAAATGTCCTGAGATTGATGTTACAGTTGTAGATATTAATAAGGAGAGAATTGATGCCTGGAATGATGAGGATGTGGAGAACATTCCGATTTATGAGCCCGGACTATCGGCTGTGGTGAAAGAGGCCAGAGGTAGAAATCTTTTCTTCTCAACTGATGTTGATGCTGCTATTGATAAGGCCGATATGATCTTTATCTCGGTGAATACACCTACCAAAACCTATGGAATAGGGAAAGGAATGGCGGCCGATCTTAAATTTATCGAACTTTGTGCCCGTCAGATTGCACGAGTGGCTAAAAACGATAAGATAGTAGTTGAAAAATCTACTCTGCCGGTACGTACCGCCGAAGCTTTAAAGAATATCCTGGATAATACCGGGAACGGAGTGAACTATCAGATACTTTCCAATCCGGAGTTTCTGGCAGAAGGAACTGCGGTAGATGACCTGATGAATCCCGACAGGGTGCTGATCGGCGGTGACATTGATACCGAAGAAGGAAAGCAAGCTGTAGAGGCTTTGGTAGATATATATGCACATTGGGTGTCCAGGGAAAGATTGCTTACCACGAATGTATGGTCTTCGGAATTGTCTAAACTAACCGCCAATGCTTTCCTGGCCCAAAGAGTTTCGAGTATAAACGCGATGAGTGAATTATGTGAAAAGACAGGTGCCGATGTCAATGAGGTGGCAAAAGCCGTAGGGATGGATTCCCGGATAGGGCCTAAATTTCTAAAATCTTCCGTTGGTTTTGGAGGTTCGTGTTTCCAAAAGGATATTCTGAACCTGGTTTATATTTCAAAATCCTTCGGATTAAACGAGGTAGCCGATTACTGGGAGCAGGTAATCCTGATGAATGATCATCAAAAAAGAAGATTTGCGGCTAAAATCGTGCAGACCCTTTTCAATACGGTTTCAGGAAAGAAGATCGCTTTATTAGGCTGGGCATTTAAGAAAGATACTAACGATACCCGGGAATCGGCTGCGATCTATGTTGCTGATTACTTATTGAACGAACAGGCAGAGGTTATGGTTTACGATCCCAAGGTGAAAACCGAACAGATCTATGCCGATCTGGATTATTTAAACACCCGGTCTTCAGAAGAAAACCGCGCCAGAGTTAAAGTGGTGAACACTCCTTATGAAGCAACCAAAGACTCCCATGCCGTTGCGGTTTTAACGGAATGGGATGAGTTTATAGCACTGGACTGGAAGAAAATCTATGAGGAGATGCTTAAACCGGCATTTCTTTTCGATGGAAGAAGGTTATTGGAAAGAAAGACAAAGGAAGAGATTGGCTTTGAGTTTTATGCTATTGGGAGTTAGGAAGGCTATTATGATCTGAATTTCTATTAATTGTTATACGTTATAAACCAAAGAGGTTGAAGATGAGATCCCGGATCAGGTCCGGGATGACGAGTAAATACTCACTCCGAGTGTTTAATAAAACATTTTGGGGGAAATTCAATAACTGAACATAATGGAGAAGATTTATAAAACGGCTATAAAAGCAGCTATTAAAGGTGGTAGAAAGATTATGGAGATCTATGAGCAGGAAGATTTTCAAGTCGAGAATAAGGAAGATGATTCTCCGCTTACCATAGCTGATAAAAAAGCCAATGATATTATAAATGAGCACCTTGTTCCAACCGGCATTCCTATTATTAGCGAGGAGAATAAGCAGCTGGATTTTTCAGAAAGAAAAAACTGGAATGAATGCTGGATCGTTGATCCATTAGATGGAACAAAGGAGTTTATCAAAAAGAACGGGGAATTCACGGTTAATATAGCTTTGATAAAGGAAAACCAACCTGTTTTCGGAGTTATCTATGTGCCTGCTAAAAACGAACTCTATTTTGGAGATGTCCTTGAAAAGAAAAGCCTTAAAGGAACAATTTCAAACGATGAAGACTTTGATCCTGATAGTTCGAAATTTAAGGAGATCCGGCCATCTAAAATCGGAGAAAAATTGAAAGTGGTGGGGAGTCGGTCTCATATGAATCAGGATACTCTGGATTATATAGATGAGCTTAAGAATAAATACAATAAAGAGGTAGAGATTGTTTCCAAAGGCAGCTCTTTGAAATTCTGTCTTGTTGCGGAAGGGGAGGCTGATGTTTATCCCCGGTTTGCACCAACTATGGAATGGGATACCGCTGCCGGACAGGCGATTTGTGAAGCTGTTGGATTAAAAGTAATAGATATAAACACAGATTCTCCCATGAAATATAACAGGGGAAACCTATTGAATAATTACTTTTTAGTGTCCAATCTTGGCTAAGTCCTATAAAAGACATATCGCCAAAAGTATTACCTGGAGGTTTATAGGGACTCTTGATACTATTTTACTGGCTTGGTTGATCTCGGGAGATCCTTATACCGGCTTGCAAATTGGTTTTGCAGAAGTAGTTACTAAAATGCTGCTTTACTATTTGCACGAAAGAGTTTGGTTCAAAATAAGAGCGGGTATCACCAAAGATGGCGATAGCAAGAAACGACATCTTGCCAAAACTATCACCTGGAGAGTAGTTGGTACAATCGACACTATGATATTGGCTTGGGTGATTTCGGGTGATCCTATGATAGGGTTAAAGGTGGGCGGTGCAGAGGTGGTTACCAAAATGATCCTGTATTACCTGCATGAAAGAGCCTGGTATAAAATTGATTTCGGACTGAAACAAAGAAGAAAAAGAATTAAAGAACAGCAAGCATAGTAAATGTAAAAATTTAAAAATGGAGAACATAATTCCTCATGAGTTTCATATATCAAAAACGGAAAGAAATAAACAAAATGGCCATACCTCTTTTGTAGTCTGGTTTACCGGTCTTTCAGGGTCCGGAAAATCGACGATAGCTAACCAGGTGGAACATGAATTATATGAACAAGGAATTAAAACTTTTTCTCTGGATGGAGATAACATCCGGAAAGGCCTGAATAATAATTTGGGATTCACGGCTGAAGACCGACACGAAAACCTCCGAAGAATCGCTGAGGTAGCTAAACTCTTTGTTGAATCGGGCGCGGTGGTGATTGCCTCTTTTATTTCTCCGCTGAAAAAAGACAGGGAGCTGATAAAAGAAATCATAGGTAAAAAGGATTTTACAGAGGTTTTTGTGAATACTTCCCTGGAAGAATGTGAGCGCCGTGACGTAAAAGGACTTTATAAAAAAGCCAGGGCCGGGGAGATTAAGAATTTTACAGGAATTGATGCGCCTTATGAAAACCCGGAAAACCCTGATTTAGAGATAAAAACAGAATCGGAGAATTTGGAAGACGCAATAAAAAGAATAGTTTTACACCTTCAAGATAAACTGAAAATTTCAGTACAATGAGCAAGTATTATTTAAATTATTTAGACGAATTAGAATCGGAAGCGATCTATATTTTAAGAGAGGTTTGGGCCCAATTTGAGAATCCCGTTATCCTGTTTTCAGGTGGGAAAGATTCTATTTTGGTTACCCATCTGGCAAAAAAAGCTTTTTATCCGAGTAAGATTCCCTTTGCTTTAATGCACGTGGATACCGGCCATAATTTCCCTGAAACCATACAGTTCAGGGATGATCTTGTGGAAAGTCTCGGAGTGAAACTCATTGTAGGTTCCGTTCAGGAATCTATTGACCAGGGGCGTGTAGCTGAAGAAAAAGGTAAAAACGCCACCCGAAATGCTTTACAAATTACGACTTTGCTTGATGCTATTGAGACAAATAAAGTCGATTGTGCTATTGGTGGTGGAAGAAGGGATGAAGAGAAAGCACGGGCTAAAGAACGCTTTTTTAGTCATCGTGACGATTTCGGCCAGTGGGATCCAAAAAATCAACGTCCGGAGTTATGGAACCTTTTAAACGGAAAACATTTTGAAGGAGAACATTTCAGGGCTTTTCCAATAAGTAACTGGACCGAAATGGATGTGTGGAATTATATAAAGCGGGAGAATATCAGTATACCTTCTTTGTATTTTGCCCATGAAAGAGAAGTGGTCTTTAGAAGCAATTCCTGGATTCCCATATCGGAATACCTTAAACTTGAAGAAGGCGAAAAAGTCGAGAAGAAGAAGATTCGTTTCAGAACTCTGGGAGATATCACCATCACCGGGGGAATAGAATCAGATGCCGATACGCTTGAAAAGATCGTACTGGAAGTTTCTGCAATGCGGAAGACCGAAAGAGGGGATAGATCGGATGATAAGAGGAGTGAGACGGCTATGGAGGATAGGAAGAAGCAGGGTTATTTTTAAACGCGAATTATCGCGAATTTTATGCGAATTGACGCGAAGCTTGGACTAATTGACCCGAATTGTATACGAATTGACATGAATGGGATCGGAAGAAAAGATATTGTTTAAAGAAGAAAGCTACCAAATCATAGGGGCTTGTATGAAAGTTCATCGAGCATTGGGCCCTGGTTTTCTTGAAGCAGTTTATGAAGAAGCTTTGGAGAAAGAATTCATAAAATCGTCCATTCCGTTTAAGCGTCAGAAAAAGTTAGAAATATATTACGATAATGAAAAAATGAACAAATATTATAGAGCCGATTTTATTTGTTTTGATAAAATTATTTTAGAAATAAAATCCGTAAAAAATATACCGGTTGCTTTCTATTCACAATTGAATAATTACTTAAAAGCGACAAAAAAGGAATTAGGAATGTTGATTAATTTCGGTCAGCCTTCTCTAACTTATAAAAGAATAATTAATACACAGAATTCGCGATAATTTTGATTTCAATTCGCGTTAATTAGTAATATTATGCAGATAGACAATAACCAATTATTAAGATTCACCACCGCAGGCTCCGTAGACGACGGAAAGAGCACCCTTATAGGTCGGCTTTTATTCGACTCGAAATCTATATTTGAAGATCAGCTGGAATCGGTGAGTAATACCAGTGCGAAAAAAGGTCACGATGGGGTGGATTTGGCGCTTTTTACCGATGGTTTGAAAGATGAAAGAGCACAGGGGATAACCATTGATGTCGCCTACCGTTATTTTACCACGCCTAAACGTAAATTTATTATAGCAGATACTCCGGGGCATATACAGTATACAAGGAACATGGTTACAGGAGCTTCTACTGCCAATGCAGCGGTGATCCTGATCGATGCGCGTCACGGGGTGATTGAGCAGACAAAGCGTCATTCTTTTATCGCTTCTCTACTGAATATTCCTCACCTGATTGTTTGTATCAATAAAATGGATCTGGTAGAGTATTCGGAGGAAGTTTATAATAGTATTATTGCTCAATTTGAAGAGTTCTCCTCCAAGCTGTTGATGAAAGATGTACGGTTTATTCCAATCAGTGCTTTATTAGGAGATAATGTGGTGAACCGATCTAAGAATATGGAATGGTATCAGAACGGAACCCTTCTAAGCACTTTGGAGAATCTTCATATTAGCAGTGATATCAATAAGATTGATGCTCGTTTTGCGGTGCAAACTGTATTACGGCCGCAGACTGAGGAGTTCAGGGATTACAGAGGTTATGCCGGAAGAATCGCCAGTGGAATTTACCGGGTTGGTGATGAAGTAGCTGTACTGCCATCTGGATTTACTTCTAAAATCAGATCGATCAATGCCGGGGAGCAGGAAGTTAAAGAAGCCTATGCACCTATGTCTATATCGATTACATTAGAAGATGATATCGATGTAAGCAGGGGAGATATGATCGTAAAGAAGAATAACCAACCTGAGCAGGAGCAGGAGTTTGACGTAATGCTATGCTGGTTGAACAACGATGCTATAAAACCACGTGCAAAATATACCATTATGCATACTTCAAATGAGGAACGAGCGATAATCAAGGAAGTTGTGTATAAAATGGATATCAACACTTTTGAAAGAGATAGTGAAGATTCCAATTTAGAGATGAATGATATTGCCAGAGTGAAGATTCGAACGACCCGAAGGTTAATGCTGGATTCGTACAGAGATAACCGTAATACCGGAAGCATTATTTTAATCGACGAAAACACCAACGAAACTGTTGCGGCGGGGATGATTGTGTAAACGCGAATTGTCGCGAATTCTTAGCGAATTGCACGGATTAAAGTGTTTACTGTTATACTCACATTTAAATATTGTTGGGATTATATTAAGATTAATTTAGGGTTTAGAATTGTAGAGAAAACCTACTTTTGAAATCTAAAATGAGGACTTCTTTGGAAAATAAAAATATTCTAGTTACCGGTGCTGCAGGATTTATCGGATATCACTTATGCAAAAAATTAATTGTTGAAGGCTGGAGCGTTTTTGGTCTGGATAATATCAATGATTATTATGATCCACAGCTTAAGTTTGATCGAATAAAAGAGCTGGGAATTCTAAAGGAGGGTGCTCAAAAATATAATTCAATTTGCCAGAGCAACCTTAATAGTTTTCAATTTATACGATTAAACCTGGAAGACCGGAAGCAGTTGCCAAAACTTTTTGAAAATCAACAATTTGATAAGGTAGTTAATTTAGCAGCTCAGGCGGGTGTTCGTTATAGTATTGAAAACCCGGAAGCATATATAGACAGTAATATTGTTGGTTTTGCCAATTTATTGGAGTGCTGCAGAAATTATGGAATTAAACATTTTATTTATGCCAGTAGTTCCAGCGTTTATGGGCAAAACTTAAAAATGCCATTTTCGGTGGAAGATAATGTAGACCATCCTATAAGTCTATATGCAGCCACCAAGAAAAGTAATGAGCTGATGGCCTATACTTATAGTCATCTATATGGTTTTAAAACCACTGGCTTAAGATTTTTTACCGTTTATGGCCCATGGGGTCGCCCCGATATGGCTATGTTTTTATTCACAGATGCCATTATTAAGGGGAGGCCAATTAAGGTTTTTAATAGAGGTAATCAGGAAAGAGATTTCACCTATATCACTGATATAATAGAGGGAGTTTTAAAAGTTATTAATCAGGAACCAAAGCAAAAGTATTCTCTATATAATATTGGCAATAGTAAACCTGTTAAATTGATGGGTTTTATTAATGAGATTGAAAAACAGCTGGAGCTCAAGGCAAAAAAAGATATGTTGCCCAAGCAGCCAGGAGATGTTTCTAGAACCTGGGCTGATGTAGAAGGTCTTAAAACCGATTTTCATTATTCTCCTAGTATAACGATTGAAGAAGGGGTTAAAAATTTTATAGATTGGTATAAGGATTACTATAAATACTAAGTGAATAGTTGATGAATATTTTAGAGTTAATAGGTAGAGACAGAGCGCTTTTTGATGAAGATGTATCTCAAAATGCTGAAAAATTACTGGAGTTAGTAAATAATTCTTCATTTTTGGTACTTGGCGGTGCGGGTTCTATAGGCCGGGCGGTAACCAAAGAGATCTTTAAAAGAAAGCCTAAAAAGCTTCACGTGGTTGACATCAGTGAAAATAACATGGTGGAGCTTGTAAGGGATATTCGCAGCTCTTTTGGCTATATAGACGGTGATTTTCAGACCTTTGCCCTGGATATTGGTTCTTTAGAATACGATGCATTTATAAAGGCCGATGGAAAGTATGATTATGTATTGAACCTTTCTGCTTTAAAACATGTACGTAGCGAAAAAGATCCTTATACATTAATGAGGATGATTGATGTGAATATCTTTAATACCGACAAAACTATCCAGCAAAGTATCGATAAAGAAAGTGAAAAATACTTTTGTGTCTCTACGGATAAAGCTGCTAATCCTGTAAATATGATGGGAGCTTCAAAGCGGATTATGGAAATGTTTTTGATGCGACGAAGTAAGGATATTAATATTTCAACAGCACGTTTTGCCAATGTTGCTTTTTCCGATGGATCCTTGTTACACGGGTTTAACCAACGCATTCAGAAAAAACAACCTATAGTTGCTCCGAACGATGTTAAAAGATACTTTGTTACTCCTCAGGAAAGCGGGGAGCTCTGTCTTATGTCCTGTATATTCGGTGAGAACAGGGATATCTTTTTTCCTAAGCTCAGTGAAAAACTCCACTTGATCTCATTTGCAGATGTTGCCGTAAAATACCTGCAACAACTGGGGTATGAACCATACTTATGCGAAACTGAAGATGAAGCCCGGGAACTGGTTAAAACCTTGCCGGAACAAAAGAAATGGCCTTGTCTTTTTACAGGGAGTGATACCACAGGAGAAAAAGATTTTGAAGAATTCTTTACTGAGCATGAGGAACTGGATTTGGAGCGTTTTCAAAACCTGGGAGTGATAAAGAATAAACTCAATATCCAGGAAGAAAAACTGGAACTCTTTGAAAAGGAGATAAAGGAAATGAGAAATTCCATGTCCTGGGATAAAGAGAGGATTGTAGATTTATTTTTTAAAATGATTCCCGATTTCGGACATAAAGAGACGGGAAAATATTTAGACTCTAAAATGTAATGAGTTATATCAACGATACCATATCATTTGTACGGGATACTTTTGAATCAAAAGACTTCATCCCTCTGCATGAACCTAATTTTTCAGGAAAGGAAAAAGAGTACGTGCTTGATACGATCAACAGTACTTTTGTTTCTTCAGTGGGGGCTTATGTTGATAGGTTTGAGGAAATGATGCAGGAGATTAGCCAAACAAAAAAAGCGGTAGCTGTTGTTAACGGAACTTCCGGGATCCAGGTTGCTTTGCGTTTGGTAGGTGTTAAGATTGGAGATGAAGTTTTAACCCAGGCGCTTACCTTTGTGGCTACAGCCAATGCAATTGCTTACAACGGAGCCAAACCTGTTTTTATAGATGTTGATTTGGATACAATGGGACTATCTTCCAAGGCGGTTCAAAGTTTCCTGGAAGAATATGGAGAACTTCGGGAAAATGGATGTTATAATAAAAAAACCGGTAATAAAATAGCAGCTTGTTTACCAATGCACACTTTTGGCTTTCCAGTTCGAATTGATGAACTGATAAAAATTTGCAATAATTGGAAAATTCCGGTAGTGGAGGATGCAGCGGAATCTTTGGGCAGTGAATATAAAGGCCAACCAACGGGAAGTTTTGGGGAAGTAGGGGTGTTCTCCTTTAACGGGAACAAAATAGTGACCAGTGGAGGCGGAGGAGTAATTGTTACAAATAATGATGCATTGGGAATTAAGGCTAAATATTTAACCACTACAGCTAAACAACCTCATGCATACGAATATGTTCACGATGAGTTGGGATATAATTATAGAATGCCAAATCTCAACGCGGCCCTGGCTTGTGCACAGCTTGAAAAACTTAACTGGTTTCTTGAAAAAAAGAGGGGATTGGCAAAAAAATATGAAGAATTCTTTAAAGGAGCAGATGCTAAATTTAGGACTGAATTGCCGGAAACAAAGGCAAATTACTGGTTGATGTGTGTAGAGCTTGAAAACAGGAATGCCAGAGATATTTTTTTAAAAGAAACCAATGAAGCAAAGGTTATGACCCGGCCTATTTGGGAATTAATGTATAAATTACCAATGTATAAGGATTGTTTAAAAGATGAACAGGTGAGTGCCAAATTTTTGGTGGATAGAATAGTAAATATTCCAAGTAGTGTTAAAGGATAAAAAGAAAAATATAATTCTAATAGGAGGGGGTGACTTTACTAAAAAAGTAATTCGCCTTATTTCTGGTCAAAAACAATATCATATTCTTGGCTATACTGATATAATGGATCGGGGGGAGCTGTTTGGCGCAAAATATCTTGGAGAGGACAAAGGTTTAATTCAATTGTTGGATACTATTGAAGATGTATATGCTGTAATGTGCATCGCTGGAAATATTAAATTGCTGCATCGCAAGAAGGAACTTATAAATTTTTACAAGAGTCATGGCTGCAAATTCCCTTCTATTATTTCTGAAAAAGCATATATTGATCCAAGCGTTAAAATGGGAGAAGGAGCTTTAGTATTTGATAATGCTTATATTGATTTCAATGTAATTTTGGGTAATAATGTGGTAATAAATATCGATAGTCTCATCTGTCATGATACCTCCATTGGTGAAAATTCAATTATTTCACCTAAATCTGTTATAGGTGGAGGTACTAAGATAGGACCTAATTGTTTTGTTGGCTTAAATTCTACTATTAATCCTTATTTGAGAATATATGAAAATATTATTATAGGATCTGGGTCATTAGTTAATAAATCATTAAATGAACCTGGTATTTATGCTGGTAATCCTTGTAAAAAGATAAAATGAAAACATATATAATTGCCGAAATAGGCCCTAATCACAATGGAAATCTTAATAGAGCAATTTCCATGGTCGAAGAGTTGGCTAAAGTGGGAGTAGATGCTGTCAAGTTTCAATTAGCAATTCCAGAGAACCTTTATTCTAAAGATTCTTTTAAGCCTAGTTATCAAAAAGAAAATGACAAGACAGTTTCTCCTTTAGAGATGTCTAAAAAAAATCAGTTGTCATTTTCAGACCATTTGAAATTAGCCGAAATTTGTAAGAACAATAAAGTAGATTATTTATGTACTGGATTTGATATGGATAGTCTAAAATTTCTTGATGATAATATCGAAATGTCTTATTTTAAGATTCCATCTGGTGAAATTTTGAGTGTTGATCTTTTAGAATATATTGGAAAAAGAAATAAAAAAGTTTTATTATCCACTGGAATGGCTTCATATCAAGAAATTGAGACAGCCATTAATATAATAGGAAAAAAAGATCGAATTACAGTATTCCATTGCGTCAGTAATTACCCTGCACCACCATCAGATGTGAACTTGAAAGTTATGCTTGAAATTAAAGCTCGATTCGGAGTATCTGTTGGGTTTTCAGATCATACTTTAGGCAATGATGCTGCAATAGCGGCAGTTGCATTAGGCGCTGAAGTCATTGAAAAGCATGTTACCTACGATAAGGATGCGGAAGGTCCAGATCATAAGGCATCTGCCACTATTCCTGAATTTGCCTCACTCGTGCGTTCTATTAGGAATGTTGACCTATTGTTAGGTTCTTCAGAAAAGATTTTTTCCGATAAAGAATTGGAGATTAAAAAAGCAGCTCGTAAAAGTATAGTTACTACCAGGCAAATCTTAGCAGGTGAAAAAATAAAGAGAGAGGATATATGCTTTAAAAGACCTGGTTTTGGTTTCAGTCCACTGCAGATAGATGAAATTATAGGAAAGACGCTAACTAAAAATATAGAGTCCGATCGTGTAATTATGAAAGATTACATTTCATGAAAAAGATAATTGGATTTTTTACAGGTGCCCGTTCTGATTATGGGATTATGAAAAACCTGATCAAAGATATTAAGGAATATGATGAGTTTGATCAGCGAATTTATGTTTCAGGCATGCATCTACTCAAGAAGTTCGGAAATACTGTTGAGGAAATAAAAAATGATGGATTTGGGGAATTTACAGTAATAGAAGCCTTTGATGAACAAAATGAGCCTGGTTATAAAGAATTCTCTAAAATCATTAATTTATTATGTCAAAATCTTCAAAAAGATGCTCCTGATGTTATGTTTCTTCTTGGTGACAGATTTGAAACTTATGCAGCAGCACTGGCCTGTCATTTTTGTGAAGTTCCTATTATTCATTCAGGAGGAGGGACAATCACGAAGGGTGCTTACGATAATATCTACAGGTATAATATTTCTAATTTAGCGACTTATCATTTTGCAACTTCAAAGGGAAATTACAAACAATTGTTAGGTTTACCTACTACTGTAGATGAGAATGTATTTTTTACAGGTTCTTTTGCGATTGATGCCATTTATGAATTTAAAAAAAATCCTATATCTATTCAGGAAATTGTGCCAGGTTTAGAGATAGGTAATTTTTGCTTGGTCACGTTTCATTCGGCTACCAAATCAAAGGAGAATCTTGCCGAAATAATGAATGATGTTATTCAAAAAATTATATCTAAAGGCAAACAGGTTTTGTTGACTTATCCGAATAATGACCCTGGATATAAAGAGATTCTTAATGTGATAGAAAAATGGAAGTCTAACAAAAACGTTTTTATCCGTGAGCATTTAGGTGCAATTGGATATTATGCCGCATTACGAGATTGCATGATGATAATTGGAAACAGCAGTAGTGGAATTATAGAAGCTCCTTATTTTAATAAAACTGTCATCAATATTGGTACGAGACAGGAGGGAAGGGAGGCAGATGATTCTATAATTACCGTTCCATGTGATAAAACAATAGTTCTCAATTTATTGGAAGAACAATTAAGCAGCAGTAATGTTAATTTAACTTGTAATAATATCTATGGTGATGGAAAAGCATTGATTAGGATTCGTAAAATATTATCAGAACATATTCGCCCCCAAATTTAATTTAGAAATTAATTCATCAAAATGTTAAAGATTGAAAATATCCTTATAAATAAAAAGGCATCAATAATAGAGGCTCTAAGGAAATTAAATACTATAAGGGATGTTAGCAGGTTAATTTTATTTGTCGAAAATGATAATAAATCTGTAACTGGATCTTTAACGGATGGTGACATTAGAAGATCATTAGCAAAGGATGCTGATTTACTAAAAGAAGTTGGTGAAATATGTAATAAAAATTTCATTTATGAATATGAAACAGATGAATTTCTTGATTTAAAAATTTTCCGAAAAAGGGATATAAAGATTTTACCTATTCTTGATTCTGAAAAGAGGCTCTTAAAAATCATCGATTTAGAAAAAACAAGGTCTATATTACCTTTAGAATGTATGATTATGGCGGGTGGTAGAGGTAAAAGACTGAGTCCATTAACTGATAATGTTCCCAAGCCTATGTTAGCTTTGGGAGAGAAACCTATAATAGAGCATAATATAGACAGACTCATTTCCTACGGTATAAAGAAAATTTACATTTCCGTAAAATACCTGGGAGAGCAAATTCAGGATTATTTTGGAGATGGAAGTAGTAAAGGTGTAAGCATTGAGTACATCTGGGAAGAAGAGCCACTTGGCACCGCCGGGGCTTTAGCTTTAGTGAACAACTTTGGGACAGAGAATGTCTTACTAATGAATAGTGATCTTTTTACCAATGTAGATTTTGAAGATCTCTATCTGGATATGATTAGTAATGAAGCCCAAATGGCCGTAGCTTCTACCGAATATAAGGTAGACGTCCCTTACGCTGTTTTTGAAACTGAGAATAACCAGGTAACGGCGTTTAAAGAAAAGCCTTCTTATGTTTATCATTCCAATGCCGGTATCTATATTTTAAAGAAAAGCCTTATTGAACGTATTCCAAAGAATGAGTTTTACGACATTACCACACTTATGGAGGCTTTGGTACAGGAGGATATAAAATTAATCCATAGCCCAATTATTGGCTTTTGGATAGATATTGGTAAACCAGTAGATTATAAACAGGCCCAGGAATTTGTGAAACACCTTAAGTAATGTTAGTAATAATCCCAGCACGAGGTGGCTCCAAAGGAGTTCCCGGAAAAAATATTAAGGAACTTGGCGGAAAACCTTTAATTCAATATACCATTGAGGCAGCCCGACAAATTGTGCCGGATAATCAAATTATCGTTTCTACCGATAGTCCTGAAATTAAAGATGTAGTTGAAAATTTAGGGCTTCAAGTACCGTTTCTGAGACCTAAGGAACTTGCATTAGACTCCTCAGGTACTTATGAGGTTCTTCTCCATGCACTGGATTTCTATGAAGAGGAGAATTCAACACCAGATAAAATTATTTTACTTCAACCAACTTCACCTTTTCGAAATGCAACGCATATTAAAGAGGCACTGAAACTTTATAATAAAGAACTGGATATGGTTGTTTCAGTTAAAGAAGCTTCTGGTAATCCCTATTATACATTAAGAGAAGAAAACAGTTCAGGGTATTTAGAGAAGTCTAAAAAAGGAGATTTCACAAGGAGACAGGATTGTCCCAAGGTGTGGGAACTAAATGGTGCTGTATATATTATTAATGTCGAATCTTTGAAATCAGCTCCTCTACATCAATTTAAAAAGGTGAAGAAATATGTGATGGATGAATTTTCCTCTCATGATATTGACACGATGTTAGACTGGAAAGTTGCTGAAATTTTAATTACGGAAATTAAAAAATAGGTGTTTTAAAGAGGAAGAAATATTTAAAAAAACACACTACGGAAAAATGTATTTGGGGAATCGCCTCAAATCTTATTTCACCCGATGAAATATTTTGACAAATTTCACCGGATAAACAAGTCAGGATGAAAATGAAGAAGAATATAAAGGATAAAATGGGAAACAGAAGAATCTTAATAACAGGAGGAGCTGGCTTTATCGGTTCACACGTAGTTAGATTATTTTTAAATAAGTATCCGGATTATAAAATTTATAATCTTGATGCGCTAACCTATGCCGGTAATCTGGAAAATCTTAAGGATGTTGAAAATGCGCCTAATTACAATTTCCTCAAGGCAGATATCAATAATGCCCAAGAGATAGAGAATTTATTCGAAAAATACCGGTTTGATTCGGTTATTCATTTAGCTGCTGAATCTCACGTAGATCGTTCTATTACAGATCCTTTGGCATTTATGAAAACTAATGTTATTGGCACAATGAATTTACTAAATGCCGCAAAAAAAATATGGGATGGTAATTGGGAGGATAAATTATTCTATCATATCAGTACCGATGAGGTTTATGGCACTTTGGGTAAGACCGGTCTTTTTACCGAGGAAACTTCTTACGATCCCAACTCCCCCTATTCAGCATCAAAAGCAAGCTCAGACCATTTTGTGAGAGCCTATGGGGAAACTTACGGGTTACCTTATATTATTTCCAATTGTTCAAATAATTACGGGCCAAATCAGTTTCCTGAAAAATTAATTCCTTTATTTATTAATAATATAGTTGAAAAGAAAGCATTACCGGTTTATGGCGATGGTAAGTATACCAGGGATTGGTTATATGTGATAGATCATGCAATTGCAATTGATCTGGCATTTCATAAAGGTGAGATTAAAGAGACTTACAATATAGGTGGATTTAATGAATGGCAAAATATCGATTTAATTCAACTGCTTTGCGAGATTATGGATAAGAAACTGGGTAGATCCCAAGGCGAATCAGCTAAGTTAATTACTTTTGTCAAGGATCGCCCGGGGCACGATAAACGTTATGCTATAGACGCCACTAAAATAAATAAATCTCTTGGATGGAAACCCTCAGTTACTTTTGAAGAAGGACTTGAATTAACCGTTGATTGGTATCTGGATAATGAGGAATGGTTGAAGAATGTGACTAGTGGGGCTTACAAGGATTATTATAAAACCCAATATTCAGATTAATATTCGTATAAACATGAAAGGAATTATTTTAGCAGGAGGAAGTGGAACAAGACTTTTTCCAATTACAATAGCAGTAAGTAAACAATTATTACCGGTTTATGATAAACCCATGATCTATTATCCTTTATCGGTTTTGATGCTTGCGGGGATTAAAGATATTCTATTTATCACTACCCCTCATGATCAGGAGGCTTTTAAGAAATTACTGGGGGACGGCTCGCATTTGGGTTGTAATTTTGAATATGCAGTGCAGGAGGAACCCAATGGTTTGGCTGAAGCTTTCACTATTGGTGAGGAATTTATTGGAGAAGACAAAGTAGCACTGGTGCTAGGGGATAATATTTTTCATGGCAGTGGTTTGGGAAGCTTATTGAGGAGTAAAATTGATATTGATGGAGCCTCAATTTTTGCGTACCCGGTGAAAGACCCTGAAAGATATGGAGTTGTAGAGTTTGATGCTGATAAGAGGGCCATAAGTATTGAAGAAAAACCCGAAAAACCAAAATCAAAATTTGCCGTGCCCGGACTTTATTTTTATGATAACCGGGTGGTAGAGTTTGCCAAAAAGGTGAATCCCTCTGCCAGGGGAGAAAAGGAAATATCTACCATTAATCAAATGTACCTGGACGCCGGTAAGCTTGAAGTGGGTGTTATGACCCGGGGAATGAGTTGGTTTGATACAGGAACAGTAGAATCCCTGGATGATGCCACAGAATTTATTAGGGTGTTGCAGAATAGACAGAGTACCATGATTGGCTGTATAGAAGAAGTGGCCTGGGAAAGAAAGTTTATTGATAAAAAAAAGTTGGAGGCCGCAATCACTAAATACGGAAAAAGCAAATACGGAGATTATTTAAGAGAAATATTTAATTAAGATTTATTATTTACTTTGAAACCAATTAAATATGACCAAAATCCCCAATTTTTTTCGAAAGGCCTATAAAAAGAAAATTGATGCTTCTGGTCTTGCTGTTTTTAGGGTTCTTTATGGAATAGTTTTGCTGTGTGATATAGTCCAGTTGTTTTATTTTAGACATTTAATTTTTGATGAAATACCTTATTTAAAGCCCGCAGAAATAAGTTACGATATTCCTTTAATTTTATGGATGTTAACTGTAATTTTCTTGATATTTGGACTTTTTACGCGAAAATCTGCAATTATTAATTATATTTTTTCCTTAGTATTTATTGCAACAATAAGTTCTTACGAATATCATATGTATTATATATATATGGGAATAAATTTTCTTTTAATATTCGTGAAAACTAATAAAGTATTTTCTCTAGATAGATTAATTGAAAAGTTGAAGTACTCTAATACTAGATTTAATTATGAGCCTAGTCGTGAAACCTCAGTTTTAAATTATTTTATACTTATCCTACTTGGTATAGGTTTTACTTATTTCGATTCAGTGTTTTATAAGTTCTCCTCACCGCTTTGGCTACAGGGACTTGGTGTCTGGTTGCCATCCTCAGTACCACAAATTACTCACGTTAACTTAACTTGGATTCTGAATCAAAAATGGTTGATGCTTTTCTTAGGTTATGTAACGCTGATTTTTGAAACTATTTTCATTCTTACTTTTTATCGAAAATATTGGAGAGTTCCCTTACTTGTTATTGGCATTGGTTTGCATGTAGGAATAATGTTATTTTTTCCTATCCCGAGGTTCGGTTTAGGAATGATAGCGTTATACTTATTAATGGTACCTGTCAGTTTTTGGAGTTGGTGTATAACCAAACTAACTTTTAGTAGCCCGAAACTAACTTTTTATTATGATGAAGAATGTCCTTTGTGCAATAGGACTAAAATAGTTTTGGGACATCTTGATTATTTTAGAGCAATAGAGTTTAAAGGAGTACAAACTTATGGTTATGAAGATAATCGTTTAAAAGATTATTCTAAAGATGAGCTTCTTGATAATATATATTCAATAACTAAATCGAATAAAGTGCTGCACGGTATTAATACCTATAGGGCTTCTTTTAAATATATAATTTTTCTTTTTCCTTTATATATTGTAATAAGCATTCCTGGAATTTATCACCTGGGTAGATGGATTTATAAAAAAGTAGCTGAGATTAGATATGTAGACCGCTGTACAGAAGATAACTGTGGTTTCACCCCACCTTCGTTTCCACCCAACAACGATGAAATGAAGCTTACGCAAAGATTGAAATTGTTTGATTTAAAAGTCTTCACGGCATTCCTTGGATGTATATAATACCCCGATTTGTTTAGACCACTTTTAGTTGATTCTTAGTTGATTTTCATGCTGCATTCTGGTATTTTTCTATAGGTTTAACCCTCCCTATTCCCTGGTGATCCCGATGATGATATTTCTCGATCCAGGATTTTA
>JAGXIH010000019.1 GCA_024635795.1 Salegentibacter sp. | reverse complement strand
CGCTGCGCCTTGAAATGTAGACGGCAGCTTTCTTCATCGGTAAAGTGAACTCCAAAAGAAAATATATTCATGCTCAACTGTTTATATTTAATCAAATATAGGATATTTTCCAATAATTAGGAGTATTTACGGACATACAAATTATATGATTTCAGATATGTAGTTCTCACCGAGCATTTACCGGAAGGGGATTTTGAACCCAATAAGGATATTATCTCCGGGCAGGGAATCAGACTAAAAAAACAAAGTGGCGTAAATCTTTTAGCGTCACCGTTTAACTTCAAGGTTAAAGAAGAAAAACGATTATTATCGGTTCCATCTCCCGGTTTTGAGGGAGTTTTAGTGACTACTTTGTATAAGCTAAGGTAAAAAGTCCTGGATTCTGGCTCTTGAATCTTCAATCTTGAATCTTGAATCCTGAATCTAAAGCTTACACACTTCTCTAAAATATTCATAGATCATCACCATCGCCAGGGTATCCAGCTCGCAGTAGCGAAGCAGCGCCTGGTTAATGGCTTCTCTTTCCCCGGCGGAAAGATCGGGGAACTGTAGTTTCTGGTAGGCAAAAAGGAACAGGAGGTGCTTAACAACTGCTTTTATTATTTAAGCAATAACATGTGTTGAACTTATTTTGACCTGGTCTAAATTCCTGCTTGCTTTACCGAAAATGAGGCTAATAATTCTCACCAACTTTAAACGGTGTTACTTTAAAATATACCCCAAAATAGGTATTTCATCGATTTATCATTTGTTTTAGATTTATAAAAATATTTCTGATGAAAGTAAATAAAAGACTAATTGAACAAAAAAATATAATATTAACCTTTTTCCTTTTTGGATTATTTAGTACTGCACAGGGTCAGGGCCAATCACATACTGTCTCGTTTGAAACCTCCGATGGGATTTATGGCTCGGTAGACCTGAAAACTAAACCGCACACCATGGGTAATGGGTATGTTATTGTTGATGCTCAGAATATGACCATCAAAGGAGTGAAGGGTCAAGCCAGTAATCCACCAGGGTATAGCTTCCCAATGAATGTGAGTAAGTTTACCCTGAATGTTAGCGGGATAGGCTGCATGTACTTAACCTCTTCTCAACCATATTGTGGAAATTTCACTATCGATTATTTATCATCTGCAACTTCAGATTACACTGAGGTTGGATTTTCGGAAGAAGTAAAGAAGCAACATAATGACCTGAGAAAATCCGCAGGAGGTGAAGGGAAATGGCAAATTAGCGGATTCGTCAGAAACCTGTCGATAAGCAATATAAGGACTGATTCCTTTAGGGATATCCTTAAAGCTATCGCAGAGGCTGAGGTCAAGCAAAAAAGTGTCGCAAATCCATCTAACAACCATACTGGTACTAAAACCGCATCATCAGGCGATTCATCTTCCTCAGCCGGGAATTACAATGATAATAGCAGGAATAATCAATCATCTTCAGAAAGACACCATACACAGAATAATCGCAAAGTGGTCAATAATGACCAAAACGCCCTGGAAAGAGCCCGGCAGTATACAAACAGTTTAAAAGAAAGGAATGAAACGATTCAAAACAGGTTTTCCGAAATGCTCGAATTAGCATCAGGCGGCTCCTATAAAAGTAGTTCCTCCTCTTCTGGGATTGTGAGGTCGGTAGATCACTCCTGGAAGGAAAGAGAAGCGGAAAAATCCAGAATTCGTCAACAAAATAGAGAGGGAAAGTTTTCCGAATTAAACAAAGACCTGGAAAATATAGACAATCTTATTTCAAGCAATTTAAACTCATCAAATGTGTCTTTTTTGAATGAGCTTTTAGAGGAAATTCCCTATGATGAAAATGAACTGCTTTATTTTATGGAAGTAAAGTATTATTCAACGGGCGATTATTCAGGTGATTTTTCTAATTCTATGTTTGTTTATGGAACGGAACAATTGGTTGTGCATGGATACAGAAAAATGATTCTGCAGGCATACCTCGCCAGAATGGGACTCGAAAACATTAAATTTGAAAACGCAGGTTATAATACCGAAAACGGAAGAAGTGTTCTAGTGGGCTCTAGAAATAAGGCTGATATTGAAAAATTCAAGAACTCGCTCCTTTCCGGTAGTCGCAGTTACGTATCTTTTATTGACGACGGTAGTAGTCTAAGCCTTTCCCTTGAAAAAGTATTAGGCGAGATTTACTCCCCCACATTATATAATACAAACCTGAATTTATATCAGGATCTTGAGGATTTTATGTTAAACACCTATGCCAATCTCTACAAACAGTCACAGAATGATAGCCAATATCTTGAAAAAAGAAAGGCCCTAAGGAATATCATAACAAATTTATTTCACAAAGAAGGTGATATGGAAAACCGTATTTCAATGGTGGAAGAGAGTATAGATGCAGGAAAGCAACCTGAAGATCTTTTTGACTTGTATTTATACGATAGCCAGGCTAATATTATTTCCGATAAAAAAGGCAATCTTCTCAATCCCCCTGAAAATGGTGAAATCAAAACCTATCTTAATGAAGGGGATCTGTTGTATATTCTTAAGTATGCAGACGGCCGACAGGTAAAGAGAATAAACGCTTTTCCTGATAGGCATTATTTTCAAGTATTGGAAGAGCCTGCCCCTAATCAGAAAATATATTCATCTTATAAAGGTTTTCCAGAAAAAAAATTGGTCAAAAAATACTTTTATCTAAATGATAACAAAGTGTTTTATACTTATAAACCAAAAGCTAGCGAACTCTCGGCTGCTTCATTCTATAAAAAAGATGATAGAACGGGGAGCATGTATGGTGATATATATCCAACAGGCCAATACAGCAACGGTTTATTCAAACGTGTGGAGTCCAGAAACAACAATGGTAAATTAGAGTATGTTGAAATCGATGAAGAGGGCAACATAACCGCTTCCAACATTTCAAATTAGCCGTCACATTAATTTTAAAGAATACTTTGATCTCAAAAGGAGACTGCGTTGTCACAACGGCTAATGGGGCTGTCACATTTTTTGTATAAATTTTCCATAAGTAATTATTACAAAAAAGGAAGCTTTTCAACTCAGGACAAAATAGCTTAGCACTATAAGTAAAAGTCCTGACTCCGGAATCCTGAATTCTTAATCCTGAATCTAAAGCTCACACACCTCCCTAAAGTATTCATAGATCATCACCATCGCCAGGGTATCCAGCTCGCAGTAGCGAAGCAGCGCCTGGTTAATGGCTTCTCTTTCCCCGGCGGAAAGATCGGGGAACTGTAGTTTCTGGTAGGCAAAAAGGGCCGCTCCCCCATCGGCGATCTCGGGGATGCTCGCCGTGATCTGTTCCAGCTTATCGCTGTCCCAGTTATCAAACACAGGAGGTAAAGCTTTGTAAGGGCTAATCGCCTTTCCATTCTCCAGCCTGAGGAAAATATGACCAGGCTCAAAATTCCTGCTGCTCACATCCATTTCCGCCAGAGGTTTCTGATATTTCTCCTGTAAATATGTGCTGGACTGCAACACCGCAGGCAAAATATCTTTAATAGAATTGGAACCTCCGGTAACAGGATCGTAATAATATTTGACCACCGTTTGCTGCAGGTCGATCATATCCCTCTCCCCTTCCCAGGAATTCGCATTTTTACCCGTATTATGACTGATGCTTTCAATGAAAGCTAAGAGTTCCTCCTTATCTGCTTCCTCCGAATTCCGCAGCTGATCATAGATCACATTCACTATGGTGTTCTCATGATTGTGATACCTGAAAATACTCCCGTCATTCCCTTCGAGAGACCGCTTCAAGGCGCGGATAAAATCGAAATTAGGATATTCTCCCGGGCCGGTATTCAGATATTCATTAAAGTGCTCTACCCTGCCATCTTCGTGAACTATATGATGACTAAACTGGAATGCCAGCTGCTCATAAGGCCGCATGCCTTTAAAGAAAGGAAGAGCAACCGCGGTGGTTTCAAAATCGATGAAATTTAAGGGGAACTTCCATGAATCCAGTTCCGCTCTCAGGTTTTCCAGGTCGAAATAGGGAGTATTATCATTTTGAAGTGTTTTCTCAATCTGCAGCCACTGTCGCTCAGACCTGCTGAGTTTTCCGGCTTCCGGTTTTATGGTGAAATCTTCTTCTGAGATCTCCTTCATAAAATATTTCTCTTCTTCCAATAATTTTCTTGCCGGATTGTACCAGACATCATAGATCTTGGGTTCATCAATTTCAGCAACTGATAGCTTTAATTGCTCTGCCCAGCATTCGTGGAACCCACTATTCTTTTCAGAAGTTTGTTCCGCTTTAAATTCACATCCCTTGCAATGGCTTCCTATCCCCAGAAATATCTTGTTATCCTCGCGATAATTCTCCCGGTATAGCTTAATCATTTCTTCAAAACCCAAGGATTCATCGATGGGGTTCTGCTCCATGATCAGGTTTACTTCCGCATCTACATTAACCTCACAAAGAATGGAATCCCCCAGGTCTTCTTTGGTAAGGCCGGGTTTCTTTTCGATTCCGGTCCTGAGGTTAGAGTCTGCCACTACTTTAAAACATTGATGCAGTCCGTCTACCGTGGTTACAGCATCCTTATCGACCAGCTTCAGAAAGCTTGAGATCTGCCATTCGGGATAACAGGATTGCATTACATATTTCTGAAAAGCCACATCATAGAGATAGTGGTCCATCCCACCTTGTAGTTTATTCCCTTTTGAATTGAGGTAAGAATCATGCCCTTCCCCTGACACAGATTTTGCCTTCACCTCCAGCAGGCGTACTTTATTCCCCTTTTTAACCAGGATGTCTACACGTATGAAAAGTCCGTTGATCAAAAAGGCAGGTTCAAAGATAGTCACCTCCTCGCGGGTCAGCAGGTTCCGGGTTTCATCAGCCAGTTTCTGATAATCGTAATCATCTCCCAGAAGTGTAATTCCGCCGGGGTGTTCCATTCGCGCCAGTTCTTCTACCTGGAATCCGCCCTGGGCGAGTTGCTCCAGGAAGCTGTCGGCCTCGGCAGAGTTTTCATACTCAGGTTTCCGGGTGTAGTAGAGTTTAGTAGGACAATCCAGGGCGAGTTTAAATCGGGATTTGGTGAGATAGCGGGGAGATTTCAAGAGATTGGTTTTTATAGTTTCTAAAAATACGTTTTTAACTTTACTCAACTTATTAAGCAAAAGGCTTTATAATAAACGTGTTAATGCTTTCTTCTTTGCCACCGAAACACATTAAAACATAAATTCAACTATAAAAATCCAATTATAGCGACTATGATCCACTTTTCTGGAATGCCTTCAAAATAATAAACCGCCTCGCCATACTTATCTTCTCTCCTCAATACCCTACCATCGAGGAAATATAACTTTCTGCCAAAGCGGTTTTTGGATCTTATCGTATACCCGTCAAAGAAATAAAGCTTAGCTCCATAGCGGTTCTTAAGTCTCACCTGGTTCCCTGAAATATAGTACAGCTCCTCCCCATACCTGTTCTTCCGTTTAATCGTTTCTCCATCCCAGTGGTACAGTTTTCCCCCGTAGCGGTTCCCAGTCTTTATGCTGTTCTCTTCAACGAAAAATACTTTGTTGCCATAGCGGTTTTCCAGGCGTATGGCCTGGGCATTTCCTGCCAGACCGACTATAAAATAAATGAGAAAAAAGATTTTTTTCATCCCTAACATGCCTTCTTTTCCAATTCCTTGATCTCCCATTTCACTTCCCCGAGATCTATCACTTCATTGGTCCGCAACTCCAGAATGCTCCCAAATACATCCGGCACCCCCACCGATAAACACAGCTCATAACCCCCGAAAACTCCTTCCGATAGATGTATTCTGTTTTCGTATTGAATGGCGGCCTGCATATGCTGGTATTGTTCCTCGCTTAAGATAATTTCAAGTTTTCTCATATCTAACTGATTTTCAATACAAGGATAAGACAAGAGAGCGCCAAAATTTGTCGTTGTTGCGGGAATTCGTTAATTCGGGATTCGTTAATTCGAGTTTCTTTAATAAATTTTTCGAATTGGCGCAGGAAAGTATGGCCTCGAATAAAAAAAGAGCTACTTTATGAGATTCCTCGTCGCTCCTCCCTCGCTCATACCATTGACGTATTTTTTGAAATTAGGTAAACACAACCAGCTAATTTTAATTTTTGTTGTTTTAAACCCTCACTTGATACAGTTAGAAATTATCGGGTTTAATTCATCCTTTCATTTTTTGCTTGCCCAAAAAACGAAACAAAAAAGGGCACCCTATGTGGAGGTGTTTTTTTGGCAACAAGGCCAAAAAATCACAAATCAGCAGCTAAATTTTTTCCAAGGCTTCAAAAATTATTTACGCTGCTGATTTGTTACACTCACACACGGGATTTAAAACTCGCCAAGCTCGTATATACCATAATCATATGCTAGATAATTTTTTCCCTTTTTATGATTCCTCGTCGCTCCTACCTCGCTCTGTCGGAATGACAAGAATAATGGGAGTACATAAAATCAAAACTCTCTTTTAGTACTTTACAATACATTTTAACTCGTCCTCAGTTTCGACTTCGGGACCCGTAGGTGGAAAAGGCGTAAGAAAAAAAGGCTGCACGCCCTTTCCGATAGATCGGTACTTTCAGAATTTCAATAAACATCAACATAGCTCAAAGTATACCGGGATGTTTTCCTTTTTTTTAGGCTTTTTCACCGTAACGGGTGAACAAGAAAATGAAGACTAGATTTTTTGGTTCTTTTTCATCAATGGAAAAAGAACATACTAGACTTTTTATAAAATACCCGTCTCGAAAAAAAGAAACAAACAAAAATATTTCACGCCGCCACCTTATGTCGCAACCCACCCATAATTTTGAATAAAAATCAGAATATGGAGAAGCAATTTACCAACGAAAGCCTGGAAAAGATCAACCGCATCTGTGAAGTGGCGAATGGCTGTGGCATGCAGACCGGCACTTTCGGACTCTTAGAAAATGAGCTCAGCTATTTGGCTGAAAAATTAGCTGTATCCCAACTTCAGGCCTTCTTCTTTGCCGTCATCTTTCAACTGGAACTCGATGGAGAAGGTACCTGCCTGAAAAGCCTGGGGAAATTCCTGGATTATAAAGGCATCCTGCTGCTCAATTATACTTCAGAATGGACAAGCCTGGAGGAAAAAAATCTTATAGAGATCAACCGAAGTGGCGCTTTTGGGCGGGGGAGAAAGGAAGACTTCGGCATTCACCCTACGGTAAAGGCGGCGGTAGTAAGAGATGAACTCCCTCTGCCCGCCCCGGAAAAGTCGGAAAACGGCATCGTAGAATTTCTGGAGACTTTTTACAAACAGGCCTGCAGCTGTGATGAGGGAGAGATATGCACCTACGAACTATATAGCAATGTGCGGAGGCTTCTTAAAAAGAATGAGAAAATTGCTTTTGTTCAGGAAATTAAACGCCTGGAGCTGGAATACCGGGAAAAATGCCTGTTGCTGTATCTCTCCTGGAAAAGTATCAGCGGCATGGAATCGGTGTCTTTAAGTCGAAGTATTGAAGGGCTGATAGATGATGAAGTCCGCCGGATCCATTTTACCCAGAGCCTGATCAAAGGAGTAAATCCCCTTATAAAATTAGATCTGGTGGAAGTGGTAAAAGGAGATTTCCTCAACTCTTCGGAACTAAAACTTACCGATAAGGCCCTTGAGTTGTTGGAGAAAGAAGGCCTCGAATTAAATTTCGCAGGCGAGGAAAAGGATCTCTTAAAGCCGGATAAGATCGTGGAAAAGGAATTGTTTTTCGGAAGGGAAGAATACCAGCATCTCGAAATGCTGGAAAACACTCTGGAAGAGACAAAGCTCAATAGTATCAGGGACCGATTGGAGAAGAACAAATTACCCAAGGGGATTACCGTCATTCTCCATGGCCTCCCCGGCACCGGGAAAACCGAAAGCGTTTATCAACTGGCCCGGAAGTCGGGAAGAAGTATCCTAAAAGTGGAGATCAGCGAGGCTAAATCGAAGTGGTTTGGAGACAGCGAAAAGCTGATAAAGAAAATCTTCACCCGCTACAAAGCAGCAGCAAAAAAGCAGGACCGCCTGCCCATCCTGCTATTCAACGAAGCCGACGCCATCCTGTCGAAAAGAAGAGATACCGGCAGCTCGGTTTCACAAACCGAAAATGCCATTCAGAACATCCTCCTGGAGGAACTGGAAAACTTCGACGGGATCTTCATCGCCACCACCAACCTGGTCAGCAATCTGGACAAGGCCTTTGAGCGCCGATTCCTGTTCAAGATCGAGTTCAACCAACCCGGAGAGGAAGTCAAGCAAAAGATCTGGAAAAGCCGACTCGATTTTCTGCCTTCTGAAGCCTACCTTCAACTAGCGCGCGATTATAATCTCTCCGGCGGACAAATAGAAAACATCTCCCGAAAGATCCTGATGCAGGAAGTGATCAACGGTGCCAAACCAGGCCTCGAAGAGATCATCAGATTCTGCAACGCGGAACAGTTCCAGAGACAATCCACCAAGATCGGATTCGGACTTAACCGACATTAGTCTTTAGTCCATAGACGTTAGCGTGATATCCCCACCTCAAAAATCCTTTGAGATTGTCACTTCGAAGTTTTCGGCTAAGGCTCAGGACAGTGCAGGGAGGAATCCCATCTGAGTGAGCAAGAGTAGTTACGACTATACAATTAAAGGAGTTTCCTTATGGGATTCCTCGTCGCTCCTTCCTCGCTCTGTCGGAATGACAAATGGGAGAGCCTATCGCTAACAAAAACCCTGAGTCGAATACCAATCATTTCAGGCTATGAATTGCTTTATGCATTTTTAGTGTTCCATCAACAATTCCTGTGAAATCTCACTTCCGCCACCAAAGTCGAATTCCGCCCACACAGGAACATGATCTGAAATCCGCCTCACCGCGGTCATATCGGGAAAGCTTTTATAGATCAATACCACACCCGAGTCCAGCACCTCTGCTTTATTAGAGTTAAAGAAAATATTATCATATTCCGAGGCCAGACACTCTTCTGCTACACATTCCATTTTCATGGTTGTTTTTTGTGCTTTAAGTACCGGCCGATAACCCATTTTTTTCAGCGGATTAAAAACAGTATGGCTTTGGGGTACATTAAAATCCCCAAGGAAGATCAGGTTCTTTCCTGGGTAAAGGTCCGGAAGAAATTTAAAATATTTGATCTCTGTTTCCGGTTGTTTCTTCTTTGGAATGGCGTGAAAACTGACTAAAGTAAAGGTATTTCCACCATAACTGAAATCGGCTAAAAAAGGCTCCCTATCGATCTCCCTGACAAAATTCTGCTCCAGAACTGCTCTATTGATCTTTTTAACTTTTGCCGTTTTCCAGAGAAAAGCATAACGCTCGGTGGCGTAAGGGGTGCTGTTTGTTGCAGCACTTATTTCATAATCCCACTTTGCTCCTGTTCGATTCAGCTCATCGGCCAGCCTGGCAACAGCCTGCGGACCACCATATCCCGCCACTACTTCCTGCAAGGCAACAACATCAAAGGTCTTTAAAGTTTCGGCCATAAACCGAATTTCTGTATCACTCTTTGTTTTGCCTAAATTCTGAAGATTCCAGGAGCAGACCTTTACCTGGGCAATGAGGATTCCGTTAAAGAGAAAGAAAAAGAAACTTAAAAGTATTGGCAATCGGTACAGAGGGGTCTTTATAAACATATAATTTTATGATTGTTAAATGGCAGGGGCTTGATGAAGCAATATAATCATATTAGCCAGATCCTATCCTTGTTCACTTCGGCGAAGATTTTAGGATGCAGTAATTGTAAGATTCTTAACTTGATTTATTTACCGGTAAGCCTCTAATGCTGATTTTAAGTTACTTAGTATTGCATTTTTAAGACTCCCGGGTTTAAGCACTTTTACCTGGTCTCCATAAGACAAGATCTCCTGCCTGAAATCGTAAGTAGGAATTATAAAGTATGAAAACACAGTTTCCTCCTTTGTTTCTCTTAACAACCGTTGCGAGTTATGTAAAGGCAAACTTTTAACGTAGCGTCCTTCTCTCGGGGTAAAAGATAATTCCACCTTTTCTGCCTTTTCCCCTGTTCCGTTAATGATTCCAAATGAATGTTCGTAATCTTCTGAAGGATCAAAGTCGGCTGTTCTCTCAAATTTTATCCGGCTTATTTCCAGGCCTTCTATTCTATCGAGTCCAAAACTCTTGAAGATATTATCCTTAACATCTTTGCCAAGTAAATACCACCGGTTACGAGCTTCTTTAATTGCAGCAGGCTGAATTGTTCGCGTGGTAATGGTATCATCATAAAATTTGTGGTAGGTAAAAGACACCTCAAAACCGTTCTTTATCGCGTGCAGGAGACCGTGCATATGTTCGGTCCCCAAAGCTTTCCTGTTTTCAAAAATCAGATTATTACCGTAGCTGTTTCCAATTTTTATGGCATTGTAGAGATCAAAGCTTTCCATCAATCTTTCGGAATGGGCTTCTCTCCCATCTTCAATAAGCCGGTAAAGCTTTTGGGATTTATCATAGGCTATCTTTATTTCATAAAGCCTATCTATTTTTTTTACGTCTCTCTGAAAAGTTCTCAGGGAACAGTATAAATCACAGGAAGCTATTTCTCCCTGCAACTCCAGGTAATCCTGAATTTCCTCAAACGTACAGGGTTTCCGGGTAAGCTTATTAATAATTGCTCGCTGCCGAAGGATACTTTCTTGTCTGGACATAGTGGATATCTTTGATTACAGGATAAAAGTAATAAATAACAGCGACATTAGTTGTCGTCCTATTCGGCTCTTTGCGTATTTTGCACATTTGAAAGGTTTAGCGCGCCTTACAAGTTTATGTTCACAAAAAATATAATAATCCAAACATTTATATTTTTAAATCACCTTAAGATAACCAAAATCTGTATAACCTAATGCATACAACTCGTTGTATCACAACCAATGTAAGATTTTATAAGCTATAGCTACAGGATAATAACAGGAACAGCGAACTTACGGGTGAATTTATATACAACAAATTTCGGAAAAACACGCAGTGAATTATCTTGTCACTTTTTTGTACCTTTTTGTACCGTTGAACCTCACACTGCATGTATTTGGAAAATATATTTCGGTATTGATGTCAAAATTGATTTTAACCTATCCAAATGACTCATAATATTGTTTTCGGAACCCTTATCCTCACGCTTGGCTTGTTTGTCTGGGGTCGTATCCGTCATGATTTTGTGGCGTTGATAGCACTTTTCATCCTTATTGTAGCTGGTATAATTGATCCAGCTCAGGCCTTTTCGGGGTTTGGCCACCCTGCAGTAATAACTGTGGCGTCAGTACTAATCATTGGAAAAGCCTTTGAGTTTTCAGGGCTGATTGATTTGTTGGGTAAGTGGATTATGAAGATCGGTGATCAACTACTGGTCCAGATCCTGGTGCTTTCGCTTTTGGTTGCAGTGGCATCAGCCTTTATGAACAATGTGGGAGCCCTGGCGATAACAATGCCCATCGCCATCCATTTGGCCCGTAAAAGCGGGAATCCGCCCTCTTACATATTAATGCCGATAGCGTTTGCATCTTTGCTTGGAGGTATGACAACCTTAATCGGAACACCTCCAAATATTATTATAGCAACATTCCGTGCTGAAGTAATTGGAGAACCTTTCAATATGTTTGATTTTTCTCCGGTGGGTTTAACAATTATGCTTTCTGGACTTTTTTTTATTGTCTTTCTTGGATGGCGGCTGTTACCAAAAAGAGTCGGTAAGAAGTCTGAAGAAAATAGTTTCGATATTGATGATTATATCACAGAAGTTGAAGTTATTCAAGATTCAAAAATCATTGGAAAACCCATTGCCGAATTGGCAGAAATTTCTGATACCGATGTGCAGGTTTTAGGGTTGGTACGGGATAATAAACTAATTCATGCCCCTGATTTCAATTATTTATTGCTTGAAAAGGATATAATTCTGCTTGAAACAGATGCGGAGAGCCTTAAAACTTTCATCGAAGATACCGGGGTAAAACTAATTGGAGATAAGAAGTTCCTGAAAGCAGTAGAAGGATCTGATAAGATTACTATTTCTGAGGCAGTTGTAATGGCAGACTCACCTTTAAGAGGTCGTACGGCCTCCGGTTTACATTTGCGCAGCCGGTATGGCATCAATTTGGTTGCGATCGCCCGCCGGGAAAAGCGTATTCGCCGCCGATTAAACAGGATTGCCTTTGAAACCGGAGATGTATTGCTGCTCCAGGGACGCGAGCAGCTGCTGAATGATACTATAAAATCTATGGGGTGTTTACCTTTAGCTCAGCGTAGTTTGCGTATCGGTTACCAGACAAAAATACTATTGGCCCTGGGGATTTTCATCCTATCTATAACTCTGGTGGTTACACAATTGCTCCCTGTGCAGGTGGCATTCTCAATGGCTGCATTAGGAATGGTATTAAGCGGAGTTCTTCCCATAAAAAATGTGTATACAAGTGTTGACTGGCCGGTGATTGTCTTGCTGGGGGCTATGATACCGGTAGGTGTTGCTTTGGAAACCAGTGGTGGAGCAAATCTCATTGCTTCACGGGTTATTGAATTAGGAGAAATGATGCCTGCCTGGGCAATGCTAACCATTATTCTCGTTATTACAATGTTTCTGTCAGATATCATAAACAATGCTGCAACGGTGGTATTAATGGCTCCAATTGCGGTGGGTGTTGCCAATGGCTTAGGTTATTCAATAGATCCTTTTCTTATGGCAGTAGCCGTTGGTGGTTCTTGTGCATTCTTAACTCCCATTGGTCACCAGTCTAATACGTTGGTAATGGGACCTGGTGGTTACAAATTTACCGATTATTGGCGCATGGGGCTTCCGTTGGAAGTAATCATTGTCCTTGTGGGTATCCCAATGATCATGTGGGTGTGGCCTATATAAAATTTTTTCTTTGAAGGCTGGAAACCTATCGATCGAAATTCTACTGACTTTCATTTGACCCGAGCTTGAGTCATTTCGATATGAGCCTGTCATTGCCATCCAGAATTTTGGATCGGGAGAAGCAATCTGGCGATTGAGAAATCTCAAAGTTCTAAAATCAAAGCTCCCTTGAAACCTCCTAATCTAAAACATGAGATTTCTCGTCGCTTTTATATATATACTACCCTTATGATTTTTTTGCAACATTCTCTACCCGTTTTGCTGTATTTGCTTTTGTAAGGCTTAGCCGGACAGTGCTATTTTTTTATATTAAATACTACTTCTTTTGCAATTCACCAACGGATCAATCCTCCGATGAATTTTTTGAAGAAACCACCTTATGATTATTATTGAAATTTAACAACCTCATTCTTTTAGCCCGTTTTTCCCATACCCACTGTATTGCCGTATTCATCTACAACCATTGGCCTCAGTAGTTCCACAGGAATTTATTTACAGGGTTTATTTTTTCCAGGGATACAAAAATCTATTGCCTTCAAAGTTTTTGTTTATGTTCGCCAATGCACTTATTTTTGGCCTTACCCATTTAATCTATGATAATTGGGTGGTACCTATTGCCACCTTCCTGGCAAGCTGGATTTTTATCTTTAACTATTTTAAAACCAAAAGCTTCCTCAATGTTTGGCTTGAGCATTCTTATTATGGATTTGTAATATTTACGGTTCGTTTGGGACTTTTTTTCAAGTAAACAACTTTCTAAAAACCAAGGTTCCCTAATTACCACCAGAAGATGATAAAATGCCGATCATTTCGAAACAATAACAACCACCACCAATTTTTGGAATCCCATCAGACCAGTAGCACCCTCTCACACCGCATGTATTGAGGAAAATAGATAAAAAAGCCAAGGATCCTTTCCCAACCGGACGGTATGGAAGATAATCGAAAAATTTACCGCATTGAAGGCTTAAAGCTAATTGAGCAATAACAATGAACTACATAACTAAACACCAAAATTCACCATCTAACGACTAACGACTTAATCTATCCTCCACCCACTTTTCTCAATTCTCAATACTAAACTCAATTTTTCCAAAAAAAATAATACTTTAGAGCTCCGGTTCCGGTGATATTGTCAGCGGAACCTTAAAAATCTGATTATAATTTAATTTTTCTAACATGAAAAAATACCTCGCAGCCTCCCTCCTGGCACTTGGATTTAGTTGCAATTCCAACGACAATGATAAAGAAACCGCCGCCGTTCAGGTAGACCAACAAGTCCTGGCAAAGCACATAGAGACCCTGGCATCTGATGATTTTAAGGGCCGGATGCCTTTTACTGAAGGCGAAGAAAAGACAGTGAACTACCTCCAGGAAGAATTCTCCAAGTTGGGGGTCTCCCCCGGTAACGACGGTAGTTTTTTCCAGGAAGTTCCGCTGGTGGAGATTAACGGTACTACTTCAGAAACAATGAAGATCTCCGGACAGGGAGAGGATTTTGAGCTGGAGTTCTTTGAGGAATTCGTGGCCCTTACTCTAAAACCCGAAGAACAGGTTAGCCTGGATGAGAGCGAACTGGTATTTGCCGGTTATGGCATTGTAGCCCCGGAGTATAACTGGAATGATTATGAAGGTGTAGACTGGGAAGGAAAAACCGCGGTGGTCCTGGTGAACGATCCCGGATTTGCCACCGGGGACAGCACACTTTTCAAGGGAAATGAGATGACTTACTACGGCCGCTGGACCTATAAATATGAGGAAGCCGCCAGGCAGGGTGCCGCCGGGGTAATCATCATCCACGAGACCGCACCTGCCTCCTATGGCTGGAATGTGGTACAATCGGGCTGGACCGGCCCACAGCTTAACCTGGAAAGCGATGCCCCTGTGGCCGATGTGCAGGGATGGGTTTCCCAGGGAGCGGCAGAAAAACTTTTTGAAGCCTCTACTATTGAGAATAAGAATTACAATGAGCTGGCACTTAGCGAGGACTTTAAAGCCACTCCAATGGGTATTAATGCAAGCGTAAGCATCACCAACGAAATCGACCGTAATACTTCTAAAAATGTGATAGCAGTTGTGGAAGGATCAGAGCGGAAGGATGAATATATTTTCTACACCGCCCACTGGGACCACCTGGGGATTGGAAGGCCTGTTGACGGGGATTCCATTTACAACGGGGCTGTAGACAACGCTACCGGAACAGCAGCCTTGATTGCTATTGCTGAAGCTTTCAAGAAAGGAGAACAGCCAGAGCGTTCCATAGCTTTTATAGCCGTGACCGCAGAGGAACAGGGCCTTTTGGGATCTGCTTATTATGCTGAAAATCCCATTTTCCCACCGGAAAAGACCGTAGCGGTGATCAACATAGATGCCCTGCAAAGCCCGGGAAAGATGAAAGACCTTACCATTACAGGATACGGACATTCTGAAATGGATGAATACGCCGAAGAAGCTGCGAAAAGACATGATCGTTACATCATCCCGGATCCTGAAGCAGAAAAAGGTTTCTTCTACCGTAGCGACCACTTCAACTTTGCCAAAATCGGCATTCCTGCACTATATGCCTCCGGTTCTTATGAAGGCTTTGACATGAGCTCTGATGAAGTCAAAGCAATGAATGATGAATACAGCGCCAACCGCTACCACCAACCCTCAGATGAATACGATCCTGAAACCACAGAGCTAAGCGGTGTACGCGAAGACCTGCAGTTATTCTATGAAATAGGCTTGAAACTCGCCAATGAGGATTATTTCCCTAAGTGGTATGAGGGGAGTGAATTTAAGGCTGCGAGGGAGGATAAGTAATTTGGGTTTAATAAGCTTTGGTGGAAGAAGTACTATAGAACAGAGGCAAAGTCAGGAGACTTTGCCTTTACTTTAAAAGTTTTTTTTAAAGATCGCACTCCCAATTTATTTTTAAATAGCAAAGTTAGGCGGATATGCTTGATTTTTTTTTAGCAAACCATATCTCCCTATAAACAATATCCAGTGTATGAGTTTAAATATGACTCAATCCCGCGAATTACTGTGATACCCCTTTATATTTATTGCGATATAACACGTTGTAATAATTCAACGCAACCTTTTATATAATGACGCATCTATTATATAAAGCCTATAGTCAAATTATGAAAAAAATTAATTTAATCTCGTTTTCTCTATTGCTATTAACCTTTGGGATCTTTTCATGCAGTGATGATGATAACCTTGATGAACCTGACTTTATTTCAGCGACCATAAATGAAGAGAAATGGAACGGAGATCCTCAAATTACCCTTAATCAGGAAAATGATACCTTAACAATTCTTGGGTCAGGTAGCGAACAGGTTATTGTCTTCAAAATTAAATTTGACGGAGAAGGAGTTTATAGTTTATCAGATGCTCAAGCTAGTTATTATACAACTATTGGTGGGGATGTAATTACAAGTTTTTATGCATTAGACCCAAGTTCTTCTTCCCAAATTACAGTAGCGGAATACAAATCTGAACAAAATATGGTAAAAGGGAGTTTCGAATTATCACTTCTCCAGGAATGGAGTAATCCTGAAAACAATATTAACTTGCTAAGTTTCACTAATGGTCAGTTTAAAGGAACTATTACTAATTGAAAAAGCTTAGAACTAATAGAACTTACGGGCAACAGCTCATAAAAGCAATTAAAACTTGCGTTTATGAGCAAACGTTGGCATCAATGAAAAATCTGTAAGATGAAAATAGTCTTATTTCTTTTAATAAGTTTTTATTCCCTGAATATTTATTCTCAAGAAAAAAAGGAAGGTGATCAACCTATAATTTTTGGAGAGATTATATTTGGCGGAGCAGGGAGAATCAATGGAAATAGCGGCATATTGATGGGAGGAGAACTAAATTACCAATACAAAAATTCTTTATTTTCAATCAGGTATATAGAGAATTCGCAATTGGAATCAGATGTTTTATTTTTAACTCCAGTGACGCCATTCCCGATTTTGAAAGAAAAACATTTTAATAAAGAAACAGGTTTGCTGTATGGTAAAAGATGGATTTATGGAGGTTCGTCTCTTAGTGTTTCTGGTGGAATATCATTAAATACATTTACAAGTAATCTTACTGATGAAAATAATGATAATTACAGATCCAAAGAGAATTACTTAGGATTTCCTTTTGAAGTGAACTTTAAATGGTTCAAATCAGAAAAAAAGAGATACCGGATTTTGTATGGGTTAATTCCGGTTGGCAACCCAACTTCCTTTGGAGATAGTTTTGGATTTAAATTAATAGGAAATATTTCCAGAAATAGTTTTGTAGGATTAGGGATAGTTGCTGGTCTTGGTATACACAAGGATTATTAATCACAAATGCCAACAACATATCCTGATGTCACAACGGCTGATGGGGCTGTCACATTTTTTGAGTCAATTTTTCATAAGAAACTATTGAAGAAATAGAAGCGTTTCAACACAGGGCATAACAGCTTTGCACTTTAAAAGACAATTCCCGATTTCTGTCGATAATTGAGATGGATGATAATGCGGATCTCAAAACAACCGGCAAAGCCCTTATTTGCCGTCACACAGGCATAAGTCGGTGCATCCTGAGCAGCGACAATAGGAGCAGTCGAAGGGCAGTCTCTCCTTAAGCCTGTCTCGAGCGAAGACGAGAGATCAAAAAAAATCCGCCAGTTCGCTACCTAACTGACTTCATTCTGGATCTCAACTCCAGGAATTTTTTTTCAAACTTTTCTCTTTCAAAATATTCATCCCTTCCAATTTCAAAATCCACTAAACGCCTTCTGATAAAACCTTCACTGATATCAATATCCCGCATAAAGATCTTCATCTGTTCCGTGATCTTCTCCTTCCAGGGATACTTAGATCCGCTGTATCGACAAAACTGAATAAATAAATTCTCCTGGAAATCCATCACCCAGGTCACCACCGATAACTCAATGATTTCAGCTTTCGGTCCCTGCCTGGAGCCGTTAAAAAAATAACCAGAAGAAAATTCCATCATATCGTCGCTAATCTCCTCAGCGTCGAAATAATCATATCTGGCAATCTCTCTTAAAGGTGGTAATTCAACCATAACAATCTGGTTAAAAATGGGGGAAATCCCCCATAAAGAAAATAAATATATTTAACTTGCTTTGCAAAACCCAAGAACCCGCCCATTTCATCGTTCACCCCAAAACACGGAAATGGGCATTTTTTATTTCAAAAAAATATAAAGGAGCATGGGCCTCTAAAACTCCAGGGCTAAGGTACCATGAGTTGAAATAATCGGGGGACTCTTCTTTAAATCCGTCATCGGCTGCATAACTTGAGAATCCGATGAATTTTCAAAAAAGATTACCCTGGGCGCCCCCTGCTTCCGCATGTAATTACTCAGAATCTTGTGAGTATGATAGGTTGCGGTCTGCCGCTTTAAAAAAGGTTCATAATCTTCCGATCGACTCACCTGGGTTTCAGTATCAATAAAACCGAAGCCCTGATAGTTGCCTTCCTTCACCAGGACAAAAGCCTCTTCTTCAAAGTGCCTACCCTTCTCCCTGATTACAAACGTGGAAGACTCCTCTGTAATAGAAGCAATGGCTGCCGCTACTTTCCCGTTGTAGGCTTCCACCTCTTCCTTCCCCGAACAAATTCCTTCACAGCTAAGGATGCTATAATGGGAGCACTCTCCCACATTGCTTTGCAGGCTGCAGTATTTAGGGCAGAGTTTAAATTCCCGACACAGGAACTCCAGCTTTTCCTGTGCTAAAGCGCGGCTGTAAAAGGTGCCAATTGATTCTCTACGTTTATTTGTTCTTTCTAATGCCAGCTGCAGGACACCCCGCTGGTTGGTGTAACTCACGATCTGGTACACCGGTCCCGGTCTTTTTTGCGCCCTGTTGAATTTAGGATAATACTTCCTGATACATTCGGCTTCCAGGAGCAGGGCTACCAGTTCACTGCCGGTAGCTTCATAGTCGATATGGTAGGTCTCCTGCCCCAGCTGATATTCCTTGCTCATGCGATCATAGAAATGCGAAACGACACGTTTTTTGATATCCCTGGCCTTCCCGGCATAGATCACCTTATGTTGCCTGTTTTTGAACAAATAAATCCCTGAACTTTCAGGTAGGCTATTAATCTGTTCAGAATCAATATGTGGCGGTAAGGTAGCCTGTCGGGATCTGGCGTGCAGAAAAGAATTGATCATGCTGTAATCATCATCCAGGGACAACAGGCGCTGAAACAGGATCACTGTAGCATCGGTATCCCCTTCGGCCCTGTGACGATTGGAAATGGGTATATTAATTGAGCCGCACAATTTACCCAGGCTGTAGGAGAATAACCCGGGGATAAGTTTTCGGGAAAGGCGAACAGTACAAAGCTTTTTGCGGGTATACTCAAAGCCTAGATCTTTGAATTCATTGCGAAGCACATTATAATCGAAATTCACATTGTGCGCCACAAAGATCGCGTCACGGGTGAATTCTTCCACCTTTTTTGCAACCTCATAAAACTTCGGGGCATCGGCGACCAGATCATTATCGATGCCGGTTAGTGCAGTTATATGTCTTGGAATCTCTTTATCAGGATTGATGAGGCTGGTAAATTTGTCAATGACTTTAGAGCCACGCAGCAGCACAATACAGATCTCGGTAAGACGATTTCCGTTTATTCCTCCTCCCGTGGTTTCAACATCTATGACTGCAAATAACTGGTCTTCCATGATGGTAAAAATAGGAAAAAATCCATAGGGATGGAAAAAATCCTATTATTATCAAAAACTTTAGCAAAAAATACAAATAAGAAACCGAAGCCAAAATACTACGCGGATAGTATTTCCACCAAAAAGCTTGCCTGCTGGCTAAGCTTTTTATTAAAACAGCTTTCTTTTTTCTCTTTTTTTCTTTTGAAAAAATATTGCCTGGGAGGTGCAAAAACAAGCAGGCATCTATAATCCTCTGAACGAATATTAGATCTTTTTGCTGTTTTTTTAAATCGAAATATTATCCAGTTTAAAGTGTGGCGGAAGAATGACGCGCAGCATGGAAGCTTAGTTTCTTACTAATTTTCAGTTTCTCTGTGATTTCTCTTTAAAATTGATTGGTCTTCTGAAATTTATCCCCTTTTAAAATGAGTAGCTCCACCATAAAATAATTCTGCACTTTCCATTATAGTTTCTGAAAGCGTGGGATGTGGATGGATAGTGAGCGATAAATCACTGGCTGTACTTCCCATCTCAATAGCTAAAGCGATTTCTGGAATTAAACTACCCGCATTTTTGCCGGCTACGGCTCCTCCTAAAATGACTTCAGACTCAGGATCTATTAAAAGTTTGGTGAATCCCTTATTTTCTCCAATAGCAGCAGCCCTTCCCGAAGCCACACACGGAAATTTCACAACTTTAACCTTCCTGTTTTTTTCTTTGGCTTCATTTTCGGTTAGTCCACACCACGCGAGTTCGGGATTGGTAAAAACAACAGCCGGGATCACTTTAGGATCATAGGCGGCTCCTTTTTTTCCGGCAATTACTTCAGCAGCAATTCTACCTTCGTGAGTTGCTTTATGAGCCAACATTGGCTCCCCGGTTATATCTCCAATCGCGAAGATATGCTCGTGTAGTGTTCTGCGTTTAGCATCTACTTCTATAAATCCGCTTTCATTAGGTGAAATCCCAAGTTTTTTTAAGCCCAGATTTTGAGTGTTTGGCTTCCTTCCTACAGCCACTAAAACGCAATCAAAATTTTTGCTCTGTTCATCTTCTTTACCTTTTAAAGTAACTTTCACGCCCTTTTTGGTCATTTTTACTTTTTCGACTTTAGTTTCGAAAAAAACATTTTTAAAAGGCGCTTTCTTTTCAAAAACTTTTATCAAATCACGATCTGTTCCAGGTAAAAAACCAGGGGTCATTTCAGCTACCGAAACTTTACTTCCCAAAGCGGCATAAACGCTACCCAGTTCCAGGCCTATGTATCCACCACCAATCACCAACATCTTTTTGGGTATTTCTTTAAGTTTTAAAGCATCAGTGGCATCCCAGATTTTTTTATGGTCTATCTTAATATCTGGTAAATCCATTGCAGAAGAACCCGTAGCGATAATCGCTTTTTCAAAACTTACTTTGAATTTATCTCCTTTTTTAGGACTTACTTCCAATTCATTCTCACCGGTAAATTTAGCTTTACCCTGTACGTATTCTATTTTTCTGGATTTGCTTAATTGACCTAATCCGTCAGTAAGTTTCTTCACCACACTATCTTTCCAGCCGGCAATTTTTTTACGATCTATTTTAGGTTCTTCAAACTGCATCCCCCATTTAGAAGCCTTCATAGCCTCCTCTTTGGTTTTTACTAAATGCAAAAGCGCCTTAGAGGGAATACAGCCACGGTAAAGACAAACCCCACCCGGATTAACTTCGGGATCAATGAGTGTAACTTTTATTCCCAGATATGCTGCGTGAAAAGCGGCTGCATAACCTCCGGGCCCGGCACCAATAATCACCAGTTCTTTTTTATCTTTTTTTGCCATCGTTTCTTATATTTTTAAGATTACCCCAATAATGCTTCATATGGATCTTCCAGGGCTTTTACCATCCAATTCATAAAAGATGCACCATCTGCCCCGTCTATTAAACGATGATCGTAAGACAAACTAAGCGGCAGTATACTGCGAGGTTCAAAATTATCGTCTATATAAACAGGTTTGATGCTTGCCCGGGATACCCCCAGAATTGCCACCTGCGGATGATAAACTATTGGTGTGAAATTGGTGCCCCCGATACCACCTAAATTGGAAATGGAAAAATTACCGCCCTCCATATCTTCATTTGAAAGCTTTTGATCACGTGCTTTTTGAGCTATTTCTGAAATTTCCACCGATAAGTCTTTAATACTTTTTTGATCGGCATTTTTTATAACAGGAACCAATAAGCCTTCATCTGTAGCCACTGCGATATTAATATTTACATATTTTTTAAGGATCATTTCCTCCTTATCCATATCTATACTGGCATTAAACATTGGAAATTTGTGTAATGCCGTGGCTACAACCTTGGTAAGTATCGCAGTGAGGCTAAGCTTCCCTCCGGCTTCTTCAACTTTTTCTTTGTGATCCTCTATATAGGTCTCAATACCTGAAATATCCGCTTCCCCGAACTGAAAAACGTGGGGTATAGATTGCCAGGACTGCAGGACATTTTTTGCAGTGATCTTTTTAATATTATTTAGTGGCTTTGTTTCTACTGCACCCCATTTGCTAAAATCGGGTAGCTCAGGTTGCCCGGTACCGGATTTTTTACCGCCTCCTTCTTTATGATTGTTTACATCTTTTTCGGTTATCCTGCCACTATCTCCGCTGCCTTTTATTTCCTGAATATTTACTCCCAGTTCTCGCGCCAGGCGTCGAACTCCCGGAGAAGCATAAACTTCTTTTGATGATTTTTTGTCGTCAGACTTAGCTTTCTCAGATCTCTCAGTTGATTCCTTCCCATCATCCTTATCCTCATCTGTGGATTTATCTTCATCTTGCTGCTCAGCAGACTTTTCTTCGCCTTCTTTTTTTTCTTCTGAAGTCTCTTTCTTCTCTTTATCTTTTGTTTCCTCTTTCTCTTTCTCTTCTGAAGTTTTATCCTGCTTTTCCTCTTTTTTCCCGTTTTCTTTTTCTTCTGAAGCTTCTTTTTTCTCTTTTTCGTCGCCTGACCCTTCGTTTTCTTCTTCAGCTTCTTCAAGGATGATGATAACATCTCCTACACTCACCTCATCCCCTTCACTCACTTTTATTTCTTTAACCGTTCCGGAGAAAGTAGAAGGAATTTCGGTTGAAGCTTTATCGGTTTCTACTGCAATTACTGCCTGGTCTTTTTTGATTTTATCACCTTTGGAAACAAGGATTTCAGAAACAGTTGCGGTATCTACTCCTTCTGATATTTGTGGTATTTTTATTTCTTTAGCCATAATTAGATTTTTACGCCGTTCTTGGATTGGTTTTTTGCGGATCTATTTTTAATTTTTTAGCCGCTTTTTTTAATTCGTCAAGACTAATTTGTTCCTGTTTGGCCAGGCCATAAAGAGCTGCATAGGCGATATGCGCTGCATTGACTTCAAAGAATCCGCGAAGGGCTTTTCTGTTATCACTCCTTCCAAAACCATCGGTTCCCAAACTAATAAGCTCACCGGGAAAATAAGCGGCCAGGCTTTCGGGAAGTGCTTTTACATAATCTGAAGCAGCCACAAAAGATCCTTTTTCATCTTCTAATTGTTGCTCTATATAATTCTGTTCTTTGTTTACCTGAGCCTTCAACCTATTGTTACGCCCGGTATCAATGGCATTGTCGTACAATGTCTTATAGCTGGTTATACTCCAGATATCGGCACCAACATCAAATTCTTCTTCCAGAATTTCCGCAGCCTCAAGCACTTCCTTCATAATAGCTCCACTTCCAAATAAATGTGCCTTTCTGGTTTTTTTACGTGTTTTGGAATTTTTGAATTTATAGAGGCCATTAAGGATTGCCTCTTTATCTAAATCCTTAGGCATTTTGGGCATTGGATAGGTGTCGTTACTAATTGTGACATAGTAGAAGACATCTTCCTTATCTATATACATTTTTTTAATTCCTTCTTCTACAATTACCGCAAGTTCATAAGCAAAAGCAGGATCGTAAGCTCTTAAATTAGGAAATGCCAGGGCGTATAAATGACTTTGCCCGTCCTGGTGCTGTAAACCTTCTCCCGGAATACTGGTTCTTCCTGCAATACCTCCCATTAAAAAACCTTTTGCCCCGGCATCTGCAGCGGCCCACATTAAATCCCCCGTTCGCTGAAAGCCAAACATGGAATAAAAAAAGTAAAACGGGATGGTATTGATACCGTGCGTAAGATAAGTGGTACCCGCAGCAATGAATTCGGCCATACAGCCGGATTCGGTAATCCCCTCTTCCAGAATAGCGCCGTTCTTGGCCTCTTTATAGTAAAGTAAACTTTCTTCATCTACAGGATCGTATTTTTGACCTTGCGGAGCATAAATCCCAGCCTGTCTAAAAAGGGATTCCATTCCAAAAGTTCGGGATTCATCAGGAATAATAGGTACGATTAGTTTCCCCATATTCTCATCTTTCATCAATTTCCCAAGGATTTGAACCATAGCCATGGTCGTTGCTACTTCATCTTCGCCAGAACCCTCTAAGAAATATTTAAAAATCTTTGAATCAGGAGCTTTTAAAGTTGAACTTTTATCTTTTCGCTGCGGAATATATCCGCCCAGATCTTTTCTTTTTTTCTGAAGGTATTTTAATTCTTCACTGTCTTTCTCCGGTTTGATAAAAGGAATTTTCTCCAAATCTTCATCAGGGACCGGAACCTTGAAAAAATCCCTGAATTCTTTGAGTTGATCCTTATCAAATTCTTTGGTTTTGTGAGACACATTACTGGCCTCACCCGCGCTACCCTGGCCGTAACCTTTAATTGTTTGGGCTAGAATTATGCAAGGTTTTTCTTTAGTTTCTAATGCAACTTTATAAGCGTTGTAAATTTTTTCTGAATCATGCCCCCCGCGTTTAAATTTTTTTAGCTCTTCATCTGAATAGTCTTCCACCAGCTTTTTCAAATCGTCATCGCTTTCAAATAAATCCTTCCGAAGAAATTCCCCATCGCTATATGCATATTTTTGAAGCTGGCCATCGGGAAGCTCATTTAATTTCTTACGGAGTTTTCCACTGTTATCCTTTTCAATAAGATTATCCCAATCTTTACCCCAAAGCAATTTAATTACATTCCAGCCGGCGCCTTTAAACAATCCTTCCAATTCCTGAATAATCTTTGCATTACCCCGAACAGGGCCATCTAAGCGTTGTAAATTGCAATCAATTACAAAGATCAAATTGTCCAGTTTATCCCTGGAAGCGATATTAATTGCCCCCCGGGCTTCAACTTCGTCCATCTCACCATCCCCTATAAACGCCCATACTTTACTGGTGTCTTCGTCTATAAGTTCCCGGTTATAAAGGTATTTATTGAAGCGTGCCCGATAAATAGCCTGGATAGGCCCCAAACCCATAGAAACCGTAGGATTGCTCCAAAAATCCGGCATTAAATGTGGGTGAGGATATGAACTGAGACCTTTTTCAGATTGTATTTCATGACGAAATTCTTCGAGGTGTTTTTTAGTTAAACGGCCCTCTAAATAGGCCCTGGCGTAAATACCCGGTGAGGCGTGACCCTGGAAATAAACCTGATCTGCCACCTCATTTTCATCAATTTTAAAGAAATGCTGAAAACCCACTTCCCAGAGTTGGGCAATAGACGCATAGGTAGAAATATGACCTCCGATCCCGGGATCTGCTTTATTTGCTTTTACCACCATAGCCATGGCGTTCCACCTAATATAAGCCATGATTTTTTCTTCGAGTTCCAAATCGCCTGGGTATTCTACCTCCTTGTTTTTTGAAATCGTGTTTTCATAAGGAGTAATAAGGGATTCAGGAAGTTGAATGTCATGTTTTTTAGCTTCTTCCTGTAAAATTTGAAGTAGCTCCTTTGCTCTCTTAGTAGATTTATTCTCAATGATCCAGGTAAGCGAATCTATCCACTCCTGATTTTCCTGATGGGTATTGTCTTTCTTTTTTTCGGTCATGAGTTGCGGTTATTAAATTCAAAATAGACATTATTTTGCTCTAATGAGGTAATAAAAATGTACTTAGCAACAGTAAACGAAAGTCGTTTAGCAAGTAGTTAATTATTTGGTGTTTCAGATTGATGTTACTTGTAATTTAAAAAATAACAAGCCTAATCTCAATTGATTAACATAAGATTATATCAGGATGTTAGTTAAACTGAAAGCTATTTTTATTTGGTACTCTGAAGCTTTCTTTAAGAAAAAACCATCTGGGATCGTTTTCCCAAAATGAAGGAATCGAAACCAGGATTATTGCTGATGATCTAAATTTCGATCAATCCCAAAATCCCATTGCTGTGCTCAGTGATCATATCCCTATGTAGATGGTTCAGCTTTTCACGCGTATCCTGGAGTTGTCCCGGCTATGTCCCAGGTACATCACCATTTTTCTGAAAAAACATTATTTCACAGAGATCTCCGGCGGGGAAAAGGCTACAGATGATAATCTTAAATGGAATATCAAAAATATCTTTATAGGCACCACCCGAAAATTGGTCAGAGACTGATCTATTAATAAGACAGCTTCTATTTATTCTCAGCATTAATAGGCAGCAATGATATAGAAGTTTTAGATTCCTGAGATTTATTTTTTTGTTGCTCTAACTACCACAAAAGAACCTTCTCCTGTTCCTTCTTTAGGCTCTTCGGCTTTTTGAATGTTTTTTAAATCTTCAAAAAGGGTTTGTGAAAACACCAGGTTTTTAAACCCGGAGGCTTTTAATAAGTCTTCAACTTCTGAGGTTAAATAAAAACGGGCGTTTTTATAAAAAGTACTTCTTCCTTTCTTCTCTTCATATTCAATCCCGAGCTTACTTCCCTTATCGATAAAAGCTATAATGACATGCCCACCTTTTTTAATTACCCTGTTAGCTTCTTTTAGGGCTTTGGGAAAACTATCCAGGTGGCAAATGGTAACAAACAAAACAAAATCAAAATGTAAATCTTTGTAAGGCAAGTGTTCGGCCGTAGCTTTTACCACTTCCAAACCTTTTTCTATGGCGAGATTGCGCATGTTCGTGGCCGGTTCCACTCCTTCTTTAATTCCCAATGCTTTGGCATACCTGCCAGATCCCATTCCTACTTCAATCCCCAAAATATTTTCGGGTAATTCCTGAAAATGTCTTCTAATAGCAAGAATTTCTGAATCAAATACCGCCGGAAATCGATCAAACCAAGCCTCGTATTCTGCTACATTTCATTCAAAAGCTTCTGTATTGGCCATTATTTTAAAAATTTAAAGTTATTTTCTTCTCTAACATTCTAATTAAAGATACGAAGTACTGTTCCTTTAATAAATGATTTTTATCAATTCAGGCCATTACACTATTCCCTCCTGGCGTCGAATAGGAAGTTTTATTTAAGACGTCGGCATATTTTTGTGCCAGATCAAGAAGGTTTTGACCACGTATTTTACATTTCGGATCGTTTTTATAACTGTCTTCTTTAATATGCCAAATGGCAAAACGTGTTCTTTGGTTTGCTTGTATACTTTTATAAAAATTGATCAGAGAATCCTGAACTTCATCTTCAGTTAGATCAAAAGCCGGGCAAATGCTCTGGAGAAATGCTTTCAGGAAAGATTACGAATCAATCAGGTATTTTCTTGCAGAGGATTTTTAAGCAAAACATATCTACCAATGGAAGTTCCTGGGTAATATCTCAGGAAAATTAAGTTTATTAAATTGTTTCCTAATCACAAAGTAGCCAATTATATAAATCTCTTTGAAGTGGTTCTATGAAAGAAAATCTACTGAAAACTATATACTCCAAATTCACTTTTGGCCATTTTTTTTGCATCATTGGCATTCCGCATCATGTGCATAAGCTTATCTTCGTAAAAAGGATGATAATCCCTATATTCTATATTTTCGTCATCTTTTAGATTTTTCCAAATTTCCACTCCTATTTCCGGATCATAACCGGAAATAGCCATTAACTCAGCTCCCCATTCATCAGCTTTTAATTCTTTAGATTGAGTGTATCCAACAAAATTTTTGCCTTTTAATCTAAAAAAATTCATTGTATTCTTATCATTACCTTCTAGTAGCGTATGAGCTAATCCATGAGTTATAAGCCATACCATTTTAGCTTCATTGTTTGCTACGGAAAACATATCTAAAGATACCAGAACTTTGCATCCAGGTAATACTAAGATATTCTTTTGACCCTCATTCATTTTTACTACTTTAAACTCCCAGTTAAATTCACTTACCATATCCTTATATCCATTAGACCTAAGGTATCTATCAAATCCAGCTTTAACCTTCTCGCCGAATTGTTTTAAATATATACTTTCTATTCCATTATAAATTTCATAGTCATCAAGATATTCGTTGTAAATAAGTTCTGACTCAGCCATCAAGTCGTTGAAATTTCTTTCTTGCCCTTGTAATAAAGAAGAAAAGAATATGGCTGTTAGTACTGGAAAAGCTTTAAGGGAGTTCATAATTTCTAATTTATTGTCTAAAATAAAGTGTTGGCTGTTCAAATACTTAATATTAAACTGAACGGCTCCAGTTAAGTTCCTGTAAAACCTGATAGCATAAAAAATTAAATACTTAAACAATGAATAGACTGGTTTTTGGGCAATATACAAATCTTAATGAATTCTTAAAATACCCTTAAAAGGGTATTTTAATTTATTTTCGATATTGCGAATCAGCACGATAAGTATAAGATTGCATACTATTTATTGATATATCAATGATTAATAAGTGCAGAAAAGCCTAGAAGTAATTTGCAGTAATTTCATTATTTATACATGCCCATATATCTCTTTATACTTATAAGCCTTATGTCTTCCCCATCGGAAAAAACTTTTTGTTCCTGTATTCCATTGGAAGAAATTAGTTTAGAAGAGATAGAAGACTACAATACCATCCTCACTGGAAAAGTTCTGAAAATTGACACCCTTAACGCTAATAGAATCGCGACAGTTAAGGTTAGAACGATTTATAAAGGCTCAGTAAAAGGAGACAAAATTGATATTCTAACACCTGTAGACCTATATTATTACATCACAATTGCAACTTTTCTAGTTTACACTTCTTACTAGAAAAACAGGATATAGATAATCCTAATTACATCCAATGCTGGAAATACAAAAAGTAATGCAGGCTCTCGCCTGCAACTTTTCTAGTTTAAACTTCTTTACTAGAAAAACAGGATTTGGATAATCCTAATTACATCCAATGCTGGAAATACAAAAAGTACTGCAGGCTGTCGCCTGAAACTTTTCTAGTTTTACCTGCCGCCTGCAAAGCGAACTTTGCGCGGCCGTAAAACTAGAAAAGTGATGCTCTCGCATCACTTTTTTGTGCTTGTCGGGATGACAGGCCTTTTTAAAAACTCTGAAACCACCAGTATTTATATGGTTTTCCGTAGATCCAATTTTTTGAACTCACGATTAACTCACAATAAGAATAGAACGTATTATAGTAGTTTGATACCTATAATACAAATATACAAATTTAAAGATTACGCTACTTTTCTTTACCTCAGAATCTGGATAAAACAGGCGAATAAAACATTGGATCCGAAGCACTGAAATTCTATAATTATTATAACAGCATAAACTGGAGGATAGGAGGGAGAATACAAATTGAAGATTGGCATTCAACGACGGGCAGGTTCCCCAATTCAGAAATAGTAGCCTGATAAAGTTTTAAGGAGTGTTTAGTTATAAAATATATCAATCTATTTATTGACTTCAGTAATTGCAGCATTTTCCTTTTCTGGTATTTGGTGTAAATCCATTAGATTCACCATTTTTTCTCCTACAAAACTCAATCGAATGAAATTTGGAGTCAAACATTCTTTTTACATAGCCGCATGCTCAGTATTAACAATCAGAAAAATATCAAAAAGATCTTTAGGTTTTGAAGAATCATATTATTCCGTAAAATAAAAAAACCTGCCGCCGGAGCAGCAAGCTTTTAAGCTAACCGGTTATAAAAATATTTTACCTTTTCATAATACCTTTAATGTTCACGAATTCTTTCAATCCGAATCCACCGTGTTCCCGTCCATAGCCCGAATTTTTCACCCCACCGAATGGAATGGCTGGATCGGCCAGGCCGAAGGAATTAATAAACACCATTCCGGTATCAAAGTGCTT
>JAGXIH010000018.1 GCA_024635795.1 Salegentibacter sp. | reverse complement strand
AATTTCTGCTTTGAGGTTCCTGGTGATCAATCCTGATGAGATCACCAGAATGAGCATTAATGCCCAGGTGGTAACAATGGTTAGATTAATATTAATAAAACCATATTCCCAAAAAATAGTTTCATCAGGACTTAGCTCCATTACTTGTTTGTTTTTTTAATTGAATAGATTTTTCTTCAATTGATTTAGTCAGGTAAATAATGAGAGAACGGGCAATAATAAATCCCAGGACAGAAATAAGAAGGTTTTTCCAACTTCCCTGAGATAGGTAATAGAACCCAATTAAGGTAATACTCACCCGAATAAGGAAACTGCCAATAAGCCATAACGACGGCCTTTTTGAGGTAACCACCTTTCTTACAGTGAGCCAAAGTCCTCCAAAGAATAAAATTCCTAAAACTAACCCTGCTGTGAATACTAATGCCATGTATATAATTTCATTCATCAATGTCCTCTTTTTTAAAATTCAACTCTTCATCGTTATTGGTTGGATTAATATCTTTATGTTCATTGGATACCCAAAACCATGCAATCACACAACCTATTAATAAGCCTATGACCAAAAAGGTCAAAGTCCAGGAAAAAGATTGAGGATAAATTTCATCTAACCATATTCCCAGGATCGCTCCCAGCAATGTGGGGACGGCCACAGACCACCCCACCATTCCAAACATTCCCAGGCCAGACCAAACACTCTTTTTTTTTTCGCGCAATGCTTTAAGTTTGAGTTTTTCTTTTTCGCCAACCTTTTGGCTAAATGAATTCCTCTTTTTTTTCTGACTTGCAGGTTCCATTATTTTATTCTTTACTGAATTTTTCCAGGCTGTAAATAAATCCGCTTTCCAGCTTCGCCATTACAGACCGGATCTTTCTTTCGTTTTCATCGAGTTCCGAAAAATCCTTTTCTACCGATTCCCGAAGCTTTCCAAGATCGGCTCCTTTGTTGGCATTGCGAACAGAAACCAATATCTCCGGCCCTGCTTTTACCAATATCCCTTCATCAATGGCCAAATATTGAACTCCTTCTGCTTCTGTTTCATAAGAGAAAATTCCCGGGACCAGGGCAGCAACACAATCCAGTCTTTGTGGTAAAAGGCCAAAAGATCCTTCGCTTGTTTCGGCAACGATCCCTTTCACATTTTTAATTTTATCGAAAACCCGGAATGGAAGCAGGATTTTAACCGTCATTAATTCATTTTCCATTGCAATTGTTTTTATGTTGACTTTACAGATTTTGGTTTTTTATTCCTTTGGGAATCTGCTTTCTTCTCTTTTTTAGCTTCGCCCTTTTGCTCTTTTTCAGAGTCGAATTTTTTCTCCTTTTCGGAATCTGATTTTTGCTTTTTATCGGCGTCTGTTGTTTTCTCTTTTTTAGCTTCGTCCTTTTGCTCTTTTTCAGAGTCGGATTTTTTCTCCTTTTCGGAATCTGATGTTTTCTCTTTTTTAGCTTCGCCCTTTTGCTCTTTTTCAGAATCTGATTTTTCCTCTTTTTCTGATTCGGAATCCTTTTCTTTTTCAGAACTGGAATCTTTCTCCTTTTCCTTATTTTTCTTGTCTTTTTCCTGAGCTTCCTCAATAGTCCCGATCATGTAAAACGCACTTTCCGGCAGATCTTTAAACTCATCTGAAAGAATGCGTTCACAACCATCAAGTGCTTCTTTTAAACTGACGTATTTTCCACCAATCCCGCTAAATTGTTCAGTAGTGAAAAATGGCTGGGTGAGAAATCGTTCTAAACGTCTTGCCCTATTTACAAGATTCCTATCGTTGGTAGATAATTGTTCCAGCCCCAGCATTGCAATAATATCCTTAAGGTCTTCATACTGCGCAAGGGTTTGCTTAATTTCCTGTGCTAGATTATAATGTCTTTGCCCAATAATTCCTGGAGTAGCCATTTTTGAATTGGATTGCAACAAATCTATAGCCGGGTATAAGCCTTCGCTGGCTTTTTTCCTGGAAAGAACAATCGATGCCGAAAGGTGTGAAAAAGTATGTACTGCTGCCGGATCGGTTAGATCATCGGCAGGAACGTAAACGGCCTGGATAGATGTAATTGCTCCCGCATCGGTATTGGCGATACGTTCTTCCAGTTTGGCGAGTTCTGTTTCCATTGTGGGTTGATATCCCAACCGGGAAGGCATTTGACCCATCAGGCCGGAAACTTCCATCCCTGCCTGAATAAACCTAAAAATATTATCAATGAGCAACAACACATCCCGGAACTCATCATCCCTAAAATATTCGGCCATTGTTAAAGCCGCATGGCCAACACGAAAACGAGCTCCCGGCGGTTCATTCATTTGTCCAAACATCATCACCATATCATCAAGAACACCGGCTTCTTTCATTTCATTATAAAGCTCATGTCCTTCCCGGCAACGTTCCCCGATTCCGCAAAATATGCTCACCCCCTTGCCATGACCAACCATATTATGGATCATCTCTGTAAGCAAAACGGTTTTCCCTACCCCTGCTCCTCCAAATAAACCAGCCTTTCCGCCTCGTTCCAATGGAATAAGGATATCGATCGCCTTAATTCCAGTCAGGAAAATTTCAGATTTTGTGGATCGTTTCGTTAATGGGGGTTGTTCCTGGTGAATATTACGCCACACCACTTCCGATATTTTTTCATCGTGGTCTATCGTGTTTCCAAAAACATCGAACATCCTGCCCAGGATTTTTTTTCCAACGGGAACTTTAAGCTGTTCTCCATCTGTTTCAACCCGCATTCCACGCGCTAATCCCTGGGTGGCAGTTAATGCAATTCCCCGAATGCGGTTTGAGTCAATTTGCGCCAATACTTCAATTGCAATTTCCTTTTCTTCTCCGGTGTGGAGCAAGGTGAAAATAGAAGGCAACTTAGTTTCAAACCATACATCCACAACGCTTCCCCTTACCGAAATAACTTTTCCGTAATTTAAGGAGTTGTTTTTATGAGTTGAATTTGCCCCCATTTTTTTAATCTGAAGTAAGATTTTTTAATCCAAAAAATGCTTAATTAATTTTTCAGGATTTCGGATTGCTCTTTTAATCCCTCAACTTCTTCTATTATATGGGGCGTTCATAGAAAAATTGATTTTAAAAACGGAAATCCTTACTTAAAGATAGGATTTTTAGATGAAAAAGTTTGTGCCTTTTGAATTTGTTCAGCTTTAAATTTATGTGTTCCATAGAAATAAAAGCAAATGCGTCAATTCCTGTTTAGCATTCTTCGGAAAATCAATAAATCCATAGAATATAAAGGTCTAAAACTTACTGTTCAGGTTATTCTTCAGGGTTCCAGGCAGATTAATACTTTCTCCTACATCATAGCGGGCAACAGCGAGTCTTTCATACGTATCGGTTTCCCTGTTTGTGAAAGACAAATATGATACACAATACAGGGTCTTATTTATATTCCCGTGAAACCACCACCCATATATCCACCACTGCTCTGTACATCAAACCAGGTAGCAGATTTTCAAATTTATCTTTCAGGATCTCATTTACAAGCCTTGCTTTTTCCGGTTAGGAAGAATGTGAACTAAGGTGTTTAAACACTCAGCAGCCCGATTAATAAAAATAGTTTGTAAATATTTGGAATTAATTCACCTTGCTTTTTACGGTATTCTCCCGGTGGATCTTACCGTTTGGTGTTTCTTCGAACTTTTCAATGAGATATATCTTTTTCGGAACCTCGTATTTCCCAAGACTTTTTAAGTTTTTTATTTTCTCCCTTAGCTCGCTTAAAAGCTCTTCAGAGAAATCGCTTTCTACAAAGAGCACCAGTTTTTGTCCTAAAGCTTCATCGGGCATGGAGGTTACAAACAGTCTCTGATCGATAATCTTTCTCAGTTTTCGCTCAATCTCTTCGGGGAATAGTTTTATTCCTCCGGAATTGATCATATTATCAATACGCCCTTTCCAAATAAATCTTTTATAAGTTAGAATTTCAACCACATCATTGGTAACAATAGGTTCATCTGCCAGTTTCGGGGCTTTGATAACCAGACAACCTCTTTCATCCTGAGAAATATGAATATTAGGTAAGACCTTAAAAGGTTTAGCCTGTTTTTTCTTATTCTTCGGATTTAATCTTTTCGCGGCAATATGCGTAACGGTTTCGGTCATACCATAGGTTTCATAAACTTTCGTCTCTACATCCTTAACCATCTTCTGAAGCCCTGGAGATACGGCTCCTCCTCCAACAATTAGCTTCTGAATAAGGTGCAGCCGACCTATGGAGTTATCCAGTTGAAAAGGTGTCATAGCGCAAAAATCGTAACGTTTAAATACCTGGTCCAATGGATTTGAAGAGGATGTTACCAAATCAAGATGCCAACCCAGAACCATGGCCCTCACCAGCATCATTTTTCCGGCAATAAAATCGGCGGGGAGACACATAAGAGCTGTTGTTTTTTCCGGGAGATCAAAAAATTTAGAAGTAGCAAGAGCCGAATTGATCATATGCTCCTTTTTAATCCTGAGCTTTTTAGGCTTCCCGGTAGAGCCGGAGGTTTGGACTTCAATCGTATGTCCAGGTTTGATCCAGTCCAGAATAAAATTACCAATTCTTTCTTCAAATGGCTCCCCTTCTTTTATAAAACTATAGGCAACCTGATAAAGTTCAGCATTGGAAAAATATCGCTTGTTAAGCCTGAAATCCGGATGCGTTTCCGGGACTTTATATTTATCTGCCATTTGTTTAACCAAAGTTGGAAATTTACTGATTACCTAAAGTTACCAAATAGTTATGAAAATTTTAAGCTTCTTTTGAAAGTTTTAAGGTTTCAGGCTCTTCAACTTTGCCAAAAATTTTATGTTTCCAATCTTTCCAGCCATATTTTCTGGCCATAATATATAAAAGTGCAGGATATATTATAAATATTGGAACAAGTACGTCCCAACCTGCCGTAGGTTCAGAAACATCCTTTAAAATTGAATGACTCTGGAAAGCTGTCCATTCAGCAGTGACCAGTAGTACCGCGACCAGGTTATTGGCTGCGTGAAAACCAAGGGCTAATTCCAGACCCTCATCCATTAAAGTCATAATCCCCAACATAAAGCCGGTACCAATATAATAGGTCATTATAATATTCCCCATCTGGGTTACCTCCGGATTAAAAAAATGAAGTCCACCAAAAACAACCGAGGTAATTATGAGTGGAAGCCATCTATTACCGGAAAAGACACCTATTCCCTGCATTAAATAGCCCCGGAAAAAATATTCCTCAAAACTGGTTTGTAAGGGAATCATTACTATCGCTATCAAGGTGAGAATTAAGAAAGGAACCGGTTTAAAATTCACCACGTAATCTTCCGGATTAGCATAATAGTCTACCAGACTTAATAATACGGTAAGAACAGCCACAAGTCCGAAAGCGAAGAAAACTCTACTCCAGTCTATTTTTTTTCTACTTGTAGTAAGAGACCTTAAGCTTTGCCCGTGAAGATATTTTGCAGCCAGAATAACTGCTACCAGCCCAACAGCAAAAGTTAGTAGCATTAGAAAAAGATTGAGGTTTGGTTCGAGTACCTGCATTATCTGGGACTCTTCCATTCCGATTACTTCCATCCCTCCGGAAAGAAAAATCACCACAGCAAGAGGGATTTGCCCAATGATTACCCCCGCGATTACTAAAAGTGTTCCCAAAATATATCGCCAGAATTCGTGACGATATTTAAAAGCTTCAGCTATATACATTTGTTAAAAATTAAAATCCCATTTCTTTGCGGGATTATAGTGAATTTGACCGTGTTTTACTTCCAGTGGACTCTCAAAATTATTGGTGTAAAGGTTTCCCGTTCCAAGTCCCTGTGGCATTACTGTATTTTTAGTATAGGTCCACTGTGCAATGGCGCTAAGACCTATATTGCTTTCCAGGGCGCTGGTTACCCACCAACCGGTTTTCTGCTTTTCGGCAAGATCTATCCATACCTGGGTACCTTTGCCCCCCCCTATTAGACTGGGTTTAAATATAAGGTACTGCGGTTGTATTTTAGTCAGCATTTTTTCTTTTTCCCTGCTATCAAAAATCCCGATAAGTTCTTCATCCAAAGCTATGGGAAGTGGAGTTTTGGCACATAATTCTGCCATTTCCTCCCATTGCCCCTGCATGATAGGCTGTTCAATACTATGTAATTGAAATTCACTAAGCCGCTTCAGTTTTTCCAAAGCGTCTTCAGCAGAAAAAGCTCCGTTGGCATCTACACGCAATTCAATTTCTTCTGAAGAAAATTCACTTCGGATATATTTCAGAAGCCCGAGTTCTGTCTGGAAATCAATAGCGCCTATCTTCATTTTGATACAATCGAAGCCCGCTTCAATCTTTTCAGAAATTTGTTGCTTCATATAATCTCTTTCTCCCATCCAGATCAAGCCATTGATAGGAATGGCAGCCTCACCCCGGGTAAATTCCGAAGGAAAAAGTTCAAATTTATTTTCAGAGTTTAACGATCTAAAGGCCATTTCCACCCCAAACTGAATGCTCGGAAATTCCTTTAATTCTTCCCAGAGAAATTCAGGACCGGAATTAATATTGGCACATACCCATTTTAGCTTTTCCTCATAATCCGGGCGATCATCTATGCTCAGACTCCTAAGAATACCACATTCTCCAATTCCGGTTCTATCACCATCGGCGATTTGTAGAAACCAGGTTTCTTTGGTAGTAAGAACGCCCCGGGAAGTTCCGCTGGGGCGTTTGAAATTTAAAATATACTTCTTGTAATTTGCCTGCATCTACAGGTGTGTTTTTATTTATAATTCTATGCTTTCTCCAATTTCAAGAAGCATCAGGTCTTTCCCTTTTTCGTAAAATTTACGCTTGGCTTCCTCGTGATCAATTTCAATGTAACCAAAGGTATCGTAATGGCAACCTAGTATTTTATCGCATTTTACAAAATCACTGGCAATAATGGCATCATCAATTCCCATTGTAAAATTATCACCGATGGGCAATATAGCCAGATCCAGCTTGGTTTGCATCGGGATGAGTTTCATATCCATCGTTAAAGCCGTATCACCGGCAATATAAATATTTTTATGTTCTCCTTCTATTACAAAACCTCCGGGTTGGCCACCGTAGGAGCCGTCAGGAAAAGAGCTGCTATGGATGGCATTCACATACTTAACCGTTCCAAAATCAAAATCCCAGCTTCCCCCATGGTTCATAGGATGCACCTCTATGCCTTTTGTTTCGTAATGATTGGCGATTTCAAAATTGCTTACAATTACAGCTCCGGTTCTTTTGGCAATAGCCTCGGCATCCAACGTATGATCCTGGTGTGCGTGAGTGAGCAATATATAATCTGCCTTTAGCTCTTCGATATCGATTTTGTCTTTTGCAAGTTGATTTCCTGAGATAAAAGGATCTACCAAAACGTGGGTCTCTCCTATCTTCAATCCCAGGCAACTTTGTCCGTAAAAACTGATTTTCATTTTAATAAATTTTTGGTTGAATAATGACACTAAAAATAGCCTTTCCTGTAAATTTAAGGATTAGGCATTTTCTTTATGATAACCACTTTATATAATTTTGTTAAAAACTCAGATAATCTGCCCAATTCCAAAGAGAATTGCTATAGCAAATGTTGAAAGTGCCAGGATTTTTAATTCGGGATCCAGCAACATAGGGTTTTCATTCTCCACTACCCTTTTTAGATGAAGTACCAAGGGAACCAGTGCAGGCAAATAAAGAAAATCACTTGCGCCATCTAAACTAAGGACAGTATAAACAACCAAGCAAAAAATAGCGGCCAGAATCAGAACATAATGGTAATTCTTTGCTTTTCTATCACCAAGGATTACGGCCAGAGTATTTTTGCCTGCCTTCTCATCAGAATTACGGTCGCGCATATTATTGAGGTTCAGCACTCCCATGCTTAACAGGCCTATTGTACAGGCCGGAAGTAAAACCTCCCATTTAAACTCATGCGCATAAAGAAAATATGAGCCATAAACCGCCACTAATCCAAAGAACAGAAACACGAAAACATCTCCCAAACCGCGATACCCATAAGCCGATTCTCCTACGGTGTATTTTATAGCTGCAGCAATAGCGGCAACTCCCAGAAGAAAAAACATAAGTGCGAAAAGAAGATTTTCTTTCCCAAAAGCAGCATAAATAAGTAAAATAGCCAGCAACAAGGTCCCTATCGCAGTGATGATAATCCCCTGTTTCATTTCTGCTCTGGTGATCAATCCACTTTGTAGGGCACGTTCCGGTCCCACACGGTCTTCGTTGTCGGTTCCTTTCACCCCATCCCCATAATCATTGGCAAAATTGGAAAGCACCTGAAGGCCTAATGTTGTTCCCAGGGCCAGACTAAAAATGGCTATATTAAAATACCCGTGTTGCACGGCAATGGTGGTGCCCACAATAATTCCGGAAACCGATAGCGGAAGAGTTCTTAAACGGGCAGCACTTATCCAGGAGTTTAATTTCTTCATTAATTCATTATTTTTACCAATAGTTCTTTTAACAGGTCTCCCTGAGAAACATTGGCTGCTCCAATTCCCTTGCTCTTTGCATCGGTTTGATGTAAGAGGTCAATCGCCCGGCTCACTTTTTTCATCGGATAATTTCTTGCCGCCACTACATAATCACCCACAAAATATGGATTAACCTTTAGTTGTTTTGCCACATTGCCTTTGGATTTATCTGTCAACCCGTGATATTGTAACACCTGCGAAAAATAAGCAAACAACAGGGAGATAGTCATTACCAAAGGGTTGTCTTTTGGATTTTGCGCAAAATAATTAATAATACGATGTGCTTTTAAGACATCCCGCTCTCCAATCGCATTACGCAGTTCGAAGTTATTAAAATCCTTACTAATGCCTATGTTTTCTTCAATAAGTTCTGGAGTTATTTGGGTATCCTTTGGGGTGATAAGCTGAAGTTTATCCAGTTCGTTATCGATCTTGCCAAGATCGGTTCCCAAAAATTCTACCAGCATCTGGGATGCTTTGGGAGAGATACTATAACCTCTGGATTTTAAAGTTTTCTGAATCCAGGGTCCAACCTGATTATCATACAGGCGCTTGCTTTCAAAAACGAGCCCCGACTGATTAATCGATTTATACAATTTCTTCCTTTTGTCTATCTTCTTGTATTTATAGCACATTACCAACACTGTGGTGGGCTGCGGATTATCGGAATAAGCGCTCAAACTTTCAATGCTTCTGGAAAGGTCCTGAGCTTCTTTCACAATTATCACCTGGCGTTCTGCCATCATCGGGTAGCGGCGGGCATTGCTGGCAATTTCATCAATAGTTGTATCCCGGCCGTACATCACGATCTGGTTAAAGCCCCTTTCTTCCTCAGCGAGGATATTTTCTGTGATAAAATCAGAGATCTTATCTATGTAATATGGTTCTTCCCCCATCAGAAAATAAATGGGACTAATGTTCCCCTGCTTGATGCTGTTAACAATTTGCTTTGCTTCTTCCATGTAAAGATTTAGTTCCGCTGGTAGTTTTGGAATTTAATTGATAGCCTTGTACAGAATAATCTTCGGACTTTGCTATTTTTGGGCTTATGCTTGACCTCAATTTTCCCCGGTACCGGTTTCGGTTCAAAAATAATGAAAATAAAATAGCCGTTTTTGATGAACTGCGGAAAAAATTCGTGGTCTTAACTCCGGAAGAATGGGTAAGACAGCATTGTATTCGTTTCCTGATCGAAGATAAAAAATATCCCAAAAGTCTCATAAATGCCGAAAAACAGTTGAAACTGGGTAAACTTATAAAAAGATATGACCTGATAGTTTATAATTCTGATGGCAGCATCTTTCTTATTGTAGAATGCAAAGCTCCAGGAGTGAAGATAAGCCAGGATACCTTTGACCAGATTGCCCGGTATAATTTAAGCCTTGATGCCGATTATTTAATGCTTAGCAATGGGCTTGAACACTATTACTGCCAAATGGATTATAAGCAGGAAACCTACAATTTTCTAAAGGAACTTCCCGAATGGAACAAGGAATGAAAACCGAAACAAATAAAGAGGGGGCTTTAAGTGTAGCAGTAGTTATTCTCAACTGGAATGGCAGAGATCTGCTAAGAGAATTTTTACCCTCCGTCCTGAAATATTCTAAAGGAGCAAATATCTACGTAGCCGATAACGCTTCTACCGATGATTCGGTTTCCATAATAAGAGACGAATTTCCTAAGGTTAAGATCATTCAGAATAAAATAAACGGAGGTTTTGCCAAAGGATACAACGATGCACTGAAGCATCTTAAGGAGGATATTTTTATCCTGCTGAACTCTGATGTGGAAGTTACTGAAAACTGGTTAGAACCAATCCTCGATATATTTCATACAGAACCGGATACCGCTGCGGTACAACCAAAATTACTGGATTACAAAAACCGAAATCACTTTGAATATGCAGGAGCGGCAGGAGGTTTTATAGATATGTTGGGCTATCCTTATTGTCGAGGCCGAATTTTTGCCAGTCTGGAAGAAGATCACGGCCAATATAATGACGATACTTACATTTTTTGGGCAAGCGGGGCCTGCCTCGCCATTAGAAATTCGGCTTTTTATGAGGCCGGCGGACTAGACGAAATCTATTTTGCGCACCAGGAAGAAATCGACCTTTGCTGGCGTCTGCATAACCTGGGATATAGAGTAAAATATACCGGCGGGTCCAGGGTTTATCACCTTGGAGGAGCTACCCTTAACTCCATGAATCCGCGAAAGACTTTTTTTAATTTCAGAAATAGTTTATTTTCCCTGCTGAAAAATACGCCAGGGGCCGCAGCATTTCTTCTTATCTTCTTAAGGATGATCCTTGATGCCCTTGCAGCGATAAAATTTATTGCAGCAGGTAAATTTGCTCATTTCTACGCCATTTTACAGGCTCACCTCAGCTTTTACAGACACATCACTATTCTTTTGGAAAAACGTAAAAATCTACCAAAAAAGAAAGATTATTATACTCAAAAATCTATTGTCTTCTCTTATTTCATAAGCGGTAAGCGGAAATTCTCTGACTTATAGTAAAACATTTAGAAACTAAAGTTAAAGCTTCTTTTCCCCTTTATATTTTTTTGATACTTTTGGGACATCTAACATTAATAATAATTACAAGTTATGAAACGAATCATGCTTTTATCGGCTACTGTTGCTGTTTTACTCTCTTCATGTGTTTCACAGAAGAAATATTCAGAATTGGAAGCCAAACAACGAGACACCCAGGACCAGTTAAATACTGCCACAGTTAAATTAAACTCTTGTTTAGACGAGAAAGAAAGTCTTAACAGTCGAATCACTACCCTAAACAACACCAACGCCGCACTGCTTAACAATGTTGGTGATTTAGCAACTCTATCTAAAAAAGAAGCTGAAAACCTTGAGCGTTCTTTGGAAAGTATAAAAGAAAAAGACCTTGCCATCACCAGAATGCGTGACGCAATCAATAAAAAAGATTCAGTTACTCTTGCTCTTGTTACAAGCTTAAAAGGAGCCCTTGGAAATATGAGCGACGAAGATATCGAGATCAATGTTGAAAAAGGTGTGGTATACGTTTCTATCTCAGATAAACTTTTATTTGACAGTGGAAGATATAATGTAACCGACCGTGCTAAAGAAGTACTAGGTAAAGTTGCTACTGTAGTTAAAAACAAGCCGGACATCGAGTTTATGGTTGAAGGTCATACCGATGACAAGCCAATTAAAACTTCTATGTTCGAGGATAACTGGGATCTTTCTGTGAAACGTGCAACTTCTGTCGTACGTATTCTTCAGGATGAGTTTGGTGTAGAACCAGCAAGAATGACTGCCGCAGGTAGAAGTTACTACATTCCTGTAGCATCTAATGAAACTGCTGAAGGGCGTTCAAAAAACCGCAGAACCCGTATCGTGGTTCTTCCAAAACTTGATCAATTTTACGGAATGATCGAAGAAGGAATGAAAGCAGCCGAATAATTTATAGCAATATAAAATTCAAATAAAATACCCCGCCTAAGGCGGGGTATTTTATTTTTATAGCATTCCTTAGAGGTTACATTATCTCAATGCTACCTTTTCCTTCCCTTATCACTTCCGGTTCTGGAGTAGTAAGGTCTATAACGGTAGAAGGAATATTATCTCCATAACCACCATCAATTACTATATCTACCAGGTTATCCCATTTCTCCTTGATTAGTTCAGGATCGGTAGTGTATTCCAGGACTTCATCATCATCTCTTATGGAAGTTGAAACTATAGGGTTTCCCAAAGCCGAAACCAGTGCCCTGCATATATTGTTATCTGGAACTCTAATTCCTACCGTATCTTTCTTTTTGAAGACATTCGGCAAGTTGTTGTTCCCCGGAAGAATGTAGGTATAAGGCCCGGGAAGCGTTCTTTTAAGTATTTTAAAAGTTGCCGTATCTATTTGTTTTACATAGTCTGAGAGGTTACTCAAATCTTCACAAATAAAAGAGAAGTTTGCTTTTTCCAGTTTAACCCCTTTGATCTGTGCGATCTTTTCCAAAGCCGAGGTATTGGTGATATCACAACCCAAACCGTAAACGGTATCGGTGGGATAGATTACAAGACCACCATCTTTAAGGACTTCAACCACCTTATTAATTAGTTTTGCACTTGGATTCTCTTCGTAAATTCTAATTAGTTCAGCCATAATTACATATTTAAAACACCCTAAAATTTACAAAATTCTGGGTGTTTTCAGATTATTATTTAAACTTAATTCGTTTTGAATTATTCTTCCTGTGGATAGTTGTATTTTTAAGTTCAGGAAAAAGCATACAAGAATAATTTACCCTGAAGATAAAAAGAAAGCCGCTTTTCGCGGCTTTAAATAACAGAAGTTTAACGGCTTAACTAAGCAGTTTTAATTTCGCGAATCGCAAGAGGAGTTTCTTGATTCCTCCGTTCTCAAAATCGATCTCGGCTTTTTTATCCTGTCCCACCCCGTCTATACTTAAAACTTTGCCTTTTCCAAAACGCATATGTTCCACCTCGTTGCCGGCTTCCAGTTTAATGGAATTTGTTGCCTTTTGAGGCTCCGGAGCAGCAGGTTTGAGTTTACGTAGTTTCCTCAATTGGGCTTCTGTGGGCTTATGCGCCGGAGGCGGCGTGCCCTTTTGAGGTTTCGTTTGCCTGAGCTTAGATTTATCTACATCCCCAAAAATATCGGTGTCGATAAGCGGCTTGTATTTATAATCATCCTGCGGAATCATATAATCCTTAAACTCATCATCCACCTCCTCGATAAACCTACTGGGCTCAGCATCCACGAGTTTACCCCAACGGTATCGCGATTGAGTATAGGTTAAATAAGCTTGTTTTTCAGCCCTTGTCAAGGCTACATAGAAAAGCCGGCGTTCTTCTTCCAGTTCGCTTCTGGTGTTCATACTCATTCCTGAAGGAAACAGATCTTCTTCCAGTCCTACGATATATACATACGGAAACTCCAGGCCTTTCGCCAGGTGAATAGTCATTAGGGCAACCCTGTCATCATCAGAGGTGTCTTTATCCATATCGGTGGCCAGCGCAACATCTTCGAGGAATTCAGCTAAAGAACCGTTGGCATCGGCAAGCTCTTTCTGCTCTTCAACAAAATCCTTGATTCCGTTCAGCAATTCCTCAATATTTTCTATTCGGGCAACCCCTTCCGGAGTTCCATCCTTTTTGAATTCCTGAACCAATCCAGATTTCTTGGTTACCGTATCGGCAACTGTAAAGGCATCTGCATTTTCAGCAAGTATCGTGAAACTCTTGATCATATTCACGAAGTTCTTCAGCTTAGTGCGAGTGCCACTGTTTATACCTAAATTAAGCTGATCAATATTTTCGATAACCTCAAAGATTGAGCGCCCGTATTGATTGGCAGCAATGGTTAATTTATCCATCGTGGTCTGGCCAATTCCTCTTGCCGGATAATTGATCACTCGTTTTAGGGCTTCCTCATCTTTTGGGTTAATAAGTAGTCGTAAATAAGAAAGTACATCTTTGATCTCTTTTCGCTGGTAAAATGAAAGTCCGCCGTAAATCCTGTACGGGATCTCTTTTTTCCTCAAGGCATCTTCCATAGCCCTACTCTGGGCATTGGTTCGGTATAAGATCGCAAAATCGCTGTTTTTTAGCTGATTCTGCATTCTGTTTTCAAAAATGGAGCTTGCCACAAAACGCCCTTCTTCCCCATCGGTCAATAAGCGGTTCACCACAATTTTTGGTCCGTCTTCATTTTCGGTCCAAACCACTTTTTCAAGTTTGGTCTTATTCTTCTCGATTATAGAATTAGCCGCATTCACGATATTTTTGGTAGAGCGGTAATTTTGTTCAAGCCTGTACATCTGTACATCGGGATAATCCTTCTGAAAGTTTAAAATGTTATTGATATTGGCACCCCGGAAAGCATAAATACTCTGGGCATCATCTCCTACCACACATATATTCTGAAATTTATCTGAAAGTGCTTTCACGATAAGATACTGCGAGTGGTTAGTATCCTGGTACTCGTCTACCAGAATATACCTAAAGCGGTTTTGATATTTATGTAGCACCTCGGGAAACCGGTTTAATAGTTCATTGGTCTTCAGCAGTAAATCATCAAAATCCATCGCACCGGCTTTAAAACAGCGCTCTACATATTCCTTATAAATATCCCCTAAACGAGGTTTTTTAGACATCGCATCGGCCTCTTTAAGTTCAGGGTTTTGAAAATAGGCCTTTACCGTGATCAGACTATTCTTATAAGATGAGATACGGTTATAGACCTGCTTGTATTTATAAACATCCTTATCCAGGCGCATATCTTTTATAATTGCCCTTATCACACTTTGGGAATCCTGGGTATCATAAATCGTGAAATTGGATGGATATCCAAGTTTATCGGCTTCAAAGCGCAGGATCTTAGCAAAAATGGAGTGGAAAGTTCCCATCCACAGATTTTTAGCTTCAGAATTTCCTACGATCTTAGCGATCCGGTTTTTCATTTCCCGGGCCGCTTTGTTGGTAAAAGTAAGTGACAAAATATTAAAGGGATCTACCCCCTGGCTCATCAGGTAGGCAATCCTGTAGGTAAGCACCCGGGTTTTTCCCGACCCCGCTCCTGCAATTACAATCATAGCTCCATCCTTTTGCAGTACCGGAGCGCGCTGAGCCTCATTTAATTCGGCTAAATAATTTTCCAAATTTCCTTTAGTTTTTTAAAGGGGTGAATTTAACCAAAATGCCCTGAAAATTAAACCCACAAGACTATTCTTTTTAAACAAAAACTTATGATGCACTGGCAAAAACCTATAATTTAAATATATTTAACCTCAATGCGCATTAAACTATTATGAAAAAACTTAGCCTCGCCTTCTTTGCCCTATTCAGCATAGGCATTACGGCCCAGGAGATCGATCCTGAAATCAAAATTGCTTCTGAAAATCTTGAAGAACAGATGATCTCCTGGCGTAGGGATTTTCACCAAAACCCGGAACTTTCTAACCGGGAATTTAAAACCGCCAAAAAGATTGCGGCACATCTTAAAGAACTGGGAATAGAAACTCAAACCGGAATAGCCAAAACGGGAGTGGTGGGAATCTTAAAAGGTAATAAGCCCGGAAAAACCGTTGCTCTCCGTGCCGATATGGATGCCCTACCTGTCACCGAACGCAACGACCTGCCTTTCAAATCTGAAGTCACCACGGAATTTTTAGGCTCCCAAACCGGAGTTATGCACGCCTGCGGTCACGATACCCACGTGGCAATTCTAATGGGTGTTGCCGAAGTACTCTCTCAAAATAAAGACAAGATCAACGGTACAGTGAAGTTCATCTTTCAACCCGCTGAGGAAGGTCCGCCGCCCGGCGAAGAAGGTGGAGCCGGACTTATGATCAAAGAAGGAGTTTTAAAAAACCCCGATGTTGATGCCATTTTTGGTTTACATATTAATTCTGAAACTCCTGTAGGAACAATTCGCTATAAACCCGAAGGTACTATGGCCGCCGTAGAGCGTTTTGTAATAAACGTAAAAGGAAAACAGACCCACGGTTCGGCGCCCTGGAGCGGCACCGACCCAATTCTCATTTCAGCCAAGATCATCGATGGCCTGCAAACCATCATCAGTCGCGATGCCAAACTGGTGGATGGTGCGGCGGTGATAACCGTTGGAAAGATCACCAGCGGAGTGAGATTTAATATTATTCCTGAATCTGCTGAAATGATAGGAACCGTGCGCACCCTTGATCCTGATATGAAGGAAATTATCCTTAGGCGAATGCGTGAAATGGTTCCGGCCATTGCTAAGGCATACGGCGGGGAAGCCACTATTGAAATTCAGAATAATACTGCAATCACCTATAACGACCCGGAGCTAACCAGCCAAATGCTTCCAACGCTGGAAAAAGTAGCCGGAAAAGATCATATAGAATTGGTAAAAGCTACAACAGGTGGAGAAGATTTTTCATTCTTTCAGGAAGAAGTGCCAGGATTCTATTTTTTCCTTGGAGGAAAACCACTGGACGCTACCGAGTCCGCACCACATCACACTCCCGATTTCTTCATCGATGAAAGCGGAATGCTATTGGGAGTTAAAACAATGTCACAAATAGCCATAGACTATTTAAATCAATAATTACAGGATAAAAACCTGGCAGAAAATCTTGCTTCAACTTTTACGTATCACAAAGAAAAAGTACCTTTCGGCAGTATAAAAGAACACCTGAAATGCCCTCATTTAGGTGGGAAATACAAAGAAAAAGAATTTAAAACCAAAGAAGCAGAAACTGAGGACACCTCGGTTTACGATAAAAAAGAATGAATCAGATAGAACTTACACAGCTACTTTTAGCGCTTTTACCGGCACTTATTGTGGGTACCCTGGCCTATTATTTTTTTAAAACTTATATTAAAAATGAAGAAGGCCGGCGCCGGTTTCTCCTGGTAAAAGACAACCAGAAAACGGCACTACCTATGCGCCTGCAGGCATACGAAAGAATGACTCTTTTTCTGGAAAGAATCTCCCCGGGAAAAATTTTATTCCGTGTAAAACCAAATTCAGATGATCCCTCCCAATATGAACAATTGCTTATAAGAACCATAGAGCAAGAATTTGAACATAACCTGGCCCAACAAATTTACCTTAGCGGTGATTGCTGGGATTACATCAAAACAGCGAAAAATGCCACCATCGGACTCATTAGAAAAGCAAATGGTTTAGACCATGTAACTACTGCCGATGCTTTGCGCGAAGCTATTTTGAAGAACCTGATGGAAAAACCAGCGCCTACCGATGCGGCACTCGCTTTTATTAAAAAAGAAGTGAAATCTTTTATTTAAAAGAATCCGAAGAAGTTTTTCTTACGTTGTTCCAGGTATTGCATATGCCTTTCCCTGGCGTGATCAAAACCCTGCTGCCACCATTCAGACATTAACTTTTTATCGAAAACCAATGAATTCTCGGTAAGTTTTGTAGGAGTATAATAGGTGTTCAGCTTAACCTTTTTATTCAGGGCGGCGAGTTTACCTTCCACGATGTCATGATATTCCACCTGGTCCTGTAAAAATCCGAACAAATTGATCATCAACGAAAATGGGTTTTTCCCAAGTACTTTGTTGTATTCCATATTTTCGGCCTCCAGGATGATAGCGTCAACTTCTTTTGCACCCCGTTTTATAGCTTCTCTTATAGGAACCACACAACCCAGTCCCCCATCGGCATACTCATAACCATCTTTTTTAGCAAGACTCATAAACGGAATATAATTGCAACTTATCCAGATCCAGTCACAAAAATCTTCATAAGTAAAATCATGAATAGACTTATATTCCACCCGGTTCTTGGAAAGGTTGGATACTGTAACCACTACATCCTTTACCGAGGTTTGCAGCAGTTCAAATTCTTCAGGTGAAAAATTACGTTTTATATGCTTTCTTAAATTATGGCTTTCCCCAAAAGTTCTTTTCTTCCGAATAAATTGCCAGAAAGTATTTAAGTAATTAATAGTCACATATTCACGGCCTTCTTTTTTCTTAACCACAAATGGATTAACGCTAAAGATCTTGCGTTGATTCACATTGGTGTAGATATCATATACTTTATCGATGTTTCCCGCTGCAATATGGGGAATGAGTAGGCTTCCGGTAGAAGTCCCCAGAAACATATCATACTTTTTCCCTTCTTCCTGAATTAAATACTGGGCTACTCCACCGGCAAAAGCACCTTTACTTCCACCTCCGGATATTACCAATGCTCGCATTCCCTGTTTTTTTCTTTTTTATTCTGGTATCAATTATACCTCGCCAAAATAAGTAAATGATTTAAAACGAAGGTATAAGTTCAGCCTTTAACTCTCTAATTTTTCCAACAAATAAAGCCTTTCCTGCTCAGGCAGCTTCTCATTTAGCATTTCCAACTGGCGGCGATAATCAGGATTTTTTATTAATTCTGAAAGCAATTCCCGGCTAAAACTCCTGAACTGGTTGTTATGATGCTGCGTTGCTTCCATTAGATTTCTAAGGTTTTCATCGCTGAAAGCATTTATTTGAAAAAGATAACTAAAGGCATTTTTTCTCACTTCAAAAGGGAGATGAGGAGCGGTGTAGCCAGAAAGTTCCATGTAGTTCTCCTGCTCCTTTCCCGGCTCAAAGGCTGGGGTTGCAAGATTAAGGGTTAACCACAGGATTCTCAAATTTCTATCGGTAAAACCTGGGAGTCCACGTGTTTCTTGCAGGTATCTTGTGTTTTCCTGCGGGAACTGCATCCAAAGATTGGTAAGTGCGGCTTCTATGGTCAGCCAGGACTTATCATTTAACAGAGACTCATAATCAGGTCTCAATTGCTGCGGAATTTCATCCATACTCAGCGCGATAGCCTGGCGCACAAAAATATTTTCGCTTTGAAAAGCTAATTTATAAAGCTGAAAGGCTTCAGTTGAAGTTTCCCCCGCCAGTTGAAAGACCACTTCCTGCCCTATATAGTCATTTACAGGCTTCTGAAGCGCACTTCTAAGAAGATGTGACTTCTGCTCCAACGGACTCTCCCTTAACGCGGCAATGTCGAGGTAATTCCGCATAAATTCAGATTGTTCCAGGGAATTCAATGCATCTGTTCCCTGGAAGGCGGTTTGCTTAAGCCAATCGGCTATAAACCCAGAAAGGTCCTGCCCGGAGGCTCTTTCAACTTCAGCAATAAAATTATCGGTATTCACATTTTGATAGGCATAGAGTTCCAGGTAGTTTCTAACCGCTGTCTTAAAAGCTTCGTCCCCCACTTTTTCTCTTAGGATATGCAAAGCCCAGGCTCCCTTCTGGTAATAGGTGAGTGAACTGCCACCCTTTCTCATCAAAACTTCCCCTTTTCCCGTGTCGCTTAATTCCTTTAACCGCTCTGCCGATTCATATAACTTCCAGTAATAATAATTATCACCAAAAATCTCTTTTTCGGCAAGCAGGGCATAATAAGTGGCAAAACCCTCGTGCAGCCAATGATGTTCTTCGGCTTCCTGGGTAACAAGGTTCCCGAACCATTGGTGAGCAAGTTCATGGGCATTCACGTTTACATAATTCCGGTCCTTAAAGCCTACCTCATCGGTAAGCAAAGCCCTTGAAAAAATGGTAGCTCCGGTATTTTCCATTCCTGCATAAAGAAAATCCTGTACCGGCACCTGTTTGTAATTCTGCCAGGGATAGGGCACCCCGATTTCATCTTCCAGAAAATCAAATATTTCCTTACTATACCTGTAACTCGGCTCCCTGAGGGAATCCTCATCTTCTTCAAGGTATAATTCCATTGGCACCCCGGAAGCCGATTTCAATTCTTCTTTCTGAAATTTCCCTGCCGCAACGGCCAGCAAATAGCTGCTCATAGGTTTCTGCATTTGGAATTTCCAGCGGGAAACCGAATCATTTAAGGTTTCGACCGAAGCCAATTCTCCGTTGGAAATCACCTCATAGTCTTTCTTAAAATCAATGCTGAGATCATAAACCGCTTTTTCATTCAGGTTATCAATTACCGGAATCCAGTTTGAAGAATTCTTCCCCTGCCCCTGCGTCCATACCTGTCTTGAAGCCGGAATTTTCTCCGGAACATCCCAGTTTATGAAATACATCGCTTGTTGCGGTTTGGCTGAATAACTTAACCTGATCTCATTTGCTTCAGAAGACTTAAGTTTTGTTTTTAACCAGAGAACATTCCCGGTATTATTGGTTGGAATGCTTTTCCCATTAACTTTCACTTCTGAAAATTCCATTTTTTGAGCATCCAGGTAGACGGAATCCACCTCGTTTAAAACGTCGAAATGGTAAACCACCTCTCCCTGAACCTTTCCGGATTCGGGAATAATAGCAATGCTGGCATTAATATTTTCAAAATCGAGGTTCCTGAGTTGGGAAGAAATAGAATCCTGGGAAAAGACCCCGCTGAAATTCAGCATTAAAATGCTTAAAAAAAGATATTTCATACAGAAGTTATATGACCTCCAAATTACGAAAAACCTGCCCCGTGCGCAACGGGATAATTTTTTAAGAAAATCAAAGCTTAAAAAACTGATTTTAATATCTTCGTTTCCATGAATGCCAATTTGCTCCAAACTCCCATAGACTACCTAAAAGGTGTTGGCCCTAACCGGGCGAAGGTCCTGAAAACAGAATTAGGCATTCAAACCTATGGCGACCTGCTCAACTTTTTTCCAAACCGCTATTTAGATAAAACCCGTTTTTATAAAATAAATGAGTTGCAGCGTAATTCTGCAGACGTGCAGCTGGTTGGAAAGATCACTCACATCAAAAGTGTGGAACAGAAACGCGGGAAACGCCTTGTGGCCGATTTTGTGGACAGTACCGGAAAGATGGAACTCGTTTGGTTTAGGGGTCAAAAATGGATAAGAGAAAACCTTAAACTCAACACCCCCTACGTGATCTTTGGGAAAACCAATTGGTTTAACGGGGTTTTTAGTATGCCTCACCCAGAGATGGAACTGGTTGAAGAATATAAAAAACAATTGCGTACCGCTATGCAACCTGTTTACCCTTCTACCGAAAAACTTGCCAAAGCAGGAATTTCGAACCGGGTAATCAATAAGATGACGCAGCAACTTTTTCTGGAAGCCAAGGGCAGATTCTTTGAAAGCCTATCAGAAGAAATTTTGCAGGAATTTAAACTCATCTCTAAATCTGAAGCACTTTTTAATATCCATTTTCCGAAAAGTCAGGAGCTGCTTGCAAAGGCGCAATTCCGTTTAAAATTTGAAGAACTTTTTTACATACAGCTGCAACTCATCCGGAAAAATTTGCTTCATAAAAAGAAGATCAAGGGATATGTTTTTGAAAAAGTGGGAGAGAATTTCACCGACTTTTATAACGAACATTTACCCTTCGATTTAACCGGGGCACAGAAGCGGGTGATCAAAGAAATCAGGAATGATTTAGGCAGCGGTGCACAGATGAACCGGCTTTTGCAAGGTGATGTAGGCTCCGGGAAGACCATTGTGGCCCTAATGTCAATGTTTATAGCACTTGACAACGGTTTCCAGGCGTGCTTAATGGCCCCTACTGAAATTTTGTCAGTACAGCACTACAACGGCTTAGTTAATTTATGTAAAGAACTAAATACCAGTATAGAATTACTTACCGGTTCAACTAAAACTTCAAAAAGAAGAGAGATTCACGAAAAACTGGAAAATGGCGAAATAGACATCTTAATTGGGACTCATGCCTTACTGGAAGACAAGGTACAATTTAAGAATTTAGGCCTGGCTGTAATTGATGAACAGCATCGGTTTGGGGTTGCCCAAAGGGCGAGATTATGGAAAAAGAACGACCTCCCACCTCACATCCTGGTGATGACCGCTACCCCTATTCCAAGAACTCTTGCGATGAGTCTTTATGGCGACCTGGATATCTCGGTGATCGATGAACTACCGCCCGGAAGAAAACCAATTAAAACCGTACATCGTTATGATGCCAACCGCTTAAAAGTATTTGCTTTTATAAGGGAGGAAATCAAAAAAGGCAGACAGGTATACATCGTCTATCCGCTAATTCAGGAATCGGAGACTATGGATTACAAAGACTTGATGGATGGCTACGAAAGTATCGCCAGGGAGTTTCCTGAATTCCAGATTTCCATAGTTCACGGACAGATGAAATCGGATGCCAAGGATTACGAGATGGACCGTTTTGTGCGCGGGGAAACGCAAATCATGGTAGCAACCACCGTAATAGAAGTTGGCGTGAACGTTCCCAATGCCAGTGTGATGATCATTGAAAGTGCCGAACGTTTTGGTTTATCCCAACTTCACCAACTTCGGGGGAGAGTGGGGCGTGGTGCCGAACAGAGCTTTTGTATCCTTATGACCGGCCACAAACTATCCGAAGACAGCAAAACCCGCTTACAAACCATGACCGGCACTAACGATGGATTCGAGATCGCTGAGGTAGACCTTAAACTCCGAGGGCCGGGAGACCTTATGGGCACGCAGCAAAGCGGGGTCCTGAACCTTCAAATTGCAGATATCGTTAAAGACAATGATATCCTGAAAACGGCACGCCATCTAGCAACAAAAGTTTTAAAAGAGGATCCCAATCTTCAAATGGAAAAGAACAGAATCCTGCACCACACTTTCGCTCAAATTTCCAGGAAGAAAACGATCTGGAATTATATCAGTTAGGGTATTCTACCGGAAAATCTCACTACAGCATAAAATTGTTTTATAAGGGGAATTCTGTATCCTGGAATCCCATAATTAGCTGCGGGGTTTCCCTCATTTTTCACCTCCTAAATGACAGTATTTTGGTTTATTCGGTTCAATGTTGAAATATCCAGAAGCCCCTACTACCAAGGCTTCTTGCCATTAGCAACAACATTGAAAATAGATTTATGTCTTGTTTACACCTATTAGTAGCGATTTCAATAGTTGAGATAATTCGTAAATTTATTAGGTTAACTATTAAATTAAGGAGTTATGAAGACAAGATTATTGATGTTAACCGGAATCTTTTTTATGAGTCTGGTTACGAGCGCAATTGCGCAGGATGAGAAGGAGAAAAACTCTATTGGAGAGGCCGTCTTTGAAGAATACCAGGAAAACGGAATTGACGCTGCCCTTGCCCATTATAAGAAATTAAAAAAAGAGGAAAAAGAAAACTACAACTGGGATGAATGGGAATTAAACAATATTGGCTACAAGCTTATGCTGGAAGAAAAGGATATGGAGGCCGCAGAAAAGGTCTTTAAATATAATATGAAAGAATATCCTGAAGCAGCCAATCCCAACGATTCCTATGCCGATTACCTGATCGAAAAAGGAAAAACCGAAGAAGCTAAAAAGTATTTAAAAAAATCTATTGAGATAGCTCAAAACAGTTCCAACAAAGACGAAAAAACCCGGATTCTTGCCGGTTCGAAGGCCAAACTCTCTAAACTGGAAAACAAACACCGCCAACTCGATTTCTTAACCGGAGAATGGGTTATGGAACAAACCAATTACCGGGATGGGAATGCTATAGATGTTCCCAGCAGTACTCAAAGTATAACCTATCTGCCAGGCGATGCTGTTTTACGCATCAAACATACAAATGCACAGAACAATCCCTGCTGCGAACGCATTATTGCCTATGATGCGATGGACGACCAGTTTGAAATGGCCTATGTAAATGCTACAACTCCCACCGGCATCGAAATTTCAAAATTAGATATTAAAAACATCGGAGAAAACAAGGTGGAGATGATGGAGGAATACACCCAGAATAATGAAAAAAGAATGGCTCGTCACGAGATATCCCGTAATGGAGATGACAATATTGAATGGGATGTGTATCTTCAAAATGAGGACAGTAAAGAATGGGAAAAGGTGAATCAAATGAGGTTTAAAAGGAAAACCTAACCCAGAGATTTTAACCCATAACCAAAAAGAGAAGCATTCCGCTTCTCTTTTAATTTGTAATTAGGTCAAAATTAAAATTTCAAATTATGCCAAAACCGTTCGTAATACTATCTTTGCTGCCTGAAAAAACAATTCGATGAAGATTTCATATAACTGGTTAAAGCAATTTATCAAACTCCCCGAAAAGCCTGAGGAGACAGGAGAATTACTTACCGACCTTGGGCTGGAGGTGGAAGGCATTCAGGAATTTCAAAGTGTAAAAGGCGGATTGGAGGGCATTGTGGTAGGACACGTACTTAGTTGCGAAGACCACCCTAACGCAGATAAATTAAAGCTTACCAATGTAGCTCTTGGTAATGGAGAGCAGGTACAGATCGTATGTGGTGCTCCAAATATCGCTACAGGACAGAAAGTACCGGTTGCAACCATAGGCACAACCCTCTACGATGAAAAAGGTGCAGCATGGCCTATAAAGAAGGGGAAAATACGAGGTGAAGCCAGCTTTGGAATGATATGTTCTGAAAAAGAACTTGGATTAAGTGAAGATCACCAGGGGATTATGGTCATGAAAGATGATCTGGAACCCGGAAAACCTGTAGCCGAAATCTTTGAAGTTGAAAATGACCAGGTTTTTGAAATTGGTCTAACCCCTAACCGCGCCGATGCTATGAGCCACTGGGGTGTAGCCCGGGACCTGAAAGCCGGTTACCAGCAACAAGGTAAAACCCTGGAACTTATCACCCCATCAGTGAGCAGTTTTCATGTAGACAGCCGCAGCCTGAAAATTCCAATTAATGTAGAGAATTCTAACCTGGCGCCAAGATATTGCGGGGTCACTATTTCAGATATTAAGGTTGAAAGCTCTCCAAAATGGCTTCAAAACAGGCTTAAGGCCATTGGAATTACCCCAAAAAATAATGTGGTAGATGCTACCAATTACGTTATGCACGAGCTTGGTCAGCCTTTACACGCTTTTGACGCAGGAAAGATAGCCGGAAACCAAATCAACGTAAAAACCTTAAAAACAGGTACTAAATTCATCACCTTAGACGAAGTTGAACGTGAATTGCACGAGGAAGACCTTATGATATGCGATGCCGAAAAACCACTCTGTATTGCAGGAGTTTTTGGCGGGATCACGAGCGGAGTTACAGAAAACACCACCGCAATATTTCTGGAAAGTGCATACTTCAATCCGGTTAGCATCAGAAAAACAGCTAAAAGACACGGCTTAAATACCGATGCTTCTTTCAGGTTTGAACGTGGTATTGATATCAATTCCGTAGAATATGCGCTAAAAAGAGCCGCTCTTCTTATAAAAGAAATCGCCGGCGGAGAGGTTACCAGTGACATAGATGACCTTTATTTCAAAAAAATTGAAGATTTCCAGGTTTTCCTAACCTTCGATAAGGTGAATAAGCTCATTGGTGAGAACCTGGAAGAAGAGACCATAAAATCTATCCTTGCAAGTCTTGAAATTCGTGTGAATAATGTAACAGAGACCGGAATGGGGCTAACAATCCCTTCTTATCGTGTGGATGTAAAGCGCGAGGCCGATGTGATAGAGGAGATCCTGCGGGTGTATGGTTATAATAACATTAAATTCAGCGATAAGCTAAATGCATCTGTAGCAATTTCATCCAAATTTGATGACTATAAGCTCCAAAATCTAATCTCCAGTCAATTGGTGGGGCAGGGATTTTACGAGAGTATGGCTAATTCCCTAACTTCTCCGGCATATACTAAACTTAGTGACCAGACCAGGGAAGAGTACAATATAGAAATGCTAAACCCGCTAAGCCAGGAGCTTTCGGTTATGCGGCAGTCTATGTTATTCTCTGCTCTGGAAGCAGCGAGCTATAACATTAATCGAAAGCGAAACAGGCTGAAATTATTTGAATTCGGGAAGACTTATCATAACTATGTAAGCGGTAGAACTGAAAGTAAACACCTGGCCCTCACTGTAACCGGAAACAGGCAAGCAGAAAACTGGAATACTACTCCAGGTAATGGCAATTTTTTCTACCTGAAAGGGATCATTATGGCTATCCTGGATCGACTTGGCGTAAGCAGCAGCAAAACCTCAGCTACAAAAAGCGATTTGTTTTCTGAAGGTCTGGCAATGAGCTCTAAAAAAGCAAAACTTGTGGAATTTGGGGTAGTAAAAAAATCTATTCTGAAACATTTTGATATTCAACAGGAGGTGCTTTTTGCTGATTTTAACTGGGAATCCATAGTTGAGGAAGCTACGGCACAAAGGAAGAAATTTAATCCTATTCCGAAATATCCTGCTGTAAGGCGTGATTTCGCGCTTCTGCTAGACCAATCGGTTTCTTATGAAGAGATTGAAAATATCGCTCTGCAAACCGGCAAAAAAATGCTTAAAGAAGTGAATCTCTTTGATGTTTACCAGGGCAGCAACCTGCCGGAAGGTAAAAAGAGTTATGCGGTGAGTTTTCTGTTCCAGGACGAGAACAAAACCTTAACCGATAAACAGGTAGACAAGATGATGGGCAAACTTCAGCAAAGATTTGAAAGTGATCTAAAAGCTGAATTGAGATAAGTTACTTCAAACATTTTATTGCATAAAAAAATCCGTGGTTCCTTTAAAGACCACGGATTTCCTATTTTTTCTAAGCTTAAAGATCAGGGAAATTTCTTAAAAATTTCGTCTATATAATTTCTTATATCCCGGTCCATACGACGTGTCCCGATTTCCTCTTCAGAAGTGGCCCGCCAGATAATTTCGTTATTTCTTCGGTTTATAAAATCTATCACGATACTTCGCTCCCGGTACGGCAGCTGCTTTACACTGTTTCCGGTTAAACGCTGAATGGTATAATAATCCTCATAAACGTAATCTTCAACATAAGGCCCGATATAGAGTCCCGGACGGTAATAGCTGTAATTTGTATACACGGGGTTGGCATTCACATCGGCCTTTTCGTCAAACATAGTATGCACATAGATTAGCACATCGGGTTGGCGCTTATCGAGAATATAGCCTTCGTCCTTCATATTTGCATTAATGGTAGAAACTATTACATCATTAATCCTTTCATTATCATAAGCCCGGCTCATAATTGTGTCGTTATTAGGCAAAAATGCGTAGGAGTTATAATTTCTTAGAGATTTTGCTTCATCTGTGAGTTTACTCCCCGAGCCACAAGCGGCCAGCAATAGAACGGAGACTATCCCCAGCAAAGTGATCTGTAATTTTTTCATAGAATTTTTCTTTTTTGTTTAATTTCAATATAGCCTGAAAGCCTTAATCCGGAAAGGTTTTCCAATCCTTTTAATATTATTTAACAGAGCAATTTCTGCTTTAACTTTTAATTATCTATTGTTTTCCACAAATTATTTATTTTTAGATTTATTCTAAAGAGAAAGAGAAGATGTTGAAATTACCGCGTACCGATATTGAAATTCAGCTGCAAAAAGTAAGAGACCGGAGAACTGCCGAGAGAGATATCCTGGCTCAGGTTAAGGAGATTTTCGAACAGGAAGTCAGGAAAGACCAACATATACAGGAGACGCTTAGCCAGGGAAGCGGTGATCACCTAAATACTTTTAATTTTGATCTCCTGGAAAGCGGGAGAATATATCATCTCTCTGATATTGAAAAGATCTGCATAGATTATCGTCTCAGGTTTTTAGACTCCAGCTACTTCAAAGCTGAAATTCCCATTGAAGCGATTTCAGAAATAAAGAAACTTGAAAAACAACATCAAACCAGCCTGAAGGGATTTAAGATCATTGCTCCTTCCAAACTATTGAAGCTTGACAATGCAGATGACCCTCTGCTTTTCGCGCCTATGGGGAATGATTATTTCTACCTGATCCATAAATGGGGAAATGATCTTCATCCACTGCGCAAACTACTGATGTGGCCGTTTAAATGTATGGAAAATTTTGTTCTGGTCCTGTTGGCCTGTAGCTTTCTGCTCGCTCTTATGGTACCTGACGGATTGTTCTCCCCTAAGCAAACCACCACCCAGTTTTTTATAATTTTCTTTTTTGTTTTTAAATGGATTGCCGGCCTGTGTATTTTCTACGGAGTGAAATTCGGCAAAAATTTCAATTCGGCTATCTGGCAAAGCCGGTATTACAATGCTTAGAACGTTAAACTCTGTATAAAACCTATGCCGTAAGCAGCGGAATTCGTATTTTGGTTAGTAACTAAAACCAATCGATCATGAGTAATGAAGACAGTTACGAACGGGTCTATACAGGATCTGAACCCAATGTCCAATATCTGCAGGAAATCTTTGACAAATCCGGTATTTCTTCGCGGGTTAGAAACGATTTTGACTCGGGCCTTAGAGCAGGCTTCGGGGGCGGACTCCCCGGCCAGGTACAGCTTTTTGTAATCAAAAGCCATTATGACGAAGCCCTGAAAATCGCAAAAACAACCTTTCCGAAAGATTATACAGATGATGAATAATGAACAACAACCTACCAAACGAAATATCTGGAACCTAATTTTGGGAATCGCCTTTACCGGTTATGGTTCCTATAGATTATATTATCATTTAAATAGCGTAGAAACAGACAACTTTGGTCTAATCCTGGCTATAGCATTTGTGGGCCTGGGGATTTACGATTTGTATAAATATTTTGCTGTGAAATAAAAAAAGCCGGGATTCCCGGCTTTTTTTATTTATTTCATTTCGTAATTTACCAGCTAATTATAGCACTGGCCCAGGTGAAACCGCTTCCGAAAGCAGCTAGCACCACCACATCTTCATCCTTGATCTTGCCTTTTTCCCAGGCTTCAGTTAAAGCAATAGGAATAGAGGCTGCCGTGGTGTTTCCATATTTCTGGATGTTATTATAAACCTGCTCATCACTGAGTTTGAATTTATGCTGAATAAATTGAGAGATACGCAAATTCGCCTGATGAGGAATTAACATATCGATATCTTTAACCTCCAAACCATTCGCGTCAAGTCCCTCCATAATCACTTCAGAAAAACGCTGCACCGCATGTTTGAAAACAAATTGTCCGTTCATATATGGATAATATGGAATATCGTCTCCCTGCGGATTTTCAGCTATAATTTCAGGCACCCAGTGCATAGTACTTGGCCCCTCAAGCGAAAGTTCCTTTGCGTGTTTACCTTCAGAATGTAAATGGGTAGACAGGATTCCCTCCCCGTTGTGGTCGCTTCGGGTAAGTACGGCAGCTCCCGCTCCATCCCCGAAAATTACCGAAACCGAACGCCCCCGGTTAGTGAAGTCTAAACCACCACTATGGTTCTCACTTCCAATAACAAGTACATTTTTATACATTCCGGTTTTGATAAACTGGTCTGCAACCGAAAGCGCGTACACAAAACCACTACACTGATTCCTAACGTCTATGGCAGGACAGGTATTTATATCCAGCATTTCCTGTACCTGTACCCCACATCCAGGGAAATAATAATCGGGACTAAGAGTTGCAAAAACAATAAGGTCTATATCGTCCTTGGAGATATCTGCTCTTTCCAATGCGATCTTTGCAGCTTTTACCCCCATTATAGCGGTAGTATTGCCATCACCTTTTTTAATATGGTGGCGTTCTTTAATACCGGTTCGCTCCTGAATCCACTCATCGCTGGTATCCATAAGTTTTGCGAGGTCATCGTTTGTGACCACATTTTCTGGCACGTAACTTCCCAGACCGGCTATTTTAGATTGAAACATAATTTAAACTTTAGTATATTTAGAATCTATCATTATTAAAATTAAGCATTTCATAAAATATGAACGAGCAAGATAGCAAAGATTAATAATCCTTATTCTATGGCAGCTTAATTATTTATTTATCAAAAAATTATTCAATGAAAAAAATCACTTTAAGTATTTTTAGTTTTTTCCTTGTTCTGGGAAGTCTCCAGGCACAGGAAAACCTTACCTACCAAAAACCACCGCAGGAAATCCTGGAACTGGTAGATGTCCCTCTCGCACCAAATACTATTATTGATAGCAAAGGAGAAATGATGGTCTTCCTATATCGGGACCAGTATAAGTCTATCGCTGAACTCAGCGAAGAAGAATTACGTCTGGGCGGATTAAGAATCAATCCTGTAACCAACATCAATAGCCGTGCTACCTATTACAATAATCTGGAAGTAAAAGCTATCGATAAGGAGGAACCCCAACAAATTTCAGGCTTACCGGAAACCCCAAGGCTCACTAATTTTTCCTGGTCGCCTGATGAATCCAAGATTGCCTTCACTCATACCACCAATAAAGGCGTGGAACTCTGGTTTGCCGATCTTGAAACAGCTTCTGCAAAAAAACTAACCGAAGCTAATCTTAACGCAAATATGCGGGATGTAATTAGCTGGTTCAGGGATAATTCAGCAATTTTGGTAAAAATGCTGCCTGAGGATCGCAAACCTCTAATCGATCCTGAAACTGCAGTTCCAACAGGACCTACCGTTTCGGTGAGCGATGGAAAAGAAGCTCAAAACCGTACCTATCAGGATCTTTTAAAAAATCCAAACGATGAATATAATTTCGAACAACTTGCCCGGTCTGAACTTCTAAAAGTTAACTTAGATGGCAGCAGTCAGAAATGGATGGATGCCAGAATGTATAACAGCATTAATTTTTCTCCAAACGGAGACTATGTAATGGTTTCTCATATCAAAAAACCTTTTTCCTATCTGGTTCCTTATTATAGATTTCCTTCGGAAACCACTATTTATGATGCTGCGGGAAACCTAGTAAACAAAGTGAATGATGAACCTCTCCTGGAAGACCTTCCGCAGGGATTTATGGCTACTCAAACCGGAAGAAGAAATTTACAATGGCGCAACGACAAACCTTCAACCTTAATATATGTAGAAGCTTTGGATGAAGGCGACCCTGAAAACGAAGTGGATTTCCGAGATGAAGTGTTTACATTAGAAGCTCCATTTAAGGGCGAAGGAAAATCCATTTTAAAGACCGAAGACCGCTTCAGCGGGATCACCTGGGGAACAAATGATCTGGCTATTGCCAATGATTATTGGTGGAACAATAGAAACACCCGCACTTATGTTTTCAATCCTGCTGATTCTTCGGAAGAACCTGAAGTGATTTTCAACCGAAATTACCAGGACAGCTATAGCGATCCGGGAAGATTTGTGACTACCAAAAATGATTGGGGTCAGGATGTTTTAAAACTGGATGATGAACACGCATTTTTGCTGGGCGCAGGATATACAGAAGAAGGCCAGTTCCCTTTTGCCGATAAGATCAACCTGGAAAACGGAGAGACCGAGCGTCTTTATCAATCTGAATACAACGATAAAAAAGAAAGCCTGGTGGAAGCTCTGGACATTGAAGATGGTAAGATCCTGGTTAGGATTGAATCCTCAGCAGAATACCCTAATTACTATATTAGAGATCTGAAATCTGGAGATCTTAACCAGATCACCTCTTTTAAAAATCCGTTTGAGAGCCTGGAAAATGTTAGTAAAGAGGTGATAACCTATGAACGGGAAGACGGCCTGGAGCTTAATGGCACCCTTTACCTTCCTGCCGGCTATGACAAGGAAAACCCGGAAAAACTGCCTATGATCGTTTGGGCTTACCCAAGAGAATTTAAAGATAAAAATTCTGCTTCCCAGAATACCTCCAATGCTAATGATTTCACTTATCCTTACTATGGTTCTCCGATCTATTGGGTAAACCGTGGATATGTGGTTCTGGATGATGCCAGTTTCCCTATTGTTGGGGAGGAAGAAGAAGAACCCAACGATACTTTCAGAAAACAGTTGGTAGCAAATGGCAAGGCGGCTATAGATGCGGTAGATGATCTGGGATATATAGATCGTGAGCGTGTTGCTGTTGGTGGACACAGCTATGGAGCTTTTATGACTGCCAACCTACTATCTCATTCAAACCTCTTTGCTGCGGGAATTGCGCGCAGTGGAGCTTATAATAGAACTCTTACTCCCTTCGGTTCCAAAGTGAGGAAAGGAACTACTGGGAAGCCCCGGAAGTATATTACAATATGTCTCCCTTTATGCACGCCGATAAAATGAAGACTCCCCTACTCCTTATTCACGGGGAAGCAGATAACAATTCGGGTACCTACCCTATGCAAAGTGAACGGTATTTCAATGCACTGAAAGGATTGGGCGCAACTGCAAGACTGGTAATGTTACCAAAAGAAAGCCACGGCTATAGTGCCAAAGAATCTGTTTTGCACGTGTTATGGGAACAGGATCAATGGTTGGAAAAATATGTAAAGAATAAAGACCAGAATACCATTGAAAATAAATCGGAAATGCTGAAAGACTAATTCCGAAGTATTAGAAACTGAATTTTAAGGCTGCGAATTTCGCCGATTTCAAATTGGCAAAATTCGCAGCTTTTTTATGCCCGGGAGTTAAAAACAGGGGTGTTTTACTTCTTCAGAATAAGAAAGCCTGATCGCTCCAATTGCGATCAGGCTTTCTACAACCTAACCAATAAATAAAACCTACAATTATGATAAATAATCGTGGAACTTATTAATCTTAACTTTTGCTTTCAAATCGTGAAGCAAATTGTATAACCCAAAGAATGTACGGTTAATGTAGAGAAAATGCTTGCTTCCCCGGTTACCGTTCATTTTTCTTAATTCGGTGTCTTTACTGTATTTTTCGCTTAATTCGGTGATAGAACTCCAAAAAGATTCTTCGGCGAAATCAAAGGTTTCAGTATGAAACGGGCTGGTGAATAAATTCAGCATCTGATAGAACAACTCCGAAAAATATTCCACCTCTCTGGGGGAATCATCTTTTTTAAGAATCTCCAGTTCAAATAATTTGGCATTGAAGAATTCCGGATCATTGATATTTTCCTTTTTAGCAAGCTCAAAATAAGGCACGTAAAATTCTTCAGGCACCTGTTTGATACAGCCAAAATCTATAGCGATAAGCTTAGTTTCTTCATCGATGAGGAAGTTCCCGGGATGCGGATCTGCATGCACAGCTTTCAGGCTATGCATCTGGTACATATAAAAATCCCATAGCGCCTGTCCAACTTTGTTTGCCTTAGCCTGGTCATCATTTGTCTTTGCCCATTCACTAAGGTGAACACCGGTCATCCAGTCCATCGTAATGATGCGTTCGCTGGATAGTTCCTCATAATATTTGGGGAATTTTAGATTAGGAATATGCATACAGGCTTCAGAAATTTCCTTGCTTTGCCGTACTTCCAGCAAATAATCGGTTTCTTCCAGTAGCTTCCCTTCTACCTCCTTAAAGTATTTTTCTGAATCTTTACCCTGAAGGTTGAACATCCTTGTTGCGATGGGTTTAACCATCGCGAGATCGGAACTTATACTTTCTGCCACGCCCGGATATTGAATTTTCACAGCAAGTTTTTTCCCATCTTTTTCTGCGCGGTGTACCTGGCCAATACTGGCGGCGTTCACGCTCTGGCTGGTAAAAGTATCATAGAGTTCTTCAGGATATTTTCCGTTGTATTTTTTAAAGGTTTTTCTCACCAAAGGCGCCGAAAGCGGTGGCACACTAAACTGTGCAAGGCTAAATTTCTCCACATAGGCACCCGGCAGCATGCTCTTTTCCATAGAAAGCATTTGAGCCACTTTCAAAGCGCTACCTTTCAGGCTTTTTAAACCATCATATATATCGTCGGCATTGCTTTGATCCAATTCCTCGCGGGTAAGTTCAGAATTAAAGGCCTTTTTCCCGTAGTATTTCAGGTAGTTGCCGCCAACCTTTACGCCGGTTGTCATCATTTTTGAAGTTCGGCCCAGCTTGCCTGTCGGTATTTTATCTATTGTCTTCATTTAGGCCATCTTTTCTTTCCAAAGGAATTTTCCAAAATCTATAACCCGTTCCAAAGGGGTGTTATCGAAAACATCAAAAACGGTATTCACAGATTTTTCTATGGCCACATCGGTACTTTCGAATTTAGCCGAATTATCGTCCATCCAGAAATTCAGTAAAAACATCAATTGAATCCAGGCGGCTTCAGAAAAGATAGCTTCTGATTGCTTAAGGACCTTTAAGTTTTTTGTCTCGTTCTCCTCCTTGATTAATTCCTGAGCAAAATACTTCACTTGTTTTCTCAGTCCTTTTAGTTGCTCCAGGTTCTTCAGCTTGCTTTCATACTGTCTTAGGCTAAATAAGACAAAACTACGGTTTGCCGAGAGTATCTCGAAAAAGGTATAATAAAAGGTGAGCATTTTTTCACGATTGGTGAAATCCTGATATTCCGGGCTAGTTTCAAGCACCTTTAGAGTATGCTCAAAAAACCGCTCCCAGATTCCTTTTTGAAGACTTTCAAAACTTCCGAAGAAATTATAGAATTCATCTTCCTTTAGCTTATTGTCCTTGCAAAACTTGTAAACACTTTTTGGTGTTTTTTCATTTTCAAGGACATAATCCATATAAAGAGCAATAAGCTTGTCGCTGGTTAAGCTCTTTTTTGTGGTGGTATTTTTCTTTGTTGTACTCATAGCAAATTTTCTTTTTCAAAGATAAGTTTTGTTTAATCTTAAAAACATAATATTAAACAAAATGTTTGTTAATTATTCCGTAGAATTATTAGCAGCAGTTTGTTAGACGAAAAATGCTGCTTTGAATTACAAATCCGCTGTCAGTTTGTCAGCGGAGTGTTAATGGTATTTTTTTTGACTAGTGAAGACCAAACAAGATTAATTTAAATTATAAGTATATATGGCAACCGGAAACATTAATGTATCTGTTGAGAATATTTTTCCGCTGATAAAGAAATTCCTTTACAGCGACCACGAGATCTTTTTACGAGAACTCATCTCCAACGCGACTGACGCGACCCTGAAATTAAAGCACCTTACCGCTATTGGTGAAGCCGGGGGAGTAGAATATGGCAACCCCAGAATTGAAGTGAAGATCGATAAGGAAAACAAAACCTTACATGTTATTGACCAGGGAGTGGGTATGACCAAAGAGGAAGTTGAGAAATACATCAACGAAGTAGCTTTCTCTGGTGCCGAGGAATTTCTTGAAAAATATAAGGATTCTGCTAAAGACAGTGGAATTATTGGACATTTTGGCCTTGGTTTCTACTCGGCTTTTATGGTGGCCAATAAGGTGGAAATCCTCACTAAATCTTATAAAGATGAATCTGCAGCCCATTGGGTTTGTGAGGGTACTACGGAATTCACTCTTGAAGACGCCGACAAAAAAGAGCATGGAACAGAGATTATTCTTCATATCAATGAAGATGACAAGGAGTTTTTGGAAGAAGCCCGCATTCGGGAGCTGCTAAGCAAATACAACAAGTTTATGCCTATCCCGATTAAGTTTGGGACAAGAGAAGAAACTTTACCTCTTCCTGAAGATGCTCCGGAAGACGCTAAACCGGAAACCAAAACCGTTGATGATATTATCAACAATCCTAATCCGGCCTGGACCAAGCAGCCTAACGAGCTGGAAGACAAAGATTATAAAGAATTCTATCGCGAATTGTATCCAATGCAGTTCGAAGAACCTTTATTTCACATCCACCTGAACGTGGATTATCCTTTTAATCTTACCGGAATCCTTTATTTCCCGAAATTAACCGGGAATATGGAAATCCAAAGGGACAAGATCCAGTTGTATCAAAACCAGGTTTTCGTAACCGATAATGTTGAAGGTATCGTTCCCGAATTTTTAACGATGCTTCGTGGAGTTATCGATTCACCGGATATTCCTTTAAACGTATCGCGTTCATATCTGCAGGCCGATAGCAATGTGAAAAAGATCGCCAGCTATATCTCCAGAAAAGTAGCCGATAAGCTGAAATCCCTTTTCAACAATAATCGTGAAGATTTTGAAAAGAAATGGAATGATATTAAGATCGTGATCGAATACGGAATGCTTTCCGAAGATAAGTTCTTTGAAAAAGCGCAGAAATTCGCTCTTTATCCAACAGTAGATGACAAGTACCTTACCTATGAGGAGTTAGCGGAGAAAATAAAAGACAACCAAACCGATAAAGATGGGAATATGGTTATCCTTTATGCTTCCAACCAGGATTCTCAACACAGCTACATTGAGGCTGCTAAGGCAAAGGGTTACGAGGTATTATTACTGGATTCACCAATTGTTCCTCACTTGCTTCAGAAACTTGAAAGCGAAAAAGAAAAGATCTCGTTTGTACGGGTTGATGCCGATAACGTAGATAACCTCATCAAAAAAGATGAAGAAAAGATCTCAAAACTTTCAGATGAAGAAAAAGAAAAACTTAAAACCGATTTTGAAAGCGTAGTTCCAAAAGAGAAATATACCGTTCAGTTAGAAGCTATGGACAGCGATGCGGCTCCTCTTATCATCACTCAGCCTGAATTTATGAGAAGAATGAAGGAAATGCAACAAACCGGTGGCGGCGGAATGTTTGGAATGGGCAATATGCCAGAGATGTACAATCTGGTGGTTAACACCAATCACCCACTTATCTCAGAGATCCTTAACACTAAAACAGTCAAGAAACAGGAGCGATTAATCAAACAATCCCTGGATTTGGCAAGACTATCTCAAAACCTGTTAAAAGGAGAAGAGCTTACTGCCTTCATCAAACGCAGTTTTGATATGGTAAAATAGGAATTTTCAGAACTTCTCTAATACAAAACAGGCTGTCCGAAAGACAGCCTGTTTTTTTATATATCGATAAAGATTTTAAGGGTTTCATTCTTTTACCATCTCTACCCTAAGATTCCGGTAAACGATCTGATAGAACTGCTGTACATCGTAAGGTTTAACAATAATATCATTCATCCCGGCTTCAAAGATTTTGTTCCTTATCTCTTCGATTTCTACTGCGGTAAGGGCTAAGATGGGTACTTCTTTATCAAATTCACGGATTCTTCTTGTAGCTTCCAATCCACTAATTCCGGGCATGTTAATATCCATAAGCACCAGATTGTAAGAGTGGTCCCTGATTTTTTTAATAGCTTCCTCCCCACTAGTTGTAACCTCACAGGTGAAATTTTTCTTTTCAAGAATACGCTGGGTCACGACCTGGTTTATTCGGTTATCATCAACGATGAGTACATTTTTATGTCCATCAAAATCCTTTGCTATTATCTCTGATTGTCTGGTCTCAGTGTTTTTAGCCGAACCTACCTCAAATGAAATGATAAAACTAAAGACTGAACCTTTACCCTCTCCACTCTCCAAATTAATTTTTGACCCAAATAGTTTAAGTAACTTATTCACTATAGGCAGGCCGAGCCCGGTACCCTGGTAATTGTAATTAGAGCTTTTTAATTGGGCAAATTCTTCAAAAATGATTTTTTGCTTGCTCGGCGGAATACCAATTCCATTATCCTTAACCTCAAAACAGATCTCTGCCTTATCATCTTGAAAGTCTTCCAGCCAGGCCGAAATATAAATATCTCCTCTTTCGGTAAATTTCATTGCATTCCCTACCAGGTTCATCAGGATTTGAGATAATCTCACCGGATCTCCTTTTAAGGTGTTTGGGATCTTCTCATCAATCTCGAAATGTATTTTATTATGATTTTGAAGTCGGGTAAATTCAAAACTGTTCACGATGCTTAACATCAACTCCTCCAGACTAAAATTAACATGCTCCAGAGAAATCAGGTTAGATTCCATTTTGTTCATCTGCAGCACATCATTAATAAGGGCGAGGAGATAATCTGCTGAAAATTTCAGGGATTTAATATCATTATGATGTTTTTTCAGCCCTTTTTCTTCCAGTAACAATGAGGTGATCCCTACCACCCCGTAAAGCGGAGTTCTTAACTCGTGGCTTACGGTAGAAAAAAACTGGGTTTTAAGTCTGGTAAGTCTTTCGGCATTTTCTTTGGCCTCCTGTAACTGCCGGTTTTTTGTCCGCAGTTCATTAATAAGTCGTTTCCTGTCCTGGTTGATCTTATTCAGAATTAAAAGGATAAGCATTAACACAAATGAGGAGATCACCATTACCATGACCTTCTCGTTTGACTTGCTGATAATTTGTTCATGAAAAACCTGCTCTTTTTTGGCCAGTTCAAGGTTTTTCTGGTATTCGCTTACATCAAATCTGGCGTTTGCAGCCTCAATCTGTTCTAGCTTTTCCTTTTCAAAAATTGCCGATTTATATTCTTCATGCCTGGAAAGGTTTAAATAAGCCTCCCGATATCGCTCTTCCTCAAAAAGCAAGGCGGCGTATTCTTTGGCTATTTCTGAAGCCGGTAATAATAATGAATCTTCTTCTGCAAGTTTTAAGGCTTCAGCAAAATAAACCTCTGCAGAGTCCGGTTCAGAAATGGCCCGGTTATATCGCCCCAGTAACATATACAACTGCGAACGCACATAATTACCTTCTTCGTCCTTTAACATCTCCACAGATTCCTTTAAATAAGGATAAGCCTTGTGAGGTTTCTCCAGATCAAGGTAGGTCCAGGCGACATTTATCTTTGGAGCCAGTCCTTCTTGAGGCAATTCCGCTTCCTCGGCAAGGAGAATAACTTCTTCATACATCTCTATCCCCCTCTCTACAGTTTTGGGGTTATCAGAATATATATTTCCAAGGTTATTATAGGCCCAGAGAATCAGGGTATCATTTTCGGTTTTTTGAGCGAAATCCAGGGCATATTCATAATTTTTCTTTGCCCTAATCGTATCATCAAGTTCGGTATAAGCACGGCCGAGGAAATTATGCGCGTGATAACGATAATAATCGCTACCAAAAATTTTAGAGGCATCCATAAGCTTTATCGCCTGATCAATACCTTCCTGATAACTGTATTTATTAAGAAAACCCTCGGTTTGCCTAAGAAGCTTTTCCAGGCTGTCCTGTGTCATTACTTTTTGTTCCTGGGCGTAGGCAAAAACCAGGCTGGCACAGAAAAGTACAAGCAAAAGAAGGCTTTTTCTCAAAATAGTAGGTTTGGTTAGTCTTTTTAAGGCGGCGGGAAATTAAGTGTTTTATCCCTAAATTCCAATACAGTTGTTAAAACTAACTTAAAATTTATTTGTTTTCTTTCCAGCCTCTTAGTTTTATACATAATCAAAATCTATCTATGAGCTATCCCTGGCATTTGTACGCAATGGCCCTAATGTATATTTTCGCCGGCATTTTACATTTCCTCAAAACAAAAATGTACCTGCGAATAATGCCCCGTTACCTTCCAAAGCATAAATTACTCGTGTACTTAAGCGGGCTTGCCGAAATATTACTGGGCCTCGGGCTCTTTTTCCCGGCAACAAAAGATTTTGCTGTTTATGGCCTGATTTTAATGTTGATAATATTCCTAAGCGTTCATTTTTATATGCTTAGCTCTACCAAAGCAGGTGCTGGAATCCCTAAATGGGCTTTATGGCTAAGAATTCCTCTTCAGTTTTTTTTAATTTGGTGGGCCTGGTTCTACCTTAAATTCTAAGAATGAAAATTGAAATTTTTGATTTAAAGGATGCACGACTTAGATATATTCCCAATTTCTTTAATTCTGAAAATGCCAATTTTTATTTTGAAAAGTTACAGCAAGAAATCCCCTGGAAACAGGATAAGATCAAACTCTTTGGAAAGGAACATTTTCAGCCCCGCTTAAGTGCCTTTTTTGCTGCACAGGATGTAAACTATGCTTACTCAGGCTTAAAGCTGAAGCCCAAAGAATTTTCAGAAGAAATCCTTCAGATAAGAAAAAGCGTGGAAGAATTCTCCGGACTTACTTTCAATTCCTGTCTTGCCAATCTATATCGCGACGGGCAGGATAGTATGGGATGGCACTCCGATGATGAAAAAGAACTGGGCAAAAATCCTGTGATTGCTTCAGTAAGCTTCGGCGCAGAAAGGATTTTTCACCTTAAAAATAAGACCGATAAAAACCTCAAACAGAAAGTTTCACTTGTTCACGGCAGCCTTTTAATGATGGAAGAAGCAACCCAGCACAACTGGAAACATCAGTTGCCTAAAACCAAAAAGAGTATCGGTCCCCGTTTGAACCTTACCTTCAGAAAAATATATTAAAAAAGGCCGCCAACCGGCAGCCTTTTCTATTCGTTATAATTTCTTAGCGGTAGATCTCATTTAAAACCTTTGCCAAACGCACTCCGCCTTTCTGCAATTGCTCTCTGACTGTTGGAAACCATTTGTACATATATTCGTACCCAAGTTTTTCCCCAATTTCTACAGAATCGTATAAAACATCAGCCATCTCCCGGGATTCATACACCCAGTCAAGGAGTTGACCGGCTTCCATTTGCTTCAATTCCTTCCTCGTTAATTCCTTACGATTTTCGGCTAATTCGGAATAGCTCATCTGATAGGAATCAATCATCTGGCTGTCCCAAACGCGGTGAATGTTTGAGCCTTCATTAAACCATCTTACCTGAATATCATTCCCGCCCTTATCGGCGCCGCGCCCTACGTGGAAGGGCTGATGCAAATCGCCCATAAAATGAACCAGCATCTTAAGATAAAACTGTTTGTCTTCACGCGATGCATTTTTATCCTTCAAGACTGCGATGCTCTTTTCTATAGCCTGCAGGAGATCCCCGCCTTTATTTGCTTTCTCACGCACATATTTCTTGTCTTCAGGGTCTATATTTACGTAATGCCAGGAACCATATTTTCGGTAATCGGGATCGCTTTTTATATCGTCGGCATAATTGGCCACAAAAGCAAGGCTTTGTCCTTCTAAAAGTTCTGCAATAGCCTTTTGAGCCTTTTTACTCAAATGTTTTTCGGCAATTTCTCCGGTGGTACGATGCCCGGTTTTGCCCCAGTCATTTCCGGCAAAGCTAATGCTAGCGTAAAATATCGCACATAAAATGAAAATTGATTTCTTCATGAAGTTTTTGATTTTAGGCAAAGATATACAAGCCTGGATTATTAATATGTTAATTCTTATCTGTCGTTAAATTTAATATTATATATTTATGATATCAATTTAATATCAACTAACTCAATCACATCATGACTCTTGAAAAAGACATTAAACCTTCAAACGGCTATATAATGCTGTTTGTTTTCTTTATTTTATTCTTCGGAAGTATCGCAGCCTTCGCAATTTTTGAAAGTGCCTGGTTTCTCGCAGTTACTTTCATCTCCTTTTTTATTCTTCCCGGATTAATTCTCGTGAATCCCAATGGCTCCCGGGTGCTTCTGTTATTTGGCGAGTATAAGGGAACCGTAAAAAAGAACGGACTTTTTTGGGTGAATCCCTTTTACACCAAAAAGAAAATTTCCCTCCGTGCCCGAAATTTTGACTCTGAACGCTTAAAGGTGAACGATAAAATGGGGAATCCAATTATGATTAGCACAATCTTGGTTTGGCGGGTGCGCGATACTTACAAAGCCTCCTTTGATGTTGATAATTTTGAAAATTTTGTGGTAGTACAAACCGATGCCGCTGTGAGAAAACTTGCAAGCCTCTACCCCTACGATAATTTTGCCGATGAAGGTTTGGACGAGGATATCACGCTGCGCTCCAGTGTAAATGAAGTAAGTGAAGCTCTGGAAAAAGAACTGGATGAGCGTCTTCAGATTGCAGGTATAGAAGTTCTGGAATCAAGAATTGGTTATCTGGCTTACGCCAATGAAATCGCCAGCGCAATGCTAAAACGTCAGCAAGCCACAGCAATAGTAGCAGCAAGGCATAAAATTGTTGAGGGAGCAGTGAGCATGGTAGAAATGGCCTTGCATCAATTAAGCGAAAAAGAACTTGTTGATTTGGATGCAGAAAGAAGAGCCGCAATGGTAAGCAACTTAATGGTAATACTTTGTAGTGATAAAGATGCAACTCCTGTGGTAAATGCAGGCACCTTAAATCATTAAGATGAAGATTTTTAAGGAAAGTCAGTCTTTTAGACAATGGTGGTTATTTCTCATTCTGGGAGTAGTTATCCTGGTGATTTTCATACAGCTATTTCGGAAACAGGCAATATTTTCAGAAGAGGAAAAAATTATGCTGATACTCTTTGTGCTGGTTCCGGGAATTTTAGTGAGTATTTTAATTTTCTCACTGAGCTTAAACACGCGAATCGATTCCTCCGGAATAAAGGTTCAGTGGAAGCCCCTCAGTTTTTTAAAAAAGCAGTATTCCTGGGATGAAATTAGCCAGGTTTACGTGAGAACCTATGCTCCAATAAGAGAATACGGCGGGTGGGGACTGCGAGGTTTCGGCGTAAATAAGGCCTGGAATGTCTCCGGAAATACCGGCATACAAATTAAGACCAAATCGGGAAATAAATTTCTTGTGGGCACCCGCGAACCCGAACAGGCAAAGCAAGTGCTCACCAGGTATTTCTAATAATCAAATAAGTTAAAAAATGAAAAAGATTCTGTTTATTTTCTTTTTATCCTCCACTTGGTTTTACGCCCAGGAATCAACTTTTCAGGAAGAAGAGCTTAGTATCAACAAATATATTGATGGAACCTTAACCAAGCCTGCTGCAAACGAAAACGCACCACTGGTAATTTTTATCCAGGGTTCGGGACCGACCGACCGGAATGGAAATCAATCCATGATGAAGAGTGATTTCGCCAAAAAGATTGCTCACCAACTTGCGGGAGAAGGGATTGCCAGCTTCAGGTTTGATAAACGGATCTTTAAAATGAACAAGTTAAAGATCAAAGAAGAAGATTTGCGCTTTGAGGATTTTGTGGAGGATGTCCAATCGATAATTTCCTATTTCAGCGAAGAAGGAGAATTCAGCAAGATCATTCTCGCCGGTCATAGTGAAGGCTCCCTGATAGGAATACTCGCGGCAAACGAAAACACAGATGCTTTCATTTCTCTTGCCGGAGCCGGCCGAAGTATCGATGAGATCGTTGTAGAACAAATTGGGAAACAGGCTCCGGGACTTAAGGAGAATACCAGGGAATCTTTTGATGAATTGATCGAAAAAGGAAGTACAAACAGCTACGAACCTGTTCTGGGATCTATTTTCCGACCCAGCGTACAACCCTATATGCTTTCCTGGATAAAATATGATCCTGCTGAAGAAATTGCAAAACTTGAAATACCGGTAATCATAATCCAGGGAACGGCTGATATTCAGGTAGAAACTTCTGAAGCCAAGATATTACACGAGGCGGCTCCCGATGCCAACCTGGTGCTACTCGAGGATATGAACCACGTTTTCAGGGAAATTAAAGACAATGACGCCCTGGTAAACACTAAATCGTATAACGAACCTAAGCGTCCTTTACATCCTGATCTGATTCCGACTCTTGTGGAGCTCGTGAAAAACATTGATAAATAGAAGTATGGGCAGTAAAAAAGCATTCGCACTTAGGGTAGATGAAGAGATGTTGAAAGCCATCGAGAAGTGGGCCGCTGATGAATTCAGAAGCACAAACGGCCAGATAGAATGGATGCTGAATAAATCGTTAAGAGAAGCCAAAAGACATCCCAAAAACAAAAAATAGATTTATACCTTGCGCGCCAGAATAACAACATAGATTTCATAAGTAGTATTTAAATGGAATACAAAATCATCTTTTCCGATATAGATGGCACCTTACTCAACAGGGACCGTGTGCTTTCACCATCCACTATCGATACCCTAAAACAAGTAAAGAAAAAACTTCCGGTAGTGCTTATTTCTGCAAGAATGCCCGCTGCCATGCGGCATATTCAGCAGGATTTGGAGATAGAAGATCAGCCTATAATAAGCTTTAACGGTGGACTTATCCTGGTAAATGGAAAACCAGTGAGTTCCACGGAGATTCCTTTTGCCACCCTGGCAGGTCTTTCCGCATTTAATAAGGAAATAAACTGTCACCTTAGTCTTTATCATAATGACGAATGGTATGTGCCACAGCAGGATCAATGGGCGGCCCGGGAAGAGAACAATACCGGGGTTTCTCCGGAGATAAAATCCAATACTGATGTCCTTGAAAAATGGGAATTAGAAAATAAAAGCGCTCATAAGATAATGGCGATGGGTACAGAGGCAGAAATTGATGCGATCAGAGATTTTTTGATGAAAGAATATCCGGACCAATTACACCTGTACCGTTCCAAACCCACTTACCTCGAAATCGCCAATAAGAAGATCTCAAAATTTACGGCCATTCGGTATTTGCTGGACAATCACTTTAACCTAACTCCAAAGGACTGTATCGCATTTGGCGATAATTATAACGATGTTGAGATGATAAATGGTGTAGGTTTGGGCGTTGCCGTTGCCAATGCACGCAGGGAAGTTCTGGAAGTTGCCAATGTGGTCACCGATGCCGGAACAGAGGATGGTGTTGCCATTTCGCTAAAAAAGCTTTTCAGGCTCTAAAACACCTTTCTAAGAGCCAAAGTTACATCCCATAATTTGTTTAAAAATGCTGGTTCAGCTTTTAAGAATAGTTTAAGAAAAATTGTATTTTGCCGGCCCTATATCAATTATTCTTATGGAAAATGCCCTTTTTACCAATGATGCAATAGTCTTCGGGCTTTTAATGATAGCCCTTGGATTTGTTTTTTACACTTCCTCCCAAAAAGAAGGTTTCTGGAAAAAATTCTATTCGGTAGTTCCCGCACTTTTAATGTGTTATTTATTGCCGGCAATTTTCAATTCCCTGGGTTTTATAGACGAACAATCCTCGCAACTTTATTTTGTAGCAAGCCGCTATCTTCTACCGGCAGCACTTGTACTTATGACGCTAAGTATAGACCTAAAAGCTATATTTAACCTTGGGCCTAAAGCACTTATAATGTTCTTCGCCGGTACCATTGGAATTATTATAGGTGGTCCACTTGCCATTCTTCTTATTTCCACTTTTTCTCCGGAAACCGTGGGAGGAGTTGGCCCCGATGCTATTTGGAGAGGACTCTCAACCATCGCCGGAAGTTGGATAGGTGGAGGCGCCAACCAGGCTGCCATGCTGGAAATTTACGAATACAACCCCGATCTCTACGGAGGAATGGTTCTGGTTGATATCGTAGTAGCCAATCTTTTAATGGCCGGATTATTAATGGGAATTGGTAAAACCGATAAAATAGACCGCTGGTTAAAAGCTGATAATTCGGCTATAGAAGATCTTAAAAATAAGGTTTCCAATTATGCCTCCAGTGTAACCAGGAATCCTGCTTTACCAGATTATATGATCATGCTCGCACTGGCTTTTGGAGCTGTAGGTATCGCCCACTTTGGTGCCGATGAAATTTCAGCTTATCTATCGGCTAATTTTGAAGTTTTTTCCGATAAAAAGAGTGCGCTCTCTTCATTTTCCTCTAGTTTTTTCTGGATGATCACCATCGCTACGGCTATCGGGATAGGATTTTCTTTCACCCGACTTAAAAGTTATGAAGGTGCGGGAGCGAGTAAACTGGGAAGTATTTTCATCTATATACTTGTAGCAACCATAGGTATGAAGATGGACCTGGCCATGGTTTTTGATAATCCGGGACTTATTGGTATTGGATTGGTGTGGATGTCCATACATGTGATCGTACTTTTCGCAACAGCCAAGATCATAAAAGCTCCCTACTTTTTCCTTGCTGTAGGAAGCCAGGCGAACGTAGGTGGGGCAGCATCAGCACCGGTGGTAGCCGCGGCTTTTCACCCTTCACTTGCAACCGTAGGGGTATTACTCGCCGTGTTCGGTTACGTTGTTGGTACCTATGGCGCCATTCTCACCACTATTTTAATGCAAATCGCCGCGGGGAGTTAGTTTTAAACAGAAAATTATAAGATATTTGCGCTCCTAAATACTAAACTAAAAATGAAAAAATTAAGCCTTCTTTTATTGATCCTAATCGGGGTTTCGGCTTGTTCAACAAAGGAAAGTAACCTGGTGGTGAATACAAACATCAAAGGCCTGAAAAAAGGCACGGTTTATCTTCAGAAAATAGAAGACACCCTTTTGGTGAATGTAGATTCCATAGAGATTAATGGAAATTCTGAGTTCGTTCTGGAAGCCTATATCGAAAGCCCACAGATGATGTACCTCTCCCTGGATAAAGTAGATAATTCAGAGTATAATGATAGACTGGATTTCTTTGCTGATAAAGGGGAAGTTAGTATCGTCACCAGCCTGGAAAAATTTGAAGAAGATGCAAAGATAGTTGGCTCCCGAAACCAGAAAAAACTTATGGAGTACCGCAAGATCCAGAAAAGGTTCAATGACAGCAACCTCGATCTTATCAAAGAAAGTTTTGAAGCTAAAAAAGATGGGGATGAAGATCGCTTAATGGAAATTAACGATAAATACGAAAACCTCCTTAGGCGCAGATATCTCTATACAGTAAATTTCGCGATTAATAATAAAGATTTGGAGATCGCTCCCTACCTTGCGCTTTCTGAAGTATTCGATGCTAACATCAAATACCTTGATACCATTTACTCCTCTCTTGATAAGAAGGTTCAGAAATCTTTATATGGGAAGAATTTAAAACGCTTTTTGAAAGAAAGGCATGAAGAAGAAAAGATAGAAGAAGAATTAGCGCAGAAAGATCCGACTACAGAATAGGAATAACGTTTAAAAATATACCCACCACTCTAAACCTCCCATTCCCGGGAGGTTTTTTTAATGACTTCTTCTTTCTTTCCGAAAATTGAATCAACAAAAACCCATATCCATTCCTGAAAAGGGTCTTATAGAGCCTATGGAGGGACTCCCTTCGATTTCGATTACCATCAGGACTCAGGACGGGCTTCTCGTCCCTCAGTTTAATTCACAAAAAAACCTCTCAGGAATGAGAGGTTTGATTTAGAGCCGATGGAAGGACTCCCTTCGATCCCGATTACCATCGGGACTCAGGACAGGCTTCTCGTCCCTCAGGTATAGTCCACAAAAAAACCTCTCAAAAAAGAGAGGTTTTTATTTAGAGCCGATGGAGGGACTCGAACCCACGACCTGCTGATTACAAATCAGCTGCTCTAGCCAGCTGAGCTACATCGGCATCTACTAAAAATTATAAAGTATTAATCTTTTCAATTAAAGCATTTGCTTTAGTTTCAAGATCCTTCTCTATACCTTTAAAATGTTGTTTTTTATTCTCAACATTTTTCTGGTTTATCTTAGCTATCATTTCATCAAAAGCTACAATAGCTTCATCAACAATCGCCTCAGTCTTTTTAGGATCTTGCTTTGGATCTGCTAATTGGTGGATATATGCAGCCTCAATGATATCTCCCATCACATAATTCACATCCCTTTTTAACAATCTCTTACTTGCCATATTTTCTAAATTTTAAGTTGCGAATTTAATCTATTTT
>JAGXIH010000017.1 GCA_024635795.1 Salegentibacter sp. | reverse complement strand
TTGCCGGTTAGGGATTCTCCTGATAAAAATTGTTTTAATGCTTTTTCCTTTAATTCTTTAATCTCTTCTTGTGTCATAATCTAGTCTAAAAATTTTAATTTAATTTTCAAAGTCTAGACAGACTTGAGATTACACTCTCTTTTTCTGGCGTATCCCTGGCCCCAGAAATCTGGATGTGTGGCCAGTCGGTGAACGTATAAATTATTTCCCGTTTCAGTAAGCCAACTAATATTTCGGTAAACTTCATCCATTTCTGGTGTGAGGACTATAATAGCGATTATCCTTTTTTCATGCTCATAAACAAATAATTCTTCCCTTTTTATATCATTCTCGAGCCTTTCACGGGTGGGATAATCTTCGTTCCATTGAAAAATATTTTGTTGCTGAAGGTTTTCAGCACAGGCTTCGGTGAGATTTTTGATTTCGTTGAGGTCCTTCAGGCTAGCTTTTCTAATCATTTTTCTTCAGAAATATTAATTAAAAGTTCTTTGTTGGAATTTACAGAAAATTATTACATTTGCCTTTCCAAATTGGGGGATTAGCTCAGTTGGCTAGAGCGTTTGGCTGGCAGCCAAAAGGTCATCGGTTCGACTCCGATATTCTCCACCAAAACCACCGCAATGCGGTGGTTTTTCTGTTTCCGGACTTCCTTGACTTAAAATAAAAAAACCACCCGATTAAGGGTGGTGTAGAATTTATTTGTTTCCGAAGGAATTAATCATTTTCATCAAGTTCCAGGTACTCATCGAAGAGCTCCTGCGCATCTGCATGAAGGAAATCAAGGCTTTTGTTTAAAACATGCTGAAATTCCCGGGTTAATTCATCCTTCTTCCAGGGATGTGAGATACCAAAAGTGTGATCGGCGCCTTCAACTAGCAGTAATTTTGAAGCGGGGCTCCATTCAAACAGATTTCCGGCATCGGCAATAGAAACGGTAGTATCGTTACTGCCGTGAGCAATAAAATGGGGGATTTCAAGCTTTTTAGCAGCTTTCTGTATATTAAGTCTTTCCTTATTCTCCCTGAAATTCCGGTAAAACTGGTAGTGATGAGGTAGTTGTTGTTTGGTGCGAGTATTGGTGATATACTGCACCCCTTTTTTCTCCCAGGCCTCCAATTCTTTTCCCTTGGGAAATCTCGATGCAAAATCGCTCACTGCAGCCAGGGTAATAAGCTTGGTAACTCTTTTTTCTTCAGCAGCTTTTATAACCGCAATACCACCACCCCGGGAGTGGCCAATTAAAGTGATGTTGGAAGGATCTACCTGGGCAAGGTGTGGGAAACTTGGCAGTAATAACCAGTCTATAACCGATTGCAGATCATCCAGTTCTTTGGTGTAATTATTATCGCCGAAGGCTTCGATGTTAGGGAATTCGGTTAAATTTTCGGGAGAAGTCCCGTTATGACTAAAGTTGAATTTCACAAAGAAATAACCTTTCTCAGCATAGAATTCACCCATTTTGTCCCACGCGCCCCAGTCTTTAAAGCCTTTGTAACCGTGGCAAAATATGATAACAGGTTTTGGTTTATCTTCAGTATTAAAATAAAGGTCTGCGAGTATAGGTTTATTGTGTTTCCCTTCTATCTGAAGATTGGTTTCTTTAGTAATTTCCATTTTTAATTTCTTTTTCGATAAATGCCGTATTTGGATCACAAATTTCGGCAATTAATTTCTTTAATTCGGTCTGAAATGCTTCCATTATTTCAGGATCCAGTTCGGTTTTCCCTCCGCCTCTTTGATTCGGCTTTTTATTTTTGGTAAATTTTAAAAATCCGTTCTGCAGATTTTTAAAGGAAACCACTCCTGCCTCCACTGGCGGACTTAAATCCAGGCTGTTTTTAATAAGGCTGGCATAGGTAAGCACCTGAAAACTTTTACTGTACTTATCATAATCTGAGGCCAGTAGCTCCCAATCTACAATTTTAAGTTGAGCCTGTTGTACCTTGCCGGTTTTATAGTCAGTAATTCTGGTAATACCGTTAGTGTTTTCAAGTCGGTCTACTTTTCCTCTTATATATACAGGGAAATCTAGAGCCTCTATCTTAATTTGAGTTTTGAGGTTTTTCTCGATCATCAGGATCCTAACTTCATCCCCGTTCTTTATTCGGTTTAATTCCTGCTGAAGGAAATTTTGGAGGTAGCGTTTTGCCACTTCAAAAATAAGAAGATTCTTCCCGCGGTTCATAGGAGCCGAGGTGTAAGTTTTTTTAAACTGAAGACTGATCTCCTCCGGAATGCGTTTTTTAAACCCCAGGATATCATTTTTGGTTAGATTTTTTCCTTCAAGGGGCTTATAAAAAGTTTCCAGGCTATCGTGAATAACCGTACCAAGGGTATTATAAGCTACGGTTTCTTCTACATTGTCGCTGTCTCTAACCCCAAGCACATACCGGTAATAAAAATCTATAGGATTCCTGATGTAAGTAGTAAGGGCCGAAGGTGAAAATCCGGAGGCCGCAAGCTCCCTGAGTTTCACCATAACTTCGGGAGTTTTTTTAACTTCTTTTAACCCCGAAGTAAGAGCGGGTACTTTTGGGCTTATGAGTTTTTTTACCAGTTTATGGTTTGGACGTTTTTCTACTTCTAACTGCGTTATAAACCGGCTTTTTTCGCCGGTATTCATTCCGTCTGGTTCCGTATTGTAGAGTAAATAAACTTTTTTTGCTCTTTGGAGAAGTCGGTAGAAATGATAGGTGTAAACCGCATTCTTTTCACTGTAAGTAGGTAGGTTATACGCCTTTTTCAGATCAAAAGGCAAAAAGGAATTATTCGATTTTCCTGAAGGTAAAACCCCCTCGTTCACCGAGGTAATAATCACAGTTTCAAAATCCAGTGCACGGGATTCCAACATTCCCATAAGCTGGAGGCCTTTAAAGGGCTTGCCCTGGAAATCCAGGCTCTGGGTTGTCATTATTTCTTTGTAAAAACCTTGAAGAGATTTTAAACTTCTTATGTGCGGATAAGTGGTGCTTAGGTTTTCAAGCTTATTGAAAAGGACGTGAAATTGATACAGAAATTCGAGTCCGAGCTTGTTTTCCTGTTTCCTGTAGAAATCCTTGATCTCCTGGATGAGGATGTGAAAGTTGGCGATGAGCTTTTCGGGTTTATTATTTACCTCTCCAAAACAGGCTTTAATTATTTCCTGGTGAACTTCCGGGAAGTTTTTAATGATTTCTTCCGGAGCGATATAAACTGAGTTCTCTTTTTTGATCCTGATCGAAAAATCATCAGCGGCAGGTTTCAGAAGGCTATGAAGAGCGGGGTGATTGATTATGGAGATCACATCTTTGTAATAGAATCCAGAGGTAGCGTTGAGGTGAATGTGAAAAATCTTTTCGAACAGGGAACTCAATGCCGCATTTTTAAGGGGAAATCCCATGGTAATATTGAGGTCCTGGATGTTTGGCGGCAAACTGTTTAAAACAGGCAGGAGGAGATCCTCCTCGCCCAGCACCACTGCGGTATTTTCCAGCTGACTTTGCTCCAGGCCAGAAAGGAGTTCGCCCAGGTATTTGGCCTGCCCGATATTTTTAGGAACCCCAATTAATTCGATTTCCTTTTCTTTGCAATATTCATCTACTCCCGGAGTAAAATCCTGATCCTTATAAACCGGCCATTCATTGAGATATTGATTGATAAAGATGGAAGCCGAATGCTCTTTGTCTTTCAGAAAGCTTTCATCCAGGTCCCAGTGAATCTCTGCTTTCTTTTTCTCCAAAAGATACTGAATGATCTCCTGCTCGGCGTTATTTAGCGCATTAAAACCAATAAAGACATGTTTTTGCGAAACCGTAGAGGCATAATGCTCTATGTTAGCAGCCGCTTCCCTATAAATCAAGCCCTGGTAACCCAAATTTCTGTTGAGCAGACTTTCTTTTAGATGTTCATAATATTCAGGGAGTTGTTGCCAAAACTTAAGGTAGTTTTCAATCAGTTCTGTTTTTTCCTTCTGAAGATACCAATGGTTTATATCCTGAATTCCTGAGAGGTAATTAAAAAAGCTTTTATGATCTATCAGGTATCGGTCGAGCTCGTTAAAATCGTGAACGAGGGTTTGGGCCCAGGTAGAAAAGGTTTCAAAATCTTCACGCTGCCCTTCAGGGGTTAGCTTTCTATAAACCTCATAGAACTCAAACAGGCTTATGGTATTGTCTATAGGCTGGAGTCCTGAGATAATTTGTGCAAACTCCTCAATGCTGTGAACCTTAGGGGCAAAAAGATGTTTTTGATTTAATTTGGAAAGTTCATTTAGCAAAAAACTCCCGGCTCTTTTTGAGGGGAGGATAAAAATAGTTTCTGAAATATTCTCTTCTGATTTTAAGAGTTTTTGAAGGACCTGAGATATAAAAGAAATCATTTTATAAAAATAAAAAACGCCCCGATTAATCGGGGCGTTTTTCTAAAAGAATTTTCAAATTTACATACTACTCATTCTTTTTATCTTTCATCTCTTTGTCTTTGTCTAAAGAGATTTCAACACGTCTATTAGCCTGTCTTCCGGCAGCAGTGTTGTTAGTAGCGATTGGTCTTGTTTCGCCATAACCTTCAGAAGTCAATCTGTTGGCTGGAATTCCGGCGTTTTGTAACCATTCTTTAACTGAAGCTGCACGCTCTTTAGAGAGTTGCAGGTTATATTGATCGCTTCCGGTACTGTCTGTGTGACCTTCAACGTGGAAAATAGTATTTGGATACTCTTCCATGATGTCGGCAATAGATTCAAGTGCTTCTTCTGAATCAGTACGGATAGTAGCTTTATTCAGATCGAAAAGTACAGTGTTAGAGTACTCATTCAATTCAGAAATAACTTCAACATCGGGCTCTGGACAACCGTTGTTCTCTACGGTTCCAGGAGTGTCTTGACATTCATCATCTTTATCAAGAACCCCGTCTCCATCTCTATCAGGCCAAGGACATCCATTGTTTTCAGCAGGACCAGCCTCTTCAGGACAGTCATCTTCGTTATCGGCAACTCCGTCACCATCAGCATCAGGACAACCGTTAAGATCGGCAAGACCAGCTACTTCAGGACAGTCATCTTCAGGATCTGGGATTCCGTCACCATCGGTATCAGGACATCCGTCAAATACTGGAAGACCAGCTACATCAGGACAAGCATCTCTTCTGTCTTCAATGCCGTCACCATCGGTGTCAGGACATCCGTTGAATTCTAAAAGACCTGGAGTTTCAGGACATTCGTCGTCTTTGTCGTAGATACCATCTCCATCAGAGTCAGTACCTCCAAACATAAACTTCACACCTGCCGCATGTTGGAAGTGTGTAGCCATTTCTGGGTCAAATACGTGCTTGTAATTGGACTCAACAGTTAGAGCTACATTATCGCTAAACCAGAAGTTAATTCCAAATTTACCGTTTAAAGTAGCAGCGCTCATATCTGTGATTGGAATATCTCCTGAATCTCCAATACGGGTGTAACCACCTCCAATACCAATAACAGGATCAAACCAGCCATCGTTTAACATTGCACGAAGGCTGTAGTTGAAAGACCCGTCCAGTGAGTAGTAAGAAAGATTACTAACTCCCATATCTCCGTATTGATCAATTTGATTGATAGAACCTGCCAGGTCAAAAACAAATCCGCTACCGATGTAGCGTCCTACGGAAATCCGTGACATGGCGGGAATAATATTCCAGTGGTCTCCTACATTAAAATAATCTTCGAAAGTCCCTCCAAGTGGAGCATCTTCACCCGTAGGATAGAAGTCTATCGCATTGGTCTGAATACCAACGGACCAAGGATTGTTGGCGTCCTGGGCGTTTACCGAAGTAAACCCAAATACCAACATAGCAGCCATTAAAAATTTGCTAAGATGTTTCATATTCAATTGTTTAGTTTTAAGTGTTAAGTGTTAATTGTTAACAAAAGTAGATGCAAATTGCCTATTAACAAAGCGTATAATAATAAAGTTTTCTTAATAAACCCTTGTCTAGCGCCGTTTTTCGGAGTTTTTTTTCGGGAATATCCGGTGATTTTGGCAACTTATTAACATAAAAATAGGGAGTTAATTAGATCACTGCCAATTCTTTCCCCACTTTGATGAAAGCCTGAATGGCCTTATCCAAATGTTCTTTTTCGTGTGCCGCAGAAAGCTGTACACGAATACGGGCTTTACCTTTTGGTACAACAGGGAAGAAAAAGCCTATCACATAAATTCCTTCTTCCAGAAGTTTGTCGGCCATGGTTTGAGATAATTGGGCATCGTAGAGCATCACCGGAACTATAGCGGCATCTCCATCTATGATATCGAAACCGGCTTCCTTTATTCCTTTTTTAAAGTATTTGGTGTTTTCTTTTAGTTTATTACGAAGAGAGGAATCGGTTTCTAACATCTCAAAGACCTTGATGGACGCTCCTACAATTGCCGGCGCCAGGGAGTTTGAAAAGAGATATGGGCGGGAGCGTTGGCGTAGCATTTCAATGATTTCTTTCTTAGCAGTGGTATAACCACCCATTGCTCCACCAAGTGCTTTACCCAGGGTTCCGGTGATGATATCCACGCGGTCCATCACATTTTTTTCTTCCAGGGTGCCAATTCCGTTTTCCCCTATGAATCCTGTAGCGTGACAATCGTCAATCATTACCAGGGCATCATATTTATCGGCAAGATCGCATATCTTATCCAACGGAGCTACCAATCCATCCATAGAGAAAACCCCATCGGTAACGATGATTTTAAAGCGGGCATCTTTTTCATTGGCCGCGATAAGTTGTTTTTCCAGGTCTTCCATATCACTATTTTGGTAACGGTAGCGCGCGGCTTTACACAACCTAACTCCATCAATAATAGAAGCGTGATTGAGAGAGTCTGAAATTATCGCGTCTTCAGCAGTAAATAGCGGTTCAAAGATTCCGCCATTGGCATCAAAAGCAGCCGCGTATAATAAGGTGTCTTCGGTTCCGTAGAAATCGGAGATCTTTTTCTCCAGTTCCTTGTGGATATCCTGGGTGCCACAAATAAATCTCACGCTGGACATCCCGAAACCATGCGAGTCTAAAGTATCTTTTGCCGCCTGGATCACCACTGGGTGTGAAGACAAGCCCAGGTAATTATTCGCGCAGAAGTTAATTACCTCTTGCCCGGTGGAAATTTTTATCACTGCATCCTGAGGGCTGGTGATAATCCTTTCTTTTTTAAATAATCCGTTATCTTTTATTTCCTGAAGTTCCTTTTCAAGGTGATCTTTGATTTTTCCGTACATTTTATTCTATTTTTCACAAAATTACACATCTTTTTCATACATACTCAAGGCTTAACTCCTTGTTAATATACACCAGGATCTTTTTACCTGGTTTGAAGCCTATATTTTCCAGGGTTTCTGCATATCTGTTTATCTGTAAAGCGTGAGATTCTTTGTAACTCCCGGTTTTATAATCCAGGATACTTACTTTTTTTTCCTTAAAATTAAGCCTGTCTGGCCGAAGCCTTTTTCCGCCATCTACCAGAATATCTCTTTCATTTATATTGGAAGAGCCCGGCGCGAAAAACTCAGATAACTCCGGGTGGGTTATAATACTATCGATCACCTTAGCAATAAGTGGTTGGGCTTTAGAAGTAATTGTGCCGTCTAATACGGCTTGCTCCAAGGCGATGCCCGCATCTTCCCGGGTGTTGATATTTGCCAGAATATCATGAATAATCTCTCCTTTTTCTATGGCCTCTTCCTGTTTTGTATCCCATAAAGAACCCGATCTGGTAACTATATGTACTGCCTGGTTTTGAGTTGGCGTAGAATAAAAGTGTTCCTGGGCATGGCTGGTAGAACCTTTTTTTCTTTGCTTTGGCGGCGGAAGTTCCCCGAAATCATACTGCAGTTGCCCATCGATCCATTTACCAGATTGCTTTAAAAAGCCTATCAACAGGCCTGAAATCTTCGCTGGATTTTCATTTCCTTTTTTGTCAATCTCTAATTTTGATAAAATATAGAGTTGTTCTGAAGCTCTTGTGCAGGCTACATATAAAACATTTAAGGTGTCGAGTTCCTTTTGATCAAGAAGTTCCTGGTAAACTTCTGAAGCCTTTTTTCCCCAGTTTAGCATTTTCTTTGAAGCACTCATATAACTTACAGGAATTTCCCCAAGAGCCTCGGGCATGTCCAACCACAAAGAATCCATCCGGGTATCCTGGAAATCAGAATTAGCAAAAGGATAGATCACAACTGGAAATTCCAGGCCTTTGGAGGAATGAATGGTCATAATTTTAACTGCGCTTTCCTCCTCAGGGACCGCAATACTGAGTTTTTCTTTATTCTGTTCCCAAAGCTCGAGGAAATCTGCTATTCCTGTTACCGACTTCTGGGTGGTTTCAAAAATATAATCCAGAAAGAACTGAATGTAAGCATCAGAAGAATCCACCAAAGAAAAACTTCTAATGATATATTCAGCAGATTCATATAAAGAGAGGTTTTTTAATGCCTCCAGACTAAATTCGATATCATATTCCTTAAGCCAATGAAAAAAGGCCTCTTCATTATATTTCAGGTTCTCGCTTATGGTATGGTGCGGTGCTTCCAGGTTAAGTTTCTCCTGTAGGAAATTAAATATTTCGAGCTTTAAATTATCGTCTTTCGGGTTGATGGAATAGGCCAGAAGATCCACCATGAAATTCACGGTAGGGGAATTGGCTACCAAAAGTGTTTCCGAAGAAACTACCGGAATGCCGTGTTCACTAAGGTAACTTGCTATAGCTATCCCTTCTTTTCTTCTTCGGGTTAGAATACAGATATCGCTTTTTGAAAAGGCTTTCTCATCGAGGTTCTGTATGATCTCCAGCACTTTTTCAGGATAAATTTCAAATTCCTCTGCGCTGGTGTTGGCTTCTATAAATGAAATATCCACGTAGCCGTTATTCTCTTTTTTTGGAGTTTGCCTGCTCTTCACAAAAAGTTCGCTGTAACTGGGATGCCGCAGGGATGCTGAAGCGTATTGAAAAAGATTATTGTTGAAGTTTACAATTTCACCACCACTTCGGTAATTATCGGGAAGATCTTCCACTTTCTGTTCAATGCTGAAAGGCTTTTGCTGAAGGTTATAGAGCTCTATAAATTGTTCGGCTTTTCCTCCGCGCCAACGGTAAATGCTCTGCTTGGCATCACCAACCAGCATAAGGCCCGCCGGTTCACCCGGTTTTGGTTCTCCGGAAAGGCTGTGCTCCACCAGTGGTTGTAGATTTTCCCATTGCATCCGGGAGGTATCCTGGAATTCGTCTATAAAATAATTCTGATAACGCTCTCCGAGTTTCTCATAAATAAACGGCGCCGGTTGGTCTTTTACCTGGGCGCTGATCATAGGATTGAATTCTGAGATAAGGAGTAGATTTCGCTCCTTTTTTATAATTTCAACTTGTTGGTTTATGGCATTTAAAAGCGAAAGCTGAACCAGTTTACTTTCTATTTCAGCGAGAAATTCAAAATGATAGATGGCTTTTTCTGAAGCCCTGAAAAGTTCACAAAATTGTGGCTGTAGGCTGTCTAGAAGTGATTTCTTTTCTTCCTCCTTATTTTTTGTGTAGAGTGGTAAAGTTTCCAGGCTCTGCATCCATTTTAAGGAGAAATCTGCAGGAAACTTTTCCTGTTTTAATTTCTGGAAATATTTTGGAAGCGATTCCCTGGTGAAATCTGAAGACTCCAGGTTATGATCTTGAATTATTCCGAAGAACATTTCAGCAGCGCTTTTTATAAGAGTTCTTGTTTTCTCCTTTTCAGCCTTTATTTTTTTTGAATAATTTTCAAAATCTTCCAGGCTTTTGCCTTTTAATCTGCTAAGTGGTAATTGATTATTTTCATTGGTAAGCAACCTTGAAATCTCAAAAAGATCGGCAGTAATGTCCCAACTCTTTTCGTCGTCGGTTTTACTAAGTGCAAATTCTGTCAGGATTTTAGTGATGGCTTTATCTGAGCCGGCCTGGGCAATTAGAGCTTCCACGGCTTCCAGGAGAATTTGATCGGTATTCAATGAAACTTCAAAATTAACCGATAGCCCAAGATCTTTGGCAAAACTTCGCAGGATACGCTGGGTAAACCCGTCTATAGTAGAGATCTCGAAAGCCGAATAATTATGGATGATATTCTTAAGTATTCGAGCTGATTTCTGCTGAATTTCTTTTCCCGGTAAACCCGTTGCCTGTTTCACGGCATTAAAGAGGTCAATAGAGTCTTCCGGCACTGTTGATTTGGAAAAATTATGGAGACTTGAGATGATTCTGGTTTTCATTTCTTCCACCGCTTTATTGGTAAAAGTGATGGCTAAAATATTTTTATATGCATCGGGGCGTGAAGAATTGATAAGAAGGACCAGGTATTCTTTTACCAGCGTAAAAGTTTTTCCTGAACCTGCAGAGGCATTATAAATATTGAAGGAATGTTTCAAAAATCAGCTTAGTTTAGATGAAATTTCAGTTTTGGACAGAAACTTAAAGGTAAAATAAATTTGTTTGCCAATACGCCTATGCTTTTAAGTATTTTATAACAGAAAATTATTTTTAGTACATCCCTTAATACTTAAATTTGAGAGAATTTAATACTAATCACAAAAAAACATATAAACTATGGCTTTCGAATTACCGAAACTAAAATATGCATTTGATGCATTAGAACCTCATATAGATGCCAGGACCATGGAGATTCACCACGGCAAGCACCATGCAGGTTACACAAATAAACTCAACGACGCTATAAAAGGCACCGACCTTGAAGGAAAAACTATAGAGAATATCCTTAAAAATCTGGATATGTCTAAAAAAGCCATTAGAAACAATGGTGGTGGTTTTTATAACCATAGTTTATTCTGGGAAATCATGTCCCCAGATGGAGGTGGAAAACCAGAAGGTGAACTTGCTTCAGCTATAGATGCCGCTTTTGGTTCTTTTGAAGCTTTTAAAGATGAATTCGCTAAGGCAGCAGCTGGCCAGTTTGGATCTGGTTGGGCTTGGTTATGTGTTCATTCCGGAGGAAAAGTAGAGATCTGCTCTACTGCAAACCAGGATAACCCTCTAATGCCTGAAAAAGGTTGTGGTGGGACTCCAATCCTTGGTATTGATGTTTGGGAGCATGCTTATTACTTAAACTACCAGAACCGTCGTCCGGATTATATTAATGCATTTTTTAATGTAATTAACTGGAAAGAAGTTGCGAGTAGATACGCAAAAGAAAAATAGATCTAGTTTATTAGAACTTATATAGGCTGTCTGAAAAGACAGCCTTTTTTTGTTAGATGATTTTCTGAAAATAAATCGATAAAAAAAGGTGGGTCGTTTTAAGATCCACCTTTCTTTGCCCCAAATCTACCATAAACTTACTTAGATTATGGTCTTGGAAAGATGAGAAGAAAGGAACTACAGAAAAAAATAGTCAATAGGTTATTTTGGAAAAAATAATGTAAGAATGGGTTTATATTTTCATTCAGGATCCAGAAAATTGAACATAAAAAAAGGCAGATTATTCATCTACCTTTTTTTGCCCCAAATCTACCATGAACTTAACCTACTTATGTTATGGTCCAGCTAATATAAATCAGTTTTTTCTTTTGGCAATTACTTTTAGCCCAATCACTTAAATATTTGTTGAATGTCTTGTTTGGAAAGGAATTTGTAGGAATTTTCTTATATTTTGAGATAATCAGTTCCTATTTTGAATCAGGGAATCCGTTGGTTAAAAAGCATAAAAAAAGGCGGATTTTCATCCACCTTTTTTTGCCCCAAATCTACCATGAACTTAACCTACTTATGTTATGGTCTTACCAAAGTAAGAAGGAAAATCCCGGTAAAAAAATAATTTAGACGAATGGCATAAATACTTGATAAACAGACAAGTTGTTAGTATGCTCTGTCCTTATTTCCTTCAAAAAAATTAATGAAAGCCCTATTAACTACCCTGTTTCCGCCAAAGGTTGGATAATCTCCTGTGAAATACCAATCGCCCAGATTTTTGGGGCAGGCCTTATGTAGATTGTCTACAGATTGATAGATTACTTTTACCTTTGCCTTGACTTTAGGTTCACTTATCAATTCAGCGATTTTATCTGATATTTCCTCATCGGTGAAAGGTTCGTAGATCTCCTTTACAAAGTTTTTTACTTCATAATCTTCCAAATCTACCTGCTCTTTACATTTTGCATAAACCTCTTCTACAATTTGGTATTTGTTGTTTTCTTTTAATAATTCTAAGGCGGCCCTAAAAGCTACCAGATCTTCTAACCTGGCCATGTCAATCCCATAACAATCGGGATAACGAATTTGAGGTGCAGAGGATACTATAACGATTTGCTTAGGGTTTAAGCGATCCAGCATTTTAATAATGCTTTTCTTAAGGGTAGTGCCCCTCACGATACTATCGTCTATAATTACAAGACTGTCTTCTGGTTTTACAACTCCGTAGGTTACATCATAAACGTGAGCCACAAGATCGTCCCTGCTGCTGTCTTCAGTAATAAAGGTACGCAGCTTGGCATCTTTAATGGCGATTTTTTCAGTTCTCAGGCGGTGTGCAAGTATTTCCTGAAGCCTGGCATCGGTAAGGCTTTCCTTTTCAGCCAGGATAGACTCATTTTTCTGTTTGTTTAATTCATCCTGGGCTGCTTCAACCATTCCGTAGAAAGAGGTTTCAGCGGTATTCGGAATAAAAGAAAAAACAGTATTTATGGTATCGTGCTTTATTGACTTAAGGACCTCTGGCATCAACAATCGCCCTAGCATTTTACGTTCTTTATAGATCTCGGCATCGCTTCCGCGGGAAAAATAGATGCGTTCAAAAGAACAGGCTTTACGCTCCAGAGGTTCCAGTATTTGTTGGATGGAAACTGTGCCGTCTTTTTTGGTGATTATAGCGTGGCCGGGATCGAGTTCCTTCACCTCGTCATAATCTACGTTGAAAGCCGTTTGAATCACAGGCCGTTCTGAGGCTACTACCACTACTTCATCATCTTTATAATAATATGCCGGTCTTATTCCCGAGGGATCCCTAAGTACAAAAGAATCTCCATGACCCAGTAGTCCCGCCATGGCATAGCCGCCATCCCAATTCTTTGAGGATTTCCTCAGGATCTTGGTGACATTGAGTTTTTCAGCAATTATTGGTGAAGCTTCCACCTTTGAATAACCTTGTTTTTTTAATTTCTTGTATAGTTTCTGAACTTCAGAATCAAGAAAGTGCCCAATCTTTTCCATTACGGTAACGGTATCGGCTCTTTCCTTTGGATGTTGCCCAAGATCTATCAGGTTATTGAAAAGCTGATTCACATTGGTCATATTAAAGTTACCGGCAACAATTAGATTACGGTGCATCCAGTTATTCTGCCTTAGGAAAGGATGAACATTTTCAATACTGTTCTTTCCAAAAGTTCCATAACGCACATGTCCCAGGTAGACCTCTCCTACGTATGGAATGTTTTTCTTCTGAAGAGCAACATTTTCGGCATATTCGGGATTTTCCTTGATTTCAAAATTTATCCGGTCGTTTATCTGCTCGAAAATATCCTGAATAGGTTGTGCAGCATTAGAGCGAACCCTGCTAATATATCGGTCTCCCGGACTTGTATTTAGTTTAATGCTTGCAAAACCGGCGCCGTCCTGGCCGCGGTTATGCTGTTTTTCCATTAATAAATACATCTTATTTATTCCGTAGAAAGCCGTCCCATACTTTTCCTTGTAGTATTCAAGGGGCTTTAAAAGACGTACCTGGGCAATTCCGCATTCGTGTTTTATGGCATCACTCATAATAGTTGTTCCTGGATTAAGGTGTTCACTTGGTCACAAAAAAAGCCCTGAAATTACAGGGCCGTATGTTTTAAATTATTTCTATTTCGAATTGTGTGAGTTTTTTAAACTCTTCCAGCCTTTCCTGAACATCAGCCGCTGATAATTCCTGCATCCTCTCGGTGCCGAATTTTTCTACGCAGAAGGAGGCAAGGTTAGAGCCGTAAATAATGGCATTTTTCATATTTTCAAAAGAGATATCTTCAGTTTTGGCAAGATATCCCGCAAAGCCACCGGCGAAGGTGTCTCCAGCCCCTGTAGGATCAAATACTTCCTCTAGCGGAAGCGCAGGAGCGAAAAATATCTCTTCTTCGTGAAACAGAAGAGCACCGTGTTCTCCTTTTTTAATTACTACATAATCGGGGCCTAGTGCATTGATCTTTCTTGCGGCTTTTACCAAAGAGTGTTCCCCTGAAAGCTGCCGTGCTTCCTCATCGTTAATGGTGATGACATCAACCTTTTCAATAACCTTTAAAAGATCGTCCCAGGTATTGTCCATCCAGAAATTCATAGTGTCCAAAACCACCAGTTTTGGATTTTCTATTTGTTCCAAAACACTTAGCTGAACCAGTGGGTGCAGATTACCAAGCATTACGATATCGGCATCTTTATATGCTGAAGGTACTACCGGTTTGAAATCTGCAAGAACATTTAATTGAGTATCAAGGGTGTCTCTTGTATTAAGATCGTTGTGATAACGACCACTCCAGAAGAAAGTTTTTCCTCCTTTGATGATCTCGATACCATCTATATTTATATTATTATTGGTAAGCAGGTCCAGGTATTTCTGCGGGAAATCATCTCCTACCACAGAAACCACTGCACTATCTACATCAAATTGAGAAGCCGAAAGGCCTATATAGGTCCCGGCGCCTCCAAGAATCTTATCGGTTTTTCCAAATGGGGTTTCAATCGCATCAAAGGCTACTGTGCCTACAATCAGTAATTTACTCATAACGGGGTTTAAAATATGCTGCAAATATACAGTTTGTTTTTCAGGGGATAAACCTAAATTAAAAAAGGCTTCGGAAAGCCATAATTTTATTCAAACCCCTGATCTATAAGCAGTTTTTTCTCTTTGGAAGCGGCTACGGCCAAGCTGTCGCAACGTTCATTTTGTGGATGGGAATTGTGCCCTTTTATCCATTTGAACTTTACCTTGTGTTTTCGGTATTCTTTCAGGAAGTCTATCCAGAGATCAGAATTTTTGCGGTCTTTAAAAGCTTTCTTTTCCCAGTTAAAAACCCAACCTTTCTCCACTGCATCGGCTACATATTTTGAATCGGTGAAAACAACCACTTCCAGTCCGGGTTGTTTTAGTTTTTTAAGGGCATCAATAACGGCCAGAAGCTCCATTCGGTTATTGGTGGTGTGTTTATAACCTTTTGAAAATTCTTTGCGGTAAGCTTTACCTACCCATTCCATGACAATTCCGTATCCGCCGGGGCCTGGATTTCCTCTTGCTGCGCCATCTGTGTATATGTAAACCTGGGGTTGATGCACTATGCTTGGTTTTTTTGAAGAAGTTGTTCAATCACTTCAGGAAAGTGTTTGTATTCAAGTTGATGTATTTTTCCGGCAAGGCTATCAGGGGTGTCGTTTTTTTCGATTTGTGTTTTTGTTTGAAAAATGATTTCGCCTTCATCATATTTTTCATTTACATAATGGATGCTGATTCCGCTTTCCTGATCTTTATTATTGATTACCGTCTCGTGTACTTTTGCGCCATACATGCCTTTTCCGCCGTAGTTAGGCAAAAGTGCGGGATGAATATTGATTACCTTTTGAGGAAATGCTTTTAAGATATTATCCGGAAAAACCCAAAGGAAACCGGCCAGGACTATAAGATCGGGTTTAATATCCTGCAGGACGCGTAAAACCTCCTTGCTTTTATATAAAGCTTCCCGGTCAAAATACAAGGCTTTTACGTTTAGGTCGTGAGCTTTCCTGAGCACTTTAGCCGATTTTCGGTTAGAAAATACAGCAACCACCCTTGCTAAGGAGAAATCTTTAAAATATTTGATAATATTTTCTGCATTGGTACCGGTCCCCGAAGCAAAAATCACAATTTTCTTTAGGGAGCTGTCTGAGTGTAGGGTCAAAATGATGCTGTTAACAATTAATAAATTGTAAAATTAAGGGCTTTCGGCGAAAAATATGTAAATTAGATTCACATTTTTAAAGTAAAAATCGGTTTTAAAATAAAGTTTTTTATTTTTGCCACCTAATCAAAATTAAAATAGAATATTATGTCAGACATTGCATCAAGAGTAAAAGCGATTATCGTTGACAAGTTAGGTGTTGACGAGAACGAAGTTGTAAACGAAGCCAGCTTCACCAACGACTTGGGTGCTGATTCATTGGACACTGTGGAATTGATCATGGAATTTGAGAAGGAATTCGATATCCAGATTCCTGATGACCAGGCTGAGAACATTGCCACAGTAGGTCAGGCAATTTCTTATATTGAAGACGCAAAAAAATAAACCAACAGACTATATGGAGTTAAAGCGAGTTGTAGTCACGGGCCTTGGAGCCCTAACCCCCATTGGTAACAATATTGAAGAATATTGGGATGGCTTGGTGAACGGAAAAAGCGGGAGTGCTCCCATTACCTATTTCGATACCGAAAAATTCAAAACCAAATTCGCTTGCGAACTCAAAAACTTTAATCCGCTGGATTACTTCGATAGAAAGGAAGTAAGAAGGCTGGATAGGTTTGCCCAGTATGCCATTGTAGCTTCAGATGAAGCTATAAAAGATTCCGGCATTGATCTGGATATCGTAGATAAGTATCGGGTTGGTGTGATATGGGGGGCCGGAATTGGCGGATTGGAAACTTTTCAGAACGAAATGATAAATTACGCTCAGGGAGACGGTTCTCCAAGATTCAATCCTTTCTTTATACCTAAGATGATCGCAGATATTGCCCCAGGTAATATCTCTATTCGCCATGGGTTTATGGGAGCGAATTATACTACGGTCTCTGCCTGTGCCTCTGCAGCCAATGCTATGATCGATGCGTTGAACAATATCCGTCTTGGATATAGCGATGTTATCGTTTCAGGAGGTTCAGAAGCTGCGGTTACTATTGCAGGAATGGGAGGGTTTAATGCTATGCATGCCCTTTCTACCCGTAATGAGAGCCCTGAAACAGCTTCAAGGCCATTTGATGCGACCAGGGACGGTTTTGTGCTTGGAGAAGGATCTGGAGCTTTGATCCTGGAGGAATATGAACATGCGAAGGCACGTGGTGCGAAAATCTATGCCGAAGTTATAGGCGGCGGTCTTTCTTCAGATGCTTATCATATGACGGCCCCTCACCCCGAAGGAAATGGGGTAGTGGCAGTAATGGAAAACTGCCTGAGAAACGCCGAACTTAAGCCTGAAGACATAGATGCTATTAACACTCACGGTACTTCAACTCCCCTTGGGGATGTGGCCGAGCTTAAAGCCATCGGAAAGGTTTTTGGCGAACACGCGAAAACCATCAATATTAATTCAACAAAATCAATGACGGGGCATTTGTTAGGAGCCGCCGGAGCCATAGAAGCTATTTCAGCAATCTTATCTATGAAATTCGGAATTGTGCCTCCAACAATTAACCATGAACATTTTGATGAGAATATTGATTCTGAGTTAAACCTGACCCTTAATAAAGCTCAAAAACGCGATGTTAAGGTGGTAATGAGCAATACCTTTGGTTTTGGTGGTCATAATGCCTGTGTGATTTTTAAAAAAATGGATGAGTAACATTTTCTAAAATGAGCGTTATCCGAAACATATTGAATTCCCGATCTTCTAAAGACGGGAATTTTTTTATGGTCTTAACCCGTATTCTCGGCTTTAAACCTAAGAACCTGGCGCATTACCGTAAAGCGTTTACACACCGCTCGCTAAATATTAAAGACGAGAAAGGAAATGCGATTAGCTTTGAAAGATTAGAATTTCTCGGCGATGCAATCCTTAGCGCGGTTATAGCCTCCCATCTTTTTAAAGCCGTTCCCGGTGGAAACGAAGGCTATCTTACCAAGATGCGTTCTAAAGTAGTTAGCCGTAAGCACCTCAATGAATTGGGCAGAGATCTGGATCTTATTAATCACGTAAAAACCAATATTCCGGTAGATCAATTCGGGGTTAATATCCACGGAAATCTCTTTGAAGCATTAATCGGGGCCACCTATCTTGATCGGGGGTATAAATACTGCAAGCGTTTTATTTACGAACGGGTAATTGATCCTTATGTAGACATCGAACAATTGGAAGGAAGAGTAATTAGTTATAAAAGTCTTTTGATCGAATGGTGCCAGAAGGAGAAGAAGGAGTTCAATTATGAAATTTATGACGATACGGGAAACGATGAGACCAAACATTTTGCTGTAAAACTCCGTATTGATGACAGGGTCGTTGCAAAGGCCAGGGCAACATCAAAAAAGAAAGCTGAAGAGAAAGCTTCTAAAAGAGCATATTATGCACTTCAAAATATTATCTCATAATTTCAGAGAATTGTTTTAAGCTATAACGTTTTCGTAGAAAATTGTGAAATTTTTACACTGTTAAGCTTCATTTTTCTTATTCTTATTTTATCTTTATCCAGAAAGTAGAAGACTTATGCAGGCGCATAAAATGTTGTTGGATGAGGTAGAAGAAGACCTCTTTAAGCTCCTTGCTATTTATTGTTCCGTTGAGGATTTTAGAATGGCTTTTTTGCTGAATAAGCATTTAAAACTAGGTTTAAAGAGAGAAAGAGAAGATGTAGATTTCGTACATCAAAGCGTTCAAGCCTACTATGCAAGATTTATTTTTAAAGACCCTACAAACTTTCACAGCTATAATTTGGTGGCCAATAAATTTAAAGGGCAGGCCTCAAAAGTCCTGAATACGGGTTCTTTATTTGCAGAAGATGAGGTGAGGCCGCTGGAACTAAATCTTATTCCCGAATACAAAAAGGTAGATTTTTTTCTGAAAATAGAAGAAGATATGCCCGATCAACATTTTAATAAACTGGTTAATATAATTGGCCAGATCCCACAGGTGATTGCCGTGCATAGAATTGATGTCGAGCAATTAAAATCTAGACAAAATTTAATTTTTGAGTAATGCCAACAAATAAGAAAACAAAGATTGTTGCTACCCTAGGACCAGCAACAAGTTCTAAAGAAATCCTAAATAAAATGCTCCAGGCCGGAGTTAACGTGTTCAGAATCAACTTCTCCCACGCCGATTACAGTGATGTTAAGGAACGCATCGCAATGATACGGGAACTTAATAAAGAAAAAGGTTACAACGCCGCTATTCTGGGGGATTTACAAGGTCCAAAACTTAGGGTAGGCGTTATGAAAGATGAGGTTGTAGTTTCTGATGGAGACGAGATTACTTTCGCTACCGGAAAAGAATTTAAAGGTACTGCACAACGTGTCTATATGAATTATGATACCTTTCCTCGTGATGTACAGGCGGGAGAGCGTATCCTTCTTGATGATGGGAAACTTATTTTTGAAGTGGTTTCAACCAACAAAAAGGATGAAGTGGTAACAAAAGTTATTCAGGGAGGACCTTTAAGATCCAAGAAAGGTGTAAACCTTCCAAATACAAATATTTCCCTTCCGGCTTTAACTGAAAAGGATATTAAGGATGCTAAATTCGCCTGTGAAATGCAGGTGGACTGGATGGCCCTTTCCTTTGTGCGTTACGCCGAAGATTTGATAGAACTTCAGAATTTAATCAAAGAGCATAGCGAATATAAGATCCCAATCATTGCGAAGATCGAAAAACCTGAAGGTGTTGCCAATATCGAAAAGATCGTTGCCTACTGCGACGGATTGATGGTAGCACGGGGAGACCTGGGAGTAGAAATTCCTGCCCATGAGGTTCCGCTTATTCAGAAAAAATTGGTGCTAACGGCGAAAAAAGCAAGGATCCCGGTAATTATCGCAACTCAGATGATGGAAACCATGATCACAAGTCTTACCCCAACCCGGGCAGAGGTGAACGATGTGGCAAATTCTGTTATGGATGGAGCCGATGCGGTAATGCTTAGTGGAGAAACTTCTGTGGGGCAATATCCCGTGCAGGTTATTGAAAAAATGACCCAGATCCTGGAGAGTGTAGAGAATTCTCCTCTTATTAAAGTTCCTCACGATCCACCACATATTCGCACTAAGCGATATATCACTAAATCTGTTTGTTATCACGCTGCGCATATGGCCAACGAGATTAAGGCTAAGGCTATTTGTACATTAACCAATAGTGGATACACCGCATTCCAGATTTCTTCCTGGAGACCGGAATCGCATATCCTGGTGTTTACCTCAAATACCCGCATTCTAGCTCAATTAAGCCTATTATGGGGGGTAAAGGCATTTAATTATGAAAAATTTGTAAGCTCAGATGAAACCATTGATGATGTGAACAGGATCGCCAAAGAACAAGGCTTTGTACAACATGGAGATTTCACCATTAACCTGGCAGCGATGCCAATTGGAGACAAAGGGATGGTAAATACTTTAAGGGTTTCTGAAATAGAGTAACCTAAATAATTTATATTGAAAAGCCACTGATTTTTTTGAATTTGTGGCTTTTACTTTTTATTTAAAATTCAAACTTCAGCTGGACCTCAACCTCCTTTTTTACTTTGGAAGATTTATTAGCCTTATCGGTGTTTAAATTTGAAAGAGAAATCCCCAAAAGGCGCACTGAATTTTTCATTTTTTCCTGATATAATAGCTCTTTGGCGATTTCTAAAATCAGTTCTTTGCCCAAAATGTAGTAGGAAATAGTTTTGCTTCGGGTTTGCAAGGTGAAATCGCTGTATTTTATCTTTAGGGTCACTGTTTTGCCGGCGACTTTGTTTTTTGTAAGTCGGCGTTCTATTTCTTCGGCGATGTTTTCCAGCCGTTCCAGCATAAAAATTTCAGAAGAGATATTTTCATTAAAGGTACGTTCAGCGCCAAGTGATTTTCTTATTCGGTTTGGCTTTACTTCACTAAGATGAATGCCACGAACCACATTAAAATAATGTGCCCCGCTTTTCCCGAATTTCTCAGTTAGGTATTCAAGGCTCTTGGTTTTTAAATCCTTGCCGGTAAAAACACCCAGCATATACATTTTTTCGGCGGTCACTTTTCCGACTCCATGAAATTTCCGAATGTCCAATGCTTCCAGAAACTCTTCAACCTCTTCCGGGTTTACCGTTTTTTGTCCGTTAGGTTTATTAAAATCGCTGGCAATCTTTGCGATGAATTTGTTAATAGATATTCCTGCGGAAGCATTCAATCCGGTTTTATCCTTAATTTTCTCCCTTATTTCTCTCGCTATAAGCGTCGCACTGGGATTTCCCTTTTTATTTTCGGTAACATCCAGGTAGGCTTCATCAAGGGAAAGTGGTTCTACTAAATCTGTATACTCCAGGAAAATTTGTCTTATGCGCTGAGAGAATTCCTTGTAACGCTCAAAACGGGGTTTTACAAAAATTAAATGCGGGCAGTTGCGTTTGGCCATCACGCTGCTCATGGCGCTTTTTACGCCATATTTACGTGCTTCATAACTTGCAGCCGCCACAACCCCACGTTGAGAACTGCCGCCAACAGCGATTGCTTTCCCCATTAAATCGGGGTTGTCCAATTGTTCCACAGAGGCATAAAACGCATCCATGTCAATATGGATAATTTTACGAATAGGAAGTTTTTCGTTCACTTTACAAAGTTAAAGAAACTTAAAATGACGTAGAAAGTTATTAAACCCATAGACTCATTTCTAGTCTTGAAAAATCAGAAATTAAAAAATCGTAACTTTATAAAAGTCAAATTAAAAAATGATGAAGGAGAAAGATCTCAAGCAACGGGTTTTGGGTTATGTTCAGGAGGCTGATGAAGAATTACTTCTTCTTATAGAAGAACTTGCTGAAACTTATACCCAACAAACGAAAGAAGATTGGTGGGACAAGCTTAGTGCCGAGGAAAAAGCATCTATTCAGAAAGGTTTGGAAGATGCCGATAAAAATAAAGTTGTGCCCCATAATGAGGTAATGCGATTATTTGAGAAATGGCATTAGAGATCTTTTGGACAGCAAATGCGAAAACGGGCCTGCAAAAAGTATTGAAATATCTGGAAAAGCACTGGAGCCAAAAAGAAGTTTTAAGGCTTGAAGAAAAACTTAAAGCAGTTATTCAAATTATTATTTTAAAACCCAAATTTTTCCTAAAACCACTCATAACCTTGAACTCTATAAGGCTTTGATTGATAAAAACAATTACATAGTTTAAAAAGAGAATAGAGATAATTAATTTCAGAGGAACCAGGCAAAGACCAGTTCATCAAAAAAACTCAGTAAATGTCAAAGACTGCAATCATTTTGGGCGCTACGGGACTTACGGGCAGTTATCTGCTAAAAAGAATGATTCCCGACAAAAGATATGATAAGATCATACTTTTCTCCAGAAGTGCCACCCTAATTAAAAGCTCGAAGATCGAAGAACACCTTATAGATATGTTTGAGCTGGGCAAGCATCGCGATAAGTTTAAGGCAGATGTTGTTTTTTGTTGTATAGGAACCACACAGAATAAAACTCCGAACAAAGAAATTTATCGTAAGGTGGACTACGGGATTCCGGTAACCGCTGCCAAACTCTGTGTGGAAAATGAAATCGAAAATTTTCTGGTGATCTCGGCGCTGGGTGCAGATCCCAACAGTAGGTTTTTCTATAACCGTACTAAAGGTGAGATGGAAAATGCAGTACTTCAGCAGGAGATAAGGAATACTTTTATTTTTCAGCCATCACTAATAGGGGGAGAAAGACAAGAGAAACGACCATTAGAATTTATCTCAAAACAATTGATGAAAGCGGCTAATTTTGTTATGTTCGGTCCGCTTAAAAAATATCAGAGCATTCATCCAGATACCATTGCCAAAGCTATGCAGAAAGTCGCCGAAGGTGGCTACGAAAAGATAAGGATAGAATCTGATGAGATAAAGAAAATAGCTAAAGGAGATGATTGAGATTGAGAGGAAATTCCTGGTAAAATCAGGAGAATATAAAAAAGAAGCTTTTAAAAAACTTAAGATCAAACAAGGTTTCCTTAGCACTGATCCGGAGCGTACCGTAAGGCTCAGGATCGCTGATGAAACCGCTTTTCTAACAATAAAGGGGAAATCCACGGAGGATGGGTTAAGCAGGTTTGAATGGGAAAAAGAAATCGATAAAAAGGAAGCTGAAGAACTCTTTAAACTATGCAAACCGGGAATTATAGATAAAACAAGATATCTTATTAAAGCAGGAAATTTCACCTTTGAAGTGGATGAGTTTTATGGAGAAAACCAGGGTTTAGTAGTGGCAGAAATTGAACTTAAAAATGAAGAGGATACATTTCCAAAACCTAATTGGTTAGATGAGGAAATTACGGGAGACCTTAAGTATTATAATTCACAATTGAGTAAAAATCCCTTTAAAAACTGGTAAAGCTTTAAGATGAAAAAATTAATTTATGTACTCGTTTTTCCGTTTTTGTTGTTTTCCTGTAAAGAAATTCCAAAACAGGAGCGCGGTATTCCCGGCCCGGAAAAAGTTGCTGTGGAAAGGCCTCAATCTAATATTGATTCCGTAGAAAAAGGGCTTAAGGAAAAAGGCTACCAAACTTTCAGGTATGAGGAAGGAGATACTACCTATTTAATGCAGCAGTATTATATGGTTTTTCTGAAAAAGGGTGAAAATCGAAGCCAGGACTCTACTGAAGCGGCTGAATTGCAAAAACAGCATTTAGCACATCTTTCCCGAATGGCTGAAGAAGGTTATGCCAGTCTCATTGGACCTCTTGGCAGCAATGGAGAAATTCGTGGTATTGCCGTTTACAACACGGCCACTGAAAAGGAAGCAGATAGCCTTGCCAAACTGGACCCAATGGTGAAAGCTGGGAGATTGAAAGTGGAAGTCCATCCCTGGTGGACGACCAAGGGAGGTAAGCTCAACTAATTAAAAAGTTCCGGTTAGTCCAACTCTACCCAATCCAACATTAAATTTCCAGCTAATCCTGTTTTTTTCCTCTGGACCATATAGGCGTTCTTCATTTAAGTAATTATCAATGCTGTCTACCACCAAAACGCTTATAGCCAGGCTCAATCCTACATCTGTGAGCCAGTGTGCGCCAGCCCAAAGTCTTGATACCGGAGCGATCATTCCTAAACCATAAATTCCTGCTTTAACAAAAGGATTGTCAAACTGTTTTCCAATTGCATAAGCAGTTGTAAAAGAAAGAATAGTGTGTCCCGAGGGAAATGAATGATAGGCTCCAATACCTCTGAATGGGTCGAAACTAGCTTTGCCTTCTCCGGTTGCTGGTCTTGCACGGCCAACTGCAGTCTTGGTAATTGTTTGGATTAATCCTGCAGTAGAAGCAGCCGAGATAAGCAACACTCCTGTTTTTCTCACCTTTTCATTTTTAGTAAAAAGGCCATAGAGATAAACCGCTCCGTTTATAGCGTAGTTGTTTTGGGGGCTTCCATAATACCAACCTATATCTTTAATTAATTGTGGCATTTCATTATTCTGCTCAATAAAATATTCGCTGGTTTCTTCATCAAAAACATACAGGGCAGCTGTTCCCGCAACAATTGCTCCAGCAGTTATAAAATCGTCTTTTTTCCATTGTAACGGCCTGGAATAGGTATATTTCATTCCTCCAATTGCACTAGCTCCGTCATATTTAAGAAGTTCCCAGCTACTGGGTAGACTGTCCTTCATGTTATTTACATCGGCTTCCTGTCCAATGGAATTTATGGAAACAAAAAGCAAAACTATAAGAGGTGATAATTTTCCTATTCCTGAAATCATTGTGTAATTTTGGTTAAGCAGCGACTACCTTCCTTAATGTTTTGGTGATGCTATATACCTCTACGGGATTGCTTCTTCCTTTTAAATATTGTGCTCCTAAGGAAGTTGAATAATACCTTTTCTCAATATTGTCCAGATTATATACAGCTTCAGAGACTAAAAGAGGCTGAGAATGAATTTTGCATAAACCTTCTAATCTTGCCGCTACATTAAGAGTGTCTCCGTGATAGGCGATATCCTTTTTAAGGCCTCCTACCTCTACCGCAGTAACTTTTCCAAGGTGAACCCCGGCTTTAAAGACTGGCGCTATGGTATAATTACCTTTATAGTAGTCTTCCTTTTCCCTGAAAAGCTGTTCCACCCCATAAAAGAAATCTATATATTCCAGGTTTTTCGCTTTTTCCAATGGCCAGCTAAGTACAACCTCATCCCCAACATACTGGTAGATTTCAGCATTGTATTTTCTTACCATTTTATCGATATCCAGAAAACTATCTTTGATTAATGCAGAGTATTTAATATGCCCAAGTTGCTCCGCGAGCTTTGTAGAACAACTAAGATCCAAAAACATAAATATTCGCTCTTCTTCTCTTGGATACTTATATTTTCCTGAAAAAAAAGGGAGAAGCATTTCCGGTCCAAACCTCTTGCTTAGTTGATTAACAGAGCCAATAATGAGACTCATAGACCCGGTATGAACACTTAAAATCATAAAATAGTAACTCCAATGCTGGGTAAGAAGGCTTAAACTAATTTCATTTAAGAAAAGATTTTTTCCGAAGCTCAATAAATATAACCTTACCAGGCTTATTGCTCCCATTAACAATATGGTGTAAAGGGCGCCGGCGGTTATCACATTAAGGCCTAGAGAATAATTTCTGAATTTATCTTCTTCCAGGATAATATCAATTAAACCTAAAAAAGGGCTAAAGAGTAAAACCGAAAACAGAACAATAAGAGGCAGTGTCGCTGCAGAGATTTCCAGATCTGTGAAAAAGGTTTCGAAAATTGATATGGTATGTAGATGTATAGTGAAGAATAAAAGAGAGTAAGCTATTCCCCAAAATGCAAGTTGCCGTAATGTCTTTTTTAAAAGCTTTTGCTTATTAATACCAAAGGATATAGGGTAATTTATCGTCATACTTTTATGTATTTTTCTGGTAGATACCCAGGGTAAAAAACAATATAATTGTCATGTGTTTTTAAAAACTATTTATGCTGCAAAATTACTTCTGAAGAGAGCTTCTATCAGTAACCTTTGTTACGTGGAAAAGAGGTGGTTAATTAAGGCAGGAAGTATAAAAACCCGGAGTTTTTAATCCCGGGTTGGTCATTAAGAATGTGATTTAATCACTTCGGTAATTTGATGTTTTTGTAATACACCAGATTGGCGCCAGAGTTGTTTCCCGTTTTTATAAAGAATCATCGTGGGTACTCCTCTAACTTGATATTTAGCCGCCAGCTCCTGGTTACGATCAACATCTATTTTTACAATTTTTACCTGGTCTCCCATTTCGGTTTTTACGTCTTTTAGAATCGGGGCCAACATCTTGCAGGGGCCACACCAGTCAGCAAAAAAATCTACCAATACCGGTATGTCGCCATTTATAATATCATTGAAATTGCTTTTCATAGTTCTGTTTTCCTATAAATTTAAAAAATTTTTAGCTTAGTCGGATTCACTGCTGAAACATAACTTCTGTTAAAAAACCAACCAATAACTAACAAAACCATTTATTGCCATCCACCACCCAGAGCGCGGTATAGGTCTACCATAGCTTGTAATTTGCTGAATTCAGCATTGATAAGGTTTAATTGGGAATTCAATGCATTTTCCCTTGCTGTTAAAACTTCCAGATAATTTGCAAATCCATTATTTAGAAGCTCTTCAGAATATTCTGAAGCATCAGCATAGGCATTATACTCATTGTTAAGAACCTCTATTTTTTCAGTACTTGCCTCATAATTATATAAAGCATCTGAAACTTCTTTACCTGCATTAAGGATTGTCTGTTTAAAATTTAACAAGGCATCTTCCTGCTGAGCTTCGGCTACATCAAACTGTGTCCTTATCCTTCTTCCGTTTAAAACCGGTTGTAATAAAGAGCTGGCCAGATTTGCGAAAAGGGAGTTTGCATTGAATAATTCGTCAAGCTCCAAACTTTGAAAACCACCCGCCGCCGAAAAACTCAAAGAAGGATAAAAATTACTTCTCGCGACGTTAGTGAGCTCAAAGGCATTCACCAAATTATATTCCGCCGCAAGAACATCGGGCCGGTTTCTAAGAAGTTGCGCTGGTACTCCTGTGTTTAGTGGAGTATTGATCTCCTGATCTTCAAGTCGGCTACGCTCAATTGATTGTGGGCCTTCTCCCAGTAAAATTGAAAAACTGTTTTCCAGTAATCTTATTCGATTTTTAATATCGATAAGGAGAGCCTGTGCGGTATACAACTGGGCTTCGGTTTGTTTCACGCCAACCTCCGTAAGATTCCCTGCTTCCTTTAAAGCTTTTGTTGTTTCCAAACTACGCTCCCTGTTAGCAATGGTTTCCTCGGTAATCTCTTTTTGTGCATCAAGGCTTAATAGCTGATAATACGTAGATGCGATATTGGCTATTAATCTTGTTTGTACGGCTTTATGCGCAGCTGCACTCTGAAGATAAGAGGCCTGAAATGCTCTTTCATTACTCCTTATTTTACCCCAGATATCGGCTTCCCATGAAAGATTTCCGGTTACATCGTACTGGGTTATACTACCATCGAAAAAGCTACCAAATTGGCTGTTTTTTGAAAGGATCTGATGGTTTACGTTTGCGCCCACATTCAAAGTTGGGAAATATCCTGCTTTCCCTTGTTTTACATATGCTTCAGCCATAAGTATTTGTTGGATGGCACGCCTAATGTCAATATTGTTTTCAAGGCCATCGGCAATGTATTTCTTCAGAATTAGATCAGCGAAAACATCATTCCACGCGATATCGGCCATATTGAGACTGTCCCGGGAAATAGCATCTGTCTTGTAAAGATTTTCATCTACTTCCTGAATTTCAGGGCGTTCATAATCTTTGGCCACAAAACAGGAATGAAGCAATAACGGAATACTAAGTATGAGAAGTAATTTTTTCATAAGAACTTATTCTTCAATTTTTTTGGTTGAAGGCTGCGGTGCTCCACTTATCTTTTCGTGTAAATACTGAAACAGCATATAGAGAATAGGTATGATAAATACCCCGATCACGGTTCCTGCCAGCAGACCACCTACGGCTCCGGTTCCAATCGAGCGGTTTCCAACGGCGCCAACACCACCAGCCAACACCAGTGGCATAAGACCAAGAATAAAGGCAAAAGAGGTCATCAAAATAGGTCGCAATCTTACTTTTGCAGCATCTATGGCCGAATCTACTATGCTCATTCCTTCCCGTCTTCGCTGAATTCCGAATTCCACGATGAGGATGGCGTTTTTAGCTAAAAGCCCTAATAACATAATGAGGGCGATCTGGAAGAAAATATTATTCTGTAGCCCGGTGAGCCAGGTGGTCACAAAGGCACCCATAATCCCAATTGGTAAAGAAAACAATACCGCAAATGGGATTATATAACTTTCGTATTGGGCAGCCAGTAGAAAATACACGAAAAGGATACTCAACAGGAAAATGGTTACGGCCTGTCCGCCGGCTGAGATTTCCTCCCGGGTTAATCCCGAGTATGCTATATCAAATCCTTGCGGAAGATCTGCAGAAAGCCTCTCCGCCGCTTCAATAGCATCTCCCGAGCTGAATCCCGGCGCGGCCGAACCTGTAAGTTTTACCGCATTAAAAAGGTTAAACCTGCTAACCGATTGCGGCCCATAAACCCTGTCTAAACTAATAAATTGATTTATCGGCGCCATTTCTCCACTTTCGGTGCGCACATACATCATATCCAAACTTTCGGGGGTGTTCCGGGCTTCAGGCAAAGATTGAATATACACCCTGTACTGTTTTCCGAAGCGACTAAAATCGGCAGCGAAAATCCCGCCAATATAGCCTTGTAGCGTAGAGAGGATCTCATCCACCGAAACTCCGCTTTGTTTAGCCCGGGCAATGTCTATGTCGATTTGATACTGCGGAAATTTTGTATTGAACGGATTATTAGCAAAAGCGATTGAATTTTCTGCTGAAAGATTTGTGCCGAATTCGGTTGCCACGTTATCCAACTCTTTAAAATCTCCGCCGGTTCTGTCTAATAACTGTACTTCAAATCCTTCTGAAGCTCCAAAACCCGGGATACTTGGAGGCTGAAAGAAGTTTATAGTGGCATCGGGCGCAGTTCGCGCAGCGACCTCGTTTAATTTTGCAGTGATATTTTCAATGGAAAGACTGTCTGCTTTCCTATCGTTCCACCTATCAAGGGGAAGGAATCCCAACGCATAAGAACCACCGGCACCAGAAAAGAAGTTTCGGCCATTGATTATCGAGGCACCTCGCACCCCGGGAATTTCAATTACTTCTTTATAAAGTCTTTCGGTCACTTCTGCGGTGCGATCCAGAGAAGCTCCCGCGGGTAATTCCAGGTTCATAAAGATGATCCCGCGATCTTCAGTCGGGACAAATCCACTAGGTGTATTGTTCGAAGCAAGGAAGGTGAGACCCACGGCAGCAATTAGAATTACCGCAGTAACCCATTTGTGCCGGTAAAGGAAACCTACCGAGCGGGTATATTTTTTGGTGGTGGCATCGAAACCAGCGTTAAAGGCGTTGTAAAATCTTTGCAAAAAGCCCTTTTTCTTTTCTCCTTCCGAAGTATGAGGCTTAAGAAACAGCGCACATAATGCCGGACTCAGCGTTAATGCATTAACCGCCGAAATTATAATGGCCACGATCAAGGTGACCCCAAATTGCTGATAAAAAACCCCGACCGGCCCCGACAGGAAGGTAACTGGTACAAATACCGCGGCCATTACCAGGGTTATCGATACAATAGCTCCGGCGATCTCGCTCATAGCGGTCACAGTAGCTGATTTTGCCGATGTTGCGCCTCCTTCAATTTTAGCATAAACGGCTTCCACCACTACAATGGCATCGTCTACCACAATACCAATGGCCAGAACAAGTGCAAACAGCGTTAATAAATTGATGCTGTAGCCGAATAAATTCAGAAAAAAGAAAGTTCCTATAATCGAAACAGGCACGGCTATAGCCGGAATAAGTGTCGCCTTTAAATCCTGAAGGAAGATGAAAACCACCAGAAATACCAGGATAAAGGCTTCGATCAGCGTCATTCGTACCTTAGAGATCGAAGCGCTAAGGAAATCGTTGGTGTTGTAATTCACATAATAATCGACTCCGGTTGGGAAATCCTCTTTTAGATCTTCCAGGGTAGCTTCAATATCTTCAATAATTTCCTGGGCGTTGGAACCTGGTGTTTGGAAAACTCCTACGTTAATTCCCGGCTTGCCATTAACGAGAATCTTGGAGGTATATCCCTGGGCATCGAGCTCAATTTCGGCTACATCTTTTAAGCGTAATATGCGACCACTGCCTTCAGCTTTTAGAATGATATTTTCATATTCTTCTGCGGTTTTGTAACGACCGGGGTAGCGCAGCACGTATTCAAATTCCTCCCCGCTGTTCTGGCCAATAGACCCGGCAGCAGCTTCCAGACTTTGTTCATTTATGGCAGCTCTCACATCAGAAGGTACCAGGTTGTAGCTGGCAAGTCTTTCAGGTTTCAGCCAGATTCGCATAGCATAGGTACGGCCTCCAAAGGAACGCGCTTCCCCAACCCCGTTGATACGCTGAAGTTCAGGAATCATGTTGATGTTCATATAATTCTCCAGGAAGGTACCGTCGTACTCTTCATTTTCAGAATAAATAGAAAAATACATCAAGGCGCTGGTTTGCTGTTTTTGTACAGTAATTCCATTTTGAATTACCGCCTGTGGCAATAGGGCATTAGCCCGGGAAACCCGGTTTTGTACATTCACGGCAGCGATATCGGGGTCCATATCCTGATCGAAGAACACCTGAATGCTCCCGTTTCCATTATTGCTTGCGCTGGAGGTGATATAGGTCATTCCCTCAACTCCGTTAATTTGCTCTTCAATAGGAATGATCACACTTTCCAGGATGGTCTCTGCATTGGCTCCCGGGTAACCCACGTTGATTTGAACCGTAGGGGGTGCGATATCGGGATATTGGGTAACAGGGAGGCTTTGCATACTCAGCAAGCCCAGGATCACCAGAATAATTGAGATCACTGTTGAAAGTACCGGCCGCTCTATAAATATTTTCAGCATATTCTCTTATTTAAAAACAGCTTGGGTGTTACCAATTACGCTATCCAATTGGGTGTGTTGAGGGGTGATACGTTGAGCGTCCCTTAGTTTTGCCACCCCTTCGGCTACAATCTCATCACCTTCTTCTAAACCGGAATTCACGATAAGCAGATCGTTTACCTTATTACCAGCCTGGATCAGGGTGTTTTTTACCGTATCTCCTTTAACCAGTTTAAAGGTGTAAACCCGGCCTTGAGATTCATAGGTGGATTTCGATGGAATTACCAATACATCTTCATAAGTGCGGGGCACCAGGATTCTTCCCGTATTCCCGTTTGCGAGTAAACCTTCAGGATTAGGAAAGGTGGCCCGGAAGCTCACCGTACCGGTTTGAACATTCACCTGGGGATTGATGGTTTCAATTTTACCTTCATAGGCGTATTTCCGGTCTCCGGCAAGTATTAGATTAACGGCAGGAATATTATCGAGTTTTTCCTTCCGGGTTTCCCCTTCGATTCGTTCCATAAAATCATAATATTCGGCTTCGTTCATCGCGAAAAAAGCATAGACCTCCTCGCTTTGGGAAACCGTGGTTAAGGGCTCCGGATCGTTGGGACTCACCAAATTTCCGCTTCTGAAGTTAATAGAGCCAACTCTCCCGTTTACAGGGCTTTTAATATTAGCATAACTAATATTGGCAGCAATGCTATTGTAGTTGCTTTTAGCCCGTTCCAATTGGGCTTTAGCGGTTTCCAGCTGAACCTCGCTGATGATATTCTTTTCAACCAGGGGGCGGAGTTTGTCTACTTCAACCTGGGCAGCATTAACCCCGGCTTGAGCTGCTTCAGCATCCTGACTTAAGGACTCGGTTTCCAGCTTAAAAAGCAATTGGCCACGCTTCACTTCTTCTCCTTCATCAACCAGGACGTCGGTGATATAGCCTGAAACCTTGGCCCGAACAGCCGCATTTACCGTTCCTTCGATATTGGCGGGGAAATCTTGTAAGCTGGTGAGATCCCGGGTTTCAGATTTGACTACGGGATATGAGCCTACAGTATCGCTGTTAGCGGTTTTTTCTTCAGAATTACCACAGGCTGAAAGTAGTAGCGCTGTCGCCGGTAAAAGCAGAAGTTTATTGAGGAATTTCATTCTTATTTTGTTTTTGGATGATGTTTAATTTCAATTTTCGGATGGCTTCTCCAGCTTCTTTAAGAAAAACCAGGTAATCTTTGGGAAAATCCAACTCCATGGAAGGTTCACGGGGATCTTCTTCATTTACAGCCGATTTATATTCCAGAATCTCCAGGTGCATTTCCTTTTGGCGGATCCAGTTATTCGTCATCTCGTCAATCACGTTTAGTAAACGGTTGGGGGTCACTATGAAATAGCGTTTCCGATCGCCCGTTTTGGTAAAATAAGACACCCGGCCCTGGGTTTGCAATGAATTAAGATGGGTGCACACCGTACTTTTACTGGCCTTCAATTGGGTTACCAGCTCATCGAAGGTTTGGCCGGTTTTCCCGGTTAAGATCAAACTGGCATAAATGCGGGCTGCCAATGGTGCTAGTTGATCCTGGGATTCCATATGAACTCCAAGCTTTTCGATTAAAGCTGCTTTTTTCTTTTCCAGTGTTTTGGTGTTGCTCATAAGCTATTTTAAGTTTCGGCTGCAAATTTAGTTTTAGTTCGAAACAAACCGAACTAAGCAGAAACTAAAATCCTGTTAAATCATCCGGGTTTAGGATAGGAAATAACCCCAATGGTTTAATTACAGAAAAAAGAAAACCCCATTTGCCAGATTTGCAATAGGGTTTTAAAATTTTTACGATAATAAAAACTATTCCTCGCCGTAAATACCAATTTCAAGATCGCCATTTTTATTCATGTGTGCTCTATACATCCCGGCAGTATTGAATTCCATAGCTATATTTCCCTGAAAATCTATTGCGATTATCCCGCCATTACCTCCAAGATCTGGAATTTTATTCTGGATCACTTCCTCTGCAGCATCCTCCAGGCTTAGTCTTTTGTATTCCATTAAAGCCGAAATATCGTGGGCCACAACTCCGCGAATAAAAAATTCACCCCAACCGGTAGCTGAAACCGCACAGGTTTTATTATTAGCATAAGTTCCCGCACCAATAATGGGAGCATCTCCAATACGCCCCCATTTTTTGTTGGTCATTCCTCCCGTTGAGGTTCCTGCAGCAAGATTTCCGTCTTTATCCAGGGCTACGCAACCAACAGTGCCATATTTTGAATCTTTAATAAAAGGATCAACAAAGGCTGCGCTTTGGTCGTGATCTAGCTCGGTTTCTTCAGTATCCATTTCCTTTAAACGCTGAAGGCTTCGGAATCGGTTTTCTGTATAAAAATACTCAGGATCTACGATTTCCATCCCGCGTTCTTCCGCAAAAAGCTCGGCGCCTTTTCCTGCCATCATTACGTGTTCTGAATTCTCCATCACTTCCCAGGCAAGGTTTATCGGGTTTTTGACGGTGGTCACTCCGGCCACGGCCCCAGCGTTGAGCGTTTTTCCGTCCATTATTGACGCGTCAAGTTCGTTGGTTTCAGCATTGGTGAAAACCGCTCCTTTTCCCGCATTGAAAAGCGGCGAATCTTCCATAACATTTATGGTGCGCTGTACGGCTTCCATCGCTGTACCTCCATTCGCAAGGATCTCGTGCCCTACCCTGATCGCTTCCTCCAATTTGTCTCTATATGCCTTTTCCAGCGAATCGGTCATATTTTCCTTAACTATGGTTCCGGCGCCACCGTGGATTACAATTCCGAAATTGTCGGGTATGTTAATGCTTAATTCCTCTTCGGAAACTTCTTCCGGTAATTCTTTTTCTTCTGAAGAATTACAGGCAAAAAACAGGGACAAACTGAGTAATAGAAATATTTTTTTCATTGTTGTTGGTTATTTTATTCCGAAGATAAGAAATTTTAGGCCTATCCTTTGTCCGAAGACCTATGGAGCATGTAGATTTTAGAAAAAATGGAGAAACTTTAGATCTTAAAAAAGAAAATAATCGTCCGGCTTTGTGAGCGAGAATGTGTAATTTTAGGCTTGCAAAAAACTAAATTATGGCTGTAAATAAACCTTTTAACCTGAATAAATGGATTGACCAGAACAGGGAAAGCCTGAAGCCACCTGTTGGCAACCGAAACCTTTACCGTGAATCTGAAGATTATATCGTAATGGTGGTTGCCGGCCCAAATGCCCGCAAGGATTATCACTATAATGAAACTGAAGAGTTGTTTTATCAACTGGAAGGGGAGATCGAGGTACACATTCAGGAGGACGGAAAGAAGAAAACAATGAAACTCGGGCCGGGCGATATGTATCTTCATCCCGGAAAAGTACCACACTCTCCCGAAAGACATGAAAACAGCATTGGATTGGTGATAGAGCGAAAAAGAACCGACCCGGATACAAAAGATGGATTACTTTGGTTTTGTGATAAGTGTAATAATAAATTATATGAGATTTATTTTCAGCTTAACGATATTGAAACCGATTTTTTAAAGCATTTTAAGCATTTCTACGGAAGTAAGGATTTAAGAACCTGCGATAATTGCGGGGAAGTGATGCCGGTAGACAAGCGTTTTACTTCTGATGAGGATTAGCGCTTTATTTTTATTATTTTCGCAAAGAACACACAAAAGAACAGATTAAAACTTAAGGATTAATGAGTGAAATAGCAGAAAAATTTGGGATTAAACAAGCCCTGAAAGATTTAGGATTAAGCGATGTTAACAACGGAACTTCTACCGGTACAGACTTTTTTAGTAACGGTGAAATTATAGAATCCTATTCTCCCGTAGACGGAGCGCTTATTGGAAAAGTGAAAGCTACCACTAAGGAAGATTACGAAAAAGTAATAGAAACCGCCACAAAAGGTTTTAAGGAATGGAGAACCTTGCCTGCGCCGCAACGTGGGGAAGTGGTAAGACAATTTAACGATGAACTTCGCCGCCTCAAAGAACCTCTTGGAAGATTGGTTTCCTATGAAATGGGTAAATCATACCAGGAAGGGCTGGGGGAAGTGCAGGAAATGATAGATATCTGTGATTTTGCAGTAGGACTTTCCCGCCAGTTGCACGGACTTACCATGCATTCAGAGCGTCCGGGACATAGAATGTACGAACAATATCACCCGCTTGGTGTGGTTGGAATAATTTCGGCCTTTAACTTTCCGGTAGCGGTATGGTCGTGGAACACGGCTTTAGCCTGGGTTTGTGGTGATGCCTGTATCTGGAAGGGATCGGAGAAGACTCCGTTAACCTCCGTGGCGTGTCAGAATATCGCAGCCAGAGTTTTTGAAGAAAACAATGTACCAGCGGGGATTTCGTCACTTATCACAGGAGATTACCGTGTGGGAGAGATGATGACCAATGATAAGCGCGTACCGCTAATTTCGGCTACGGGATCCATAAAAATGGGGAAAATAGTTGCCCAGGCTGTTGCTGCAAGACTCGGAAAATCACTTCTTGAATTAGGCGGGAACAACGCAATTATCGTAACTCCAGATGCCGATATCAAGAACACGGTTATCGGTGCTGTATTTGGAGCAGTTGGAACCTGTGGACAGCGTTGTACCTCAACCAGAAGAGTTATCATTCACGAATCTATTTACGATAAGGTGAAAGATGCCATCGTTACTGCATACAAACAATTGCGTATAGGAAACCCACTGGATGAAAACAACCACGTGGGGCCGCTTATCGATAAAGACGCGGTGAAGAATTACCAGCACGCTTTGGATAAAGTTGTGGAAGAAGGCGGAAAAATTTTGGTTGAAGGCGGAGTGCTGGAAGGTGAAGGTTATGAAAGCGGTTGCTATGTAAAACCTGCTATCGCCGAAGCTGAAAATCACTTTGAGATCGTACAACACGAAACTTTCGCGCCTGTGCTTTATATCATGAAATATTCAGGAGATGTGATGAATGCTCTTGAACTTCAAAACGGGGTTGTGCAAGGACTTTCTTCAGCAATAATGACGAATAACCTGAGAGAAGCTGAGAGATTCCTTTCCGTAGAAGGTTCAGATTGTGGAATCGCCAACGTTAATATTGGAACTTCTGGAGCAGAAATAGGTGGAGCCTTTGGTGGAGAAAAAGATACCGGTGGAGGTCGCGAGAGTGGATCTGATGCCTGGAAGATTTACATGAGACGCCAAACCAATACTATTAACTATACTACCGAGTTGCCATTGGCACAAGGTATTAAGTTTGATCTTTAAGTTTCTGTGTAGAGCTTAACAGAAAACAAAAAATCCCGCAATTTGCGGGATTTTTTTATTTGTAAGGCTAAAGAGTTTATTGTAATGCTTCAGCTCTTTCTGTTTTTGCTTCATAATCCAGGTAACCTTCTTTTCCCGGAGTGTAGAAAGTATCCTGGTTGTATTCGCTTAAGGGTACATTTTGCTCAAAGCGTTCAACAAGATCTGGATTTGAAATAAATGGTTTTCCGAAGGCTACAAGATCGGCGTTGCCTTCTTCAATTACTCTGTTCCCGCTTTCCTGGTCAAAACCGGCATTTATGATAATTGTTCCATTATACATTGGGCGATAGCGTTTGGCGATCTCGGTTTCAGCATAAGGAATGTCTGAAACGTCATTAAATGGCTCAGATAAATGAAGGTAGGCCAGATCGTAATCATTCAGCTTTTTGATAATATAATCAAAAGTTGGAATAGTTTCTTCATCCATAGTCATCCCGAAAATTCCATTAAGGGAAGGATTGAGACGAAGACCTATCTTATTTTCCGGCATCACCTCTTTGATCGCATCAATCACTTCAAAAAGTATTTTCGCCCTGTTTTCAATGCTTCCGCCGTATTCATCATCCCGATGGTTTGAAGTTGCGTTGAAGAACTGGTGAAACAAATATCCATTGGAAGAATGGATTTCAATACCATCAAAACCGGCATCCATAGCGTTTTTTGCAGCATTTTTGAAATCCTGAACAGTCTCTTTGATCTCTTCAATACTCATCTCCTTTGGAGTTACAGTATCCTTAAAACCTTCAGGAGTAAAAGATTTATCGTTAGGATTTAATGCTGAAGGTGCCAAAGGCAACTCTCCATTATGGAAATCGGGGTGAGACATTCTACCTACATGCCATAACTGAAGAAATATTCTTCCATTAGCTTCGTGTACTTCATGGGTGACTTCTTTCCAGCCCTCAACCTGTTCCTGAGAGTATATTCCGGGAGTGTTTACGTAACCTACTGCACGTTTAGAAATCTGTGATCCTTCAGCAATGATAAGTCCGGCGCTGGCTCTTTGTTTGTAATATTCTCCCTGAAGTTCTCCCGTAGGTTTGTTTTCAGAATTAGTGGCCCGGCTTCTGGTCATGGGCGCCATAACAACACGGTTTGGTAATTCAAGACCATTCAGATTATAAGGTTCTAACAAAGCTTGTTTCTTGCTCATTATGTGATTTTTTAAATTAAAATTTTCATTTTCAAGGCCTTCCGAAGAGAAAGCCTCAGCAGAATGAAAGAAAAATTCCCTTCATTTTACCGACCGACAAAGGTAAGACCTCAATAGCCTCCAAATGCTTGATGTATGTTAAGCAGCGTGGTTAAAAAATGTTAAGTCAGATCAATTCCTTGCGAATTCGGCTCAGGCTTTCGGGTTTAAGGCCAAGGTAATTCGCGATGTGATAGTTGGGTACGCGTTTTTCGATTTTCGGATATGTTTTACAGAATTCCAGGTAGCGTTCTTTTCCCGTTTTCTGAAGAGAAGAGAGAATGCGGGTTCTCAAGGCTACAAAGGCATTGGTGATTTTCAATCTGAAGAAACGTTCAAATGCAGGGATGCGCTGATAAAGCAATTCCAGGGCAGCCTTGTCTATCCCGAGCAACACCGAGTCTTCTATGGCTTCAACATAAAGTTCGGCTGGGGTATTTTTAAAAAACGCTTCAAAATCACTTATCCACCAGTCCTCAATGGCAAACTGGATGATGTGATCTTCACCTGCCTGGTCCCGGTAATAGGCCTTAAGACAGCCTTTCACTACATAATATTCCGAATCTACCTTGTCTCCAGGTCGGATGAGCAATTCTTTCTTTAAAATCTTCTTTTCTGAAAGTATTCCTGTGAATTCCTCTTCCTCTGAAGGGTTTAAAGAAATATCTCTTGAAATATGATCGAGGATCTGGGAATACATTGGGAAGAAATTTTAGCGGACAATTTAAAACTTATTGGTTTAGTTTTTTACCAAAACGCGGCGAAAATCTTGAAAACATAACCAGTTTTTTCTTGGTGTTTATAAAATATACCCCGGTTAACAGAACTGCTGCCGCAACGACAGATTGCATGGTGATTTGTTCATTTAAAAAATACCAGCCAAGGAAAAGAGCTATTATTGGATTGACGTAGGTTGAAGTCGCTACTTTTTCCGGAGAAACTACTTTCAATAAATAATTAAAGGCGGTAAAGGCCACAATGCTTCCGAAGAGAATAAGCAGCAACATCGAATACCTGGTTGGATCACTCCAGGTTGTTGGCCAGCTCCAGGGCTCTCCAAATGCCAGGCTTCCCAGAAGCAGGATGATTCCGCCGGTGATCATCTGGTAACCTGTATTTACAAAATGATTGGTGGGTAAATTCGCCTTGCCTACAAAAAGACTTCCGTAGGACCAGCTAAGCAAGCATAGGAAGATCATTCCTATTCCTGACCAAGAATTCTCCTGATTGGTGACCTGGTTTTGACTAACCAGCAGGTAAATTCCAATAACTCCCAAAAAAACACCCACCATTGACATAGGCAGAATCTTTTTTCCCTGGAAAGCCCTCATCATTATGAGTACTACCAAGGGTTGTGCTGAAATTTCCAAGGCGGCAAAGCCACTGTCAACATATTTTAAGGCCCAGACTACGACGCCGTTTCCGAAGGCTAGAAATAGAAAACCGGCTATAATAGTATTTGTTAATTGCTTTCGGGTAATCGCCAGACTTATTTTTAGGATTTTACATATAAAAAAAATAAGCAATCCGGCGGTGATAAACCGTATAGAGGCTAACATAAAGGGAGGCAGTTCGGTAACCGCGATCTTATTCAAAAGGTAGGTGGAGCCCCAGATGAAGTAGATGGAAAAAAAGGCCAGGATAACCAGCAGCGGATTTGAAGAATTGCTCATTGGAAAATACTAATCATCTGCAATATTATGAATAAACTTCCTTAAGTAAGGCAATAAAAAAACCGCTTTAACTGATAAAGCGGTTCTTATTATGTTTTTTTAGCTTTTTTAAAGCGTACCGTTTGGTTCGACCCATTTGAATTTATGTTGATCCTGTGGTATTGCCATTCTTTCTGCAACTCTGGTCATTCTGTCTGGTAATTTCATCAGGTAATCACGAGCTTTCTGAGCCTCGTCGGTAAGGCCCCGCATTTTATCAATTTCCCAGTAATTATTAAGGGTTTTCAGAATGCTGATATAATCTTCGGTAGTATATACACCCAGTCTCTGTGCCGCATTGGAAAAATTCTCAAAAGCAGTGGCTATATCCTCACCACTCTCACGTATAAATTGCGCAGGCATAACGATCTTTTTCTTCATCATATCGTGAAAAGCTAACATCATTTCACTAGGGTCATGCTCAAAAATAGTTTTTACAAATTCGCGGTAAGCCATATAATGCCTCATCTCATCTCCGGCAATAATGTTACACATTTTTGCCAGCATTTTATTTCCTTTTTTCTTGGCAAGTTGCCCCACCCGTTTGTGAGAAATATTGGTGGCTAGCTCCTGGAAGCTCGTATAAACGAAGTTCCGGTAAGGATCGCGACCGGTTCCAATATCAAAACCATCACTGATGAGGTATTGAGTGGTTTTTTCGATTTCCTTCATATTTACTCTCCCCGAAAGGTAGAGATATTTGTTTAGGGTATCTCCGTGGCGGTTCTCCTCTCCTGTCCAATGACGTACCCATTTGGCCCAACTGTTTGATTCTCCTTTTGATTTGCCGTGCTGCACTACACCCTCCATATCCATTAACCATGATTCATAGGTTGGCAGAGCTTCTTCGGTCACCATATCGGCTACTAAAACCACCCAAAAATCGTATCCAAGTTCCTTAGCCTCTTCACGAATCTGGTCTATTTCCTCGGCATAATTTTCTTTTTGCAAATTTGGCAACAGGTCGGTGGGTTGCCAGATATCTTCTACAGGGATTAGATATTGATCTATAAAACCATCTACTTGTTTTTCAATGGTTTGCATTACTTCTAATCTAACATTATTAAGGGCCATTTTCAAATAATTTACACAAACATCATAACAATGTTGTTGGTTAATATATTATCAACAAGAATTGTGCTGAACTCTATGTTTTTTAAATAGCCAACAAATAAAAGCTAAAATCCTTGAATTACAAATATATAATTCAAAGATGTAGATTTGTTATAAGAAAGTCTTAATTTCTGCCTTTTTCCTCAGGATAGAGTTCACAAACAGGGTCGCTTTGCCATATTTCCTTGGTATTTATTTCTATTGCAGAAATAGGTCCGTTAAAGGCGGCACCGGTATCTATATTCCAGACGTTGGCTATGTGAACGGGGGTTGTCTCCCCTATGCGGGTAACCGGTGTGTGGCCTATAAAAATCTCTTCAAAGAGCTGAAGTCTTTTAGGGTAATATTTATCGTTGGCTTTTATATTCTTATCCAGAGAAAGTACTGTTTCCCAAAGGGTACGATCCCAATAGAAGCCTGATTCGTGATATTCGGTCTCCGGACCATGCTGGTTTGTAAAACCGGCGTGTACAAAAAGTCTGTTTTGCTTATCGATATAATAATCCAGCATCTGCTCATAAAATTCTATGTGCTGCTTTTTATCTTCTTCTGAAAAATTCCTGTAGGCATCAATACTTGTCTGGCCGCCGTGTTGTAGCCATTGTTCATTCAATTCTCCCGTCTTAAGCCAGCGATAGGTGAGGTCGTCATGATTTCCGCGAATAAAGATACAGGTGTTTTGTTGGGCGAGTTTAATGAGATAAGAAACCACATTCGCTGAATCACTCCAGCCGTCTACATAATCTCCCAAAAAAATAAGCTCATCATCTGGAGTTATATCCGCACGTTCAAGCAACTGAATGAGGCCCTTTAATCCCCCATGAATATCTCCAATGGCAATACTTCTGCCCATATTAATTGTATTTTACCTTTCTAAGGATCCTGCTGGTTTCCTTGTAATTATTGTAAGCCTCCTGACTGTATTTCTTTAAATGCAACCTGGATTCTTCAAGTTTATTAATTGCGTTTTCAAAATTATTAAAATAGCAGAGAAGATATGTTGAAGGAAGGTTAATTAGATCTTTTTCCTCGTGCTTACTCAACGGCCTGTCTTTTTTTAGTTTCTCAAGTAGGCTGTTATTACTGTTGTAGATGTGATACAAAACTTTTTTGTCGAATTTAGGAGGTTCAAAAAGCAGATTGCTTTCTATCTCATAACTCATATTATTCTTAAAATTAATGATCACCTCTTCCAATGGATAATATTTAAAACTATCGTGCAATCCCAGGTGAACAAACTCCAAAATTTTGAACTGGTCTTTAGTAGTTGTAATGCTTACTTCATCTAATTCTGAATAAAATAGTTTTACCTGTTCATTGATGAGCTCGATATCAACCCTTGAATAGTAGGTGCCTTGTTTTCCTTTTTTCTCTTTTCCTGCCCAGCATACTACGAAATACTCCTTAAAGACCTTATAGGTGGCCTTAAAATCCTGTCGCTTGTTCAAAAAATCGAAAACCCCATCTAAAGTGAGTTCGATATTATTATGAGAATGATTTTCTATAGAAGTCACTATTTCCAAATTAACATTCTCTATTCCAATTTCGGCAGTTTTAGGCATACTTATGCTGCCCTCCCTTTTAAATACTGAGCCTCTGTAGTATTTCCAGATATTTTTTTGAAGAGAACATATCTTACCATGATTTGGTCTAATGGTAACCAGGCCTACCACCAGCTGAGAGGGTAGATGGGGAAATGGAATATTTTCATAGGAGATCAAAGGTGGATTTTCAAGGTAGGCATTAACAAGATTCTGAATCTTGCTGTCGTCAAAGAAATCTACACCTACAATAGAATTGTCAGCATCCTTCACCCCAATCACAATATAGGAATTGTTCTCGGGATTTGAATTTGCCAGAGCACAAACATGCTTTAAAAATTTGGCCTTTCCTTCTCTTTCTCCAATATTGAGTCGCAGCTTTTTGTCATAAAAGCTGTTTTCGTTGCTATGAGCGAGTAGGTTTTTGATTAAAAGGCGTTTGTTGATCATAAAAACAGTCATTTCCGCGAAGGCGGAATCTTTTATTATATTTCTGGTATTCTTAGGAATATAAACATCAATCTTTATTTACCGTAGTACTGTTGGCCTGTGCTGTAGGCATCACGGTAAGATCGGCAATATTTACGTGTAATGGGCGACTAATCATAAAGTAGATTATTTCAGCAATATCCTTAGCTTCTAAAGCTTTATAGCCTTGGTAAACCTTTTTGGCCTTTTCCGTATTTCCCTTAAAACGCACCTCGCTGAATTCGGTTTGGGTGAGGCCGGGGTTTACCGCGCCAACTTTAATCTTGTATTTATTCAGGTCTATTCGCATTCCCTGGTTAAGTGCGTCAACTGCGTGTTTACTGGCGCAATACACATTTCCATTTGGGTAAACTTCTTTCCCTGCAGTAGAGCCAATATTAATGATATGGCCGTTTTTCCGTTCTACCATTCCCGGAATCACTGCCTTACTTACATATAAAAGTCCTTTTACATTAATATCCAACATCGCATCCCAGTCATCGGTGTTACCGCTTTCAATAGAGGCCAGTCCATGTGCGTTCCCGGCATTATTGACGAGGATGTCTATCTTCTGAAACTCTTCAGGGAGTTGACTTATATTTTTAAAGACCTCATTTTTATCCCGAACATCAAAACGCAGTACATGAACCGGAACCAGTTTCTGGAGTTCGTCCCTGAGTTCGGCCAGGCGATCCTTTCTTCTTCCGCAGATTATTAATTTAAAATTCTCCTGGGCCAAAAGCCTTGCAGTTGCACGGCCTATTCCACTGGAAGCACCGGTTATTAAAGCAGTTTTCATTGTTTTTTTAATTTAAAAGTAATTATTAATTAAACGAACTCTGGGCTTGTATTTTTAACATAGGGTTAAAGCCTGTTAAATTTCGTTAATAATATTATAGTAACAAAATGAAATATCTTCCTATGCGTTATCGAACCAACGAACAATAAAAAAATTCTACTTATGAAAAGATCTTTTAGAAAATGGAGCCTGAAACCCGCAATTTTTTTGGCGGTTTTAGGTTTAGGCCTTACCAGCTGTAGCGATGACGATACCGATGATGCTATTACTGAAGAAAATGCAAGAGTGACCGTGAGAATGACAGATGCTCCTGGCGATTATGAAAAAGTTCTCGTTGATGTTAAGGATGTGATGGTGCAGGTGGAAGCTGAACAAGGAGTGACCGATGAAGAAGGCTGGTTAAGCCTTGATAATGTTGAGGAAAGACAATACAACCTGTTAGAACTAACCGGAGGAATTACTCAGCAACTTGCCGATTCTGAGATCCCTGCAGGTTTTGTTAGCCAAATAAGATTGGTGCTTGGTCCGGATAATTTCGTTACAGTTGACGGCGTAGAATTACCACTAGCAACACCAAGTGCACAACAGTCGGGCCTAAAATTGAATCTAAATCAGGAACTGGAAGCCGGAGAGCACTATGAATTCCTGCTCGATTTTGATGTTGATGAGTCTATAGTTACCACCGGAAATGGAGGTTTTATCCTAAAACCTGTAATCAGACTTTCGACCTATGCTGATACAGGAGAAATCGTAGGAGATGTACATCCTACCGAATACAGTACCTTGGTAAAAGCAACTAGCGGTAACCATACTATTTCGGCTTATACTTCAGATAGCGGTGAATTCGTATTGCACGCTTTGCCAGCTGGAACTTATAAAGTTACTATCACTCCTGAAGAAGCCAGCGGCTACCCACCGTTTATTAAAAACGATGTAGTGGTAGAAGCAGCTGGTACAAATAATCTTGGAACCATATATCTTGATGGTTCAGAGTAAAAAAACCTTTCTATTTATTGATTTAACTGAAGGAGCGGCCACATTGGCCGTTCTTTTTTTAACCATCCCTTAACGGCCAAAATGACAAAGATTTTTCAATTTGCGCGCGTATTTAGAAGTATGTATATTCACTCCCGTTAAAAAATTTAAGAATGATAGAAAATGAAGCTTCGGTAGATATTGCTAGCCTGAACGAGAAAATTGAGAGGGAGAGCGCTTTTGTAGACATCCTCACCACCGAAATGAACAAGGTGATTGTTGGGCAAAAGGATATGGTGGAACGCTTGCTTATCGGACTTTTAGGACAGGGTCATATCTTGCTGGAAGGAGTTCCCGGACTTGCAAAAACCCTGGCCATAAATACTCTTTCTCAGGCTGTTCATGGGAACTTCAGTCGTATTCAATTTACTCCCGATCTTTTACCTGCAGATGTTATAGGTACTATGATCTATAATATGAAACTGAATGATTTCAGCATAAAAAAGGGACCTATTTTCGCAAACTTTGTGCTTGCCGATGAGATTAACAGAGCTCCTGCCAAAGTGCAGTCGGCATTATTGGAAGCCATGCAGGAAAAACAGGTGACTATTGGAGATGAAACTTTTATACTGGATAAACCATTCCTGGTAATGGCTACCCAAAACCCGATCGAACAAGAAGGAACTTATCCTCTGCCTGAAGCACAGGTAGACCGTTTTATGCTTAAAACGGTTATTAAATATCCTCAGATGGCCGAGGAGCAGCTTATTATAAGATCAAATTTAAAAGGAGCTTTCCCAAAGGTTAACCCTGTTGTTAGTCTGGAGCAAATTTTGCGTGCCCAGGAGGCTGTTCGGGAAGTTTATATGGATGAAAAGATTGAAAAATATATTCTCGATATCATTTTTGCAACGCGTACTCCTGAAAAATATAAACTGGAAGAGATAAAACCACTAATTAATTTTGGAGCCTCTCCGCGGGGAAGTATAAATTTAGCAATTGCCGCGAAATGTTATGCCTTTATCAAAAGGCGCGGCTATGTAATTCCTGAAGACGTTCGTGCCGTAGTATACGATGTGTTGCGCCACAGAATTGGAATTACCTACGAGGCCGAGGCTGAAAATATCACTTCAGAAGATATTATCAATAAAATTGTGAACGAAATAGAAGTGCCTTAGACCTTCATTCCCGTTTGGGACTTTTTCTGATTCACTTAATTACAAACTTTCAAATTTCTGCTTTCCTTGAAGCGGGCCCGGGAAAGGACTAAAATGGATACCAAAGAACTACTAAAAAAAGTACGAAAAATAGAGATAAAAACCCGCCGGTTGAGTGACCACGTGTTTGGTGGGGAATATCACTCGGCTTTTAAGGGTAGGGGAATGACCTTTAGCGAGGTAAGGCAATACCAGTTTGGCGATGATGTGCGAAGTATAGACTGGAATGTTACCGCCCGATATAACGAACCTTTTGTAAAGGTTTTTGAAGAAGAGCGCGAACTCACCTTAATGCTTATGGTAGATGTTTCAGGCTCCGAAATGTTCGGGACGCAATCCCAGTTCAAAAAAGAGGTGATCACCGAAATTGCTGCAACCCTGGCCTTTTCTGCAACTCAGAACAACGATAAGATTGGTCTGATGCTTTTCACCGATAAGATCGAGTTATATATTCCGCCTAAAAAGGGTCGCTCTCACGTGCTGAGGATTATCAGAGAGTTGATAGAATTCAAGCCTGAAGGCAAGAAAACCGATATCGCAGGGGCTTTAAAATACCTTTCCAATGTACAGAAGAAAAAAGCTATTGTTTTTCTCCTGTCAGATTTTATAGCCGACGAATATCAACATACTTTAAAGATCGCGGCGAACAAGCACGACCTTACCGGGATAAGGGTGTACGATCGCAGAGAAGAGGAAATTCCAAACCTGGGGATTGTCCAGATGCAGGATGAAGAAACAGGAGAATATCTCACAGTGAATACAGGCGCAAAATCGGTTAGAAATAATTATGCTGAATTCTACAGGAAGCGAAAGAATTATTTTACAGAGAGTTTCAGATTAAGTGGCGCGGGTACTATAGACACAAGAGTAGATGAAAGCTACGTCACCAAATTACTGGGTTATTTTAAACGCAGGGGATAAAAAACAATGATGGATTTGATAGAAAGGAAATATAAAAATGAGAAAAGAAGCAAGCCCTTGTCAGGGGTTGTTCTTTTTTTATTGATGCTCATTCCTGTATTTTCCTATGCTCAACAAACCCAGGTAAATGCTGAAATTGATACTTCAGCGATAAAGATTGGGGAACAGATCATTTATAGTATCCAGGTTGAAACAGATTCCTCAAACCTGGTTGTATTTCCTGAAGGAGAAAGTTTTTCCCCTCTGGAAGTGGTTGAGAGTTTTAAGCCTGACACCACAAGGTTGGAGGATCGCTTCAGGCTGCTAAAGGAATACAGTCTCACTCAATTCGATTCGGGAGGCTATGTAATCCCGCAGCAAAAAGTGCTCATTAACAATCGGGAATTCCTTACTGATTCTATGCTTATTGAGGTGGCAAATGTGGAGGTAGATACCGCCCGCCAGAAGATGTACCCTATTAAACCTTCGGTAGAAATACCCGGGAGTTTCAAAATACCTTCCTGGGTCTGGTGGCTTTTGGTTATTCTTATCTTGGCCGGGCTTGTTTTTTATCTCTACAGAAGAAGACAAAAGAAGGAGGCAGAGAAAGAGCTTCCGCCTTATGAACAGGTAATTCTTGAATTGCAACAGTTGGATAATTCGAGTCTTCTGGAGCAGAGAGAAGTAAAGGAATACTATTCTCAGCTTACATTTTCTGCCAGAAAATATCTGGACCGGGAAGTCTATGATCGTGCCCTGGAAAGTACTACCTCAGAGTTAATAGCTTATCTCGAACTAAATAAAAATGCGGGTAAACTTGATTTGGACGAAAAGACCATTAAGGATCTTAAGGTCATCCTTAGTCGCGCCGACCTGGCAAAATTCGCGAATTCCAGACCCGATGTAATTACCGCTAAATCTGATAGGTCCCGGATAGGTGACATCATAGAAGAAGTGAAGACTTCCAAGCCGGAGCCTTCCGAAGAAGAAATCAGAGAAGATGAAGCTTACCGGGAAACACGGGAAAGAAAGAAAAAACAAAAAAGGGTGGTGATCGCTGCCGTTCTGGCTTCACTTTTAATTATTGGAGCGGTTACAGCATTTATCATCTCTAAAGGTTTCGATGAGGTTAGAGATAGCCTGCTCGGGCATCCTACTAAAGAATTGCTGGAAGGGGATTGGATACGCAGTGAATATGGAGATCCATCGGTGATGATAACCACTCCGGAGGTTTTAATTCGTAAAGAATTGGATCTTCCGGAGGAGACGAAGCAAATGATGCTCGGCAGTGAAACCTTTGTTTATGGAAGTCCGGTAAGTAATTTCTTCACATCGCTCACTACGGTGAAATTCAGTGGAGAGACAGATTTTGATCTGGAAAAATCTGTAGATGGAATTTATACGATGCTGGAGCAACAGGGTGCCCGAAACATCATCATGAAGGAAGAGGAATTCAGTACTTTAAGTGGAGTTAAGGGAATTAGGATCTTCGGAACACTGGAAATTGAGGATCCGGTAACCGGCAGAGCCGTCACCAATGCCTATGAAATTCTGAATTTCATAGAAAATAGCGGCTTCGAGCAAATTGTGGTGATCCATAATGAAGGTGATACATATGCTGAAGAAATTACGCAACGTATAATCGATTCGGTTGAATTTAATAAAGAAGGTAATTAATGTTCAATAATATCACTTTCGAAAACCCGGAGTTTTTCTGGCTGCTACTCCTTCTGCTGCCGGCCATGGCCTGGTATTTTTGGAAGAGACACCGCCAAACCGCCGAATTGAAGATCTCCAGCCTGGGGGGATTTAAGGCTAAAAGTTCGGTGCTGGCAAAATTAAGACCAATCCTTCTGGTCTTACGGGTTCTTGCCCTGGCACTAATTATTGTTGGAATGGCACGCCCCCGAACGGTAGACGTATCAACAAGATCCAGCAGTACTCAGGGAATTGACATTATAATTGCGGTAGACGTATCAGCGAGTATGCTTGCCCGGGATCTTCAGCCAAACCGGCTGGAAGCTACCAAGGAGGTTGCCATAGAATTTGTAAAAGGGAGACCAGCCGACAGATTAGGTCTGGTTTTGTATGCAGGAGAGAGTTATACTAAAACTCCGGTTACCAGCGATAAAGGTATCGTGATGCGAGCCCTGGAAGAGATAGAATACAACAATATTTTAGAAAACGGAACTGCCATTGGTTCAGGCTTAGCAACTTCGGTTAATCGCTTAAAAGACAGTGAGGCAAAAAGCAAGGTGATAATTCTATTAACCGACGGGGTTAATAATTCAGGTTTTATAGATCCCAAAGTGGCCAGTGAACTCGCGGTGGAATATGGAATAAAGACCTATACCATTGGTGTAGGTAGCAATGGTACCGCTTTATCACCCATTGGTGTTTTGCCTAATGGGAGGTTTCAATATGGAAATGTGCAGGTAGAGATTGATGAAGAGCTGCTCAAACAAATTGCCGCAGATACAGGTGGTAAATATTTCCGGGCTACAAATAATGAGAAGCTGGAAGAGATCTATGATGAAATAGATAGCCTGGAAAAAACTGAAATTGAGGAATTCAGGTATTATAATTATGATGAAAAATTTCGCCCTTTAATATTGCTGGCAGGAGCTTTACTGTTGTTCGAAATATTGCTGAGGTATACGCTGTTCAGGAGTTTTATTTAATGAATATGTTATTAGAAGAGAAAATATATTTTTGGTTATTGCTGGCACTTCCGGTGGTATTGCTCGTTTTCCTGGCTTACAGGATCTGGCAGCAACGCACCCGTCGAAATTTTGCCAATCCTTCTATGTTTTCTCAGCTTAGCCCAAACCGCTCCGTTTTTAAGCCCTGGCTGAAAATGCTGCTTATTCTTTTTGCTTTAGGAAGCCTGGTAATAGCACTGGTCAATCCAAAGATCGGTTCTCAAATGGAAACTGTGAAGCGGGAAGGGGTAGATATTGTTTTTGCCATAGATGTCTCCAAGAGTATGGAAGCTGAAGATATAGCGCCTAACCGACTGGATAAATCCAAGCAGTTGGTGCGTCAGATCCTGGATAATCTGGGAAGTGACCGGGTAGGTCTTATAGCCTATGCCGGAAGCGCATTTCCGCAGCTACCGATCACTACCGATTATGCTTCGGCAAAAATGTTTCTGCAGGCATTAAATACCGATATGATCTCGTCTCAGGGAACCGCAATAAGCGAGGCGATCAAACTGGCTACTACTTTTTATGATGAAGAAGGACAAACCAACAGGGTGCTCTTTATCATCAGCGATGGGGAGGATCACGAAGGAAATACTGAAAATATTGCTGAAGAGGCTGCCAATGCTGGAATTCGGGTTTTTACCATAGGAGTAGGTACAGAGAAGGGGGGTCCTATTCCCATTAAACGGAATAATGTAATTCAGAATTACAAAAAGAATGCTCAGGGAGAAACGGTGATTACCAAATTGGATCCTGAGACCTTAAGAAATATTGTCTCAGCGACTAATGGAAAATATATAGATGGCAGGGTGACATCAGAGGTGATAAACCAGGTGATGGATGCCCTTCAGGATATTGAGAAAACCGAATTCGAGGCGCGGCAATTTGCCGAATATAAATCGCAGTTTCAGTGGTTTTTAGGTTTGGCCGTAATTTTGCTATTATTGGATATCTTCCTCCTGGAGCGGAAAACTGCCTGGGTGAGGAGGCTCAATTTGTTTAATGAGCGAAAGAAAAAGGAGGAGAAATAGTATGAGCTATCAAATGAACATAATAAAATCTGTTTTGTTGTTGCTGATAATATTTTTCGGGTTTCAGGCAGGGGCCCAGGAAAACAACAAAAAAGACCAGCGTGAAGCCAAAATGTATTTACAGGAGGCCGAAGATGCTCTTTCAGAAAATGATTTTGCAGCTGCGGAAGCCGCATATCGTAAAGCTATTGCCAAAGATCCAGACAACCCAACAGCCAAATATAATTTGGGGAATCTCTATTATAACAAAGAAAAGCCCTCTGAAGCCGGGGAACGACTAAATCAGGCCGGGGAAATCGCCGATTCAAAAGAAACGAAACATAAAGCTTTCCATAATTTAGGGAATTCTTTTATGAGGCAGGAAAAATATAAGGAGGCCGTAGAAGCCTATAAAGACGCACTTAGAAATAATCCCAATGATGAGGAGACTCGTTATAATCTGGCGTTAGCTAAGAAGATGCTGGAGGAAGAACAACAGCAACAGGAAGACCAGGATGATGGCGAGGGAGGTGATAACCAGGAACAGGAACAGGAAGAAAACCAGGAGCAGCAGGAAGACCAGGAGAACCAGGGTGGCGATGGTGAGAATGAGCAGGAATCTGATGATGAAGGCGAACAGGAAGAAAAGAAAGATGAGGGTGAAAAGCAGGAAGATGAAAATAAAGGGGAAGGAGACCAGGAACAGAAGCAGGACGAAGAAGGTGATCAGAAGGAACAACCACAGCCTCAACCTCAACCTCAGCAGGGACAATTGTCTCCTGAACAAATAAAAAGCTTGCTTGAAGCGATGAATAATGAAGAACGCAAAGTTCAGGATAAGATAAATGCTGAAAAGGCAAAAGGTGCCAAAGTGAAGACTGATAAAGATTGGTAAAATTTTTGCAGGAAGAAAGCCGAAAAAGAAGGGTTTTACATCTATATGAAAATAAAATATCTATTAATAAGCATATTATTTCTGATGGCTGCAGGCGTGCAGGCCCAGGTGAAGTTTGAAGCTAAGGTTAGCAAAAACAAGCTTGGAGTTAATGAGCGTTTGAGGGTTGATTTTGAAATGAATAAAGATGGCGATAACTTCAGACCGCCGTCATTTGAGGGGTTTACTGTGGTGGGTGGTCCAAATCAATCGGTGAGTCAGAGCTTTGTTAATGGTAAACGCTCGTATTCCAAGACCTATTCATTTTTTCTTCAACCCAAATCCAGAGGAAATAAAACCATTGGCCAGGCAGAGATCATAATAGATGAAACCACCTATAAAACTTCACCTGTAGATATTGAGGTGACAGCAGCTGTAGATACTCCTACTGATGGTAATGATGCTGAAATTGTGGCCGCCGAAAACCTTCATCTGGTCGCTGAAGTTTCAAAAGGAGATCCTTATCTTAATGAAGCGGTTACGGTGGTTTATAAGTTATATGTGAGCCCCAACATTAGTGTTAGTGACTGGCGCGAGGTAGACAGTCCTAATTTCACCGATTTCTGGAGCCAGAATATAGACATTAGAGAATTACGGGTGGAAAATGGAGAGTACCAAGGGGAACCTTATCGCTATGTGGAGCTTCGAAAAAGTATCCTATATCCGCAGAAAACCGGGGAGCTGGAAATTGAGCCGCTTACCCTTTCCATCTCGGTAGATGTTCCCGGAGAACGCAGGGATCTCTTCGGACGGCGCTTGTATAAAACGATCAATAAAACCGTGAGTTCCAATACCAAAAAACTGAATGTTAAACCCCTTCCTAATGAGGGAAGACCCCTGGATTTTACCGGGGCGGTGGGTAAATTCAGTTTTGATGTTAAGGCCAGCAAAACCGAATTGGATGCTTCAGAATCCCTACGGGCTACTGTTGAGGTAAAGGGGAATGGAAATTTAAATCTCTTTGAACTTCCGGTTCTGGAATTACCTTCTTCTCTGGAGGTGTATGAGCCTGAACGCAGCGAAAATGTAAACGTTAGTTTAAGAGGCCAGGAAGGAACCATTACAGAAAATTACACTATAGTTCCTACTCAGAAGGGAAAATACCCTATCAAACCTGTGAGTTTTTCATATTTTGACCCTGAAACCGAATCCTATCACAGGCTTTCTTCTCAAGAGATCCTGATAGATGTGGAACGTGGCCCTGCAGCTTCTTCAATTGCAGGAAGACAGGGAGGCAGTAGCGGGGTGAGCTTGCCTTCAGGTCAATTCAGGTATATAAAATTAAAACCAGATTTACATCCTATAGGGCAGTCTTCATTTTTTAATTCCCCCGTTTTCTGGGGTGGCCTGGCACTTCCGATTTTTGCTATTCCTTTGTTGATTCTCTTCGGAAGAAAAAGACAAGAGATAGCGGGAGATGAGAAAAGTCAGCGTATAAAAAAAGCTGACAGGCTCGCTCGGAAATACCTTTCAGATGCAAAGAAAAAATTAGGCGATCAGAAGGAATTCTATGAAGCGCTGGAGCGTTCGCTACATAATTACCTGAAGGCTAAACTCCATATACAAACCTCAGAAATGAGCAAGGAGAAAATTAGCACCATCTTAAAGGAAAAGGCTATAAATGATGAAGATATTATGGCATTCACCAATTTATTAAAAAGCTGTGAATTCGCGAGATATACACCGGCATCGCAGGTAAGTATGGAGCAGGATTACGATAAGGCCGTTACGGTAATTTCAACCCTGGATAAACAGCTGTAATATGAAAAATTTAATATACCTCATATTTTTTATTTCCTGGGTAATGCCGGCCCAGAACGAAGCGCTTTTTGAAAAGGCCAATTCCCAATACGCTGAGGGAAATTATGAAGAAGCAATTTCTCTTTACGAACAAATCATCGAAAATGGTGAGACATCGGTCCCGGTTTATTATAATTTAGGGAATTCACATTATAAGCTTAATAATGTTGGGCCCAGTATTTATTACTATGAAAAAGCCCTTCAGCTTGATCCTAAGGATGAGGATGTACAGAACAATCTTGCTTTTGCCCGGAACATGACCCTCGATGCTATTCCGGAGGTCGAAAACTCAGGTTTTACTAAATCTGTCAATGAACTAATTTCACTATTTTCATATAATACCTGGGGTGTTTTGGCTATCATTTGTTCGGTGCTGCTTGCACTCTTTTTCGTGATATATTATTTCAATACCCGGCCTCTGGTCAAACGAATCTTTTTTGCCGGAGCTGTTTTTATGTTCATTATGATGACCGCATCTGTATTTTTCGCCTTTAAACAACAGGAAATTCAGCTAAACAATAAATTTGCTATCATTTATGTGGAAGAAGCTGAAGTGAGAAATGAGCCAAGTCAACGCGCCGGGAATGCTTTTACTCTTCACGAAGGTACCAAGGCCAGAGTTCTCGAAGATTATCAGGGCTGGGTTAAACTGGAACTGGCTAATGGGACTCAGGGTTGGACTCTTAATGATAACCTGAGGAAGCTATAAGGAAACCTGATATTCGCTTAATAATAAATTATCGTTAGGCCCATTGGTTTTATAATAAGATTCCTATTTTTGCCCGGAGTGAAAAAAACAGCTTACATACTTGCCTTTTTATTCGTGGCCTTTCTGGCTACTCCAAGCTTTGTTGTCTTGATAGATAAATCGGCAGATGTTTCTATGGCTTTTAGTGTAAACGAAGAGGAAAGTTCTAAAACCCAGATAAATCTTGAATTTAATCTGGAGGAAACTCATTCAAATTACCTAAGTATTCACTTTTTACAGGAACAAAAGAACCCCGGGCACTTCTATACCGAGGCTTATCCGGTGGTTTTTCTCGATGTAATATCGCCACCACCTAAACAGGTTTAATCTTACTATTTTTTTGAGGATTCCATTGTATTCCCGGTTTCATTGGGGATAAAGGATTTTGATGCAATCTTTTCAGATCGTATAGCCCCTCTAATTTTCATTTTTCAATTTTAAAGTAAGCTTTAAGGAGATCTTTTTTCTCCTTACAAAACCTGTATATATGTTTAAACATTTTAATAAAGATTTTCCTGCCAGTATAGTTGTATTTTTTGTTGCCCTTCCTTTATGTTTGGGTATTGCTCTGGCGAGTGGTGCGCCGCTGTTTTCCGGTTTGATTGCTGGTATGGTCGGCGGGATAGTAGTTGGTGCTCTCTCGGGGGCACAGCTTGGAGTAAGTGGTCCGGCAGCTGGTCTGGCGGTAATTGTACTTAGTGCTATTGAAAGCCTGGGAGCATTCGAAAGTTTTCTACTTGCTGTAGTAATTGCCGGAGCTTTCCAAATTATTCTTGGGTTTTTAAAAGCCGGGATAATCGGTTATTACTTCCCTTCTTCCGTGATCAAAGGTATGTTGGCCGGAATTGGAATTACAATTGCTCTCTCTCAAATCCCCAATGTATTTGGCCTGAATGGTGAAAACCTTGAATTTTTCAACTACGGCGACGGAATTTTAGCCGCTTTTGGGCAGTTTGCACAAATGATTTCTCCCGGAGCGGTTATTTTAACTCTTGTGGCTTTAACAATTCTACTTTCCTGGGAAAACATCCTGGTACATAAACATAAGATATTTAAACTGGTGCCGGGATCTCTGGTAGCTGTTGCGTTTGGAGTATTGTATTATCTACTCGTCCCTACCGGAACATTTGGAATAGGTGACAGCCAGCTGGTAGCCGTTCCTGTGCCAGATGACGTTTCTTCATTCTTAGCACAATTCACCCTACCCGATTTTACTCAAATAGGAAATTCTGAAATCTGGATTGTAGCTATTACCATCGCTATTGTTGCCAGTCTGGAAACACTTTTAAGTGTTGAGGCCATTGACAAGATCGACCCTGAAAAAAGAACTACTCCAACTAACCGGGAGCTTTTTGCCCAGGGGACGGGAAATATGGTTTCAGGTTTGATTGGAGGACTTCCGGTTACCCAGGTAATTGTTAGAAGTTCGGCGAATACCCAATCCGGAGGTAAAACCAAACTTTCAACTATAATGCACGGTTTTCTAATCCTTGGTTCTATTATTGCCATTCCTACCCTGCTTAATATGATCCCTTTGGCAGTACTTGCGGCCGTGCTTTTAATTGTAGGTTACAAACTTGCCAAACCTGCTTTATTCAAACAAATGTATAGTTTGGGAAAATCTCAATTTTTACCTTTCGTAATTACAGTTGCAGGAGTAGTGTTCACCGATCTTTTGATGGGAATTGGGCTGGGATTATTAGTAGGGATCTCTGTTATTCTAATCAACAGTTATAAAAACTCTCACTTTCTTCACAAAGAAGGTTATGATATACCCGATGGGCAATTTCAGATTACCCTGGCCGAGGAAGTTACTTTCCTGAACAAGGGAGCTATAATCAGGGAGCTTAATGCGCTGCCTGAAGGAGCGACAGTAAGACTGGATGTTTCAAAGACCCGGGTCCTGGATTATGATATCCTTGAGATTCTGGATGAATTTGCTATTAAAGCAAAAAGAAAAAATATTACCATTAAACTAATCTCAGACCGGGGCACTGTGGAGAACCCCGATAGTTATAGAAAATTCTTCGGTCTGGATATGCCGGTTTAAACTAATTACACTAATTTAAAAACTTAATAATATTTTTAGCTATGGACGCATTTTATAAAAAACTAAAAGAAAACAATAAAAAGTGGGTAGAGAGCCAATTAAGCGAAGACCCCGATTATTTCAAAAAACTGGCCGAGGGACAACAACCTCCGGTACTTTGGATAGGCTGTGCAGATAGCCGCGTTCCTGCAAATCAGATTATAGGAGCACAACCGGGTGAGGTCTTTGTACACCGGAACATTGCCAATATGGTGGTGCACAGCGATATGAATATGCTTAGCGTACTTGATTACGCCGTAAATGCCCTCAAGGTAAAACACGTGATTGTTTGTGGACATTACGGTTGTGGTGGTGTAGCTGCTGCTATGGGTAACGAAAGCATTGGACTTATCGATAACTGGCTAAGACATATTAAAGATGTGTACAGGCTCCATAAGGATGAGCTTGATGCCATTGAAGATGAAAAAGAACGTCAGGACAGATATGTTGAGCTGAATGTTAAGGAACAGGTTTACGATCTTTCCAAGACATCAATTGTACAGAGTGCCTGGCAAAAAGGTCAGGGTCTACAGTTACACGGTTGGGTGTACGGTGTAGGTTCCGGGATTATTAAGGACCTGGAAGTGACAGTAGAGAACAACAGTCAATTGGCAAGCATATACCAGTTGAATATATAATTAGACTTAAATATTCTGTTAGAGACCCGGTTAATCCCGGGCCTCTGTTTTTTCAGTGATTTCGTCAAAATCCTCCAGAATGTCTCGTTTTTCGGCCTCCCTTAAGATAGAAGGCAAAAGAATGGGCGCAATACTCTCAATAGGTTCATAAAGAGCAGAACGTTCCAGGCTTTCTTCAGAAATTATATCAATTTCTTCATTAGTAGCTTTAAAGAACATAATTACCACACTGGCCAGAAAAGCAACTTTAATTAAACCAAAAGCGCCTCCCAGGAATTTATTGACCAGACCTAAAGCAGCAAATACAGCAATTTTAGTAAGTACTCTCCCGGCGAGGGAAATTAGAAATACAATTAAAACGAAGGTGATGGCAAAAGCAATAAGATTTACATATTGAGTATCCCAGCCCATATTTTCTGAGAAGAAACCGGCAAGAAGGTAGGAGAAATGGATTGCTCCGTAAATTCCTAACACAATACCTACCAGCGATGCCACCTCTGCCAGCAAGCCCCTGAAAAATCCCCTAACCAACCCGTAGAGCAGGATAAGTGCAAGAACAATATCTATTGTATTCATTCTTCAAATATAGTAATTTCAATAAGTAAGATATTATCTTTGCGCTATGGCAAGAGACGAACAATTAAAAGAACGCTGGGAAGGATTGCAGCATAAGCTTTCAGCGCAGTTTGCAGATGGAGAATTAATGGATATTGACGCAATTATTTACGTGATTGGGGTACAGGAACTCGGGCAGGTACACCGCAAGTTCAAAAAAGACCATAAAATTGATCTTATGCATATTGCCATTTGCAGGCTATTGGAACCTTATGGTTATTATGAATTTGATTTTTATGATGAAGAAGGCTGGCCACACTATAAAACTCTGGAGCAATTACCTGTGCTTAAAGCCGGGGAACAAAGCGTGTTGATGAAAGAAGCCATTGTGCAATATTTTATTCAGAATGGTTATATACATTAAATCCCTGCTAAAAAATTCATTTTTACTAAATTTGCCCTTCTGAAAAAGAAAAGCATCCATGATAGATAAGATAAAGGAACATATTGCTGAAGTTGAAGCTTTCAATGCTGAAACTGCCGACCAGATCGAAGCTTTCCGAATAAAATACCTTGGAAAAAAAGGAATCTTAAACGGATTTTTCGCCGAATTCAAATCGGTGCCTAATGAGCAGAAAAAGGATTTCGGCCAGGCGGTAAATGCTTTGAAGCAGGCCGCTGAAGCCAAAGTGACGTCCCTAAAAGAGGTTTTGGAGAGCAAGCAGGAAGAAAAAGGCGTCTATGGCGATCTTTCCCGCCCTGCTGAACCTATAGAAATTGGTGCCCGTCACCCGATATCTATCGTGAAAAACCAGATTATCGAGATCTTTTCCAATGTTGGTTTTAATGTTTCTGAAGGACCTGAGATCGAAGACGACTGGCATAACTTTACCGCATTGAACCTGCCGGAATATCACCCGGCTCGTGATATGCAGGATACTTTCTTTATTCAAACAGATCCCGATATCCTTTTGCGTACCCACACCTCATCGGTGCAGGTTAGGTATATGGAAGAGAACAAACCGCCAATAAGGACTATTTCACCCGGGCGGGTTTTCAGAAATGAAGCGATTTCGGCACGTTCACATTGTATTTTCCACCAGGTGGAAGGCCTTTACATTGATAAAGACGTGAGTTTCGCCGATCTTAAGCAGACTTTATTGTATTTCACAAAGCAGCTGTTCGGAAAATCCAAAATAAGACTCAGACCTTCATATTTTCCTTTCACCGAACCCAGTGCGGAGGTAGACATTTATTGGGGCCTTGAAACCGAAACCGATTACCGTATCACCAAGGGTACCGGCTGGCTGGAAATTATGGGCTGCGGGATGGTAGATCCAAATGTGCTTAGAAACTGTAATATTGATCCTACCGAATATTCAGGATTTGCCTTTGGAATGGGGATAGAAAGAATCGCGATGCTGCTATATCAAATTGGTGACATCAGGATGTTCTACGAGAACGATGTGCGATTCCTGGAGCAGTTTAAATCCTCGATTTAAAGTATTTCTTCGTTAATTCTCCCGGGATCATTAACTTGTAAAGAAATAAAAACTCATGAAAACAGCTGGTTTAGTTATCCTCGGAATTATCGCCCTAGCGGTTATTATTATTTTGGTGGTTGTGGAAATTATAGAATTTGCAATAGGTGCTATTCTCCTGGGAGTTGCCGCACTAATATTGTGGGGGCTCTATGCCTGGACAAAGAATAAGATTCAGGATTAGTGAAAAGAGATATCAATATACCTGAAGTTAAAGGAGTTTATCTGGCAGCTGTCAAACAATTCAACAAAGACTTCCGGGCTGAAGAATGGAATGCTTACCTCATTAACGACCGCGATGATCCTCTGGAAATAGTACTTATCGTTAGTCGGGGTTATTCAGATAAGGATCAGACCTCGGTGATGCGGCATAAAATTGAAAAGCTTCCGTCAAAATCTTTTGCCAAGGTTGAATTCCTTCAGGAAGAAGTACTGGCCTTGAATAATGAATTTCAAGTAACTTTTTTTGCTGAAAATAAAATGTTTGAAAAGAAATTTCTCTTCAGAAAAAACACCATCAACGAAAAGGCACTACGAGAACTTCCTTTAATTCCTGAAAAAGGGATCTTGCTTAAATAATTTTTCAGAATATTTTTGGTCTTTCTGCAAGGACTTCAGAAGTAAATCAAAACCTAATTTAGCTTTTCTGCGAGCTTAATAAACACTTTTTTAGGGTTTTTCCCTTCATAGAGTATGCTGTAAACGGCATCAATAATTGGAGTTTTCGCTCCTTTTTTCTGGTTGATCTTGTAAGCGCTTTCGGTAGCATAATAACCCTCTGCGATCATACTCATTTCCATCTGGGCGCTTTTCACAGTATAGCCTTTCCCTATCATATTTCCAAACATACGGTTGCGGCTAAACACTGAATATCCTGTAACCAGAAGATCTCCAAGATAGGCAGAGTCATTGATGTTGCGCTTCATTTTATGTACTTTCTTGATGAATTTCTTCATCTCCCTGATAGCATTGCTCATCAGCACGCTTTGGAAGTTATCTCCATAACCTAGTCCGTGCGCTATACCGGCAGCAATGGCGTAAATATTTTTTAGCATCGCAGCATATTCGGTGCCGGTCACATCATCACTTATCTTACATTTTATGTATTCACTGCTTAGGTGCTTGGCAACCAACTTTGCTTTCTCTTCATCGGTGCAGGCGATGGTGAGATAAGAGAGCCGCTCCAGGGCAACTTCTTCGGCATGACATGGGCCGGTAATCACTCCTATATTGTCTGCCGGGACATAATGGTATTCTTCAAAATGTTCTCCCACAATGAGGCTGGTTTCGGGAACAATCCCTTTAATTGCGGAAAATATCACCTTCCCTTCCAGGGAAACTTTAAGATTGTCGAGCTCTCTTTTCAGAAAAACCGAAGGAATGGCAAAGATGAGATAATCTGCCGCTTCTACGGTTTTGTTGATATCAGAACTAAGATCGAGCTGATTAATATCAAATTCTACCGAGCTAAGATAATTAGGATTGTGTTCCTGTTTCTTTAGGTGCTCAATGGCATAAGTGCTTCGCATATACCAATGAATGGTGTCTACGTTTTCACTAAGCATTTTTACAATTGCAGTCGCCCAGCTGCCTCCGCCGATAACGGCAAAAGAAGGAGATTTTTCCATAATTCGATTTTCTATTGCCAAAAATAAACAAAATTAAAGGATAAAGAAACCTTGTGAATTAGATGTAATAAGGGATAATGAGTATTGGGTTAAACTTTAACATGTTAAAATAAACTTAGGAAGCAATCTTCTGAAATGCAGCCCGTTATTTACCTGTTCTTTATTCCGAAAAGGAGAAGAATGGATTTTCTTAGTTTTTTTGGTTGGTTATTTAGTTTGAAAAACGCCGTTGGATCTGATGATCTTCCGGCGTTTTTTTTGCTTAGAAATCTAACAAAATTTTAGGATGCCTTTTGGAATTAGTATGGTTTTGCTTTCGTAATTTACTGTAAACTAATAAAATCAAGTAAAATGGGTATATTTTCATTTATTAAAGACGCCGGAGAAAAGATATTTGGCCAGGATAAAAAAGAGACTGAAAAGCCAACCGAAAAAACAGAAAATACCCGCGAGAAAGCGGAACGTGAAAATGCCAAAGCGGCCTCAAAATTGGAGACTACCCTGCGGGACCTTAAATTACAGGTGGAAGATCTAAATATTAAGATCGATGATGATGTCGCCACCATTACCGGAAAAGCCGAGGACCAGAGCACCAAAGAAAAAGTAGTGCTGGTGGTAGGAAATTCTGAAGGTATCGCGAAAGTTGATGACAGGATGACGGTTGATAAGACCGAACCGGAAGCCAAATTTCACACCGTTGAGCGAGGAGATACTTTAAGCAAGATCGCCAAGGAACATTACGGCGATGCTATGAAATACCCAGTGATCTTTGAAGCTAATAAGCCAATGCTTAAAGATCCTGACAAGATATATCCCGGGCAGGTACTTAGGGTGCCACACTTGGAAAAGAAATAAAAGTTAAGACTGTTTAAAAATTTTGAGGAAGTTACATTGAGGGCAGACGACGTCCTACAGCTTGTAGTTCCACGATGAAAAAAGTAGGTTCAATCAGCTAAACTGAACGGCCAAAAAAGGTTTTTAAACAGTCTTTATCTTAATAAATAATCCCTTCACTATGGAGGGATTTTTTGTTTTTATAATCATTGCTGCGACGGAAAAGTCTTCAGAAGTCATGGTTTTACCTGTAAAAATTCATCAATTTAATATAATCCCAAACTGCTGCAGGAAGCATAGGCTTGATGTTTTTTCCTTCCTGTATCGCCTGTCTTATAAAAGTTGAAGATATTTCCATAACCGGGGCGGCAACCCTGGTGATTTTGGGATGATCTTTAAACTGATCCTCCTGATTCCCGACGGCCATTCTTGGATAAACATATATCTGGTGATTCTCCAGGATTACCTCGTAATTCTTCCACTTATGGAAACTTTTCAGGTTGTCTTCCCCCATGATCGGACAGAATTCGTTGGAAGGATATTTCTCCTGAAGATGTGCCAGGGTGGTTACGGTATAATTAGGTTGAGATAAGCCAAATTCGATATCGCTGGGCTTCAAATTCTCGTAGCCTTCACAGGCCTTATAGACCATTTCCAGGCGATGATGATTTTCCAGTAAGCTGCTCTTCTTCTTAAAAGGGTTGTGAGGGGTAACCACCATCCAGACTTCATCCAGATCAGAAAATTCGGCCATATGGTTAGCGATTATCAAATGGCCAATATGTACAGGATTAAAAGTGCCAAAGAACAGGCCTACCTTTCTATTCATTTCCCCCGGGCTTTTTCGCGTTCACATAAGTGGCTACCAGATCATAGGCTTCTTTAAGCGCCGTCCCCAAATGATGATTCTCAATAATAAAATCGAATTGAGGTGCTGTAGCCAGTTCTATCGAGGCTTTTGCAACCCGCATATTAATCTTATCATCACTCTCAGTTTTGCGTTTCTTTAGGCGGATCTTTAACTCCTCGATGCTTGGCGGTTTTACAAAAACAGCAAGGGTATTATCCGGGTATATATTTTTTATATCCAAGCCTCCAACCACGTCTATATCAAAGATCACATTCTTTCCCTTTGCCCAGATTCTTTCTACCTCGGCTTTTAAAGTACCGTAGAAGTTATCGCGGTAAACTTCTTCCCATTCCAGGAATTCATCGTTTTTTATCTTTTTCTTGAAGTCTTCGGTAGAAAGGAAATAATAATGCTGGCCATTTACCTCACCTTCCCGGGGCTCACGGGATGTCGCCGATATGGAGAATTCCAGGTTAAGTTCCTTCTGCTTTAATAAATGTTGGACTATCGTAGTCTTTCCCGAGCCGGAAGGCGCTGAAAACACGATAAGTTTACCATCGCTCATTTAAAGTACGTTTAAGAGTTGTTCTTTTATCTTTTCCAACTCATCCTTCATCTGCACCACCAATTGTTGCATTGGAGCAAAGTTGGATTTGCTACCAATAGTATTGATCTCGCGGCCCATTTCCTGGGAGATGAAGCCCAGTTTTCTTCCGTTGGAATCTTCAGAATCGATGCTTTCTTTAAAGTAATCGAGATGATTTTCCAGTCTGACTTTCTCTTCGGTGATATCGAATTTCTCGATATAATAAACTAGTTCCTGTTCAAAGCGGTTTTCATCAACATTTTCCCTGAGATCGGCTACGCCTTTTTTCAAGCGCTCCCTTACTGCTTCCACTCGTTCAGGATCAATTTTAATCACCTCCTGAAGCAAACGGTCAATATTTTCAACCCTAAGCTTGAGATCTTTTTCCAGGGCTTTGCCTTCTGCATTTCTGAAATCGTTGATTTCTTCCAGGGCTTCTATTACGGCTTCTTCGATAGCCTTAAATTCGCTTTGGTCAATTTCTTCACGGGCAGTACTTAAAGCATCCGGCATTCTCACTGCCATTTTTAGCAATTCAGTTTCATCGCCGTCAACAATTTGTTTCAATTGTTCGATGTATTTACGCACCACTCCCGGATTAACGGCTGCGGTAGTCTCCTCGCCGGTGATCTCTACAAAAAGAGAAAAATCTATTTTTCCCCGGGTGAGGGATTTCGCAATGGTATTTCTAAGCTGAAGTTCCTTCTCACGATATTGCGAAGGGATGCGGGCGTTTACATCAAGATTTTTACTGTTAAGAGACTTGATCTCTACGGTAATCTTTTTGGCCGGAAGCTGCGTAACGCTTTTTCCAAAACCTGTCATTGACTGAATCATAGGTGATTTTTAAGCTTGCGCAAAGATAATCAATTCTAAAGCAGTGCAAAGCGAGCTAAAGGCTATTTTAAAATTCTCCGTTTCTGAAGATTTTCAATTTTATCGCAAAATTTATTCTGAAAGGTTCTTTACAAATTCCAGGGCCCGTTCCTCGTGATAATAGGTTTTTTTATTCTGAATAAATCCTACGTGCCCGCCGTTGTCCGGGATCTCCAGATGAATTGCTTTAGATTTTTTTGCAATTTCTACGGGATATGAAGTTTCTGATAAAAACGAATCATTTTCAGCGTTAATGAGTAAAGTGGGGATTTTGATATTCGGTAAAAATTGAAGAGAGCTGCATTTTGCATAATAATCAGCCGCATTTTTATATCCGTGAGCCCGGCTTGTGTAGAGCTCATCAATATCCCTAAGCGTTTTACAACCGGCGATTTCCTCTTTTGAAATTTTCTCTGGAAAAGCCAGGTGCCTCCTGAATAATTCCTTTTTCAGGTTTCTTATAAAGCGTTTTGAATAAATAAAATTTCCCGGTTTACTGATTTCTTCCAGTGAAGTTTCCAGGTCGCAAGGAGTAGACACCGCCACGGCCGATTTTATTTCTGAAGGAATATCAGAATTTTCGCCCAGATATTTCAGCATTAAATTCCCGCCTAGACTGAAACCAACTAAAGTGATCTCAGTATATCTTTTTTCAGCCAAAATATGCTTGATCACTGCATCCAGATCTTCGGTGGCTCCGGCATTGTAACTGCGATAAAGCCTGTTCATCTCTTCGCTGCAACCCCTTAAATTCATCGCGGCTGTGTCCCAGCCGGCTTCAGCAAAAATTCGTGCCATGGCTTTCATATAAGCGCGTTGAGCATTGCCTGCAAGACCGTGAAGAAGGATTACCAGCTTCCCGCTGTTTCCTTCAGAAGAGAAACTTCGATCCAGATCAAGAAAGTCTTCGTCTTCCAGTTCAATTCGGTAGCGTTGCGTAGTGCTAAAGGCCACCTTTCTGATGCTGGAAGCATAAATGGTCGAAAAATGAGCGTTTCGGAATATTCGCGGAGCGGTATATGTGCTTTTTATCAATGGCATTCGCTGCTAATTTCAGTAAATTAATTTTAATTGCAATAATTATGCATGCATAATAATATTTGTTAGTTTTATTAAAAAATAAGCGATGTACATTAAAGAATTCGATATACGCTGGAGCGATACAGACGCCAACCGTCATCTGGCTAACACTGCCTATATAAATTTTATGAGCCATACCCGAATGAGCTTTTTAATGGAGAACGGTTTTGGCCAGGAAGAATTGGTCAAATATAATCTGGGTCCCGTGGTATTTTATGAGCACGTTTATTATTTTAAAGAAGTTTTTGCCGGCCATCCGGTTAAAGTGACTCTGGAATTAAAAGGCCTGTCCAAAGACGGAATGTATTTTGAATTCCTCCACAACTTTTACGATTATAAGGGCCGAAATTTCGCCAGTTGCGAGATGATGGGGAGCTGGATTGATCTGAAAGAACGCAAACTCACCAAGCTTCCCCCGGAATTGTATGAAAACCTGAACAGCCTTTCCCACACCGAAGATTTCAGGATATTGACCAAAGAAGACACCCGCAAATACGGGAAACGGCCACAGCATGTTGAGCCGCATCAACTTTAATCCCTCATTGGGGGTTTAATTCCTCGAGGCTTGCCTCGAGTTATATATTTTTTCCGATTCATAATTTTGGGTTTTTCCCGAGGTCCTTGATTAAGGCCTTAATTCAGTTTTCTTTTTGGTAACCATATAAACCCCGGCAAACACCAGCAAGGCGGCAACTACCTTGGTGAGATTCAGCGAATCGGCGCCTGTACTTATAGCATAGACGATTGCGATAAGGGGTTGCAGGTAAATAAATGCACTTATGGTGGAAGCCGAAAGTTGTTTTAGCGCATAAATATTCAGCAAATAGGTTGAAAAAGTTGTACCCACCACCACAAAAGCCATTTTCCAGATCGCATCAAACGGCAAACTGCTCCATTGAACATCGGTAAATTCGCCAATAGTGATGGGGAAATTTATAAAAACGGCAATGAAGAAAAGCCATTTCATAAGGGTAAGAGGGTGGTATTTTGCAGTTAAGGGTTTTACAAGAATCAGATAAAGTCCGTAGGAAAATGCGTTTACGATAAAAAGTACATTTCCCATAGGGATATTTGGCGCATTACTGCCGGTATCTGCACTAAAAAGAACCAAAATTAGCGCTCCCGCAAGCCCCACAATTATCCCGATACTCTTTAAAAGGGTGATGCGTTCTCTAATTAAAATTGAAGCAAGGATTAGCACCATAACAGGAGAGAGCGTTACAATCACTGAACTGTTAATGGGGGTGGATAAACTTAGACCTTTAAAAAAGAACAGCATATTTATCACCATCCCAAAAACGGCGCAACCCAATATTCTTGGCCAGTCTGAAGTCGCTATTTTCTCTCGTGGCCCGAGGAAACTAATTGCCCAAAAAAGAATTGCCGCGCCAAAAACCCTAAGGAATATAAACCCGAAAGGCTCAATGTGAAAGGGCATTACCCCTTTGGCCACCGTATGGTTGACACCATAAATCGCACTGGCAATAGTTGCTGCAATAATTGCCAGGCCTCTGTTACTCATTTATTGACTTTTTCGCAGCCTCCACCGTTTTTTTGGAGTTCCCTATAAAGATATGATCGTTGTTAATAATCACAGGGCGTTTCAGAAAAGTGTAGTGTTCCAGAATAAGATTTCTATAGCGGTCTTCGGTGAGTTCTTCCAGGTGAAGTTCCTTCTCCCTGTAGAGCCTTGCCCGTTTGCTGAAAAGCGATTCATAACTTCCGGCAAGCTCCTTCATCTCATCGATCTGCTCTTCGGTGATCCCTTCGGTTTTTATATCCTGAAGTTTAAAAGCCGCAGGGGGATCCAGTTCTTTAAGGATTCTTTTATTGGTATCGCAGGTAGAGAGGTGATAGATCTTTTTCATTTTGAAATACCTTATAATTCAATCTTTATATATTCTGAAATTTCAGTTTGAGGGAATTCCATCCGGTATGGACCATCGGCGTAAGCTGCGATCTCGTAGGCATTGTAATAAAGAATAACTTTGGTGTTGCTGAAACCTATATTCTGCGGAAGGTGAAATTCATCATTTTCGAAAAATAAACCTGTACTGTTGATGGCTTCCCCTTCCGGGATTCCCTGGTCTTTTCTAAACTTATCTTCCACGAAATTTTTGAAATCTTCGGTGAAAAGTTCATCCTGGGAATAAATTTCACCGGTCTCAGGGTTAAAATTCAGCCAGGTAATACTGCTGTAGCCGTGGGCTCCCCCTTCAAAAACTTCAGAATTAAACTGAATTGAGACTAGCTTGTCAGATATATAGCTAATATCACTATAGATTGTTGCCTCCCAGGCAGTATTGTAGCCGGGAAAATCTCTTTTGGTCTTTTCATAATTCTTAATGAAGACCTTTGCTATATCTTCTACCGATGCAATATTGGGTTCGTCCTCATAGCCTAAAATATAGCTCAGGTGATTTTCAATCTCTTTATTGATTTGCTTCTCCCGGGTTCCAGTGCCAGAAGCTACAGGGAAATTCAGGTCTATAAAGCTACATTTTTCGGTTTCAGGATCACAGTTATCGGCACTTCTTTCTACTGAATAATTTAAAAATTCGAGACTTTCAGCTTCCTGCTCGCAGGCAGAAAAAAGAAAGATAAGGCTGAAAATAGATAGTAGTTTTTTCAATTTTATGGCTGTTAAATTGAAAGATAAAGGTACAGCCAATTTTGCTATTGCCCAACAGGTATGCTACATTTGGTTTAAACTCAGTGGATATGAAATTCAACACCAAAACTATACACGGTGGACAGGAAAATACAGACCCCGCATACGGCTCGGTAATGCCGCCAATTTATCAAACCAGTACGTATTCACAAACCACCCCCGGCGGGCACAAGGGATTTGAATATTCCCGAAGTGGTAATCCTACAAGAACGGCTTTGGAGAAGTCACTCGCCAGTATTGAGAATGCAAAGTTTGGATTGGCGTTTGGCTCTGGTCTAGCTGCGATTGATGCGGTTATGAAATTGTTCAAACCGGGCGATGAAATTATTACTACCAACGACCTTTACGGAGGTTCATACCGACTTTTTACTACTATTTTCGAGAATTTTGGGATAAAATTTCATTTTATCGGGATGCAGGATGCTTCAAAAATTGAGGAGTATATTAATGAAAATACCAAACTCATCTGGGTGGAAACACCAACCAACCCAATGATGAATATCATCGATATCGAAGCGGTTTCTGAAATCGCCAAAAAACATAACTTGATACTTGCGGTAGACAATACTTTTGCCACTCCCTATTTGCAGCAGCCAATGGATCTGGGTGCAGATATCGTGATGCACAGCGCCACAAAATACCTTGGCGGGCACAGCGATGTGGTGATGGGCGCACTAGTTGTAAATGATGAAAAGCTGGCCGATAGATTATATTTTATTCAAAATGCCAGTGGTGCGGTTTGCGGCCCTCAGGATAGTTTCCTCGTGCTTCGTGGAATTAAAACTTTACACCTGCGTATGCAGAGACATTGTGAAAACGGGGAAGCAGTTGCAAAATTCCTGAAGACCCATCCTAAAGTTGACAAGGTTTATTGGCCTGGTTTTGAAGATCACCCTAACCGTGATATCGCTAAAAAGCAGATGACAGGTTTTGGCGGTATGATCTCTTTTACCACCAAGGAAAATACTTTAAAAAGTGCTACAAATATTGTAGAAAACCTTAAGGTTTTTACTCTCGCAGAATCTCTTGGCGGAGTGGAATCTCTTGCTGGACACCCTGCAAGTATGACGCACGCTTCAATTCCACAGGAAGAAAGAACAAAGACCGGAGTTGTAGACTCCCTTATTCGTCTTAGTGTAGGCGTTGAAGATGAGGAAGATCTTATTGAAGATCTAAAACAGGCTTTGGGATAAATTTCAGTTCTCTTTAAAATATTAGCCACGAATTCTCTTTCTGAATTCGTGGCTTTTTATTTTTAAAGGATTTTCCTCAATACTCCAATCAGTCGTTTTACTTCATCGGCGGTATTGTAATGTACCAGGCTTATCCTAACCACGCCGTTTTTTTCCTTCAGGCCGAGATCTTTGATGAGCTTTTTAGCATAAAAGTCTCCAAACCTGATTCCGATGCGATGCTCATCTACCTGTTTCACGATTTCATCGCTTTTCATCCTGGAATGGACAAAGGAAATGGTAGGAACTCTCTTATTTCTATCGGCTTCAGGATAACCTATTATCCTGATATATGGATTTTCTCTCAGAAATGTCAATAAGGGAAGGCTAATTCTTTCTTCATATCTGGCGATAATATCGAAGCTTTTAGCCAGTTTTTCGGAAGTTTCTAATTTTTTGGTACTGCGGAAATGCTCCCGGTAAAATTCTTCAAAATATTCGGTAATCCCCAGGAGACTATAAGTGAGCTCAAAATTGAAATTGCCGGGCTGAAACTTATATGGGACATCCTTCTTGCCGAAAAAATAATGGTTTATCCCGTCCATTTCGTACAGTAAATCGTATTTCCCGTACATAACAGCAAGATGGGGACCGTAGGTTTTATACCAGCTAAAAACATAAAAATCTACATCCAGTTCTTTCACATTTACCTGCCTGTGGGGCGCATAAGCTACGCCATCAACGCAAATCAATGCCCCGGCTCTGTGTACTATTTCCGTGATCTTTTTTATAGGATTAATTGTCCCAAGTACATTTGAAGCATGGTTAACTGCAACCAGCTTCGTATGCTTAGAAATCAATTTTTCAAGTTCGGAAAGCTCCAGTTCCAGGGTGTCGGGGTTTACTTTCCAGACCTTTACCTTTATACCATTTTTTTCCAGATCGGTCCAGGGGGAAACATTAGCTTCATGATCGGTGTTGGTGACTATTACCTCATCTCCTTCCTGCCATTGTTTGCTTAGACTAAGGCTTAAGATACGAAGAAGCATACTCGAGGACGGTCCTATCACCACCTCTTCAGGACGAGAGGCATTAATAAACTTTGACACCTCATTGGTTGCGTAACTCAATTTCTCACCGGCTTCTCTGGAAACTTTATAAGAAGCACCCAGCTGGACATTATGATGTAAAAGGTAACCACTTATTCTTTCGGCTACCTTGGCGAGGGTCTGTGACCCTCCGGCGTTATCCATATAGGTGAAGTCCTGTTCCAGTGCCGGAAACTGCCGGCGTACAAAATTTATGTCCATTATTCCAGAAGGCTTTCGTTAAATAGTTTTAAGATACGCTTATATTCATCGGTCCAGCTACTCGGTTCCACAAACCCGTGATCTTCTACCGGATAAACCGCCATTTCCCAGTTATCTTTTTCGAGTTCGATAAGACGTTGAGCAAGCCTTACCACATCCTGAAAATGAACGTTTACATCCAGCATTCCGTGGGCGATTAAAAGATCGCCTTCCAGGCCTTCAGCAAAATAAATAGGTGAAGATCTACGGTAGGCAATGGGATCTTTTGAAGGTTCATTCAGAATATTTGAAGTGTACCCATGATTGTAGTGTGCCCAGTCGGTCACTGAGCGTAATGCGGCTCCTGCTTTAAAAGTTTCAGGTTCATTGAACATTCCCATTAAAGTAATAAAGCCACCGTAGCTACCACCGTAAATTCCAACTTTCTCAGGATTGATGTCATGATTTTCGATGAGGTATTTAACTCCGTCTACCTGGTCACTCAGATCTTTGCCGCCCATATGGCGATAGATCGCTGTTCTCCAGTCGCGGCCGTAACCTGCGCTTCCGCGGTAATCGATGTCGATAACGGTGTAACCCAAATCGGTTAACAGATTATGAAACATATATTCCCTAAAATAGCTACTCCACCATTTATGCACATTCTGAAGATAACCTGCACCGTGAACAAACACTACGGCAGCGTTATTCTTTGTTTCGGCAGTAGGAGTGTAGAGTCTTGCAGGAACCATTACGCCGTCTTCAGCTTCGAATTCAATCATTTCAGGGACGCGCCACTGGTAGGATGCGAATTCTTCTGTTTGTCCGTTGGTTAATTTTTCAGGTTCGGCATTGGCACGGGTTCTCTTAAGATATAACTCCCAGGGCTGGTTGCTGTATGAATACCTGATAGCCATATATTTCTCGTCTGGAGAGAGATGTACCTCATTATTCCCCGGCATCTGGGTTAATTTTTCCCTTTTACCACCCATAACCGGCATCTTATAAAAATGGCGTTCCCCTGGTCCGACTTCCGAAGTAGTCAAATACCAGTGTTTATTATCATTGGATAATTCGGGATCAAAAACTTCAAATTCCCCATTGGTGAGAGCTTTTTTATTCCCGGTATCTACATTGAGTAAATAAAGGTGGGAATAGCCTGTTTCCTCACTTTGGAAATAAATATGCTTGTTATCAGGTAACCAGCCAAAAGTACCTCCGCCGTAAAAGGTATAGCCCAGCCCGGGGCCACCGATCCAGGCTTCATCACGCTGGCGGTCAAGATTGGTTAACTCGCCATTTTCCAGGTTAAGTTGAGCAATCCAGCGGTCTTTGTTGTCCTTTGAACGGATATTAACCACCGCTTTTGCTCCGTTATTAGAAAAATAAGTGCCTGATGGGATTACTTCTCTCTCCATTTCTTCCCAGTCGCGATCGGGATAATCTTCGGTATAATCGGGAAGGTCTTTCAGGCCGGGAAGGGATTCAGTATTCAGCATAAAAACGGTATCCTTTTCAAAATTATAAATAGCAAGTTCTACCGTGGTCTCATCTTCTCCTACTTTAGACCTGGCGGGCAGATTAACGGTATAACCAGATTTATCTACATAATTAGGCACATCGGTGCTTTTACCGCGTTTACGGGTAATTAGGTTAAAAGTGGCATATTTCGCATTAGGTGCTACCTGCAGATTGCTGATCGTACGATCCTCCAGGTAAAAAGTGAAATCTTCTTTTTCAGCAACTGCTTTGCGGTGTGCTTCTGTTTCTTCTTTTTTGGTTTTTCTCTCACTTACAACCTCCAGGAGTTCCAGGTTTTCTTCCTTGAGCCAGCTCTCCTTTTCAGAAGCATCCTCGGTTTTTTCCTCTTTCTTTTCCCCTTTTTCGATTTTAGTAAGCTGATCAAGCCGGGCATTTTTTAGGTTGAAGAGATAGGCGTTATTTCCAGAAGTAAAAGTCAACAGATTCTCATCGGCCATGAATTGTGGATCTTCAATTTTTTCTGAAAGATCAACAAGCTCGGTGATCTTGCCGGATTTCAGATCGGCGATGGCTAGATTGTCGTTTTCAATAATGAGCTTTTTCGTTCTTTTTTTATTAAGATCGCCTGCGGCGGGAATCATTTCTCTGCGTTCTTCCAGGCTTACTTTCCGGATTTCAGATTTGTTCTGAACATTGATCTTATAAAGGGAATCGCCCGGATTAGCATTGGGATTATAATCAAAATAAATATTCCGGCTATCGTAACCCCATTTAATATTTTCGGGAAAAGTTCCCATCCAGGAGGGATCCTGCATTATTTGTTCTACTGAAAGTTCGCTCTCCTGGGTAAACCCATTTGTAGAGATGAGGCTGAAAATGAATAAAAGAAGTAATGTTTTTCTCATATGTGAAATTTTGTTTCAGGTTAAGATTTATGAAACCTGAGGTGGGTTGTTTTGCTGAGAGGCAAGATACTTAATTTCTGAAAAAAATCCTGAAGCTTTGATTTCGCTTTTTTTAGGAAAGAAACCGCACTTTGGCTTTGGGCTAAATATGATATATTTGAGCATCAAATAATGTCAATCTAAAACTTTACGATGAAGTATAACTTACTATTATTCTGCTTTTTTCTGGTTTCTATGTCTGTTACCGCCCAGGACCAGATTGTTGAAAGTATTATTAAGGAAGCCAATGAAAATTCACAGCTTGAGCAACTTGGGCATGAGTTAATGGATGTGATTGGTCCACGCCTGGTGGGAACTCCACAAATGAAGAATGCTCACGATTGGGCAGTCAAAAAATATGAAAGCTGGGGCATTGACGCCGAAAAGCAACAGTGGGGAACATGGAAAGGCTGGGAACGCGGGGTTACCCACGTCGATCTTATTGAGCCAAGAGTTCAGAGCCTACGAGCTCGCCAACTGGCCTGGAGTCCTTCGACTAAAAAGAAGGGAGTTACCGCCGAGGTAGTTTTGTTACCTGACGCTTCTGATTCTCTTGATTTCGTAAAGAATCTGGCAGCAGTAAAAGGTAAGATTGTTTTGGCTTCCATGTATCAGCCTTCAGGGAGACCCGATGAAAACTGGGAAGAATGGGCCACCGAGGAATCTTTTCAAAAAATGAAAGATCAACGTGAGAAGCAGGAACAAGCCTGGAGGGAAAAAATGGAAAAAACAGGTCACAATAACAAGAGTCTTCACCTTGCTCTTGAAAAAGCAGGAGCTGCTGCCATTGTAACCTCTTACTGGTCCCACGGTTTTGGTGCAAACAAAATTTTTGGAGCGTATACTGAAAATATCCCCACTGTTGATATGAATCTGGAGGACTATGGCCTGGTTTACCGACTTGCAGAATATGGGGATAAACCGAAACTCAAGATCGTAGCTGAATCGGAAGATCTTGGTGAAGTTCCAACATTTAATACCATCGCGAGAATTGAAGGCAGCGAAAAACCTGAGGAATATATTATTCTTTCTGCTCATTTCGATTCCTGGGATGGCGGAACCGGTGCGACCGATAATGGTACAGGAACAATGGTGATGATGGAAACCATGAGAATTTTAAAGAAACTTTACCCTAACCCAAAACGGACTATCATAGCCGGACATTGGGGCAGTGAGGAGCAGGGCCTAAATGGATCCCGTGCATTTGTAAAAGACAATCCTGAAATTGTGGAGAATGTTCAGGCCTTATTTAATCAGGACAACGGTACGGGAAGAGTAGCTAGTATTAGCGGTCAGGGATTCCTGCACGCTTACGATTACCTTGGCAGATGGATGGAACCGGTGCCCGATGAGATCAAGTATGATATTGAAACTACTTTTCCCGGAACTCCTTCCGGTGGAGGTTCAGATCATTCTTCTTTCGTAGCAGCAGGTGCTCCGGGCTTTATGCTGAGTTCGCTCAGCTGGAATTACTGGAACTATACCTGGCATACGAATTTAGATACTTACGACAAGATCGTTTTTGACGATGTGAGAAGCAATGTGATCTTAACCGCGATTCTCACCTATATGGCGAGTGAAGATCCCGAAACGTCTTCCCGTGAGAAAAGTGTGCTACCTGTTAGCAGAAGAACAGGAGAGCAGATGACCTGGCCGGAACCAAGAGATGCTACCCGAAGAGGAGGTCTGGATTAAATTATCAGGAATTTTCTATAAAAAAATCCGTGGTTCTGATGAGCTACGGATTTTTTTATGCTGAAATTTATTCTATCCTTCCAAAGGTGCGCCAACTGGAATTGAACAGGAATGACCAGGTTCTCCGTGAGGCGGATTGATCTTAGGGGTTGAGCTCTTCAATCGCACCGGAGACTGTGTACTTTGCGTGTTGGTATTTTGCTGGGTAGAGGCGGCCTGACTTAAGGGTGCTCCTACCGGAATATCACATCGGTGAAAAGGTTCTCCGTGTTTCGGATTTAACTCGGGTGCTTCAGAAGTACTGGTGTTGCTTTCCTGGGTAGTGGAATTTACACTCGGTGTCTCTTTGCTGGTTTCTGTTGCTTTTTCTTCATCCTTACAAGCGGTAAAAAGCCCGAGGCTCACCACAAGGATAGAAAGTAATATTTTTGTTGCTGAATTTTTCATAATGGTGTAATTTTTTCCTGATTTGCTAAGATAATAAGAAAGACAGCTAATTAATAATCTATTCGGTAAGTTGCTTTAATTCCTCGTCGCTAACATCTAAAAGTCCGGCTTTTGGTAATCTCCTTAACATTTCACGCCAGTTTTCATTTTTTTTGAAGATCTTATCGAAAACAGGTTTTGCTTCCTGAATCTCTCCTGCATTGGCCAGGGCTACCGCCTTCCAGAATTGCATCTCCAGGTTATCGGGGAACATTTTTTCTGCGGAGCCATATTCCTCCAAAGCCTTATCTACATCTCCATCTTCCATAGCGAGGTCACCTTCATTCATATGTTCGTAGGCACGGGCAGTTTTCAGGAGACGTTCCAGTTCTTTGATAGGTTCGGCGTGATCATCCACCCGGAGATCTATTTTTTTATCTTTCCAGCTTTCTTCAACTTTTTCAGCTCCAACTACAATCAAGGCTGCCGACTGTTTTCCGCGAATATCACCTCCTGTTTCCTGGGCTGCTTTTAAGGCTTCGAGAACCCTTTCCGCCAGGGGAAGATGAGAATTACGGCTGAAACTTTCTGCCATTGCCGGCACAGTTTCTTCGTTCAGCATCATATTGGCCTGCACCGAAAAATTTTCATCGGTTATATGGCCGGCTGCCTCTACACAGTTCTGGCCGGTGAATGCGGCGGTATTTCCATGGCTATCTAAAAATGCTACCTGTCTGTATTCCCGTCCACCATCTGAATTGGCGATTTCTTCCAAAGCTTCTACAGCGGAAATCCCCTTTTCCATTAATTCAAGTCCGCGCGGTCCATATTCGGGGTTCACAAAAGACTGGGTGGCAACCACCCCAACGCCACTTTTTCCCCAGGCTACCAATGGTCCTACAGAAAACCAATGGCTCTGTACTCCAACCGCCATTTCGCCGGTAACAGAATCCCGGGCCACAATAGAATAGGTATGGGCAAATGCCTCTTTTTCAATTCCTGGATTTTGAGAAAAAACCGGCAGGCATAATAAAATGGACATAGCCGAAAGTAAAATTGTTTTCATTTTAATTATATAGGTATTAAAGGTATGCAATCTTCTTTAAGGAGTATAATTCCAACTCGTATGTATCCTTGAAAAAACTTCATTCCGGAAAAAGCAGATGTATTAAAGAAACCGCTTATTCCTTCTCTTTGATCTTGTTTACTTCAATATAATCGGGGCCTCCATCTACGGGGTAACCTGCTATTTTTTCTCCTTCAAGGCTAACGGTTTTACCTTCAAATTTACTGAGGTCTATCTTCTCACTTCGAAGCGCGTAAAAAGTATCTTCTGTAGTAAGGGTATGACTTCCATATTGATAAGAGGTAATCCCCGTAGCTTCAAGGGTTCCGGTAAGCTGAAGGTGATCATTCTGACCTTCAGGAGAATTACAGGTGTTGGCAAATAAAAAGATGAAACTGCTTATAGTTGCGAGTAATTTCATAATGCAAAATTTAAGATCAAACTGAAATTACAAAGTTTCCGGATGCTTTGCGAAATTTTAAGAGGGAATTTGAATTTTTTCTCAAAACATTATTATTTTTGTGGCCCTTGCGCGGCCTCGTAGTTCAATGGATACCCGCCTGCCAACTATCAATTTAAAGGTCTCATAGTTCAAGGGATAGAATAGGAGTTTCCTAAACTCTAGATCCAGGTTCGAGTCCTGGTGAGACCACAACGGCGGGCAGGGAATAGAAGTTTCCTAAACTTTAGATCCAGGTTCGATTCCTGGCGAGGCTACCAAAAATAAAAAGCCCCAAAGCAAATCTGCCTCGGGGCTTTTGTTTTAATATAAGTTTAAGCCGCTTTTCGCGGATATATTTCCAATGTTCGCACTTTAGGGCTTGACTTTAGCATCTGCTCATGAGCCAGGAAATAATAGATCACAAAAAACAGGAAATACATTACCATTGTTTTTTGCCTGATGATTATTCCCAGATTAGACATCACAAAAGTCATTGCAAAAGAACTCAGTAAGAACAATAAGAGGCTCATCTTCACCTTTACTGGTGCAATCTTGATAAAGCTGAAGAAATTTCTTTTAAACAGCTTCACTGCCAGTAACAGATAAATAAGATTTTCAACAGAAACGATAACTCCAAAGAATCCAGGCGCGTCAAAGAACAATGGTCTGAACCAGAACGTGAAAAATTTCTCGAAAAGGGAGTAATCGCTCATGGTTACTCCAGAGGTTGCCTGCCCTAAACTATCGGCCCTTTTATCGGTAAAGGCAATAAAATCGTTGATGAGGTCCTGGGAATTCCCCAGGTTTACCACGCCAAGGATCTGATCTCTAAAGATCAAAAGGACCCCGGTTATTAGCCCGGTATAAACCAATTTCTTTTTCCATTCAATACGTTTATTACCGAATAATATTCCCAATATTGCTACAACCGCTACCAGCAGGAAAATGTGTGGTCTGATACAAAAGACCAGGAGCGAACCAAAAAATAGTCCTTGCCAGCGTTGTTCAGAATTCTTTACAGCATAGGCAAACATCATAAGTCCCAGAAAAATTGGCGCGCCTTTTCCCAATGAGGCCGTCCAGAAGTGCATATTGGGAAGGAAAAGCAGTAGTGGCAGTAAGTTGATCTTTTTAAAAACTTTGATCTTATGCGGCATATTCTCTCTAAAGATAAGATACGCATATACGAAGCCTAGGTACCCAATCCAGGTGAAGAGCAACATCATCATTTCATAGCTGAAATCCAGATAGTTTATAAATGGATAGGATATAAAATCTATGAAACCGGTTCCGGTTTTTGCAAAATCCATCCATTCTTTTCCTACTCTTTGCGGAACCTGAAAATACCTATGTGAGTCTGATGGGTTAAAAGAAGCATAGGTATAATAAATAGCACCAAAGATGAGGTGATAAAAGAATAGACTGTTCATTAGCCTGAAAGAAAAAAAACTATGTCTTTTCTTAAGACGTTTAAAGATCTCCTGATTAAGCAGGTATAAAAATGGAATCAGAAATATAACTTGTGCAATATCAAAAAGCAGGTTTATATCTATATCGTTCAACATCAATTCAATTTGGGTTCAAGCCTTTAAACCAACTATCTTACCATCTTTTGTTTTTCTTAAATAAAAAGCACTTAAATCGCTTTATTGTAGTTACTTGGGTGTAATTTCATTGGTTTAAAAAGCCCGGGATAAGGAAGTTTATTTTTTGAGATGCTGAAAACTGGTGTGGAATTCCACAGTTTTTTGTAGAACTTTTTGGCGGCTTGAATATAACAGTTGCTTAACAGTAGTTGTGACGGCAAATTCTTAATTTCAATAGAGTAAAATTAAAATGATTAATGATGGAAAAATTGAAATTAAATTTTGTTTACGGTTTCCTGTTCTCTTTGATTTTTATGAGCACAACATTTGCTCAAACTGAAGATCAGGAACGCTTGATAGATGACGCAGAAAGGGCTAAAACAGCCTTTATAACCGATAATCCTGAGGTAAAAGAACTATTCGATCTCTCGGCGGGGTATGTGATCTTTCCCAATGTAGGGAAAGGGGCCTATATTTTGGGTGGAGCTGCCGGGAATGGTGTGGTTTACCAAAATGGAAATCTTATTGGGTTTGCTGAATTGAGGCAGTTGGATATTGGGTTTCAATTAGGAGGTCAGGCATTCAGGCAGGCTATTCTTTTTCAAACCAAATCTGAACTGGATAAATTTAAGGAAGGAAATTACAAGCTGGCCGGCAATGCTTCGGCAGTAATTATTGAAGAGGGAAAAGCTAAAAGTGTAGAGTTTGAAAACGGAAGAGCAATATTAACGATGCCAAAGGCAGGAGCCATGATAGAGGTTTCAGTGGGAGGTCAGAAATTTGATTATAAAGACCTTAATTAAGAAATTAGATTCACCTAAAACCGGAATGCAACACGTTTCGGTTTTTTGTTTTTAAACCTGGATTTACAGTAGATAGGAGGTGAGGCATTACATTCAAGATCAATGGAAATTAATATCTAAAGCTCTAATAGCAAGTGAAATAACAATAGATTAACAGATTTTACGAGCATTAAGCGGCAAATTAAGGCCTTACCCTTTTAAAATTAAAAAATTATGAATTTGATGAATAAAAAATGGTACCTACCTGTAATAGCTTTTTTAATTATTGGGCTTGCTGGATGTGGTTCTATGGGAAAAACGGGAGAAGAACTTGTTGCTGATTCCAGAGAGGCAAAATCTTCTATTGAACAGAATTATCCTCAAGTTGCCGATTTATTTGAAACCTCTGTAGGATATGCAATTTTTCCGAATGTTGGAAAAGGAGCCTATATAATTGGCGGTGCTTCGGGAAATGGAACGGTTTACGAAAATGGAATTATGATTGGATATGCTGATCTTAAGGAACTGGATGTGGGGCTCCAGGCTGGCGGAAAATCCTTTATTGAAGTTCTCTTCTTTAATAACAAGCAAGCTCTCGATGATTTTAAGGATGGGTCTTATGAATTAAGTGCAAATGCTTCAGCCGTAATCCTGGAAGAAGGGATTTCCCGGGATATAGATTTTCAGGATGGAGTTGCTGTAGTAACTATGCCTAAAGCCGGAGCTATGGCGGGAATATCAGTTGGTGGACAAAGATTTGATTTTCATCGTGCTGAATAATATATTTATATTTTGAATTATATTTTAAACCTGTCACATCAACAATGACAGGGTTTTTTTATTTTTTCAGAGTATAATTATTTTAAAAATTAAATCCAAGGCTGAACATAAATCTGTTGCCATCGTCCCCCAGGTAATAGCCAAAATTTGCGGTTAAGGCATTAAATCCGTTTATAAAGACTGAACCTCCGTAATTGTCGTGCCAGTCATTAGACTCGGGCTCATCACTCCATACCCTTCCGTAGTCATAACCTGCAGTTACCCCGAATCTAAGCGGGACAAAATTAGTCCGTAGTTGGGAAAGCCCCACCCGAATATCTGTACTATGGTAAAAAACAGTTTTCCCGTTAAAACGTTCGTTGCGGTAGGCTCTAAGACTATGGTTTCCGCCGAGGGTAGCTCCGTGATAGAATTCATAATTATCACCAAAGATCATCTCCCCACTCACCTTGGTCGCAAGAGTAGCTATTCCGCTGGAATGTAATGGGTAATTAATGCCTATAGAGGGCTTAAGGTAACCGAATTTGTTATTGTGGTCGTCAATATTAGCCTTGTATCCGGTGGTTAAACTAAAATCCATGCCCCGACTAGGGAAGGCGGGATTGTCCTGATTAAAATAGCGGAAAAACAATTCAGCTCCACCGTAAATTTGTTGCTCAAAAAGTTCGCTGTTTTCATCAAAAGACTGTCCTACAAATTCATTTTCATTATAGGCCACCTCCATGGACTCCAGTATTCCTTTCAGGTAAAAACTACTGCCGCGATTATTTTCTCTTATCAAAGAAGGGGCAAAACTCATCTGCTGAATCCTTACCCTGTTGAAATCCATATCTACCATGTCTTCATCATAAAAACTATCATTACCTGTTCCGAAGTAATTCAGAGTATAATTAGGGCTGGTGTATTTTGCTTCAAGGCCAAGATTCCAGTTGGGAAAGATATGTGCAAATTCTCCGGTATATTCCGCTGAAAATCCATCGGTAGCAAAGAAATAATTGAGCGAAAGACTATGTTGTGCTGTAAATGGGTTTCTGGCAAGGCCATAGGTGGTGTAGGTGTTTTTTACTCCCATTTTAAAACCTGCATCGGGATCGAAACCTATGCTGGGGAAAAACACATTGGTGGAATATTTGCGTTTTTCGGGGTCATAATTATTTATGTCGTAATTATCGGTAAGCATTTTGGAACCGATTTTCTCAAAACGGTTCTTTTTGCTTTTATAGTCGTAAATTTTGGTTTGACGTGAATTATCAAAATTATAAGTGTCGTTGTTTTTGCCACCCACAATTTTAAGTTTAATCAAGTCATTTCCTTTTCCTTCAACCCTGAAATCGTCTTCTCCTTCCAGGCCATAGACCCAGATCTCTTTGGTTTCTGAAGAGGAATATGAGCGCTGAAACTCTGAACCATCACCGCCAACTACCTTAATTTCGGTTACGCCATTCTGTTTTCGGGTAATTATAATGGAGTCGTCTTCTTCTGTTCCTGTGACAATATCGTAACGGACTAAGAATTCATAATACCGATTCGCAATGTCTTCCAGATTATCACGTCTGGCTTTAAGAGATTGTTTTATATTTTCTATGCTTTCACCCCTCGTGTCTTCAGGAAGGGCAGCAAAGGCCGCTTCAATATTTTCATCACTTAGGTTTTTCTGAATATATTCCACCTGTTCTTTCCATTCGGTCCAGGTAGCGTTTCTTATAAAAGCTTTATCCAAAGAATAGGCTGCTTTATTAAACCATTTTATATCGGTAAGCTCTGGCTTAAAACTCTGAAAGGCTCTCATTTCAGGTAAACCAAATTTTAAAAGCCTCACCATAAAACCATCATATTTAGAGAAGGCCTGATCGCGATCCCGTGGAATTGGTTTATACATTTTAACCGAGTCGTTTTCCTTAAACTCTGCCCATCTCCACTGGTCTTCATGCCTGTCCCAGTCTCCAATTAGCATATCGGTAAGACGGGCTCTTATATATGTAGGCTCGTGTACGTAGATGTTTTTTGTTTTTCTCAACTCAAGCAAAAGGTCGGAAGTACTAATTATATCATCAGCATTTCCAAAGTCTTTAAACTCCTTATTGTGATCGCCAACGTGTTCTTCCAGCATATAAAGCTTATCTCCATAATCTTCGTTATAGATACTTAGGTTTTCTTGCTTCGGAACATAATAAAGTTTAGGATTGGCGTGATAGAGATCAAGGTCTTCCATGATATCATTAACGGCAAATGGCGCATATGGGTGAGCCGTGGTGTAAAAATCCTGTACGATTCGTTCTGCTACTGTATTCTGCATAAAATCGTAGATATAATGGCCTGGAATATTTGCCTGCATAAACCTGAGGGCACTTTTCCTTACTTCCCTTAACGTAAACTCGTTTTCATTATCATCACGTAACCGAAGGGATCTCGATTGTTTACCGCCCCCTTCACTAATAGCTATGGGGTTTCCAGGTAGGGTATCTAAAAACAATACGGGCACTTCTATTTGCTTAGCATAAATTTCGCGGTAATGTTCACCCCACATTTTTTTATAAGGAAAAGATTTATTAACCTCTTCCTGGGTATAAACAGAGGCTTTATAAGTGGATTCAAAGTCTTCTTTTGAATGATAAGAAACCTCGTCTTCACTAATTCTCTCACGTTTAATATCCTGGCTGTGCAGAAGCTGTGGCCCGGAAGCGGTAGATTCGTAAAAATCTACTACCGACCTACCATTTTTATAGACATTCAGCTTAATGAAACCGGTTTTTTTTGCGGCGAAATCCTTATCTCCTTCCGGTTTTGATCTTTGGAGTTTACCCATGGCCCCGCTTATGATCTGCGGAGTGTTATCGTCTTCTATATATTGCAGGTTCCTGTCGTTGCCGGAAACAAAGATCACATCTTCAAATTGTCTGGAGAGGGTTTCCAGCCTGTCGCGTAATTCTTTTCTTAGTGGATTTTGGTAAGATTGTTCGGTAAAACCTGCAATTTTATTTATTAATCCGTGGCGGGTGTTAGACATCACTGGGTGGTGAATACTCACTATTATAGTTTTCCCCTGCTCATCTTTTAATTCATCCTTAAATTCAATAAAAAACTGCTCCCGGGTTTTTATTTCGCATTTGTCATTAATGTATGGATGATTGTCCCATACTTCCAGAAACCATTGGGAATCCACCATCACCAACCGCACATCATCGTTAAGATCTTCCCCTTCAATGGGGCATCCATCATTAGGCCAGAATTCTGCTTCGCTGTTATCCTGAAGAAAGGACTCCATATCGTCTATATTCTGGTGACCTTCTTCGTTCCATTCATTTACGCCGGGGTTGTAAATAATATTTCCGTTGAAACCTTCCAGGGGCTTCATAAGTCTTTCCTTTAAAAATTCTTCTGTTTCTTTCCGATCTTTCTTTTTTGGAGGATAGCCTCCTTTTGGGGTAATGTTCCCCACAACTACTACTGAAGCTTCCTGGTCATTTTGTGATTCCTCGTTTATTTGCTTCAGAATTAATTCTGAAAATGAGGAATCCTCCAGCCCCGTATTTGCAGTAAAATAAACCGAATGGGAAATTTCTTTAGTGCTCTGACTTTCCTGGGCAAAGGTGTTGATATGAATTAGAGCTATCATCAGGCATAACAAGGCCTTAGTTGGGGTCTTGATTATGCTAAAAGATCTGTATTTCATAGATTGGGAGCTCGGATTAATCTGAATCAATTTTAACATTTTTCAAGTTTCAGAAAAAAATTTCTGCAATCCATAAATTTTAACTGATTATAACATTTTGAGATATTGATCTTTAAATTTTAATTAAAGCAGGAAACTTTATATAATTCGGAAAACAAGACCTTTTTAAATGAGTGAAATACAATTCCTTAACACAAAGAAGCCTTACTGGAAAGACTAGCGAATTAATTGATAATTCTTATCTTCACCCACCCTAAACAAAAAAGCTCATGCATAGTAAATCTTATCTGATTTTAATCACGATTGTTTCAGCCTTGGGAGGATTATTATTCGGTTATGATACCGGAGTAATAAATGGTTCCCAATATTATTTCAGCCAATATTTCGATCTTGATGCAGTCATGAAAGGTTGGGTTGTTGGTAGTGCCCTTTTAGGATGTTTTGTAGGGGCAATTATCGCAGGGCCTATTAGTAATTTAATGGGTAGAAAGAATTCGCTTATCCTCTCCAGTATCCTCTTTTCTTTGTCGGCCTGGGGCTCGGGTTTACCCGAATTCCTTCCGGAGTCGGTATCGCTTCTGGTGGTATTCAGGCTTATTGGTGGATTGGGAATAGGACTTGCCTCTATGAATGCGCCAACTTATATCGCAGAGATCGCTCCGGCAAAAATAAGAGGGACCCTGGTTAGTTATTATCAACTGGCAATTGTAATTGGCTTTTTTGTTGTCTTTCTTGCAACCTATTTTATTGGAAGCACCGCTACCGAAGCCGAAAATATTGAAAACGGTTGGCGTTATATGTTCTGGTCTGAGCTTATACCCAGTCTGTCATTTCTAATCCTTTTGTTCTTTGTGCCTAAGAGTCCGCGGTGGCTGGCCTTAAAAGGTCTGAAATCACAGGCTTTAGAAGTACTTACAAAAATTCACGGAAAAGAAATTGCAAATATTGAAATACAGGAGATTGAGAAATCTCTGCATAAAGAAGAAGGCAGCAAGAAAGTGAACATTTTTGCAAAGGGCATATTTTCTATTATAGTTATAGGGACAGTGCTCTCTGTTTTACAACAATTCACAGGAATCAATGCAGTGCTCTATTATGGTGCCGATATTTTTGAAAAAGCCCTTGGCTTCGGAAAAGAAGATGTGCTGGCCCAGCAAATTTTGCTGGCCGGGGTAAATCTCGTCTTTACCTTTGTAGCGATGGCTACGGTAGACCGTTTTGGTCGAAAACCACTAATTTATATAGGCTCTGTAGGGATGATCGTTGGATTTCTTCTACTCGGGGTTTCACTAATGACCGGTAATGTTGGTCTTGTTTCCCTTATTGGGGTGCTAATGTTTGTTGCAGCTTTTGCAATGTCTATGGGACCGGTAGTATGGGTGGTGCTTTCAGAAATGTTCCCCAATAAGATCAGGTCTATAGGGATGTCTATTGCCGTGGCAGCACAGTGGGCAGCTAATTATGTGGTTTCTCAATCCTTCCCCATCATTGCCGAAAGCGAAGTGAACAACAACGATTTCTGGAGTGGATCTTTACCTTACTTTATCTTTTCGGTATTTATCCTGGCGATCATATTCTTTACGATGAAATATATCCCCGAAACTAAAGGTAAATCGTTGGAAGAACTCGAAGATATGTGGGAAATACCAGATGAACTGAAAAAAGTTGAATAATCTTTAATTTTAAACTGAAAAGCACTGCCACTCCCGGCGGTGCTTTTTAGTTTAGATTCCTTTTCTCTATAAAGAAACGCTTTAACAAGGCTGAAGCTTCCTCTTCAAGGATTCCGTGCTGTACTTGAGTTTTAGGATGAAGTTTCACCCCATTTTTACGGTAACCACGTTGCTGGTCTTCGGCGGCGAAAACCAGTTTCGATAACTGACTCCAATAGAGGGCCCCGGCACACATTTGGCAAGGCTCTAGGGTGACATACATCGTACAATCAATTAGGTATTTTCCGCCCAGGAAATTAGCTGCAGCAGTGATGGCCTGCATTTCGGCATGGGCGGTCACATCGTTTAAGGTTTCGGTGAGATTGTGTCCCCGGGCAATTATCCTGTCGTTGATCACCACCACGACCCCAACAGGTATTTCCCCTTTTGTATAAGCGGCTTCGGCCTCTTCTAAGGCTTTCCGCATAAAATATTCATCGTCAAAAGGAGTGAGCATTATTCCTGTATTTTTCCGAAAGATAGAAATATTAGAGCGTTTGTATTTAAAATGCTTACCATATTTACAAATTCATAAGTTAACTTTGCACGCATGGCAACACCCTTGTTAAATACAATAAACAGCCCCGAAGACCTTCGGAAGCTACCCCAGGAAGACCTTTCCAGTTTGGCTGCAGAGCTTCGCAAATTCATTATAGATATTGTTGCCACTAAAGAAGGTCACCTAGGTGCAAGCCTTGGCGTTGTGGAGCTCACCATTGTCCTGCATTATGTATTTAATACGCCGGACGACCTGCTGGTATGGGATGTAGGTCATCAGGCTTACGGCCATAAAATTCTTACAGGGCGTAGAGAGCAGTTCCATACCAACCGCCAGTTAGGCGGTATCAGTGGTTTTCCTAAGCGCTCAGAAAGCATTTACGATACTTTTGGAACGGGGCATTCTTCCACCGCAATTTCAGCGGCACTGGGAATGGCTATTGCCTCAAACCTTGAGGGGAAAAAAGAAAAACAACATATTGCCGTGGTGGGAGATGCTTCCATAGCAAGTGGAATGGCCTTTGAAGGCCTTAATCACGCTGGTGTGACCGATGCTAATTTGCTGGTTATCCTCAATGATAATGCGATAGGGATCGATCCCAGTGTGGGAGCTTTAAAGCAATATCTTACCAAAGCCAGAGTAGGTTATAAACCCAAACAAGACAATATAATTGAAGCACTTAATTTCAGATATTTTGGTCCGGTGGATGGTCACGATATTACTGGGTTAATTAAAATTCTAAGTAAGCTTCAGAAGATAGATGGCCCAAGATTCCTTCATGTAGTCACCACAAAAGGAAAAGGATTAAAAAAGGCTGAGGAAGACCAGGTGAAATACCATGCTCCGGGTAAATTTAAACCTGAAACCGGGGAGCTCCTCCCTAAGGCCACCGAAAATTTACCTTTAAAATACCAGGATGTCTTTGGACTAAGTTTGGTAGAACTTGCTGAAAAAAATGATAAAATCATAGGAATCACCCCGGCAATGCCCACGGGTAGCTCCCTTAAATATATGATGCAGGCCTTTCCAGATCGGGCTTTTGACGTTGGTATTGCTGAACAACATGCAGTAACCCTTGCCGCTGGAATGGCAACCAGGGGATTCCGGGTTTTCTGCGCGATCTATTCCACTTTTCTTCAAAGAGCTTATGATCAGGTTATCCACGATGTTGCAATACAGAATCTCCCGGTAATTTTCTGTCTTGATCGTGCGGGACTGGTAGGCGAAGATGGTGCGACCCACCACGGGGTATTTGATATCGCTTATCTTCGCAGTATTCCCAACCTGAGTATTGCAGCACCGGCCAATGAAATTGATCTTAGAAACCTGCTTTATACCGCCCAGTTAGCACTTGATTCTCCTCTCGTTATTCGATATCCACGCGGAAGGGGGCAGATAACAGACTGGCAGCAACCTTTTGAAGAAGTAGAGATCGGGAAAGGAAGGTGCCTGAAAGAAGGCAGTGAAGTCGCAGTTCTAAGTATTGGGAATATGACCGAAAATTCAAAGCTGGCTATAGCAGATATAAAGGCTGAGCATAAAGATAAAATCGGGCATTTTGATATGCTTTTTGTGAAACCTTTGGACGAGACGCTACTGCATAGGATTTGCCAGAAATACAAAAGTATTATTACCGTGGAAGACGGAATTATTAAAGGTGGCTTTGGAAGTGCAGTCCTGGAATTTGCTACTGAAAATGATTATCATCTAAAGATCAAATGTTTAGGTGTTCCGGATAAATTTATTGAACACGGAAGTGTAGATGAATTACAAGAAATGTGCGGAATTAACGTTGAAAATATACGTGAGGTGATTTTATCTCAGCTCTGATTTTTTTATTTTTGCAAATCCGAATAATCCGAATAATCCGAAGAATCCAAATTATCCAATGAAAATCCTATTCCTGAGCTTTTTAGCGTGTCTTTTTGCGCTAAATGCTTCTGCCCTTTCGTTTTATCAAACAATTCCAGATACCATAAAACCATCTGATACTATAAAAGTTGTAAAACCTGCCCCGGTTCAGGATATGCTATCGGTTGTTTTGGATACCATAGCGCTTGATCCTCCATTGATTGTTTTCTGGACCGAAAAGAATGCAGTTGGATTAAACCTTAATGAAGTCGCGTTTATAAACTGGAACGCAGGGGGAAATAATTCCATAGCCGCACTTCTTCACGGAAACTTTGAACGAAACTACAAAAAACAATTGCTTTCCTGGAAGAACGTCGTTTCTTTTAAATATGGATTAAACGCCCAGGAAGGCCGAGAGGTGCGAAAGACTGATGATGAATTTCGGTTTAATTCTTCCTTTGGTTACCGAAAGGATTCCATCTCCAATTGGTATTATTCGGCTAAGTTCACTTTTAATACTCAAATTGCTAATGGGTATAAATATCCTGAAACCCATAGGCCTATTTCGAAATTTATGGCTCCGGGATATCTCTTTGTGGGGGTTGGTAGCCAATATTCCAGCCACGATGAATCCCTGGATGTTTATATTTCTCCCTTAACCCAGAAATCTACCTTCGTACTCGACCAGCGTCTTGCCAATGAAGGGATGTTCGGAGTCCAGAGAGCCCAATATGATGACTTGGGAAATTTAATTGAGGAAGGGGAAAGCGTTAGAACAGAAATAGGTTTTTTAGTAACGAGTAACTTCGCCAAAGAGATTTTTACAAATGTTAAAATAGATAATCGGATAAGTCTTTATTCAGACTATCTCAATAAATTTGGGAATGTCGATGTAGACTGGGAAATAAATGCAGACCTAAAGGTTAATCATTTTATAAGAGCCAGCATAGGAACGCAATTGAGGTATGACGACGATGTGAAATATAAAGAAGACACCAACGGCGATGGTAACCTGGAGACCTTTGGTCCCCGGGTGCAGTTCAAACAGTTGCTTGGGGTTGGTTTTACCTATGAATTTTAATGCTATAAACTTAAACCTTTATATCTTTCAAAAGAGGCCACGGTTAATCCGTCGGTAAGGGATGCGGTATAGGAACATATTTCCATTAGGACTTTATATACCGAGGTTTCATCCTGCAGATGCTGAAGTTTAGGCACCGATTTTAATACGAGTTTGTTGAAATTAGAACTCTCTTCCTCCTGTGTCGGTAATAAAGCTTTGGTATATGTGTCCAGAAGATATGAGAGCATCTTATAGCCGGCGATTTCTTTGTTGATCACCTCTTCGCTCTGGTAAATGCGCTCGATGCTTATTTTTATGATGTCTTTGATCTGGGCTTCATAACCGCTTTTATCAAATAAAGCATGGTGGAAATTTCCTTCCAGGATAGCCTCTTCATTTTGCAAAAAGGTCTCTACAGCTTCAGAGATAAGAGTGTTTATTGCCAGTGCCCGTAAATAGGCAAGCCTGTCTGATGTATTTTGGAGTGTATTGTATTTCTGGGTGTTAATATTGTTCTTAACTAATTTTATAAGGTACTCCAGTGCATAGTCTTCATCTATGAGCCCTAAATTGATGCCGTCCTCAAAATCGATGATGGTATAGCAAATATCATCGGCCGCTTCTACCAAAAATGCCAATGGATGTCTCGCATAACCCAAATTTCCATTTTTCCCTGTTTGAATTAGACCTAATTCCTTGACCACCTCCTGAAAGCTGTCGCATTGCAACTGGAAAAAACCAAACTTCTTATCGGCAATATTAGATGTGGGTTTATGCGGAAGGGACTCTTTAGGATATTTGGTGAAGGCTCCCAGAGTTGCATAAGAAAGCCGGAGCCCGCCAGGAATTCCCGGTCTGGTTTCGGTTAGAATTTTAAAACCATTGGCATTCCCTTCAAATTTTACCAAATCTCGATATTCTTTCTCTGAAAGTTGTGCTTTAAAGCGCTTCCCTTTACCATGACTAAAATATTCACCAATGGCTTTTTCTCCAGAATGTCCAAAAGGCGGATTTCCGATATCATGCGCCAATGCCGCCGCCGCTACGATAGCACCAAAATCATTCATGCGATACCCGTGTATTGTTTCCAGATGCGGGTGCTTCTCCAGGATTTTCTGTCCGGCCAGGCGCCCCAGGGAACGACCTACCACCGAAACTTCCAGGCTGTGAGTAAGTCGGGTATGAACAAAATCGGTTTTGGAAAGGGGGATAACCTGGGTTTTATCCTGTAAGCTCCTAAAAGCAGAAGAGAAGATTATACGATCATAATCTACCTCGAAGCCCAGCCGGGTTTCATTTTGTTCTTTTCTAAGGCGTTTATTGGTGTCTCCAAAACGTTTTAAGGAGAGAAGTTGTTCCCAGTTCATCATTTGTGTTGGTATTTGGGTTGCGTAGGTTGCACAGTCAGGTCAAAAATAATAATTCCAAAGACTTCCGGAGCGGGAATTAGTTCTTATTTTCGATTGTTTTGAAAGGTATGAGGTTAGGGAAATGCTCTGATTAAAATAAAAACCGGGGGTGTTTTAATAAAAGCTCAAAAAACGCTACGTTGGGGGTCGTAGCGTTTTTGAGGCTTTACAAATCAGTTCTAAAACTGATTTTATCAGAATCGTCATCTATTTTTCGTCCTGCCTGTTGGAACTTGCCTACACGTTGTTCGGCCAGGCTTAGGCGTTTGTTTGTTTGAGCAGGAGTTTCTTCTATACTATTTGTACAATCTAATTTTTCAAAAAGATTATCGCTAAGCAATTTTAGGTATTGCTCCATATGTTCAACGGGCATCCCTATTAGATTAACCGGTAAACTTTCTAAGAGGAAATCCCCGATTAATTTTTCTGTTTCCAGGATGATCTCCCTTATTTTTTCAGAAGAAATATTTTTTTTGATCTTTTCTGAATAGAAATTTATTGCAAGGTCACGGTGATAGGCTTTATCACGTGAAATGAGTTCACAATAATAGTTCAATCCTGAAAGATCTTTACGTTTTTTAAGCCATAAAAGAGAAGAAAGTGCTGCCGGAAAGAAAATTGCATTCAAGGCAGCTGAAGCAACCAGGGCTTCAGCCAGAGAACCTGAACTTGTCCATTTTTTGATGCGATTTTCAACAATTTTAAGCTGCGGATTAATTTCAGAAAAAAGCCGCTCTTCAGTTTTTGGACGGTTTAGGAATGCGCGGGTTAGCATTGAAAAGCTTGCCAGGTGAACATTTTCTGAAACTGTCTGGAAATCAAAACAAAAGTTTGCTTCCGGTATATCTCCGTTAAGTTTTCGGGTAATATTCTGGGTTGATAAGTTTTGGGAACCGGCCAGGAAGGCCATTAGATTTCTAAGGAAATGGACCTCGTTGGTGTTTAACTTTTGGTCTTTTATTTCCAGTTTATGGTCGGCAATATCGGTATGGGTTGTCCAGAAACGGGACTCCATTTTTTTATACCAATCCCAAATATCGTTATGTTTAACAGGGAAAATGATGAAACGATTTTTATCGTCTTTCAATGTGGTTTCCTGTAGGGGTTTTGACATATTTTTTGTTGTGAACCTTTTTGGTTCTTAGGTTCACAACAAATATGATAAAATGTTTTGAAAATCAGCTAAGTAAAGTTTAAACGTTGTCAACAAAGTTTTCAACACAAAAAGTTAATTTTAAGCAGATTGGAACTCCCATTATAGCAGTTGTATCGATGCAATTAAATTAAGAATGTTGAAAAGTGGGTAATAAAACAAATGTTAAAACCCCAAATAATTTCCCTAGTTTCCCTTATCGGGGATTAATAAAAAATGTTGTATTATTTCTCTGGTGAGAAATACCAGTTTATTTCTGAAGGAATATTTTCAATAAGTCGAACCTCTGTTGTTTTAGGATGAATTTTCCCGGTGGATTCCTCAAAGACTTCTTTAATATGATACTCAATTAAATTCCATCCTTTTTGTAAATCCAGGGAATAGTTTTTTGTAGCCTTATAACTTTCATTTTCGGTTTGGCCGAAAATAGTAGTGCTGCAAGTACCATTTACAACGGCCGGTTCGTCAAGGTATGTCCACTCCAAATATTTTCCCATATCTGTATTTTTCTCACCATAGGAAAAGAAATAATTGGCAATAGCCTCATTTGAAGCGGGCATAAGGAAGCCTAGAATTTCTTTATCACCTTTAAATACAAAAAGTTGTTTGGATAAACTGCTTAGATTGGTGTCGCCGTTTTCGAAAGAGAGATCATCAGATAGGCAGGAGAAAGTTCTGGAAACGGTTTTTAGGGACGCCTTCCAGCCTTCTGGCGCTTTTTCCTGTTCTTTCTCCATTTGCTCCTTCATTTTCTGAAGAAAATCAGGTTCAAGTTTAATGGTAATATTTCCGCTTTTGTCGATGCTTCCAAACTCCTGTGTTTCTCCGGTAATAAAATCGAGTGTTCCAATTTTTGCATTGCCGAATTCCCAGTTTTCAATATTGGCTTCAATAAGATTTTGAGACAGCGCACTGAAGCTGAGTAGAAAACAGCTGGTGAAAATAATATATAATGTTTTCATTATCCCTAAATATTGGCAAACCACTTTTCAAACTGTTGCCCAAGAATGGGAACCGGTTTAGTTTTGTGGTTAATCGCATTAATGAGTCCCATAATCCATAAATACAATAGGAAAATTGAGCCGAGGAAACTTAATATCCAACCTAAAATAGGAATCATTCCTATAATGAAAAGTCCCAGGCTAATTAATACAAGCCCCAGGGATTGTTTAATATGAAAAGCGGCAAATTCATCTTTTTTATCGTTATTCAAAACAAAAGCTACCACTAGTCCAATTACGGTTAAATAAGCAATAATGGCGATAGTTTTAGGATCAAAAGTGCCTTTAGCTTCGTTGGTTTGTGTGTTTGTATTTTCCATGATTCCAGGTCTTTATTTGGCCGCACCCAGGGCGGCATAGTTTTCCTTATTTATTGTAAAAGATTTTTTCTCCAACCCGGTACAACGCATATTCGCATTTCGGTTAGGGTTTTTCTTGTCTATCATTTGCATTTCCATCATTAAAGCATCACCGTCTTCCAGCCAGTCAGCATTCCAGCCCTTTGGGATATTGCTTTTTTCATAACTATACATATTTGCAAAACTAATAGGTGCTTCCTGGGTGACATAGAAGGTGAACTTGTGTTCTTCGGTTTCGGTTTCATAGCCCTGGCATTCGTAGCCCAGGATGTTTTTCGTGCCAATTTTCTTTAATTCTGCATTTTCATAAGGATTTGTTTCGTCTTCAGGATTGGTAAGATCATCTATTTTGCTGGCGGTTATAAAATTATTTTCGCCGGAACCGAAATACATTATACTAAGTTTTCTATCCATATCCAGGATCATAAACATACCTTCGGCTTGAGGCATACGCATCCCAAAATAGGGTGCATCTTCTTTTAAAAGATAGGTCATATCAACGTTCCCCTCTTTAGTTTCCATATTTAACTGGTATTCCCAGTTAAAATCATAAGATTGCGGAACTTCACTGATATCTACGCGATTGGCACCCATTGGGATCGGACTGTTCTTTAAGTCGGTCTCCCACATTTTATTAAGGGATTTTTCGGCTTCTTGCGCCGCCTTATCTGAAATGTTTTCGGTTACCACGTGTTCAACCTTTTTTTCAACTTTTTCCTTTAATTTTTTTAAAAACTGGGCCTCCATAGTGGAAACACAAAATAGAAGTGAGAACCCCAGTAAGATTAGTTTTTTCATAATTTTTAAATTTTAGATTATAAAATAGATTGTAAACCTTTAAGCTTACGGATAGGGGCAAAATGGAAAATAATGTAAGGCTATTTAAGTACCGAATTAGGGAGATCCGGTTTATTTTGGGGCGTAAATTGAAGTTTGAAGATAAGAAAATACTTCAGAATAATAAAATATAATGCTGAAAAATAGCGCTTTAGGTGCTATTTTTCCTTCTGAATTTGCTGCACAGTTTCTTCGAGTTCCCTGTACCAGTCTTCTCCAAATTTCCTGATCAGGGCATCTTTTGTGAATTTATAAACCGGCACCTGGAGCTCTTTTCCCAAACTACAGGCATCATCACAAATATGCCAGTGATGATAATTTACAGCAGAAAAACTGGAATAATCCTGTACTCTTACCGGGTAAAGATGGCAGGAAACAGGTTTTTTAAAATTAATAAGTCTTTCGTTATGGGCTTTCTCAATGCCACAAAGGGCAATGCCTTTATCGTCGAAAGTAACATAAGCACAGTCGGCTCCATCGATAAGTGGGGTTTCGAGTTCGCCGTTTTCTGTGGTAATATAGGTTCCCTGAGCTTCGATAGCCGCTACGCCTTCAGGTCTAAGAAAAGGCTTCACCTTTGGATAAATCTCTTCCATAATTTCCCGTTCCTCCGGTTCTACCGGGGCGCCGGCCTCTCCGTCTACACAACAGGCCCCTTTACAGGCTGAAAGATTACAGACAAAATCTTTATTGAGGATCTCTTCTGAAACTATGGTCTTCTTTATCTGAAACATTTGGCAAAGGTATTCAATAAACCAAAATAATAATAGTTACAAATCAAAATCTCAGGTGATAAAAACTAAAAGCCTAAAATTTTATATTGGTTAGGATGAATAGCCGCGAGGATTGGTAAAATTCTGGAATCTTTTTGATCGAGCTTACCACACTAAGATGGATAAAATTATTTGGAATAAAATAAAACCCGGGGTTTGCAAACCCCGGGTTTTATAAATTACACAATTTTGGAGATAATCTCCTTGTTGATATTTAAGCCACAAGCACTAGCCATCATTAATACAGGACAGGCTTAATCCTAGGACTAATTCAAATAATTCTATTCATATTTTACTGCAACCCATTCTGGATTTCTTTCTCCAAAGGTGTATGTGCCGCTCATGTTATTTTCACCTACTGTTCCTGTGAGCACATAAGATTGAGGATTTTCATTTTCTGCATCCAGTTTATAGGTTAAAATATTCCCGTCCATAGACCAGGTGCCCCACATATCGTAAACCCCCGGTGCAACCGGTTCAGTGTAAAATGCCGTTCCATCTTCATAAAAAGTGACATCCGCATGCCAGGTAACATCATCGGAATGTAAAAAGTGGAAATCCCAGGTGGTCCCCGCCAAAGTACTTTCAGAAATCATATTTCCCTCTGCCGTATAATATTCTGTATAGGTAATTGTCTCTTCGGCATCTTTATATTCAATCTTATAGGTGCCATCATCTTCATCAATAGTGGTCCAGACCGAAGAACCATCTTCATTCCATTCTACGATCTCATAAAGAAAGCCTTTATAGTAAGTTTCTGCCTTCTTTGGATCTCCATTATCATAAAATTCAACATAATCGCTTACAAAATCTCCCACGGTAATAACCAGGCGAGTGGTTAATTCCTGTTCATCGTAATAATGATGATCTGTTCTTGGCCTGTCATGAAGATCTACAGATGTTTTTATACTTTCTTCAAGGGTATTATCCTCGCGATAGGTATACTCATATTCCTGGAGTCCATAAGTTTGGTGATTTGCCGTTCTGGTGTCCAAATCTCCAAAAGAGGTGTAGGTATAGGAATTACTTTCCAGGATATTGGGTTCATCATCTCCACTTATGCTGGTGTAGATTGTTTTAGTGAGGTTGTTCCCGTCTTCATTGGATTCGTATACTTCTCTTCTCAGAAAATTTTCATCCTTGTCATAATGAAGGGATTCTGTAACTCTGTTAAATTCATTATACGAAGCAAAATCTATTCGCGTTCCCTTAGTTCCATCCGCATTATAATACTGGAGGCCATCGATGCGGTGATCTTCAGAATAAAAAACGGCCCTCTTAGAAACCTGTGAGCCATTCCCATTTTTGTAAAAGAATTCCTGCTCATAACCGGTAGGTTGATCAAATTCATTATAAGTCAAATAAGTGTATTCTGAAAGTAGCCTGTTAGGATATTTCTCATACATATATGATTTTACTAGTTTCCCGTTTGAGTCGGTCTCATGTACCCAGTGCAGACTGGTTCGGGGATGGGAAGTCCAGCTTTCAAAGGCGGGAATAAAATACTTAAAAACCCAATCATCGGCTACAAATTCTTCTTCCAGGGTTTCGGCTAAATGCACGGCAGCATCCTGTGGATATACAGGGACAAGGTTTTTTCCGGTTGCGAGATTCACTTCGGCAGTGATCTCCCCTAATATCTCGATAATAGAACCTGTGAAATCTATGCTACTAGTGCTTATGGCATCAGCAACCGCAGCTTCAATGGTGATCCCGTTTGATGGATCATTATCCGAGTCCAGAGTTTGTAAAAAAGAAGCAATGTTCATCACCTCCTGGGAGGAAACGGTGGCATCTGGCGTACTGGCAATCGTTACTGGTGTCATTAGGTCGGAGGCCTCTGCACTTCCTATTTCAATATTCCCGACAGAAAAGATGATCTCCTCTCCTTCCACATATTCAAATTCCCCCGCGGCATTGGTGGTGCCAGATTGGGTGTCGGTTGTATAGGTAAGCCCTTCAACTTCTGAATCCATAAATACTCCTGTCACAGCAGTGGGATCTACCGGTTGCTTGTTATCTACAATGTCATCATCGGTTGCACAACTAATAATTAAAAACAGACTTAAAATAATTAGGCTAATTTTTTTCATTTCTATAGTTTTAAATTAATCTCCTGAAAAATGAATAGCAACTTCATTCAGAGGTAAAAAGTGGTTAGTGATTTTATATTTATCGGTGTTAATTTTAAAAAGTTGATTGCTGGATTTTAAAAAGCAAAGCCAATTCCTATGTTCGCCATTAGCCCGGAGAATAATAAATTATAAGGTTGGGTGTCAGTATCAAATTCTTCCCTTATAGTTTCTCTACTTCCATCATTATAAACCTTTGTAGCTTCAATATTATCTGGTAAAGGAGAGAATGAATAACCTACTTCCGGCCTGAAATAGAATAGTCCGCCTAGTTTTGCCCCTAACTTTATATTCATTGAACCGTGGGAAGCATCGATTACGACTCTGGAATCCTCGTTATGAATTGTTCCTTTAATTTTGATATTTCCATAACTCACGGCTCCATACAAACCTCTACCCGGCTTAAAGAAATAGTAGTTGAGCCCGCCTTCTATATAAGTATAATTCAATTCATCCTTTTCTTCTGAGGCATCTCCTTCTCCTTCAATTAGCCAATCGGACTTTATCGCGGAATAATCCAGATTAACGGCCAATTTATTATTTAGAAGTGGCGTAACATACTCCAGGTTTCCACCTATAAGGTTTGGAAACCCAACTTTAGCGCCAATCCTAAAGGGTCTTAACTTTTTTTCCCGTGGCACATTTTCATCTTTAGTCATAGTTTCCTGAGCCTGGATACTTCCCATGCAGCCCATAATTGCAAACACAATTAGAATTTTTAATCTTGTTTTCATCCTTTTAATATTATTTGGTTTAAAATTTCACAGCTGTAGCAGGGGAATGATTTTCCTTTCTGCAACCTAAATCAAAAAAAATGCAATGTTGAATTAGGGAAAATTAATTTATGTAGGGAAGTGTAAAGGTATATTGTCTTAAATATTAGTACAATACCCTTTAATGGGTATTTTTGGATATTCTATTATGGAGAATATATAGATATTCTTCTCTATTAATTTTTAGTATTGAAGCTCCTAAAAAAACAGGCTGCGTTTAATTAAAAATTTCCCTTGCCAATTACTTGATACTCTGTTTTTAAAAATTACTTTTGCACAAAATTTTTTAAAAAAGTTGTCATGTTGGAATTATTGAATGCCAAGCAAATTTTTACTGCGGGAATGATCCTTTTTGCGGTAATTGATATAATTGGTAATATCCCGATTATCATAGATCTTCGGAAAAAAGTTGGTCATATTCAAAGCGAAAAAGCTTCCATTGTAGCCGGAATTTTAATGATCGTATTTCTGTTCCTGGGAAAAGAGATACTTAATTTAATTGGTATCGATGTAAATTCCTTTGCTGTTGCCGGTGCCTTTATATTGTTCTTCCTGGCTTTAGAAATGATTCTGGGAATTAGCCTATATAAAGATGATGAGCCTGAAACGGCGTCTATTGTGCCCCTCGCTTTTCCATTAATTGCCGGAGCGGGTACGATGACCACATTGGTTTCTCTTCAGGCAGAATATGAAACCATAAATATCATTGTGGCCATCTTACTCAACCTTATTGTTGTATACGCAGTGTTGAAGGCTTCAGCCAGAATCGAAAGGGTTTTAGGAAGTCAGGGCATTAGTGTGATAAGAAAGGTATTTGGCGTTATCTTGCTGGCTATTGCCGTAAAATTGTTCGCCACTAATATTCAGAGTTTATTTATATGAAAATTTTAATTTACAGTATTATTTTACTTGCTATAGTCCTTATTGGCTATAGTTCTACTATACTTGATTTTAATAACTTGTTTGCGGGTGATAGTGCTAAAGCCGCGATGGCTATTATTGCAAGTTTAAGCGTTATAGTTTTAATGATCATTCTCATGGTCTCTCGTAAAATCTATAAGAAACAAGACAAATAATTTATGGATTTTGACGTGATAATAATCGGTGGAGGGGCCGCAGGAATGTCTTGTGCTTTAATCCTGGGATCTGCCCTGGATAAAGATTTTGCAAGAGATAAAAAGGTGGGCATCATTATGCACCAAAAAACCTCACATCTGCAAACAGCGCTTTTTAATAATGTGTTGGGTATTCCTGCAGGAACTCCCGGAGCCAAGATCCTAAAAGACGGTCCAAAACATTTAGCAGAAAACTATCCAGGAGTGGTGCAGATCCAGAAGGAAAAAGTAAAAGAAATTGTTTCTGAAGGGGAAAGCTTCAGCCTAATAACCAATAAGGGTTCTTATTCCGCAAAAAATGTGGTAGTTGCCATAGGCTATACCAATTCACCTACTATCAAAGGCCTGGAAGAATATATTATTCCGCATAAAAAAACAAAGGCTGATAAAGATCGAATTCAGCTTAAAAATGAAGATCACCTGGTAAAACCGGGCTTATATGTTGCCGGTACACTTTCCGGCTGCCGAAGTCAGTTTGCAATTGCCTGTGGAAGCGGCGCAAGTGTAGCTACCGATATCTTAACGGATTGGAATGGAGAACATACCAAGGTTCACGATAAGTTAGTTTAATAGAAAATACCCCATTAACATAAGAGGTACAGAAATAAACATCAGGACTATAAACGTCTTGTGTAATTTTTTGTAAAGCAGGGCGGTTTTAAGCTTTTTGGTAAAATCTAAATCGGGATGATTGGATATCTGGTATTTGATACATTTATCGGAAACATTGGAACTGGTGACAAGAATTTCCTTCTGAAGAAACAATAAAGCGCTGTTATCCAACAACCTGAAACTTACAGCGATTATGAAGAAAAACAGGGGGGATACAATAAGAAAAATTACGAAATTTTCATAGAGTTCGTTCACTGACGCAATTTATTGTTTTTTCTCAGACAACTCAATTACTTTTTCAATTATTTTATCCCCATTGTTTATCAATTTCTCAAAGGCATCGGTGCCGTAAAGTTGTGCGGCCATAGTGGCTTTAAGGTATTTTTTGAGGACATCTTTATACCGGTATACCCTTACATTGATATTTTCGCTTCTTCCAAACTGAAGGAAATCCCGGATCATCTCGTCGCTAATTACTATCTCCTCATTAAAGTCTTCTCTGGCAAGGGCGTTATAGAATTTCCGGTTCTTTTCTAATTCATCAAAAATAAAACGGCTCATCATACCGCTTTTATGCATCAGGATAATATTTTCCATTTCGGCATTGGTATCCCTCCCAACAAAAACATCCGGGATAATTCCACCACCGCCGTATACAACTTTGCCTTCCGGCGTTTCATACCTAAGTGAATCGTCTACATCTATGCTGTCGATGCTTTTAAATTCGCCGTTTTCATACCGGTGGACATAGTCTTTAAAATAAGATTCGTTTCCATTATCATATGGTTTCTGAATAGAGCGTCCGGTAGGGGTATAATATCGGGCAATTGTAAGCCTAACTGCGCTGCCATCTCCCAGTTCCATTTCCCGTTGTACAAGTCCTTTCCCGTAAGATCGTCTTCCCACAATGGTACCTACATCATTATCCTGAAGCGCTCCAGCAACCACCTCACTGGCAGAAGCAGAATTCTCATTTATAATAACATACACGGGGGAATTCTCAAAAGCCCCTTTGCGACGGGCGTAGGTTTCCTCAATAGCACCACTTTTATTTTTGGTGTAGAGTATAAGTTTGTCGTCTTCCAGAAATTCATCTGCGATATTGATAGCTTCTGAAAGATAGCCGCCGGGATTGTCGCGGAGATCAAGGGCAATTTGTGTGGCACCTTGTTTTTTAAGCTTATCCAGGCTTTTTCTGAATTCTTTAAAGGTGGTTTCTGCAAAACGGTTTATTTTGATGTAGCCTAGCTTATCGGTAAGCATATAGGCCGCATTTACGCTCTTAATAGGCACTCTCCCGCGACGAATCTTAAAGGTGAGCAGATCTTCGATCCCCTGGCGAAGGACTTTTAAAGTCACTTTGGAATCTTCTTCACCTTTTAAAAATCGGGTAAGGGAATCGTTGCTGAAATTTTTGTTGAATAACTGTGCGTCATCTGCATAGAGAATGCGGTCTCCACCCCGGATGCCTAATTTTTCACTGGGCCCGCCTTCCAGGGCCTGGATAACCACTACAGTATCATTCACATTATAAAAACTTACGCCAATACCAACAAAATCTCCCTGCATATTTTCGGTCACATTGGCATACTCGGTTTGCGGAATATAAACCGAATGGGGATCGAGGTTTTCCAGGATCTTGTTTACCGTGATATCAACAATGCTGTCAGTATTCACATCGTCTACATATTCATAATCTATGTAGTCTATAAGTTTGCTGAGCTTTTCTTTCTTGGGATTGGAAGAGAATAAACCTTCTGAAGGAGATGAAAAGTTAAGCTGTGTCCCGAGAAATATTCCCAGGGCACAGGCCATTGCCAGTAACATCGGCGTATATATTTTGTAATATTCTTTCAATCTTCCAGATCGTTTATTTGTTCAAGTTCAACCCCTGCTTTGCTTAAAAACTCAAGTCCTGAGTTGTCTTTGTAATCAATATGGTACACAAGGCGGGTAATTCCCGACTGGTGAATAAGCTTACTGCACTCTTTACACGGAGACATTGTAATATACAAGGTAGCACCCTGGCAGGATTGGGTAGAGCCTGCTACTTTTAATATAGCATTGGCTTCAGCGTGTAAAACATACCATTTGGTGTATCCTTCGTCATCTTCACAATAGTTTTCAAAACCGCTGGGAGTTCCGTTATAGCCATCAGAGATTATCATCCTATCTTTAACAATAAGTGCGCCAACCTGTTTGCGAGTGCAGTGAGAAAGTTTACTCCATTCCCGGGCTATTCTTAAATAAGCTTTATCGAACTTAAGTTGTTTTTTCTTATTCATAGTATATAGGATAATAACCCATTGGGCTATAAAATATTGTGAATGTAATTAACTGGCTAATTTATTAAATAGCTAGAAAATTTTCCTGAAGTATGGGCAAAATAATTCCTATAACTATAGAAGATACTACCAGAACCCAGTCCCGCTTCGAAACCTGGAATATATTCTGGGCAATAAAAGCAAGAATCATAACACCAAGCACAACAATAATTTGTGCAGTTTCTATTCCAAGAGCAAATTCTATAAGAGGAAGGAAATAATTGTCGGTATTGGAAGCTACCATCTTAAAATAGCTGGAAAAGCCTAGCCCGTGTATCAATCCGAAAAAAATCGTGGTGAAGTATAAAAGGTTTGCATTTTTATTGCGCTCTTTCCGGCCGGCATTGAGTATGTTATAGAGCGCTGTGACAATTATAGTGACAGGGATTAAAAGCTCTACCCAGGCCGGGTCTACTTTTACGATTTCATAGACCGAAAGAAAAAGTGCCAGGGTGTGACCCAGGGTAAAAAGGGTAACCAGCCAAACGATCTTTTTCCAGCTGATAAAACTATATGCAGCTACCAGAACTATTAGAAAAAGGATATGATCGTAGGCTTGCCAGTCCAGAACGTGTTCCAGACCAAGCCTGAAGTACAACCAAAATTGGGACATAATAGTAGGGTTATGAAATGCCCGAAAGTACAATATATTGGTAAATTGACAAAAAGAGCCGGAATGATAATGTTCTGAAAATAAGAGAAGTTATTTCAAGTCCTGCTGGCTTACCCACGCGAAAATGAGGAAGTGGAGCTTTTAAATCTATTACTTTAAGTATCTTTAATATAGGCAAAATTAGATATGGAAGCTACCAGTTTTGATTTCTGGATGTTCGCAGCTGGTCTGGGGATATTTCTTTTCGGGATGCATCATCTTGAGCAAGGACTAAAAGGATTAACCGGCAAGGCATTCAGAAAGTTACTTCGGCGTTTTACAAATAAAAGCTGGAAAGGTATCATAACCGGAACAGTAGTAACTGCCATCTTGCAGAGCAGTTCTATGGTAACGCTTTTGGTCCTGGCATTCCTGGGAGGAGGAATGATAGGCTTGAAAAATTCCCTTGGGGTGGTGTTGGGTGCAAATCTTGGCACCACGTTTACTGCCTGGATGGTGGCTGCCCTGGGCTTTAAAATGAATATTGCGGATTTCTCCTTTCCTTTCCTCGCTGTGGGGATCTTAAGCTACCTCTTCTTTAATTCCCGGCCCTTTCTTAAAAGCCTGGGAGGCTTTTTGGTAGGCTTTGGTTTGCTATTCCTTGGCCTTGATTATATGAAGGACTCTATAGAAAGTATCGCTGCTCAGCTGGATTTAACCGAAATTGCTTCTTATGGCCTTTGGGCATTTCTCCTGGTTGGAATCGTTGTTACCGCGTTATTACAATCCAGCTCAGCTTTAATAGTGATCATCTTAAGCGCATTAAACGCTCAGTTAATCGATATTTACCAGGCTGTTGCGATGGTAATTGGCGCTAATATTGGTACAACGGCGACGATGATCATCGGATCCCTGGGGGGTACCGCCGATAAGAAAAGACTGGCACTTGCCCACCTGATCTTCAATCTGGTTGCGGGCATATCTATCTTTTTCCTTATAGAAGAATTAGTGAATTTCACCTATTCCATCTTTGGAATAAGCGATCCCTTGATGGAATTGGTTCTGCTGAATACCCTTCTCAACCTCTTCGGTATTCTGATGTTTTATCCCTTTCTTAAGCCATTCACTAAATTTCTGAAAAGCCTGTTCTCCAAAGCCGTTCCACAGGGAGAAACCTTATTCGTTAAAAATATTCCTCCTGAAGTTCCTGATGTGGCTATAAATGCACTTGATAAGGAACTTAATCAAATATTTCTTTATACCGAAGAGTTTATTCTCGATTGTTTTCAACTGGGAGTAAGGGATAAGAATAGGGAATCGCAATGGAAAAGAATATTTAGCAGCGCCACAAATCTCACCCGGAAATATGAAAAAATAAAACGTTTGGAAGATGAACTCACGTTATATTATGCCCAACTCCAGGAGAAAAATCTTAGCATTGAGGAGGCCCGGCAACTCACTGCAAGTATGATGGGCTTACGGTCCATGATCTATGGCGCCAAGGATATAAAAGATGTTATGCATAACATCAGGTTTATTCTGGATAGTGATGATAAACTGGGGACAGAAATTCTAAAAAGACTGAGCAACCATATGAGTTTCCGATTAAAGGAAATTCGGGAATTTATATTTGCAGGGGAGGTTGATCCTGAATTGCAAGCCAGTCTTCCAACCGAATGGTTAAAGGAAAACGAGAGTTTTTATAATGAGACAATAAGCTATCTTTATGAGCATTTAACCCACCGTGGAAAAAATACGGTGCCAGTATCCACCTTAACCAATGTGATCAAGCAAAGTCATTCCGCGCTTGATAATCTATGCAGTTCTATTATTTACTGGAAGTTAGAGAAGGGTACAACCCTGGACAACTCTGAAACAGTGAAGGCAAGGCCGGAGGTTGAAAATCAGGTTAATTCTTAACCCGACATCCTGGACACGATAAAAACAGCTAGAAGAACACCGCCCACGAGAAATAGAAATTTCAACAAATTTGCTAATCGATCATCTCTCATTATGTTAAGATTTAGAATTCTCTATAACATAAAGTAGGCCTGTCGGGAACTTAAATATACAAAAATCATTTTGTAAGACTTCGAATTTGAAAGAAAATTGCAAATGTAAAGGTCGGACTGTAAATGGGAAAAGCTCCTACATAATCTTTTCTGATCTCCATTTTTTTCAGTGGAAATGAAAGCTATTATATAAAACCATTAATGCAAATATTTTATTGAGTTCTTATGATTTTGCTTTAAGGCTTTTGAGATTAGAGTAAATTTTTCACTTTATAAAACCTGATTTTTAAACATCTTTTTGAGTTAAGCTAAAAATTATATAGTTTTAACAATAAATAACTCTTAATTTTTTGCTCTAAATCAACTTACCTACTAACCAAAATAATTATGGCAATACTTAATTTAAAGTTTAAATCTACTACTATCACCTTTTTACTTAGCTCACTCATAATAGTATTTACATCCTGTAAAAATGATGATGAAAAAACTAAAGATCCTGAAGATGTCAAAGTAAGTCAAACCATGAATGCCGAATTAACAGCCCCGCCAATGGTTCCTAAACCTACAGGCAGACGTAAAGCTAAAAAGCTTGTGGTCGATATGGAGGTTATTGAAGAAGAAAGCGAAATGACCGATGGGGTCAAATATGTTTACTGGACTTTTGATGGCACTGTTCCCGGAAGTTTCATACGAACCAAAGTTGGGGATGAGGTAGAATTTCATCTAAAAAATCATCCCGACAATAAATTACCACACAATATAGATCTACATGCCGTTAACGGTCCAGGTGGAGGTGCCGAATCTTCATTTGTGGCTCCCGGACACGAAGTTGTATTCTCTTTTAAGGTATTAAATCCCGGTTTATATGTATATCATTGTGCCACAGCACCGGTTGGGATGCATATAGCCAATGGAATGTACGGCTTGATTCTGGTAGAACCTGAAGAGGGCTTGTCTGAAGTGGACAGGGAATATTACATAATGCAGGGTGATTTTTATACCAAAGGAGAATTTGGAGAGCCCGGTTTACAGCCTTTTGATATGAAAAAAGCGATTGATGAAGACGCCGATTACGTAGTATTTAACGGAAAAGTAGGTGCTATGACCGGTGATAACGCGCTTACTGCTGAAGTGGGTGAAACCGTTAGACTGTATGTTGGAAACGGAGGACCTAACCTTGTTTCTTCTTTCCACGTGATTGGAGAAATATTCGATAAGGTTTATGTTGAAGGCGGAGATCTTGTTAATGAAAATGTTCAAACCACTTTAATTCCCGCCGGTGGTGCTGCTATTGTAGAATTTAAAATTGAAACCCCGGGAGAATATATTCTGGTAGACCATTCGATTTTCAGAGCATTTAATAAAGGCGCTCTTGCACAATTGAAAGCCGAAGGGAAAGAAAATAAAAAGGTGTTTTCAGGAAAGATTGAGGAAGGTATTTATCAGCCTGAAGGTGGAGGAATTCAGGAAATGCCGGTCGATGAAGAAGAACTGGCCGCTTCCCGGCCTTCTGAAAAACCAGGTTTGGAAGAGAAAATGGAATTAGGTAAAAATATTTATGGCCGTACTTGTGTGGCCTGCCATCAGGCTAACGGACAAGGGATACCTCAGGTATTTCCTCCTCTAGCCGGAGCCGATTACCTGAATGAAGATGTGAAAAGAGCTATAGACATTGTGCTTCACGGAAAATCCGGGGAGATCACGGTAAACGGAAATACCTACAATAGTGTGATGACCGCCCAAAATATAAGTGACCAGGAAGTTGCCAATGTCCTGACTTATATTTATAATAACTGGGGTAATAATGGCACTGAGGTTACCGAAGAAATGGTAAAAGCTCAGCGAAGGAATTAAAATAAATTAGATGTATAAACTTATCCTTTCAGGAGTATGTTTTTTGATAATGGCTTCAGGCTTTTCACAGGCATCAGAAATGGCAGAAATAGAGGGCGGAACTTACATTCCCCTCTACGGAAATGATTCTCTGCCTGTAAGTGTTGAAAATTTTAAAATAGATAAATACCCTGTTACAAATAAGGAATACCTGAAATTTGTGGTGGAAAATCCCAAATGGAAAAAATCTGAAGTCAAGGCGCTTTTCGCCGATGGCCGGTATTTAAACCATTGGAAGAATGATACTGAACTGAAGTCTGATGAACTGGAGAATGCTCCGGTGACGAATGTCTCCTGGTTTGCAGCCAGGGCATATTGCAAATGGAAAGGCAAGCGTCTGCCTACTCTTGATGAGTGGGAATATGTCGCTATGGCCGATAAAGAAACAGCCGATGCCCGAAAAAAGGATGGATACAACGAATTTATCCTTAGCTGGTATGAAAGGCCAAAATCCTTTCACCAGGAGATAGGAAGTACCTATGAAAATTACTGGGGAGTTTATGATATGCACGGGATGGTTTGGGAATGGACCGCCGATTTTAATTCGGTGATTATTTCGGGAGAAACCAGGCGCGATGAAAACCAGGATAACAATCTTTTCTGCGGAAGTGCAGCTATTGGTTCTTCAGATCTTATGAATTATGCTGCCTTTATGCGCTATGCCTTCCGAAGCAGTGTAAAGGGAAATTATTCCATAAGAAATCTGGGATTCAGGTGTGCACAGGATACTAATGAAGAAGAAAATTCAGCGAATGAAGCTTTATAAATTGATGTTCCTTAGCATTCTGCTATTAGGGACTTCCTGCAAAAATAACGAGAACAAAAGCGAAAAAAGCGAGCCGGTGGCCCAGGCTGAAGCCGAACCCCTGCCGGAAATGAGTGTTTTTCAACTACCATCTTCCTGGACTACCCAGGAAGGGGAAGATATTCAGTTAGAGGAATTACGTGGTGAGGTACTGGTTATGGTGATGATTTACACTTCCTGCCAGGCTGCCTGTCCAAGGCTTGTGGCCGATATGAGAAACATTCAGAAAAAAGTTTCAGAAGAAGCTAACAAAGAGACAAAGTATGTTTTTGTAAGTATAGATCCTGAAGTAGATACCCCCGAACGCTTAAAGACATTTGCCAAAGAGAACGAAATGGATAATGATCAATGGTTGTTTCTTCGGGGAGATTTAGAGGATACCCGGGAGTTTGCTGCAGTCCTGGCTGTTAATTATAAACGCATTTCCCCAATGGACTTTTCACATTCCAATATTATCAGCGTATTTGACAAAGATGGGGTGCTGGTGCATCAGAAAGAGGGCTTAGGCACCGATGATACTCAAACTATTGAAGCTGTTGAGCAGCATGTTATCGATTAATTAAACACCTTTAATCAAACATCCCTGTGAAAATTTTGAGATTCCTCAGTATTTTTAATTCCGGATACTAATGAAAAGCTTTGGCATTGGCCCCGTTTAGATATTGTCTTACATTTATAGCCAATTCGGAAAGACAAGATTACAAATGCAAAAAACGATTTTCGAAATCTCTAAAATGGACTGCCCTTCGGAGGAAAATCTCATCCGGATGAAGCTCGATGGAATTTCCGGGATTAAGAACCTGGAATTTGATATCCCTAACCGAAAATTAAGCGTTTACCATATTGGTCAGCTTGATCAAATCGAAAAATCCCTTCAGGAATTGAATTTAGGCGCACAAAAGTTATCCTCCCGGCAAACGGACCAAACGAATTTCGAAGAAAATTCAACCCAGAAAAAATTGCTTTGGACGGTGCTCGCCATTAATTTTGCCTTTTTTATCATCGAAATGACTACGGGCCTGATTTCAGGGTCCATGGGATTGGTTGCCGACAGTCTGGACATGCTGGCCGATTCCTTCGTTTACGGAATAAGTATTCTTGCCGTAGGCGGAACTCTGGCAAGAAAAAAGAGCATTGCGAACCTCGCCGGTTATTTCCAGATAATTCTGGCCGTTATCGGCTTTGCCGAAGTTTTGAGACGCTTTTTTATGGTGGAAAAACTCCCCGATTTCAGTACTATGATCATCGTTTCTATCCTTGCTCTTTTGGCGAACGCTTTTTCTCTGTATTTACTCCAGCGATCCAAGAGCAAAGAGGAAGCTCATATGAAAGCAAGTATGATCTTCACTTCAAATGATGTGATTATAAATCTAGGAGTGATTGCTGCCGGGCTTCTGGTAAATTGGCTCAACTCCAGTAAACCAGACCTGATTATCGGTACTATTGTTTTTATACTGGTAATCAAGGGCGCAATCAGGATACTTAAACTTGGGAAATAATTTGTCTTGCCAGCAAAACCAAAAAGCGGAACATTTTAAAGGTTCCGCTTTTTTTTATGTGTTTAAAAAAATAATTTTACTCCCCCGTTAACAACAAAGCCGTCTACTGGAGCATAAATATCTCTAAATTGGGGATCTGAAACAGAGCCGGTGTAAATAGAATCAAATCTTGTCTGCCGGGTGTCCGTGAAATTTTCAAAATTCAGGAATATTGAGAAATCTTCCCAGAGTTTTTCCATCATTAATCCAAAGATCCAATAGGATTGACCGGTAGCCCCGTCGCTTAATTTTTGGGGACTAAAATAATAGCCTTCTAACCCGATTTTTAGCTTTTCTTCCAGCTCATACATCAAAACATTGTTTAACCGGTGTTTGGAAACCAAAGGCATTTCAAAACTGTTTCCGTTTTGAGTTCTGGTAACATAGGCAAAAGTATAGCCGGTGAATAGTTTAAAATCCTTATACCCGAATTTCAAATTTGCTTCAATTCCTTTACTTTCAATATACCCGTTGGGTTGTACATATTCAAAAAGTCCTGCCTGGGTATTCTGCAAAATAATAGGTTTATCAATTTTTGTATAGAAGAAAAGTGTATTGCTCGTGAAATCTATAATCTCAAAAAGCTCGGTGCGGTAATTTATATCAAAATTTCCACCGATGGAATTTTCTGCCTCAGTGTTCGCTACATCAATAGGTAAAACGTTTCTAAATTGAATACGTTCAGCATCTTCGGTAAAGACCGAAGGGGTTTTATATCCCATCCCACCACCGATTCTGGTGGTTAGCGCATCATTGATGGTAAACATCGCTGAAATTCTGGGTAAGACAAACCAACCATATTCATTTTGGTAGTCGGTTCTAAGTCCTGTTTCCAGTTGAAATAATTCGCTGACACTCCAGTTATTCTGAAAAAAGACTCCATAGGTCAAATGTTCGTAATCCACCACGGGGGTTTCTGATATCAGATCCTGCTCAAATCGGTCTACCCATAAATTCAGTCCACCTATCCATTCCATATTGCCGGAACCCAAAACAACAGAAGCTTCATTATAGGAGGCGAATTGTTTTCCTGCAAAAGCATAATTTCCGGTTTCTATTTCCCTGTCAAAAAAACTAAAACTGTTTTTAAGATTAAAACGGTTTCCGGTTTGCCATGCATATTCAAAACCAGATTGAAGCGTGGTTCTGGCCGTGTTATTCCTTTCAAAATAAGGATCGTTAACATCCTCTCCTTCCAGGTAATCAATATTTCCACCGGTACGCTCTTCTACGGTAGTATTTACCCCAATATCAAGTTTCGTGTTTTCATTGAATTCATAAAATATCCTGGGGTTTACGGTATACCGGTTGAATTCAGGAATAGCCGTTAGGCCTATATCTGCCGGATCATAAGGAGTGCCTATATTATAGGAAGCAAAAACTGTGGTCCCCAGTTTTCCGTATGTATCTGAATAAAATCCGCTTAAATCTAATCCTAATGCTGAGGTTGCATTGAGCATAAAATTCAGTTCCCTTTCCTCACCGGGAGTCTTAGAAATAAGGTTGACCAAACCGGCTATTGCACCTCCTCCGTAAAGTGTTGAGGAAGATCCCTTTATAACCTCTACCTGCTGAAGGTCCAGGGGTACGATCTGTAATAAACTCAGGCCTCCGGAAAACCCTGAATATAAGGGATAGCCGTCTTTAAGCAGTTGAGTATATTTCCCATCCAATCCCTGGATACGAATGCTGGAATTATATGAGGTTGCTGATGTCTGTTGGGTTTGGATCCCTGTTGTTTCATTGAGCAACATCCTAATATCACCGGGTTTCATATTCCCTTTTTCAGCTAATTCTTCTCCCGAAATAACTTCCACCCGCGTAGGGAGGTCGGCAATACTTCTGCGGGAGCGGGTAGATCTTATCACAACCTCATCCATGTGTTCACCTCCAGGTTTCAGAAAGATTTCCAGGGTGTCTGTTTCAGTTCTAGGAAAATTAAGGGAAAGTTCTTCCGAGGCAAATCCTACAAAGCTAAAGATGATCGTTTGTTGGCCATCGGGAATTTCCTCTAAGGTCAACTTTCCATCTATATCAGCCGTGGCCCCAATTCTCGTGCCCTCTACAAGGGCATTGGCACCAAGTAAGGGATTGTTGTTCTCTGCGTTCTTTATTATTGCATCCAGGGAATTCTGTCCCATAGCATTAACTGCGATCAGGAAGACCGCAAACTTTAAAATACTTTTAATCATTATAATAGGTTAAATTATTAAATCGATGTTTTAATTCACGAAATAATAACCTGTTTTGGCGGTTGCCATAATCGCTCAGTATAATCTGTTTCAACACTATTGAAATTGAAACCAAAAACCTCTGTTAGATCTATTGAATAGAAAACATTTGAAATTAATAATTGCGCCGGACCGGGAACGAAACCAACACAAGCTCCACAGGCAATAAAAGGAGTGCACAACCCACAATTGTTCTGTTTAGGGGCATCATCACTTGAGGCCGCAATATTATCAGACTCACAGCTATTATTAATACAACATGGATAAACTGAAGTAAGCAAACAAAAAATACCCAGAAATGCAATCAAAAATTTCATAGGTCAAAGATAATTAGATCTATTATAGAGCGATTGAATGATGATTCAGTTTTAATTAAATAGCGAAAATGGTTAACAAATATTTGTCAACTAAAAACAAAAAAACCTGTCAGGACCAGTAAATCAGTCAGAGACAGGTTTTTATAGTACTCGAGGCGGGAATCGAACCCGCACGACCGAAGTCACTGGATTTTGAATCCAGCGCGTCTACCAATTCCGCCACTCGAGCGTAGTGGAGCGCAAAAGTATAAAAAATTTCTATTTTAGAAACCAGATTTTTTAATTTTTAAGGAGGTTTATATGCTTTTCAACAAGTTGTATAAAATAATTCATAAGCAGTTGCGTGTTAGAGCTCTTAAACAGATATAATTTTTAAATTTGCGGCGCACAGTTTTAATAACACTTAACAACACAACACCATGGCTAATTTCAACCCCGAGGCAAAGATCTTTAATTGCACCCAAAGCAGGGAACTTGCCGAAAAAATTGCAGCTTCCTATGGGTCTAAGCTCGGAAATGTAATTACATCCACCTACAGCGATGGCGAATTTCAGCCTTCTTTTGAAGAATCGGTTCGCGGTTCAAGGGTTTTTATCATCGGGTCAACCCACCCAGGTGCAGACCACCTTATGGAAATGCTTTTAATGCTTGATGCCGCCAAACGCGCTTCAGCCAGGCATATCACAGCGGTAATTCCATATTTTGGATGGGCAAGACAAGACCGAAAGGATAAACCCCGGGTGCCTATCGCAGCAAAAATGGTCGCCAGTATTCTGGAAACCGCTGGAGCTACAAGAATTATCACTATGGACCTCCACGCCGACCAGATCCAGGGGTTCTTTGAAAAACCTGTAGACCATCTTTTTGCCTCTACGGTATTTCTTCCCCACGTAAGAGCCCTCAATTTAAATAATCTAACCATCGCTTCCCCCGATATGGGAGGTTCAAAAAGGGCTTATGCTTATTCCAAAGCCCTGGAAAGCGATGTAGTGATCTGTTATAAACAGCGGGCCAAGGCCAATAAAATTTCCCATATGGAATTGATTGGGAATGTAGAAGGTAAAAATGTGGTGTTAGTAGACGATATGGTAGACACCGCAGGAACCTTAACTAAAGCCGCCGATGTCATGATGGAGCGCGGCGCAATAAGCGTTCGGGCTATTTGTACCCACCCGGTGCTTTCCGGGGAGGCCTACGAGCGTATTGAAAATTCTAAACTGCAGGAATTAATCGTCACCGATTCTATTCCTCTTAAAAAGAAAAGCAAAAAGATTAAAGTAGTAACCTGTGCCGATCTTGTAGCAGATGTGATGAAACGGGTTCATGAGAATGAGTCTATTAGCTCAAAATTTATAATGTAGTTCAGTATTTCTCGCAAGAATAAAGGCTTTTCCAAATAATTCATTTTTAAGTTTTTAATAGCCGCAAAAAAGTTTACTTTTGCAGCCTAAAATTTTTCAACAATGAAATCAATTACGATCAACGGATCTAAAAGAGAAAGCGTAGGAAAGAAAGCCACTAAGGCCCTGCGTAATGCTGGACAGGTTCCTTGCGTATTATACGGGGGAGATGCCAAGCCGTTGCATTTTGCAACAGAAGAAATTTCGTTTAACAAGCTTGTGTACACCGCCGATGTGCATACTGTGAAAATCAAGTTTGATGATGGTGATAAATTTAACGCCATTCTTCAGGACATTCAATTTCACCCGGTTACCGATGCTATTTTACACGTAGATTTCTACCAGATTAGTGAGGATAAACCGATTACTATGGAAATTCCTATCCATACCGAAGGTATTGCGAGAGGAGTTAAAAATGGTGGTGTTTTGCGTTATAACTTACGTCGTTTGAAGGTAAGAGGTTTGGCTAACGAATTGCCAGATTATATTACTGCAGACGTAACCAAGCTTAAAATTGGTCAGAAGCTTTACGTTACTGAAGTAGCCGATGAAAGCTTTGAAATTCAACATCCGGATAACACGGTAATTTGTCAGGTAAGAACATCTCGTAACATCGTTGCCATTGAGGACGAAGACGAAGATGAGGTGCCAGCAGACGAAGTACCAGCAACTGAGGCTGAGGAAGCTGCTGCAGTGAAAGAAGGAGGAGAGAATTAATCTTTCCCTTTTGAGCAAGAACATAAAAGCATCCCAAACGGGGTGCTTTTTTTATTTAGTGAGGGCCTGTGCTTTTTGTAGACTTCGTTGTAAAGAATTTTAATAATTTTATCTTTACCAAAACAAAACTATGCTTTCTTTCTTCGGAAGATTACTCAGTACCAAAAAGCCCCGGGAAGAAGAAACCGACCCCATGAAGAAATTTTTGATCGTAGGCCTCGGGAATATTGGCCCTAAATATGAAAAAACCCGCCATAATATAGGATTCAAAATCCTTGATTTCATGGCTGAAAAGGAAGAGATCAGTTTTAGTACCGATAAACTCGGAGATATCGCCCACTTTAAATATAAGGGAAGAACCTTTGTTCTGTTAAAACCCTCAACCTATATGAATCTTAGTGGGAAAGCCGTTAACTACTGGCTTCAGAAAGAAAAAATTCCGCTGGAAAATCTGCTGGTTATTACCGATGATCTTAATCTCCCTTTTGGAACCATTAGGTTGAAGACCAAAGGTAGCGATGGCGGCCATAATGGCCTGAAAGATATTCAGAATACCCTGAATACCACCAAATATAACCGGTTCAGGTTTGGGATAAGCGATGAATTCTCCAAAGGACAGCAGGTGGATTATGTGTTGGGAGAATGGGGGGAGGACGAACTTAAAAAACTTCCCGAAAGGCTTGAGAAATCGCGTGAGCTTATAAAATCATTCGGAACTGCCGGAGTGAACAACACTATGAATATCTTTAACGGAAAATAATCAGGCTGTGAAAACACACAATGGAGCTAATGCCTTTAGCAGCGAGCGACAAACGGTGGTTACCATCGGCACCTTTGATGGGGTGCACGCTGGCCACCGAAAAATAATAGAACGTTTGGTTAATGCAGCCAAAGCAGGAAACCTGGAATCGGTGATCCTTACCTTTTTTCCGCATCCCCGCATGGTCCTGCAGCAGGAGTCTGATATAAAGCTTATTCATACCATAGAAGAACGAAAGCAGATACTTTCTGAAACGGGCATAGACCACCTTGTTGTGCACCCATTTACCCATCAGTTTTCGAGGCTTACCGCGCTGGAATTCGTGAGGGATATCCTGGTGAACAAACTTAAGGCGAGTCACGTGATCATTGGCTACGATCATCGTTTTGGACGCAACCGAACCGCCGATATCACTAACCTGAAGGAGTTTGGCGAGCAGTTTGGTTTCGAAGTTGAAGAAATCACTAAGGAAGAAGTAGACCAGGTAGCGGTGAGTTCTACCAAAATAAGAAAAGCCTTACAGGAAGGCCGTGTGGAACGGGCAAATAGCTATCTGCAACAGCCATTCTCTCTTTCTGGGACCATAATTAAAGGTCGTGGCCTGGGAAAAGATTTTAAATTTCCCACCGCAAACCTTTATATCGCTGAGGAGTATAAACTCATCCCTAAAAATGGGGTTTATGTGGCAAGAGCCGAAATTGATGGAGAAATATTTTTTGGAATGATGAATATCGGGACCAACCCTACCGTGGGTGGAGAGGAAAGAACTATTGAAACCTACTTTTTTAATCTGGATAAAGATCTATACGGAAAAAACCTTAAGATTGAAATGCTGGTGAGAATAAGGGACGAGAAGAAATTCGATTCTGTGGATGCGCTTAAAAACGCAATGAAACAGGATGAGGCTTTTTCAAAGCAGTACATCAAAGACAACTATGCTTAATAGATGGCTTTTTAAGCAGATAGATAATTCGGCACTCATTGTTTTCAGAGTGTTTTTTGGTCTGCTTATCACCATTGAAGCCTGGGGCTCTATCTGGACGGGCTGGATTAGGCGTAGCCTTATTGAGCCACAATTCACTTTTAATTTTATAGGTTTTGAATTTCTCCAACCTTTGCCCGGAGACGGGATGATTTGGTATTATGGCGTAATGGGGCTTTTTGGGATTTTTGTGATGCTTGGCTTCAAATACCGGCTTAGTATGTTTGCCTTCGGAATTATGTGGGCTTCGGTTTACCTGATGCAGAAATCCTCCTACAACAATCATTACTATTTGTTGATGTTGCTTTGTATGATTTTTGTCTTTCTACCGGCTCACCGCTATTTCTCCATCGATGCCTGGCGGAATAAAAATCTTAGGAGTATATCTATGCCGCGCTGGGTTTGGCTGGTGATCGTGCTTCAGCTCTGGATTGTTTTTACTTACGCTGCAGTAGCAAAAATGTATCCCGACTGGCTGGATGGGACGGTCCCGTCAATTTTAATGAAAAGCAAGAAGGATTACTGGCTTGTAGGTGAATTCCTTCAACAAGAATGGGTGCGTTATGCCATTGCTTATTTCGGCTTATTATTCGATTTGCTCATTATTCCGGCCCTTCTTTGGAAAAAAACAAGGCTTCCGGCTTTTCTGGCTGCGGTTTTCTTTCATCTCTTTAACAGCTTTATTTTTCATATCGGGATATTTCCTTACCTCTCCCTGGCTTTTAGCCTTTTCTTCTTTCCTTCAGAAAAGATCAATAAGTGGTTTCTCTTCCGCAGAAAACCATATTATGACGGCGATGAGGTGGTAGTACCTAAATACAGAAACCTGATCGTTTTCCTTATTTCAGTTTGGTTCATAGTGCAGATCGCTTTGCCTTTACGCCATTGGTTTTTTAAGGATAAGGTGCTCTGGACGGAAGAAGGCCACAGGTTAAGCTGGCGTATGATGCTGCGCTCCAAGAGCGGAAGGAGCACTTTTAAGGTGGTAGAAAAAGGCACTACCGATACTATATACGTGAAAAAATCTGACTATCTCTCGCGAAAACAACTTCGGGCGATTAATTCCAAACCCGATATGATATGGCAATTCGCACAACGCTTAAAAGAAGAATATGCAGAACGCGGAAAAGAGATTGAAGTCTATATTGATTCCCGGGTGAGGGTGAATGGCCGGCCTTCGCGACAGTTTATTGACCCCAAAGTTGATATGGCTGCTGAAAAATGGCAGCATTTTAAACATAAAGACTGGATTTTACCTTCTAAATTAGACTAAAACTTTTCGGGGCTTTTGTTACATTTGCAGGTTCAAACCGGTAGAAACGAAGCTATGTTACAAGTCAATAATATCAGGGATCACAAAGAACAATACATTCAAGCGTTGGCAAAAAGAAATTTTGAGGCTAAAGCTGTTTTTGAGGAGGTTTTAGAACTCGATGAAACCCGCCGAAATACCCAGACCAGGCTCGATGATATCCTGGCAGAATCTAACAGGCTTTCCAAAGAAATAGGGAAAATGTTCAAAAATGGCGAACATCAAAAAGCCAATTTGATCAAAGAAAAGACCGGAAAATTAAAGGAAGATTCCAAAGAACTTTCAGAAAAACTTAGTTCCACAATTCAGGAGTTAGAGCAATTGCTTTATACTATCCCAAATGTGCCTCACGAATCTGTGCCGGCGGGAGTTTCTGAAGAGGATAATGAAGAGATTTTCAAGGAAGGAGAAATTCCGGTACTGGAAAAGACAGCTCTACCCCACTGGGAGCTTGCTAAAAAATATGATATTATAGATTTTGAACTCGGGAATAAGATCACCGGGGCAGGTTTTCCTGTTTATAAAGGTAAAGGTGCCAGATTACAACGCGCCCTCATCACATATTTTCTCGACAAAGCTACCGAAGCCGGATATACAGAATTCCAGGTGCCTTTAATGATAAACGAGGCATCAGGTTTTGGTACAGGTCAGCTTCCGGACAAGGAAGGACAGATGTATCATATGGCTGAAGATAATCTTTATATGATCCCAACTGCCGAGGTGCCTATTACCAACATGTTTCGTGACAATCTTTTAACCGAGAAGGATTTCCCCATTTCATGTACTGGATATACTCCGTGTTTCAGAAGAGAAGCCGGTTCTTACGGCGCTCACGTTCGCGGACTTAACCGCCTTCACCAGTTTGATAAAGTGGAACTGGTGAGAATCGAAAAACCTTCAGATTCTTATGCGGCTTTAGATAAAATGGTGGAACACGTAAAAGAACTGCTCCGCGATCTCAAATTGCCTTACCGTATTTTGCGTTTATGTGGTGGTGACCTTGGGTTTACTTCGGCGCTAACTTATGATTTTGAGGTCTTTTCAACGGCTCAGGATCGCTGGTTAGAGATAAGTTCGGTGTCAAATTTTGAAACATTCCAGGCTAATCGCTTAAAACTTCGGTACAAGAATAAAGAAGGAAAGAAAGACCTGGTTCATACCCTTAACGGTAGTGCTCTTGCCCTGCCCCGTGTTCTTGCAGGGATCCTTGAGAACTACCAGGATGAGAAAGGGATTAAAATTCCTGAAGTGTTGGTGCCCTATACCGGCTTTGATCGTATAGATTAAACTCCTGAATTTCACTGGAAAACAAGTCAAATTCTTATCTTTACAAGATGCGGAATTTGCTTTTTATAGTCGTTCTTTTATGCGGGGTGTTTCAACTGAATGCCCAGTCTGAAGAACTTGCGCGCAATTTCTTTGACCAGGGTGAATACGAAAAAGCCCTGAAGATCTACCAGCAATTAGCGAAAGAGAACCCCGGGAATCCTGTTTTCTTCTATGGGGTGATTTCATCTTATCAGCAGATGGAAAACTTTGATGCCGCAGAGGAATTATTACGGGAAAAGTTGGAAAACACTGCTAATAATCCCAATCTGCTTATAGAACTTGGTCATAATTTCGAATTAAGGGAAGATGCTAAAAAAGCTAAAGAATTTTACAAAGAAGCCCTGGATGCTATAAATGCAAGGCCTAATTACGCTTACGGTATCGCCAGGGGTTTTGAAAAATACAACTTACTTGATGAGGCCGCCCAGGCTTACGAAAAAGGCATGGCGCTTCACAGCGATCACAATTTCAATCTTCAGTTAGCGAGAATCTATGGCGAACAGGGGAAGATCGAAGAGATGTTTGATAATTACCTGGATCTTATTGATGAAAATCCCAATTTGTTCCATGTGGCCAACAGGGAATTTGGTCGCTATATCTCGGAAGATTCGGGCTCTGAAGCGAATATGATCTTTCGAAAATTATTGTTGAAAAAGCTTCAGGAGAATCCCCAGGTTTTTTATAATGAAATGCTGGCTTGGCTATTCATTCAGCAGAAAGATTTTGATAAGGCCTTTGCCCAACAAAAGGCTGTCTATCGCCGTGGGGAAGCGGGTTTGCAGGATATTCTTAAACTTGCTGTTCTCGCTGAAAGAGCCGGTGATTCGCAGGCGGCCAAAGAAATAGTGGCCTATGCCATAGAAGAAGCGCCTTCAGAAAATATCGTCTTACAGGGAAAGCGATTTTTACTAAACCTGGCTGGCAAGGATGCCACTACAAATTTTAAAGAGATCGAAAAGGAATATCAGGCGCTTTTTGAGGAATTTGGGCTCGATCTAAAAACACTTGATCTTCAGTTGGATTACGCACGCTTTCTCGCTTTTAAGGCTGGAGAGCGGGAGCAGGCAATTGAACAACTCAGGAAATTATCAGAAATAACTCGTTCAAATTACGACAAAGCCCGGGTAAAAATGGAACTGGCAGATGTGCTGGTGCTGGAAGAGAAATTCAATGAAGCCCTTATCTATTACTCCCAGGTACAAAATCTCATGAAAAATGACGCGATGTCCCAACAGGCCCGTTTTAAAGTAGCTAAAACCAGTTATTTTAAAGGAGATTTTAAGTGGGCTAAAACCCAGTTGGACGTTCTTAAATCTTCTACATCTCAGCTAATCGCTAACGATGCAATGGAACTCAGTTTATTGATCGAGGATAATTCTATTGAAGATACAGCTCAGGTTGCATTAAAAAAATATGCCAGGGCCGATCTTATGGCTTTTCAGGGGAAAAATGAAGCTGCGATAGTAATGCTGGACGATATTCTTGCCGATCATAAAGGAGAGAAAATAGAAGATGAAGTCCTTTTGAAACAGGCACAACTCTACGAAACCATGGAGGAATTTGAAAAGGCAGAATCGAATTACCTGGAAATTATCAGCCTTTTTAATACTGATATCCTTGCCGATAATGCTAATTATTACCTTGCCGAACTCTATGCTAAGAATCTCAATAATCCTGAAAAGGCAAAGGAATATTACGAGCAAATTATCTTTAACTTTGCCGATAGCATTTATTTTGTAGATGCCCGTAAAAAATTCCGTCGCCTTCGAGGCGATACCATCGAATAAAATATTCCCTATGTACATCTATAATGTCACCATTAATATCGAAGAGTCTGTCCATGAGCAATGGCTGGACTGGATGAAAACCGAGCATATCCCCGATATGCTAAAAACCGGAAAGTTCATAAAAGCTCTTATGACCCGTGTTATGGTAAAAGAAGAAATGGGAGGAATTACCTATTCTGTGCAGTATACAGCACCAGATAAGGAAAGCCTTCAGAATTATTATCAGGAGCATGCTCAGGACCTGCGCTCCCGTGGAAAAGCCTTTGAAGGGAAAATGGTGGCTTTTCGTACTGAACTTGAGGTGATCACCGAACAGGAGTCTGATTAGAAACACTAGTATATAATGGGGAAATTTCAAAAAAAACATACAGCTCACTTTTCAGAATCTGAGGTTAGAGCAAAAAAACATCTGGGACAACACTTTCTTACCGATGAAAATATTGCTGAAAGAATTGCAGATACTTTAAGTCTCTCGGGTTATAAAAAGGTACTGGAAATTGGGCCTGGGATGGGTGTGTTGACCAAATACTTGCTGAAAAAGGACGCTGAAGTTCACGTGATCGAGATCGATACCGAAAGTGTTACTTATCTCCGGGAGAATTATCCCCAACTTGAAGGCAGAATTCACGAGAAAGATGTTTTGAAGTATGACCTATCTCAAATTTTTGGCAATGAGCCATTTGCTGTAATCGGGAATTTCCCATATAATATTTCAACCCAGATCGTGTTTAAGGTCCTGGAAATGCGGAACCAGATCCCTGAATTTTCAGGAATGTTCCAGAAAGAGGTTGCCAAACGTATTTGTGAAAAAGAAGGCAATAAAACCTACGGAATCCTATCGGTTCTGGTCCAGGCCTTTTTTGAGGCCGAATATCTTTTTACGGTTCCTCCTACGGTTTTTAGTCCGCCGCCTAAGGTAGAGAGTGGAGTTTTGAGGTTAACCCGAAAGGAAAACCTGAAATTAGCCTGCGATGAGAAACTTTTTTTCAGGGTTGTTAAAACAGCCTTCAACCAACGCCGAAAAACTCTTAGAAATAGCTTAAAAATCTTCAATCTACCCGATAATTTAAGGGAAGATGCTATCTTTGGAAAGCGTCCCGAGCAACTGGGGCATCAGGAATTTATTGAATTGACCCTTAAAATTCAACCCTATGCAATTTCAAATCAGCAATGAGTTAATAGAGAAAATTAAATACCTCGTAGAAGAAAAGCACGACGAGGAGGTTCTCTTGCATCTTGAAGACATTCACCATGCTGACATTGCTGAAATACTTACCGAGCTAAGTCTGGATGACGCGGTTTATGTAGTTAAGTTACTAGACAGCCAGAAAACGGCCGAGGCTCTAATGGAACTTGAGGAAAATGTTAGGGAACGCATTCTCGACGCCCTTACTCCAAAAGAAATCGCCGACGAGCTGGAGGAAATGGATACGGATGATGCTGCCGATATCATTTCTGAACTTTCCCTGGAACGCCAGCAAAATGTTATCGCCGAAATGGCCGATGAGGAACACGCTGATAACATCGTGGAGCTGTTGCGGTATGATGAAGATTCTGCCGGTGGTCTTATGGCTAAGGAGCTCGTAAAGGTTAATGAAAACTGGAGTGTAACCGGTTGTATGACCGAAATGCGTCAACAGGCTGAGAACGTGACCCGGGTTCATTCCATTTATGTTGTAGACGATAAAAATAAATTAAAGGGAAGATTATCTTTAAAAGATTTACTTACCGCACCAAGTCGTGCCAACATCAGCGATATTTATATTCCGCAGGTAGATTATGTTAACGTACATACAGACGGGGAAGAAGTAGCCAGAATAATGCAGAAATATGACCTGGAGGCAATTCCCGTTGTTGATGAAATGGGACGTCTCGTAGGCCGTGTGACCATTGATGATATCGTGGATTTCATCAAAGAGGAAGCCGAAAAAGATTACCAGATGGCGGCAGGTATCTCTGAAGGAGTAGAAGCCGATGATAGTGTATGGCGTCTTACACGTGCAAGATTGCCCTGGTTGGTACTGGGCCTTTTTGGAGGTTTGGGGAGTGTTTACGTGATGCAGGGTTTTGACGATGCCTTGGCGAAATTTCCGGTTTTATTCTTTTTCACACCGCTAATCGCGGCGATGGCCGGAAATGTGGGAGTGCAATCCAGTGCGATAATAGTTCAGGGACTTGCTAATAATAATCTTAGAGGCAGCCTCTTTAAGCGACTCTTAAAAGAACTTAGTCTCAGTCTTATCAATGGTGTTGTTCTGGGCTTATTAATAATCGTTTTTGGGCTTATTGTGGGCCAGCCACAACTTGTGAGTCTTTCTATAGCTCTTTCATTGCTAAGCGTTATTATTTTAGCGGCATTAATAGGGACTTTTGTGCCAATTATTCTTGATAAGCGCGGTATTGATCCTGCAATTGCCACCGGACCATTTATTACTACCAGCAATGATATCTTAGGGATTTTTCTATTCTTTTATTTGTCTAAAGTAATTCTTGGTTTTTAGAATACATATACTATGAAAACTATCAATATACAAGAGAAGCTTACCAAATTTAGTGAACACTGGCATCCGCATCAAATTGCAGTAGTTAATGATATGCAGGTTTTACTGGCAAAAGTAACCGGAGAATTTGTATGGCATGTACATGACGAAGAAGACGAGCTTTTTCAGGTAATAAAAGGCAAACTTTATATTCAATTTGAAGATAGAACAGAAACTTTGAAAGAAGGAGAAATGTTGGTGGTTCCCAAAGGGGTGAAGCATTGTCCCAAAACAGATGACGGGGAAGAAGCACATATTATGCTCTTTGAAAAACTCACTTTAAAACATACGGGGAATGTAGCCAGTTCCTTAACGATAGATGACTATCCTAAAATATAATCATTGATGAGAATTTGAGGCACAGATTCAGTAATTGAAACCAGGCCGTTTTTCATTATTACTAAGCATATCTTCGAAAATTTTCTCTTTTTCTATTTATCAAAAATCAAGCTTGGTTTTTAGAACCTCCGGCCTCCATTTTTCCTTGTTTCGGCATCATTCTTTATCTTAGCCAATTGCATTTGGGACTTCAGAATAAAGCTTCTGAAAGACAGATGTTTCATAATTTTTTTCAGAATTAAAACAAATAGAAATGATCATATTACACGCCGACACCAATCACCCAACTCTTATAAAACAACTTGAGGAAGCCGGACACCATAATATTGAAGGCTACACCCAAACCAGGGAAGATACCCTGGCCAATCAGCATTTATATGATGGGATCGTGATTAGAAGCCGGTATACCATCGACAGGGAATTTATTGATGCGGCACCAAACCTGAAGTTTATCGCGAGAGTCGGTGCCGGTCTTGAGAGTATTGATGTTGAATATGCCAAGGAGCACAATATAGAGCTGTTCTCTGCACCTGAAGGGAACAGAAATGCAGTAGCCGAACATTCCCTGGGAATGCTATTATCCCTCTTTAATAAGCTGAATAAGGCCGATCGCGAAGTAAGAGATGGACTATGGCACCGGGAAGAAAACCGAGGCCTGGAACTTGATGGAAAAACTGTGGGAATTATAGGATATGGAAATATGGGAAAGGCCTTTGCCAAAAAGCTGAAAGGTTTTGAAGTGGAAGTGGTTTGCTATGATATAAAGGAGAATGTAGGAGATGAAAATGCCAAACAGGTATCCTTTGAAGATTTTGCCAAAAAGGTAGATGTGGTAAGCCTGCATACCCCTTTAACTACGGAAACAAACCAGATGATAAATAAGGAATTCATCGGAAAATTTAATAAACCGTTCTGGTTTATCAATACTGCCCGCGGAAAATGTGTGGTTACCGAAGACCTTGTTGAAGCACTAAAAGATGGTAGAATCCTGGGAGCAGGTCTGGACGTATTGGAATATGAGAAAGATTCTTTTGAAAGTCTTTTTTCAAATAAGAAGAATATCGCTCTTAGTGTAGATAACAAAATTCCGCAGGCAATGCAGGAACTAATGTTTTTACAAAATGTTATTTTTAGTCCGCATGTTGCCGGTTGGACGGTGGAATCTCACGAAAAACTGGCCAGTGTTATCGCAGAGAAAATTATTGGAAAATTCGGGAAAGGAGATAAGAAATAGTATTTTCCGGCTAATTAAAATAAAAAAGGTCTGCTTTCTGAAATAATTCTGAAAGCAGACCTTTTAGTTTTAAGATCTTAATTGTTCTGGCTTAATTCAATAAGAGCCGATTTTATAGATTCTTCGCCTTCTAAAGCCTCAAAAGCCATATTCTTGGCCAGTGGGTCGGCCAGACACATTACCAGTAAAAAAGCCACATCATCACGGGAGATCTCTCCGCGCTCTTCAAGTTTTGGCGCAATTTTCACTTTAGCGAGCCCAAGATCATCATTTAAGGCGCCGGGTCTTACAATAGTATAAGGAATCCCGCTATCCACAAGATAATCGTCGGCTTCTTTTTTGGCTTTCAGATAATGTTCAAGATCCTTATTTTGAGAAGGATCATCGGTACCCATCGCGCTAAGCATGATGAATTTTTTTACCTTGAATTTTTTGGCAGCATCCACCATTTTTTTTGCACCTTCCTGGTCTACGCTGGTAGTTTTGTCGGGCCCTGTCTTGCTGCCGGAACCGGCTGCAAAGATCACCCGGTCAATCTTTTCGAACGCGTGCTCCAGATCATCTTCGAGATCGGCAAAAACAGTTTCGACTTCCATATCGTCAAACATCTGCTTTTGAGACTCATCCCGAATCATAGCGATTGGCTTAAAATTTTGAGTATTGTTAAGAATTTCTATCACCCTTTTTCCTGTACTTCCTGTCGCTCCTGCGATAAGTATCCTTTCCATAATATTTTTTAATTTTTCGTATATGTTGGAAGATAAGGATGAATTAAAAAATTCCCTAAAACAAGCTTCAGAATAACATGAAATTAACAGGCGTGGTAGGCCCAGGTGTGGGTTTAAATACGCGTTACCAATTGAACGGTGTCCCGGGTGATTTGCTTCAGAAGGATTTCTTTGTCTTTTTCCAGGCTGGCTATCGCAGCATCATTAAAATGCCTTATTGTGTAAAGGGAAACTCCGGTGTTATATTTAACCCTGAACCTCGCTTTTAAATGCTGAATAAGCTTCTCCAACTGATTAAACCTGTTGTCTACACAAACTGAAAAACTGATCGCTGAATTCTGAATGAGATCAACTTTCATCTGATACAGGTGAAAAAGCCTGAAGATCTCACTTATATTTTCTTCCACCATAAAGGAGAAATCCAGGGAAGAAAGTGAAATAAGTACCAGATTTTTCTTCACAATGAAGCAGGGAATTTTAGGTTCTATCCGGTTACCTCTCCTTACCGAGGTGCCTTTGCCATCAGGTTGTACAAAAGATTTAACATAAAGCGGAATCTCTTTTTTCTGAAGGGGTTGCAGGGTTTTTGGGTGTATAACTGAAGCTCCGTAGAAGGCGAGCTCAATGGCTTCCTCGTAAGAGATCTGGTTTAGCAGAGAAGTTTGAGTGAATTCCCGTGGATCGGCATTGAGTACTCCGGGAACATCTTTCCAGATGATAAGGCTTTCTGCATTTAGGCAATAGGCGAAGATCCCTGCGGTATAATCGCTTCCTTCCCGGCCAAGGGTAGTGGTGAAATTATCGGCATCTGAAGCGATGAATCCCTGGGTGATGTTTACCTGGTTTCTGTTAATATTCTTTTCGATGGCTTCCTGGGTTTCCTCCCAGTTTACCTGGGCGTCCCGGTAGGTACTGTCAGTTTTTATGACTGTTCTAGCATCCAACCAGGTATTTTTATAATTTTGAAAATTAAGGTATTCACTAATTATAGCAGTAGAAAGCAACTCCCCGTAACTCACGATCTGATCATACACATAATCATAGCGGTTGGATTTATTATGCTCCATAAAATTCCGGATCTCCTCAATTAAACCGGTTATTTTTGAATAAACCGGATGGGAAGACTCGGGGAATAATTCTTTTGCTATTTGAAGATGGGAATTTTCTAATTCCTGAATTCCTTCCGGAACCTTTTGCTCTTCCAGGTATTCCGCGACTATCTTTTCAATGGCATTTGTGGTTTTCCCCATCGCTGAAATAACGATAAGGAGCTTGCCATGGTCTTGAGACGTTAGTATTTTTAATAGATTTTTTACGGCTTGAGAATCTTTTACTGAAGCTCCTCCAAACTTGTATATTTTCATTCTAGTTTTTCAACGTTTTTCTGAATTCCGCTTTCGTCCATATGCACGGTGTACCAGTTTTTCTTAATATCGGCACCGGTGTTTTCATAGAATTCGATAGCATTCTTGTTGCCTTCAGAAACCACCCATTCTACACGTTTAACGTCGTTATCGTAAGCATATTTTACCACATGGTTGTAAAGAGCGCCACCAAGGCCGGTACCTCGCATTTTTTTACGCACAATAAGATCTTCAAGGTGAACGGTACGACCTTTCCAGGTAGAGAAGCGGAAATAAACCAATGCCATTCCTTCGATCCTACCTTTTACATCGGCCACAAAGCATTTAAAGTGTTCCTCTTCAAAACCTTCTTTTATCAAATCCTCCAGATGTATCTCTACCTCCTCGGCGGCATTTTCGTATTCTGCCAGTTCTTTTATAAGTTCAAGAACCGCTGGCATATCCTCGCGTTTAGCTTCCCTGATATTGTAATCGACACTCATAGTTTCTGATTTTAAAGTTGGTTATAATTCAAAATTAGGAATACATTTATTAATTATGCCGGGGCTTAGCTTTAAATTAACGTGCGTTTCTTAAATATTCGTCCATTGCCTGTTCATCCATTTGCACGGTGCACCAGTCATCAAAGACAAGAGCTCCGCTTTTGGTATAGAAATTTTTCGCCGGAGTATTCCAGTCCAGCACTACCCATTCTACCCGTTTCACTCCTTGTTTTTTAGCATATTCGATAACCTTGGTGTAGAGGGCTTTTCCTAAACCTTTCTGCCTGAAATCTTTTCTGATTACCAGGTCCTCCAGATGCACGGTTTTTCCTTTCCAGGTTGAATAACGGTAATAACAAAGTGCCATTCCTTCTATTTTTCTGTTTACTTCAGCAACAAAACAGATAAAAGATGGATTTTCGCCAAAACCATCTCTTTTAAGGTCTTCGGCTGTGATTATTACTGCATCGGGTTCTTTTTCGAATTCGGCAAGCTCTTGGATTAGCTCCAGAACTGCCGGCATGTCTTCGGGAACTGCTTTTCTAATAGTATAGTCCATATCGTCTTTTGTTTAAGACAAAAATACAACTTGAAATATATATTATACGAAAACGTTGTAGCTAGTGTTTATTTTAAATATTTTTGACGAACAAAATCAAAATGATGGCTAAACAATATCAAACCCTTGGGGAATTTATAATAGATAATCAGGCAGATTTCCCTTATTCTTCCGGAGAACTGTCCAGATTGATTAACTCCATACGTCTTGCGGCAAAAGTGGTAAACCATGAGGTAAACAAAGCCGGGCTGGTTGATATTATCGGGGCTTACGGCGAAACCAATATACAGGGAGAAGACCAGCAAAAACTGGATGTTTACGCCAACCAGAAATTTATTCAAACCCTTACCAACCGGGAGATCGTTTGTGGGATAGCTTCCGAAGAAAACGACGACTTCATAACAATTGCCGGTTGCAACAACGACCATAAAAATAAATATGTGGTCTTGATGGATCCCCTTGACGGAAGTTCTAATATTGATGTGAATGTCTCTGTTGGAACCATTTTTTCTGTTTATCGCCGTGTAACGCCTATAGGCACTCCGGCAACCAAAGAAGATTTTCTCCAGCCCGGGAATAAACAGGTTGCTGCCGGCTATATTATCTACGGAACTTCTACCATGCTGGTTTATACCACAGGCCATGGGGTGAATGGTTTTACCCTGAATCCGGCCCTGGGTTCCTGGTATCTCTCACATCCGGATATGAAGTTTCCTGAAAACGGCAGAATTTATTCTATTAATGAGGGTAATTATGTGCATTTTCCGGAGGGAGTAAAAAAATACATTAAATATTGCCAGGAGGAAGAAGAAGACAGGCCTTATACTTCCAGGTATATTGGCTCCATGGTTTCTGATATTCATAGAAATATGATCAAAGGTGGAATATTTATTTATCCAAAAAGTTCAAAAGCCTTTAATGGCAAATTGCGACTTCTCTATGAATGCAATCCTATGGCCTATATTATTGAACAGGCTGGAGGGAAAGCCAGCGATGGTTTTTCCAGAATTATGGATATCCAACCAGCCGAGTTGCACCAGCGAGCACCTTTTTTTGCAGGAAGCAAAAATATGGTTGAAAAAGCCGAAGAATTTATGAAGAAATTCCAGTAAAATTAATCCTGGTTTAAAATGAAAAAATCCCACTCTTGTGGGATTTTCCATTCTTGATCTTAATTAGATATTATTCTTTTTTATCAAGCAGTGATCTGTAGTCTTCAAAACTTATTTGTCCTGTGAAGATCTGGATAGAACGTTTAATAATAGATTCAGAAGCCGCGCTGGAAAAGCCAAGCCCAATAGCGTAACGTTTAATCAGTTCCTCTTCCTCCCGATCTATAGTACTATCGGCAAAGATGATTTTGAAAAGGTCATGCAGGCGCTCCAGGCGCTGTTCTACACTATTGCATGGGCTAATATGGAATTCCTTTGGGTTTCTAATTACCGTTTTATATTCAGTTTCGGTAATGTCCATTTTATGGGCAAAACGTTTTAAAAGAATTTCCTCCTGTTCATTGATCTCTCCATCCACACTTGCCAGGTTGACGATGCAGGCAAAATGGTTAATGTTTCGGAGATGTTCCCCCGATCCGAATAAATCTGAAATTGACATTTGATTGAGTTTTATATTACAAATATAGCTAAAGCTAAAAGCATTTTCTTTTAAAAGTCTGCTAAAAAGTATGGTAGTTTTGACTTTCGCTAATCTTTTCTTAATCCTTTTTTATGAAAGGCAATTTGGGTAATTTCAATCACAAGCCCTGGAGAAAAATGGAAAAACCCCTGTTAGTATTTGATGATAAAGGTATTTTTTGCGCCATCGCCGATGTCTATCTCGATCCCTGGAAATCTGTAAATAAAGCCATTATTTCTCACGGCCACGCCGATCATTCCCGCTGGGGACACAAAAAATATATAACCCATCACAGCAACATACCAATCATAAAATATCGGTTGGGAGATATTGAAGTTTCAGGAAAAGAATGGAACTTTTATTATAAATGGGGTGAAGTTTTCCATTCATCCGGCCGGCCATATTATGGGATCTTCCCAGATTCGGGCGGAATATAAGGGTGAGGTTTGGGTTTTTAGTGGTGATTATAAAGATGAAGACGACGGTGTGGCCGTGCCTTATGAACCGGTGAAGTGTTATACGTTTATTACCGAATGTACGGAAAAATTGTCTTCAGAAAAACTGGAAGACAGGATTCGTCGAATGCTTGAACAGCTTGAAAAATAATTTAACGGTTTTTCAGTTTCCTACTCACAAAATTTCTAACCAGTTCTGTGGTCACTCCAAAAAGAACGTGAGCAAATAACTCATTGGCCTGGGTTTTAATGGGGATGTCTTTTGGATTATCTTCCAGCCCCAGCAGCGGGAGTGAGGTTTCGTGAGTAGTGAACCAGGTGGTGGTGCCAAGAATTACCCCATCAGTAATTTTTAGATGGTCTTTGTCTCTTTTTCCATAACCGTAGGCGGCACCTAGAGTCGCACCAACCGGGAAATTTACCAGCTGTTCCGCAAGTGCTTCGTTTTGTACGCTTATTGGGCCTCCGGTGAGCTTAGTGGAAAGATCATCTAAGATCTTGATCTGTACCGAGCGTTGTTCAACTTTTCTTACCGGCAGGTAGCGTTCTACAATGCTTTTAACCGCAGTTCCGGCGAGACCTCCCAACAATCCGGAAATTAGTGCTCTTTGAGTATCGTGGGTGTAAGTATCTTTGTTTAAAAAGGCAGTTAGTTTCATGAGTTCAAATTTTATAAGTTAAAGCTATCTATTAGGCCTTTTTTCTGCAATTGTTTAACAAGGAATTAGGATGAGTTGTTTAAAAATTGATAATTTTAAGGTATGAGTAAATCACTAAATACAGCTTTGTTACAGGTAGACCTTAAGTGGGAAGACCCACAGGCTAACCGCAGTTTATTTTCAAAAGAAATTAAGGCTCTTTCAGATGAAATAGACCTTATAATTCTGCCGGAAATGTTCACTACGGGATTCAGTATGAATGCTGAAAAATTAGCCGAAAGGAATGACGGACTCAGTTTTAACTGGATGCGGGAGATGGCAATACTTAAAAATGCCGCAGTCACCGGAAGCCTTATTATTACTGAAGACGGAAATTACTATAACCGCCTGTTTTTTGTCTTTCCGGACGGGAGTTATAAAACCTACGACAAGCGTCACACCTTTACCTTAGCAAAAGAAGATAAAACCTATTCCGCTGGCAAAGAAAGATTAATAGTAGAATACAAGGGTTGGAGAATTTGTCCGCTTATTTGTTACGATCTTCGTTTTCCTGTCTGGTCAAGAAATACCGAAGATTATGATCTTCTCATCTATGTTGCCAACTGGCCAAATAAAAGAGTTGCGGCCTGGGACGCTTTATTGAAGGCCCGCGCCATAGAAAATATGAGCTATTGTATTGGTATAAACCGAACCGGTATCGATGGTGATGGCCATGATTATTCTGGCCACAGCGCGGTTTACGATTGTTTAGGCGAAAACTTAACCGGAGAAAACAGGGAAATGCCCTTTGTTGAAGAGATTAGTTTGGATAAGGATCACCTGGAGAAAACCAGAAAGCAGTTAAAATTTCTTCAGGATCGCGATGAATTTACTCTAAAATAAAACTTTCATTCAAATCCCAGTTAGATCGTACCTCCAGAGTATCTTGATAATATCGAATTTCTTCCGGTGGGCGCTTTTCCAGATAATTACCGGTATCCCATTTTTGATTTCCGTTTTCATCATAAATTACTCTCATGAGATAATCTCCAGGCGGTAGAAACTGGAAATGAAATTGGGTTTCTCCTTCGGAAAAACGGTCAATTTTAACTTCACCATCTACATTGGTGAGCTGAATAATTATCGGGAAGCTGTTAACATTCTGAAGTCTTAGAATCACACTACCATATTCAGAATATGGTTTTGTAGAAATTTGCTGATTGATGGTATCGTTGGTCTTTCCGAAGAGATCGGTTAGGGCGCCGGGTATGGCTTGTATCTGGTATTTGTTGTTCTCCTCTTTCTCAAATTGAAGCTGAAGTTCGTTTTTAATGAGTATTAGCTCTGCTGAAAAATTCACTTCTGCAGAATCTTTATCGAGAATTCTTATCAGGTCGGCATTGCTCTCAACCAGGGGAGTATTGGCTCGAAATTTAAAAATTTGGTTGAATTCGATGTTTCCACTGGGTTCCGCGGTCACTTTAAGTGAATCGCGTTCAAGTTCAGATATCTTTGTAAAAAGCGTATCTCTCTTTTCAGGACTCACTATTTCAAACGAAAGGCTGTCGGATTCCGGTTTTTGGTTGTACCAGTAATAAAGCGTATCGGTTTTGGAATCTTTTACAATCCGGGAGCGAAAGCCTTCAGGTTTGGTATTTAAGAGTTTGATCTCAAGACTATCCAAATCTGTGGCTCCTTCATAACCAAACAAGATCTGGTTTCCCTTTAATAATTTTGGTCTTTGAACACTAAATTCAAGTTCCTCCTTAAAAAGTGTAATATTATAGCTGGTATCTGTTGGCAGGCTAATTGGCTCATCAATAAATCCGATTTTCTCCGATTTAGGATTAAATTTATAATTAGCATTTTTATCCTGAATCGCGATCATTCGGTAAGTACCTGCCTTAAGATTTTCGAGTTCGAAAGTGAAGGTGCTGTCCTTGGAATAGGTTATATATCTGGGGTTTTCTTTGAAGACAATAGAATCTGAATACGTTGAATCTATCTCATATAAAAATATTGAAACCGGCGCTGCAAGCTCTTTCAGCGAAGCATCGTCAACAGTGCCCCGAACAGATAGAGAATCAAGATAGTCTCCGGTAGAAAAAACATATTTAAAATAATCTAATTCATTTCCTTCGTTGTTATCCACTATACTTTTTCCGAAGTTGATAGTATAAGTGGTATTTTCCTGAAGTGTATCAAAGATCTCGATCCTAATATCCTTTCTCGCACTTCCCAAAGGAAGAATGGTAGGTTTGGGATCCATAGGAGGCGAGATGATGATCTGTTCCTGCGGCTTATTGAGTTTGATGTATTCGTTGAAATAAATACGAATCTCATCACGGTTAAAATTGGTGCTGAAATTTTCCGGGGTAGCTCTTAAAAATTTTGGTGGTTCCTCATCTTCGGGGCCTCCTTCGGGCATACCCTTTTTTGCACATTGAACCAAACCCAGGGCCAGGAAAATTACAAGCAGAAAATTCGGAATCCGTTTAAACATATTTTCGCGATGAATCTTTAGACAAAGAAACGATTATTTTAGTTTTTCCGGCAAACATCAATCGGTAATTGCCATGCTTGCCAGGCTTATCTTTACTCCATTTATCTTTTGAAGTTTTGAAACACAGGCCTCCATTGTAGCGCCAGTCGTGATGAGATCGTCTACAAGCAGGAGGTGTTTGTTCTCAAGTTTTTCGGGGTTTTCTATCATAAAAGTTTCGTCAATACTTCCCCAGCGGCTTAATCTTTTTTTAAAGGTTTGGGTGGTAGTAGCCGATCTTTTCACAATAACATCATCCAAGTATTGGGCATCCAGGCTCTTTGCGATCTCCTTCCCAAAATCCTCAACCTGATTAAAACCACGGGACTTTAATTTTTTCCGGTGAAGCGGAACTGGGACAACCGCATCTATTTGGGCGTATTCCGGGATTTTTGCAAGTTCCTCTCCCAACCACTGTCCCAGGAAATTTCCTATTTCCCGATTGCCCCGGTATTTAAGATTATGGATTAGTTGCTGAACCATACCTTTCTTTTTAAAATACAACAGGGAAGTGGCATTTTCAATACTAAGCCTTCCTGAAAATACTTTTTTTGTAGCGTTCTCGTTATCAAGGTGAAAGTTAGTGAGTGGAAGCTCGTGAAGACAGGAAGTGCAGATAATTTGCTCGTGTGTTACCAGTTCGGTTTCACAGCAATTGCAAATTTTTGGGTAGAATAAATTAAGTAAATCCTGAAACATTTGTTAACATCTTGTCTTTTGCCCTGCTAAATCCCTAAATTTACAAATTAAATACTATTATATGATGACTGAAAAAAAGAACAATACAGCCTTGAAGGTCTTAACCGGTATTCTGGCAGTAGCCCTGGTAGTACTGGGCATTTATACCGTCAAATTTTATAATGAAGAGAAAGAAAATAAGGCGATCCTCCAGAAGGAAAAAGCCGTAATTGAAGACGAACTCAATGACCTTATCGTTAAATATGATGAGGCTATCGAGGAAAATGAAGTGCTGGACCAGGATCTTGTGAACGCACGCGATAGAATAGAGCGTCTTCTGGATTCGGTTAAAGATTATGATGCTACCTATGCAACGAATACCCGTCTTCAACGGGAGATCTCGAATTTAAAGGTGGAGAGAGAAAAATTATTTAGGATCGTAGATAGTTTAAGCGCTCAGAATCAACGAATAGCAACAAGCCTGGATAGCACGAGCTTAGCCCTTCAGGAAAGAACCCGACTTTCAGATTCCCTTCAGAATACAAACCAAAGTTTATCCAACAAAGTAGACAGAGCTTCACAACTTAAAATCTCGAGTCTTTCGGGAGAAGGGGTGATAGTAAGAAACAGCGGAAAGCTGGTGGAAAACGACCGTACCCGAAGAATAGACCAGATAAGAACTTGTTTCACCATTACCGCCAATGATCTTGCCGGACCCGGAGAAAGAAATATGTATGTTCAGGTCTATAACCCGGAAAATGAATTGGTAGGCGATGAAATTGTGGTTAACCACGAAGGCGGACCTATGGTGTATAGTGCAGCCTCTAAGGTTTATTATGAAAACAATGAGCTCGATGTTTGTATTTTGGCTAACACCAACGAAGATAAACTGTTGGAAGGAACCTATAAGGTTTATGTCTATGCCGAAGACGTGTTGCTGGGAACAGGATCTTTCAGCCTTAAGTAATTAAAAATATAAATTTCAAAGGCCGCCTTGACTAATATCGGGGCGGTTTTTTTATTTTTGCGCTATGGCAAAACAAGAAGATTTATTTAAAAATGTAATATCCCATGCTAAAGAGTATGGGTATATTTTTGCGTCGAGTGAAATTTATGACGGATTAAGCGCCGTTTACGATTATGGTCAGAACGGGGCCGAATTAAAAAAGAATATCAAAGATTACTGGTGGAAAAGCATGGTGCAACTGCACCAGAATATTGTTGGCCTTGACGCCGCAATCCTGATGCATCCTACCACCTGGAAGGCTTCAGGCCACGTAGATGCTTTTAACGATCCGCTTATTGATAATAAAGATTCTAAGAAACGTTACCGTGCCGATGTGCTGGTGGAGGACTATGCCGAAAAGATCCATCAAAAGGCTGAAAAGGAAATTGCCAAAGCACGAAAGCGTTTTGGGGAGGCCTTCAATGAAGAGGAATTTGTGACTACTAATCCTAGGGTTATTCGTTACCGCAAGGAACAAAAAGAGATTCTCGAGCGGCTTGCAAAGTCGTTGACAGAAGAGGATCTCGACGATGTAAAAGCTCTTATTGAAGAATTGGAGATAGCCTGCCCTGAAAGCGGTTCAAAAAACTGGACCAATGTTAAGCAGTTCAACCTTATGTTTGGCACAAAATTAGGCGCTTCGGCCGAAACTGCTTCAGATTTATATCTCCGGCCGGAAACAGCCCAGGGGATTTTTGTAAACTTCTCAAACGTTCAGAAAACCGGAAGGATGAAAATTCCTTTTGGAATAGCGCAAATCGGTAAAGCTTTCAGAAATGAGATCGTCGCCAGGCAGTTTATCTTCCGCCAGCGGGAATTCGAACAAATGGAAATGCAGTTTTTTGTGCGTCCCGGCGAGGAGCTAAAATGGTTTGAACACTGGAAAGAAACCCGCCAGAAATGGCACGATTCCCTCGGTTTAGGAAAAGAAAACTACCGTTTTCACGACCATGAAAAAATGGCTCATTATGCTAATGCCGCTACAGATATTGAATTTAATTTCCCCTTCGGATTTAAAGAACTTGAAGGAATTCATTCCCGGACAGATTTTGATCTGAAAGCTCACGAGGAACATTCAGGAAAAAAACTGCGGTTCTATGACCCGGAGCTTAAAGAGAATTATGTGCCTTATGTAATTGAGACCTCTATTGGTTTAGACAGGATGTTCCTGGCAGTATTTTCGTCTTCTCTAAAAGAAGAAGAGTTGGAAGGCGGAACAAGCAGAACGGTTTTAAAACTTCCTGCTGTGCTGGCTCCAACCAAGGCGGCCGTACTTCCATTGGTTAAAAAGGATGGTTTACCCGAACTAGCTCAGGAGATAGTAGACGAATTGAAATGGGATTTACAGGTACAGTATGATGAAAAAGATGCGATTGGTCGTAGATATCGCCGTCAAGATGCTGTGGGAACACCGTTCTGCATTACCGTAGACCACGATTCTTTGGAGGATAGGACCGTAACCCTTCGCTACAGGGATAGTATGAAGCAGAAGCGGGTGAAAATCTCAGAATTGGCAACTCTTATTAAAGAGGAAATCGATTTTAAAAAATGGTTGAAGTAAGCATCATTTAATTCAGCTAAATCATAAAAAAGAGGCATTTAATAGTTTATTAAGTGCCTCTTTTGTTTCTATTATTCTGATAATGATTATTTTTAAGGAATATATCAAGAATCGCTGTAGATGAAAAAAATACTATTACTAATTGCGTTATTTTATGTTTTTCAACATACTACCGTGGCTCAGGAAAGGGAAGTGGCCGGGCCTGCGTATATCGATTCGGCTCAGGCGGTGCCATCTGCAGCACTTTCAAAAACCAGGCTCATTCCGCCTACCACAGAGTACAAACTCTTTAATCCCAGAAACCGGGGCATTAATAAAATAGTTCCGGGGAAAGGTCTGCCCAGAGGAGAAGATCCCGCAAGGCAGAGCAAAATGGGAGATGTAAAACTTTCAGGTGAAAAAAAGCTGAATTTTCAGGCGGTAAGTACTCGTGCGACTCCTTCAGATCCTACTGGAGTGGCGGGCCCTAATCATTATGTAAATGCCTGGAATGCTGCTTTTTCAATATTCGATAAAAACGGAAACCAGTTAACGCCGCCTGCAGATCTTGCAAGTATAGGCGGGGAGTTTGCAAACGAAAGAGGAGGAGATCCAATTGTGGTTTACGACGAAAATGCCGATCGATATGTTATTAGTCAGATGGACACGCTTCCGGGAAGTTTTCTAATAGCGGTTTCCCAGGGACCTGATCCTGTGAATTCCGGCTGGTACACCTATCGTTTTCCCACAAATGGGATGTACCCCGATTACCCAAAGATGTCTGTCTGGTCTGATGGTTATTATTTCACTACCAATAAAGACAATACTACTGCCGACCAAAGCGAAGTGATTTATGTAATGGAGCGCGATAAAATGTTAAGAGGAGAAGCAGCTAAGGTTATTGGGTTTCCGCTTCCGGGAATAAAAACCAGCCGGTTTTATAGCCCGGCAGGTTTCAATGTTAATGGTGAGGAATTGCCTTCACCGGGGAATTCACCAATAGTTTATATGCTGGACGATTCCTGGGAAGGTGTAAATGAGGACCATTTAAAGTTATGGCTGGTGAACGTAGACTGGAATCAGCCAGGAAATTCCACAATTTCTGAATCCCAGGAACTGGGAGCTGCAGAAGGAGTGTCGCCTTTTAATTCAACTTTTGATGGAGGTTCTTTTAAAAATTTATCTCAGCCCTTTGATGCCCCTGATATGGATGCCCTCCAGGCAACGATGATGTATGCTACCCAATACCGCAGGTTTGGTACTCACAACTCGGTAGTGATGAACTTTGTGGTAGATGTCGAGCCCACTGCAGCTGAACATGCTGCCGTGCGATGGTATGAGCTTCGCCAGCGCCAGGATGGGGATCCATGGCAGGTATATCAGGAAGGTACTTATGCTCCTGATAAAAGTGACAGGTTCGGAGGTAGTATCGCTATTGATGCTGAAGGGAATATAGGTTTAGGCTATACTGTCCTGGATGACAGCCCCGTGCGGCCAATTCCGCCTTCTCTGCGCTTTACAGGTAGATTTGAAGGAGATCCCAGAGGAGTTATGACAGTGGTAGAAGAAAGTATTATAGAAGGAATTAGTCCTAATCCAAGTTTTCGTTATGGAGATTATTCCCATATGAGTGTAGATGCAGCCGACGGATTAACCTTCTGGTATATAGGGGAAGTATTCGAAGGAGAACAGCGTATCAACCAGGTGGGAACTTTTAGGATCGCTCCTGAATATAATAATGATCTTGCCATAACCAAATTAGTAGCACCAGTAGAATCTACTCTTGGAGAAAATGAAGAAATTACAATCCGGATCAGGAATCTGGGAAGGAATTCCCAGTCAGATTTTGAGGTAAGTTACACCGTAAATGGTGGAGAAACAGTTACCGAAACTGTTAGTGGGACTTTAGCTAGTACCGAAATGCTGGAGTATACTTTTAGTGAAACCGTTGATCTATCGGAAGCCGGAGCAGCCTACGAAATTAGCGTTAGTGTTAACCTTGCTTCTGATGAGAATGAGAGCAATAATGATATTACAGAAACTATCCTGCATCTGCCTCCTAACGATATTGGAATAAGTTCTATTGATGCCCCTGAAACAGGTGAATTCCTGGATTCAACTGAGGAAGTAGTAGTGACCATTGAAAATTTCGGAGGTATGCCGCAGGAAGGTTTTCAGGTTAGCTATCAGCTTGGAAATAACTTTAGTGTTGTGGAGAATTTTCCGGGGGTTCTGGGCGTTGGGGAAGATGAGGTTTTTACTTTTTCCCAAACCGTAGATCTTTCTAAATCGGGTTGGTACAGAATAGAAGCCAGGACCCTGCTTGAGACAGACACTAAACCTGAGAATGATTCAAAAGTGGAGACAATTGTGAGTATGGATTGTATTCCGCGGGGAAGTGATTGCAGCTTCGGTGATGGAATCTGGGCTTTCGAGCTTGGTGATATATTAAATGAAAATATCCCCTGCGGAAATGGTTATGCCGATTTTACCGACCAAACTACCATCCTGGACCGCTCGAAAGGCCCCCATGAAGTATCGGTTCAAACCTCTTTTGTCTCTGAGGAAAGAGAGCAATTTTCTATGTGGATAGATTTTAATGACAACGCGGTTTTTGAGGAATCCGAATTGGTTATTGAATCCCAGCCGTTAACCCGCTATAAAGCCTGGGAGACCTTTGAATTTGATCTTCCCGGTGATGTACCACTTGGACAACATCTGTTAAGGATCAGGGCCGGGGATACCAATCCTGAATGGAGAGGAGATTTGAATGAACCCTGTTCTGTTATGCAATATGGAACCACTCACGATTATACTGTAACCATCACTGATAGTACGCTGGATATTGAAGATTTGCTTCTCTCAGAGGCTGAATTCATTATTCTTTCCCAGGATCAGAAACATTTTAAGGCCATCCTGGAGACCACGTATGACCAGCCCTTACGAATAAGCGTGTATAATATTCTTGGGCAACAGATGATTGAAAATCAAATTTTGAGTGATGGTAGCGCCTATGTGTATGAATTTGATATGAGCTATGCTGCTAGAGGAGTTTATCTCGTGCGGGTAGGGACCAGGAAGGTAGGAAGAGTAAAACGGATAATTGTTAAATAGAGAGCTATCTCTCTTTATAAATAATAGTATTCCTTTTAATTAAATTCACTGCCTTGTGGTTTTTGTAGGAAAGCTTATTTTTGAGCAAAACAGATTAAATGAAAATCATTTCCTATAACGTAAACGGAATAAGAGCAGCACTTAGAAAAGGATTTTTAGATTGGGTTCAGCAGGTAGATCCAGATGTGGTTTGCCTTCAGGAAATAAAAGCCCAGCCCGAACAACTTAACCTTGAAGATTTTGAAGAGGCCGGATACCCATATCACTACTGGTATCCAGCACAAAAAAAAGGCTATAGCGGCGTGGCCATCCTAAGCAAAACCCAACCTGAGAACGTAGAATTCGGTACAGGGATAGATTATATGGATTTTGAAGGTCGTAATATCCGGGTAGATTTTGAAGGGTTTTCGGTAATGAGTCTTTATTTACCTTCCGGTACAAATATCAATCGTCTTGAACACAAACTGCAGTATATGGACGATTTTCAGCGATATATAGACAATCTTAAGCTCGAAGTTCCCAATTTAGTGATCTGTGGAGATTATAATATTTGCCACCAGCCTATTGATATCCACGACCCGGTTCGTTTAAAAAATGTTTCCGGTTTTCTTCCTGTGGAACGGGAGTGGCTTGACAAATTTATGAAAAGTGGTTTTATAGACTCTTTCCGGCACTTTAATGAGGAGGCCGATCACTATTCCTGGTGGAGTTACCGGGCCAATGCGCGTGCCAATAACAAAGGCTGGAGAATAGATTATAATTTAGTAGCAGAACCACTGCAAGATAAATTAAAACGAGCCGTTATATTACCGGAAGCTTATCACAGTGACCATTGCCCGGTTTTGCTCGAGCTTGAATAAAATTCCAAAAATCCTTAATTATGAAGAAAACAGCCTTATTGCTTGTTGTAATTTTTTCCCTTACTTCCTGCGTGTCATCGAAAGTTTACAATGACCTTGAAAGCAAACACGCCGACCTGAAACGGGAAAACCGAAACCTTAAAAGCGACCTTGATAAATACAAAAATCTCGATGAAGAGTTTTCAGCATTAAAAAAGGATTATGCTGAAGCCATTACCGAAAGAGATCGTTTAAAAAAAGAGTTGGCAAGTAATAGAAAGAACTACGAAACCCTTAAGGATTCTTATGATGCCCTGGAAGAAAACAGTTCGGCGGCAATTGCTGATAATTCCCGCCAAAACCGTCAACTTCTGGCAGAGCTGGAAGAGAAGGAAAATGCACTCGCTCAGGAACAGGCCCGTTTGGCCAAACTACAGCGGGATTTGGAATCAAGGTCGAGGAGAATCGATGAACTGGAGGGATTAATAGCAGCCAAAGATGCTAAAATGAACGCGCTTAAAGATGCTATTTCCAAAGCCCTAACGAATTTTGAAGGGAAAGGCTTAAGTGTAGAACAACGCGATGGAAAAGTATATGTTTCCATGGAAAACAAATTGCTTTTTAGCTCAGGAAGTTGGGCGGTAAACACCGAAGGAAGACAAGCTGTCCAGCAGTTAGGTCAGGTGTTGGCCAAAAACCCCGATATCGCTGTGCTAATAGAAGGTCACACAGATGATGTGCCTTACGGCGGAAGCGGGGCATTAAAAGATAACTGGGACCTTTCAACCAAGAGAGCCACATCCATAGTTCAGATCCTTCGTGCAAATAACAATATAGATCCTCAAAACCTAACCGCTGCGGGCCGTGGAGAACATGCCCCGGTTGCTACTAATGAGTCCGCTGAAGGCAGATCAAAAAACAGAAGAATAGAAGTTATCCTTACTCCAAAACTTGATGAGGTAACCAAATTGCTAAACGAAGAGGAATAAAAGATTTTCCTCAGGAAACTATAATATGAAATATACCAACCTACCGAATACCGATAAAAAAGTTAGTAAAATATGCCTGGGCACAATGACCTGGGGAGAACAGAATACAGAAGCTGAAGGCCACGAACAAATTGAACTGGCTCTGGATAAAGGAGTGAATTTCCTTGATACCGCAGAGATGTACCCCGTCCCTGCCCGCCCCGAAACCCAGGGAAGAACCGAAGAAATAATCGGAACCTGGCTCAAAAAGACCAAACGCCGGGATGAGATTGTGCTAAATTCAAAAATTGCAGGCCCGGGAGAGCAGGTAGCTCATATCCGTGATAACCTGGATTATTCGAAAGAGGCCCTTGAAGATGCTCTCGATAAAAGCTTAAAACGCCTGCAAACCGATGCAATTGATATCTACCAGTTGCACTGGCCGGAGCGACAAACGAACTTTTTTGGGAAAAGAGGATTTTCATTAGACGAGGATGAAGCCTGGGAGGAAAATTTTGAAGAGGTGCTTTCTAACCTGCAGTATTTCGTGAAAAAAGGAAAGATTAAACACATAGGTCTTTCAAACGAAACTCCTTATGGACTAATGCGTTTCCTTGAAGAAAGCAAGAAAGATCTGCCCCGGGTGCTTACTGTTCAGAATCCTTATAATCTTTTAAACCGAAAGGACGAGATTGGATTGACTGAAATTCTGCATCGGGAAAAGGTGGGTTACCTGCCGTATTCGCCACTTGGAATGGGAGTTTTGAGCGGAAAACATCTGAATGGAATAAAGAAAAACAGCAGGTTGGATCTTTTTCCGCAGTATAAAAGATATTCAGGAGAACAGGCCGTGGAAGCTACCCGGGAATACAGCGAAATCGCTAAAAAATATGGGCTCAGTTTTGCCCAGATGTCACTTGCCTTTATCAATCAGCAGCCTTTTGTAACCAGTAATATTATTGGCGCAACCAGTCTGGAACAGCTTGCTGAAAATATTGGAAGCATAGACCTGGAACTTTCCGCAGAAATACTTGAGGAAATAAACGCTGTACACGAGAGAATCCCCAATCCGGCTCCTTAAATAGGGCTAACAAGACTTTGGTGAATAAACACTGCTCTGTCTTCAAAAGTCCTTACGTGATACCAGTCTTTGGATTTCCCAAGGAAATTTAAGGTGTCATTAGCGCTCAGGATTTTCATTATCCTGGAGTTTCTGGTATCCGGGCGGTTTCTCAGATTAGCCTTTGAAGAGGCGACCAATAGTTTACCGGGAAAAAGTTTATCTGTAAAATCCTCAATCTCCAGATTTGAGGTCTGAAATACAAAACCCAGTGGATTTATCGCGCCTCCATAACTTTTGTAGATTCCGAAATGTAAATGAGGAGGAGTTGTGCGGGCGTTTCCGGTATTTCCTACATAGCCCAGAGTGTCTCCCACCTTTACTTTCCCTGAATTTGGATGAATGCTGTCTAAGTGGGCGTAATACAAAGATTGGTTTCTTTTATTGTCGCGTAGCCATACCTGCTTACCTCCCAGGCCTTTTTCACCGGTGTAGGTGATACGTCCATCTGTGGCCGCTACTACCGGCGTCCCGCGTTTAGCGAAAATATCTATACCCTCATGGCTTCTGGCACCTCCGGCTCTCACCGCGCCCCAGTAACTCTGTATGGAATTGTTTTTTCCAGCCAGTACCGGAAAAATATAGGCCGGTCTTTTTTGTATTTTAAATAAAAATGGGGAGTTAGCTTCAATTTCCGGTTGAATCACCATTTTGTAGGTTCCCGCCTCTTCCGGTTCAAAACTAAATTCTTTTTTCTGAAATTCTGCCGTCTCAATTTTTTCAAACCGAGCAACAGAATCTCCCTTTTTCTGATAAAGTTCTATAAATACCAGCTCTTTTACTGAATCTGTTTCGGCCCTAAAACTTAGAATTTCTCCTGGTTGGAGTTCGATCTCATAGGAATAGATCTGGAAACTCCGGGGAGAGAATCTCCCCGTTTCGGCATAGGGAAGCTCAATATTAACGCTATCCATAAGGGCGAGATCTACCCTGGATTGCCATAGCTCAAATAACTCATCAGAAATATTGAAATCCCGCTGGTATTTTTCCTTAGCGGTTGGATTGGTAATAAAGTCGGAAGCCTTATTGATCTGGGAACAGGCAGTAGTTAATAAAACAAGGCTAATTAATAGTATTTTTATCTGCAACGTCTCTTTCATAGTCGCCCACTTTAAAGCAGGAACTATGCCAGTTTAGCCAAAGAGATGGCTCACAACATCTTCAATTTTAGCAACTTTAATGATCTCTATGGAAAAATTATTTTTAGGGATCTTACTTTGTTTAGCGATCATAATTTTTGCGAAACCGAGTTTCTCCGCCTCCATAATTCGCTGCTCTACCTTTGTTACAGGTCTTATTTCTCCCGCGAGGCCAACTTCAGCTGCAAAGCAAATGTCTTTTTCTACCGCAATATCCTCATTAGAAGAAAGGATTGCTGCGACCACTGCAAGATCAATTGCTGGATCATCTACGCTTATTCCTCCGGTAACATTTAAAAAGACATCTTTTGCTCCCAAACGGAAACCCGCTCGTTTTTCCAGAACAGCCAGCAGCATATTAAGTCTTTTCACATTATAACCGGTTGCCGAGCGTTGGGGAGTACCATATACGGCCGTGCTTACCAAAGCCTGAATCTCGATCATCAACGGGCGCATCCCTTCGAGGGTGGCTGCAATGGCAGTCCCGCTAAGGTCCTCGTCGTTTTTAGAGATCAGAATTTCAGAAGGATTGGTGACTTCCCGCAATCCGCTTCCCTGCATCTCGTAAATTCCCAGTTCGTGGGTAGAACCGAAACGGTTTTTGTGAGCGCGAAGGATTCGGTACACGTGATTTCGGTCGCCTTCAAACTGAAGGACGGTGTCTACCATATGTTCCAAAACTTTGGGGCCTGCGATACTACCTTCTTTGGTGATGTGACCAATAAGAATTACGGGAGTATCGGTTTCCTTGGCGAATTTTATAAGTTCCGCGGTACATTCCCTTATCTGGGAAATACTGCCGGGAGAGCTTTCTATATAATCGCTGTGAAGGGTTTGAATGGAATCTATGATCACGACCTGTGGCTCTACGCTTTCTATATGCCGAAAAATATTCTGAGTCTTGGTTTCGGTTAGGATGTAACAGTTCGCCGGATTGGGATTGATGCGTTCAGCCCGCATTTTTATCTGCTGCTGACTTTCTTCTCCGGAAACATACAGAACCTTATAATTAAGCTGAAGCGAGATCTGAAGCAGTAAGGTGCTTTTTCCGATTCCGGGTTCACCACCGAGCAAAGTGAGAGAACCGGGCACGAGACCGCCGCCCAAAACCCTGTCTAACTCATTGTTTGAAGTTTTCCAGCGATTTTCGGGAGCGGTCTCGATCTCGGCAATTTTCAGTGGCCGGTTTGTTCTTTTGGTTTCTTTGGAAGCGGGAGTTTTCCAGTCTTTGGGATCTGGTTTTTGAACCAATTCCTCTACAATAGTATTCCATTCCCCACAGCCCGAACATTTTCCCTGCCATTTTGAATATTGGCTGCCACAGTTCTGGCAGTAAAAAGTAGTCTTTACCTTAGCCATTTAAGTTTCTGAAATTTTTATGCTAATAACCGAAATCTTTTTTAATCGCATCGGCTTTGGCTAGCATAAAATCGGTATCCAGGAAGGCAATTTTTTCCTGTCCGTAAGCTTTTTGATAGGTGCGCATCGCTTTACGCGGGTTTCCTGTTTCCTCTTCATAGCGAGCCTCAAAATAGGTAGCTAGCATTGTACCGGGATAATGATTCTCAGCCATTTTACTAAGTTCGCGGTAATCATCCCAGCGACGGGTTTTTTCTATAGCGTTATAAACAGCCATAAAATCGTTCAGCCTTATTTGCTTCTCCACGTGAAAAAGCTCGTTTATGCTTTCGTATTTATCCGTAAGATATTCAACCGGTGAAATAGAAGTTTGTAGCAGGATCTCGTTATATTCTTTTACTGATATTGGACTGTAAACCTTGAACATACTTGATAATGCTGAAGGAATAGCTTTTCCTACCAAAGAATAATGCGTGGTGTTTTCAAAATTGTCGAATTGGTATTCAACCATTTTGTTGTCCAAAGTCTTTAACTGATTATCTAAAGAAAGTATTTTTTCCTTGAGTTGGGCAATATCGTCACTGCCGGTAGCCAGGTAATACCATTTTTTTGTTTCAGAATTTTCCAGGGAATTGATAATCCTTTCCGTCATTTGAGGAGCAAGGTCCGGACTAAGGTTTATATAACCGTCAAAAAGGGGATCGGGCTTGAAGAGGTAATAATTAATAAAGTTAGAAGTGAAATCGTGACCTAAGATTACCCTGAAATCGGTCGTACGGTATTTATTGTCCAAGTACTGCATCAATTCCATTCCGAGAAATTCGAAAAAGGCTGCACCATCACCTGATGGCAGAAAATTTTTCTCGTCGTAAGCGGCATCATATTCACGGCTGCCGGCTTGATTGATTCCCACAACTATCATTTCGGGAGCATCCTCCCAGTACGAATAGAAATCAACATTCCCGGCAACAGGTTCAAAGAGGTAGTCTCCGTCCAATACGATCATTACAGGATAGGACTTTTCAGTATTTGCTTCATAATTGCGCGGTAACTGAATTTTTAATTCTCTTTCCTCCGCGAGTTTCTCAGAGTTAATCGTTTCGTAAAGTGTTTGTGAAAATGTGAATAGTGGAGCAATAAATGCTACAATAAAGAGTAATTTTTTCATCATAGGTGTTAAATTGATTATAGAACCCCAAGATAATCAATTATTCTTACGGTTAAAAACAGGAAGTAATATGAAGGAGAGTGCTCCCAGCACCAACACTAAAAGGGTTTGGGTGCCCCAGGTAAGCCAGCCAAAGGCCTCCCCGGATTGTTTGCTTATCCCAAAAAGAACAAGAATGGCACCAATAGCTACCGGGTATACGCCAATTCCGCCATTTGTTGCCGAAATTGCTAGCGAACCAACTACAAAAGCGGCAAGCATCATACCTGCTCCGGGTGGCGCCATTTCAGGAACCGAGAAACTTATTACGTAAAACATTAGGATGTACATCAGCCAAATAAACAGCGTGTGGAAAAGGAAAGCCCATTTTTGTTTCATTCGAAAGATGCTTCGCATACCTTCAACCAGGCCCTGTGCCATCTTTCTGATTTTGACTAGAAAGGGTAAGTTAGAGCGTTTGATCAACCAGATTCCTCCAACCCCTGCAAGTAGCAGCAGGAATAATATTGCGATAGTAATTAGCGGATTGATCTGGTTAGCTTTGAAATAAGTGAGTAGGTGTTCGGTTTGCAGGATAAGCGTAAACCCCATAATTGCCAGCATAACCACTATATCGGCAATTCTTTCAGAAATAATAGTGCCGAAGGCTTTTTCAAAAGGTACTTTTTCGTAGCTGGAGAGCGTGGCCGCTCTAAGAACTTCGCCAGATCTCGGGATACCAAAATTAGCCAGGTAGCCCGCCATAACCGCCATAAAAGAATTGGCAAACCGGGGTTTGTACCCCATAGGTTCCAGCATATATTGCCACCTGTATGCTCGGGACATATGTGATAGTATCCCAAAAATGAGGGAAAGAATTAGCCAAAGTGGATTGGCAGTTATGATGTTGTCCAAAAGCTCCCGGCGTTCCTCTGGAGTTGCGCTTTGCAGGGAGTACCAAATGAAAATAAACCCTAGTAGAAGGGGGAGAATGATCTTTAGTATTTTGATGGTTTTTTTGTTCAAAAAAATTAACTCAGCAGGTTATTTTCTTCGTTCGGAAATACCAATGAGGGCTTGAATGATTTAGCTTCTTCAAATTCCATTATGGCATAGGCAATAAGGATAAGCACATCACCCTTGGCTACTTTTCTTGCAGCAGCGCCATTTAGGGTTATCTCTCCGGAATTTCTGGGTCCGGGGATTACGTAGGTCTCAAGGCGTTCGCCATTATTATTATTTACGATCTGGATTTTCTCGCCTTCTATAATGTTAGCTGCATCCATAAGGTCTTCATCTATGGTTATGCTGCCAATATAATTAAGATCTGCGCCCGTTACTTTTACGCGGTGTATTTTAGATTTTACTACGTGTACCTGCATTTCTAATTAATTTAGGGCCATATTATCAATTAAACGAACTTCCCCGGCATAGGCCGCGATAAAAGCGCGATAATCCTGGCCTTTTCTTTTTCTGTTTATTTTTTTCAGGGTATCAGCTTCGGCAATTTCGAAGTATTCCAGCTTTAAAAAGGGGTGATTTTCGAATTGAGCATTTACCCAATCAGTGATGTAGTTAACACTTTTTGTGCCAAATAAGTCTCTGGATTTAAGCAGGGTTTGGTGTATAAACGAGGCATTTTCCCGTTGTGCGGGTTCCAGGAGTTCATTTCTTGAACTACGGGCCAATCCGTTAGCTTCCCTAAGGATTGGGCAGCCAATTACCTCTACCGGAAGATTCTCGTCTTTTGTTAATTTACGAATGACCTGTAATTGTTGAAAATCTTTCTGTCCGAAGAAGGCTTTTTGAGGCTTTACTATTTCAAAAAGCATCTTTACTACGGTACCAACTCCGTCAAAATGTCCTGTACGGAATTTCCCTTCCATCACCTCACCCAGGCTTCCAAAATCGAATTCTTTTGAAATAACATTTTTACCATAAAGCTCGTGGGCGGTAGGGGCAAAAATCCATAAACTTGGGTTCAGACTTTCCAGTAAGTCTATATCTTTCTGAAGCCCTCGTGGATATTTCTCAAGGTCCTGAGGATTATTGAATTGCGTGGGGTTCACGAAGATACTCACCACCACTTGGTCGCAGATCTTTTCGGCGTTTTGTACCAAAGACAGATGTCCTTCGTGAAGCGCACCCATAGTAGGCACTAATCCCAGGGTTTTTCCTTGAGATTTAAGCTTGCTCACCGCCGTTTGAAGGGCCTTTTTTTCTTTAAAAATCTGCATATTATAAAAAAATTAACAGCGTGCAAACTTAATATATTAAGGGCAATCTGCATAAAATTTTGTAATTTTGCGTGTTTTTTATTCGCAACTGCAATTAAAGCAATGAATTTATGAAAGATAAGAGGATATTGTACGTCTCGTCTGAAGTTATACCTTACCTACCTGAAACCGAAATATCATCCACGTCTTTTGAAGCCGCAAAAATGGTAAACAACCTTGGGGGGCAAATTAGAATATTTATGCCCAGGTTTGGTAATATTAATGAACGTCGCCACCAGTTACACGAAGTGATTAGGCTCTCTGGGATGAATTTGGTGATTAACGATCTTGATATGCCGTTAATCATAAAAGTGGCCTCAATACCTAAGGAAAGGATGCAGGTTTATTTTATTGATAATGAAGATTATTTTAAGCGTAAGGCTACTCTTACCGATGAAGAAGGGAATCTTTTTGATGATAATGACGAGCGCGCCATCTTTTTTGCCAAAGGTGTGATTGAAACCGTTAAAAAATTAAACTGGTCTCCCGATATAATTCACGTTCATGGGTGGCTTGCTTCCTTATTGCCTCTTTATCTAAGACGTTATTATGGAAATGAACCTTTGTTTAGCGACGCAAAAATTGTGACCTCGGTTTACAATCAAAGTTTCGATGAAACGTTAAGTGAAGATATGCAGGACAAAATATTGTTTGACGGAATGGAGAATCAGGACGTTAAACACCTGAAAAATCCAAATTACGTTAACCTGATGAAAACCGCCGCCGATCATTCTGATGCTCTTATCCAGGGCAGCGAAGAGATTCCGGCCGAGTTGTCTGATTATATGACCAAACTCAAAAAACCAATACTTCCTTATAAGAACCGGGAAGAATTCACCCAGGCTTATCAGGATTTTTACAACGAAAAAGTTTTACCCCAATAGAAATAATACCGAATGAATTTTAAGAGATTGACAAGCAAAATTGCAGCGCTTATGGCTGTGAGTTTTGTTTTAGTAGCATGTGATGATGAGTTTAGTACTGTAGGAGGAGAAATAATAGAAAACCCTGCCGATGTAGAATTGCGGGAACTGGAAGTGAAAACTTACAGTAAAAAAATAAATTCGGTACAAACCAATAACCTTTCAAATTATTTACTTGGAGTGTATAGCGACCCCGTTTACGGGGAAACTGCAGCTAGCATTTTTAGTCAGCTTTCGCTCACCAGCACCAATCCGGGTTTTGGAGATAATACCCAACTAGACAGTGTAGTACTTACTATTCCATTTTATAGTACCGAAGGTGAAAGTGATGAAGATGGCAATATTGAATACAGCCTTGATTCTATCTTTGGGGAAGGAAGCTTTAAACTTTCAGTTCAGGAATCGCGTTATTTTTTAGCCGATTTCGATCCTGATGCCGATTTCCAAAGCCGTCAGAAATATTATTCAGATCAACAAGATCTTATTGAGCAAAACCTTGTTGGGAATGTGCTTTATGAAAATGATGATTTTCGACCTTCTTCAGAGGCAATCGTGAATTACGGTTATGATGAAGTTGGAGAGGCAGACACCACCACGACGGGCCCTGCTTTGAGAATAAAACTTCCTGTAGATTATTTTCAGCAGAAGATAATAGACAAAGAGGAATCTTCAGAATTAAGTAACAATAATAACTTTAGAGATTATTTCCGCGGTCTTTTTCTTAAAGCCGAAGCGAATAACGATTCAGGTAGCCTTGTGCTTTTTAATCTGGGTGGAGGTGATGTAAACCTTTATTATACCTATGAAGCAGAAGAAACCAATGATGATGGAGACGCTGTAACGGTTGAAAAAGGAGGGAGTTATCAACTAAAGTTTGGCAGTAATGCCGTAAATACTTTTGAAGGGGACTTCCCTGCAGATGTACTCCAGACCATTACAACTGCAGACACCGTAAATGGGGATGAGAATCTTTTCCTTAAAGGTGGCGAGGGAAGTATGGCGGTAATTGAGCTCTTTGAGGATGAAATCGAATTAGAAGAACTAAAAGAAAATAACTGGCTCATTAATGAAGTTAACCTTCAGTTTTATGTAAACCAGGACCTTATGGCGGGTACACAGGAACCTGACAGGTTGTATATCTATGACCTGGAAAACAACAGGATTCTTGCGGATTATTCCTTTGCCGAGCAATTTATTGGCGACTTTAATCCTGAAGACCCTTCAGAATCATTGAAGACTTTTTCAAAACCCCTGGAGCGGGATGAAAATGGAAACGGAATAAAATATAGCTTAAACCTTACCCAACACGTTAATGGAATTCTCAATAACGATGGAGAGAATGTTAAACTTGGTTTAGTGATTACACAAAATATAAATCAAACCGCTAACTCTGCTGTGAGAGGCGGTGGCGAAGTAACCCGTGTGCCGGCGATGTCTGTTTTGGCACCCCTGGGGACGGTTCTTTATGGAAATGCTGCTGAAGATGAAGACAAGCAACCAAAACTTCGAATTTATTATACCCGAACCACAGAATAAAAAAACTATTAATTTAATTACCAATAACTTAAATTATGTGCGGAATTGTAGGTTATATTGGGCATAGGGATGCTTATCCAGTAGTGCTTAAAGGACTCCAGAGACTGGAATATCGCGGTTACGATAGTGCCGGGATTGCTCTTTATGATGGAGAAGAACTTAAACTTTGTAAGACGAAAGGGAAAGTTGCAGATTTAAAAGAAAAACTTGAAAGTTCAATTTCCACTAAAGGAAATGTTGGGCTGGGACATACCCGATGGGCTACTCACGGAGTGCCAAACGATGTGAACTCTCACCCTCATTATTCAAATTCAGGAAACCTTGTAATAATTCACAACGGGATAATTGAAAATTATGATGCCCTTAAAAAGGAGCTGAAAACCCGTGGATTTACCTTCGAAAGTGACACCGATACCGAAGTTCTGGTAAACCTTATTGAAGATGTTTCAAACAAAGAAGGTGTGAAATTGGGAAAAGCCGTGCAAATCGCGCTTAACCAAACCGTGGGAGCTTATGCTATCGCTGTTTTTGACAAAAGAAAGCCTAATGAGATAGTTGTTGCCCGTTTGGGTAGTCCGTTGGCTATAGGGGTTGGAGAAGATGAATTTTTTATTGCCTCAGATGCTTCCCCATTTATTGAATATACAAGCAACGCTATCTACCTGGAAGATGGGGAAATGGCAGTTGTGCGAAGAGATAAAGGAATAAAAGTTAGAAAAATTAAAGATGATTCTCTTGTAGATCCTTATGTACAGGAACTTCAGCTTAACCTTGAGCAAATTGAAAAAGGTGGTTACGAGCACTTTATGCTCAAGGAAATCTACGAACAGCCCAGTGCTATAAGCGATACCTTCCGTGGAAGAATGCTTGCGGACAAAGGAATTATTAGAATGGCCGGGGTTGATGATAATATTGAAAGAATCTCTAACGCTAAAAGAATTTTAATAGTTGCCTGCGGAACCTCCTGGCACGCCGGGCTGGTTGCAGAATATATTTTTGAAGACCTGGCGCGTATTCCCGTTGAGGTAGAATATGCTTCAGAATTCAGATATCGTAACCCGATTATTTCAGAAAATGATGTGGTAATCGCCATTTCCCAGAGTGGGGAAACAGCCGATACTATGGCGGCGATTAAGCTAGCCAAAGAAAAGGGTGCTTTTGTTTTTGGAGTTTGTAATGTGGTAGGTTCTTCTATTTCGAGGGAAACTCATGCAGGAGCATATACTCACGCCGGGCCTGAGATTGGAGTAGCATCTACCAAAGCTTTTACGACTCAAATTACGGTGTTGACTTTAATGGCTCTTAAACTGGCCAAACATAAAGGGACAATTTCTCATCCAGATTTCATGCTTCTTCTTCAGGAGATGGAGCGTATTCCCGGAAAGGTTAAACTTGCCCTGGGGTCTAACGAGAATATAAAATTTATCGCCGATATTTATAAAGACGCGAGAAACTGCCTGTACCTTGGTAGGGGCTTTAACTTCCCGGTAGCACTTGAAGGTGCTTTAAAATTGAAAGAAATTTCTTACATACACGCCGAAGGTTATCCTGCTGCCGAAATGAAGCACGGTCCTATTGCTTTAATTGATGAACAGATGCCGGTTGTCGTTATTGCAACCAAAAAAGGTCATTACGAAAAAGTGGTAAGCAATATTCAGGAAATAAAGTCAAGGAGCGGTAAAATTATCGCGATTGTTACTGAAGGTGATACCGAGGTAAGAGATCTTGCAGACCACGTGATCGAAGTACCGGAAACTATGGAGCTTTTAACTCCGTTGTTGACTACCATCCCGCTTCAGTTGTTATCGTACCATATTGCAGTAATGCTCGGTAAGAATGTGGACCAGCCGAGGAATCTCGCTAAATCGGTAACAGTAGAATAAAATATTCAGAATAAATATTTACAAAAGCCTTTCAGATTTAATTCTGAAAGGCTTTTTTTTATGACCTTATTTCCGCAGAATTTAAGAATAATCTGCTTTTAGCGGTTATCGCTTTATAGGGTAAAAAGTTATTTGAGCAGGGGTATGATTTTATCAAGAAAAAACTATCTTTGCAGCCTGAAAATAACCTGTTTGGAATTTTGATTAATAATAATTTTCCGGCGGTGTTTTTTAAGATTTTTAAATACTAAACATTAAAGAAATAGATAATGTCTAAAGTAACAGGTAAAGTTGCCCAGATTATTGGCCCTGTAGTTGACGTCGTGTTCGACTCAGAAAATACTGACTTACCAAAGATCTACGACTCTTTGGAAATTACAAGAGAAGACGGTTCCATTTTGGTATTGGAGGTTCAATCTCACGTTGGTGAAGAAACTGTTAGAACGGTTTCTATGGATTCTACCGATGGTTTGAGCCGTGGAGTTGAGGTAGTTGCTACCGGAGCGCCTATTCAAATGCCAGTTGGTAAAGAAGTTTATGGTCGGCTGTTTAATGTGGTAGGTGACGCTATTGACGGACTTGGGAATTTACCTAAAGCCGGAAAAGATGGTATGTCTATTCACAGGGATGCGCCAAAATTTGAGGACTTATCTGTTTCTACTGAAGTTTTATTTACCGGGATCAAAGTGATCGACCTTATTGAGCCTTATGCAAAAGGTGGTAAGATTGGACTTTTTGGTGGTGCAGGGGTAGGTAAAACAGTACTTATTCAGGAATTGATTAATAATATAGCCAAGGGCCATGGTGGTCTTTCGGTATTTGCCGGAGTTGGAGAGCGTACCCGTGAAGGAAATGATCTTCTTAGGGAAATGCTTGAATCTGGTATTATAAAATATGGTGATGACTTCATGCATTCTATGGAAGAAGGCGGATGGGATCTTAAAAAAGTAGACAAAAACGTAATGCGTGAGTCTAAAGCTACCTTCGTATTCGGACAAATGAACGAACCACCGGGAGCACGTGCGCGTGTAGCCCTTTCTGGTCTTACCATTGCTGAGTATTTCCGTGATGGAGCCGGAGAAGGACAGGGGAAAGACGTACTTTTCTTCGTAGATAACATTTTCCGTTTTACCCAGGCCGGTTCAGAAGTGTCTGCACTTCTTGGACGTATGCCTTCAGCGGTAGGATACCAGCCAACGCTTGCTACTGAAATGGGTGCAATGCAGGAGCGTATTACTTCCACTAAAAACGGTTCGATTACTTCGGTACAGGCCGTTTACGTACCTGCCGATGACCTTACCGATCCGGCGCCGGCAACAACATTTGCCCACCTGGATGCAACTACGGTATTGTCTCGTAAGATCGCAGAGCTTGGTATTTATCCAGCGGTAGATCCTCTGGATTCAACTTCAAGAATTCTTACTCCTGAAATTTTAGGAGATGAACATTACGATTGTGCACAACGGGTAAAAGAGTTGTTGCAGCACTACAAAGAATTGCAGGATATTATCGCTATTCTTGGTATGGAAGAACTTTCTGAAGAAGATAAACTTGCGGTATCCCGTGCAAGACGGGTACAGCGTTTCCTTTCTCAGCCCTTCCACGTAGCCGAGCAGTTTACCGGACTTAAAGGAGTGCTTGTAGATATTAAAGAAACAATTAAAGGCTTTAATATGATTATGGACGGGGAATTGGATCATCTTCCTGAAGCTGCTTTCAACCTTAAAGGCTCAATAGAAGAAGCTATTGAGGCCGGTGAGAAAATGCTTGCTGAAGAAGACTAAAAAGCCTTTCCGTAAATGCGGAAGTTCAAAACATTAGATAACTATGCAATTAGAAATCGTAACCCCCGAAGCGGTAGTTTTCCAGGCTGAAGTCGATGCGGTAAAGGTGCCGGGAGCAAATGGTGAATTCCAGATGCTTAATGATCACGCCCCTATCGTTTCCACTTTGACCCAAGGTGAAGTTAAGATCAGCCTTACCAACGTAAGCAGGGATTTTTTAGAAGATCTTTCTTCTGATTTTAGAAAGGAAGGCGACAAAGTGCTTTATTACCCGATTCAGGGAGGGGTTTTAGAAATGAAAGATAACAAAGCCATAATCCTTGCAGATTAGGTTTTAGTTTCTGTATAAAATTTGAAAAAAGCCGAAGGGATTTCCTTCGGCTTTTTGCTTTTTAGGTTTCTTCTGAAAATTCCAATAAATCCCCTGGCTGACAGTTTAACTCTTTACAAAGAGCTTCCAGGGTAGAAAATCGAACTGCTTTTGCTTTTCCGGTTTTAAGAATTGAAAGATTGGCTTGGGTGATTCCTATTCGTTCTGCCAGTTCGTTGCTTTTCATATCCCGTTCTTCCAGAATCTTATCGAGATTAATGAGTATTGGCATAATTATATAGTGAGTTTATTTTCTTCCATTAGGTTATTTCCTTCTTTGAAAATTTCAGCGAGGATAAACGCAATTAAGGAAAGAAGTAAGATGTTAATGGAAATTGAAAAGGAACTTTTGGTATAATCATTAAATGCCCAATAATTAAAAGTTGAAAGTCCTGTTATTAGTAAGCAGTAATAACCAATTTTTCTAAAGGCTTCTACATTAGTTTGATGAAAAGTTTTAAGTTTTCTAACAGATTTCAGAACTCTTCCAAATTGAGTTATTATTAGATAATTTAAAATTAGAATAGCTATAAATTTTAAATAAGAAAAATATAAAGATGCGATTCTCCAGTCGCTAAGTTTTAATTTTTGGTCTCCGATAGGATTTTCTCCAACAAGATTAGTTGTTTCATACCGTATTGGCGAATCACTTTCTGGTTGTTCTATCTTCCATTCATTATATGAATCTCTGTCAAATTGAAAATGAATGAAAATCGCAGTGGTGATAATTATCACCATTGCAATTAGCACCTTGTAGAATTGACAAAGGAAATTAGCAATATTCAGGAGGGTGTTTTTGTTCATTATATTTTTATTATCGTTTTTCGATAACAAACATACTGAAATTTATTATCGTTAAACAATAAATTTATTTTTATTGATATATGGGGTAATGGTATCCTTTACCTGATAGGGAATTTTTATAAATTTAAGAAAGTGGCTGAATTTTTGCTTTTTTAAGATTATCTAAATTCAGAACCTTGCAAAACCGCAGTTTATGCCCCGTTTTCCTTATTAAACTTAAATAATATCTGCTATATTTGCGGAGAACGGAATTTTAAAGAAAAATATGCTAACAGCTATACTTTTAGGGTTTTTATTTGCTTTGTTCCTGGTTTTCGCAGGAAAGTATTTTAAAGGTAGATTGGCTGTTGTTTCTGCGCTTATCCCGTTATCACTTTTTATTTATTTCGCTTCATTTATTCCGAGGATCGCCTCGGGAGAAGTTGTAACCAGCAACTATGAATGGGTGCCTTCCTTTGGAGTAAATCTCGGGTTTAGTTTAGATGGGCTTTCCCTTCTATTCTCATTAATGATAACAGGGATTGGTTTTCTGGTTTATGTATACACTTCCTCCTATTTAAAAAATCATCAATACCTGGATCGTTTCTACGCTTATTTGAGCGTGTTCATGGGGGCTATGTTAGGTTTGGTACTTTCAGATAACATTATTTCTATGTTTGTTTTCTGGGAGCTTACCAGTATAAGTTCTTTTTTCCTTATTGGGTTTAACAATACCAGTGAGGCCTCAAGAAAATCTGCGTTAACTGCTCTTGGAATTACAGGGTTCGGTGGCTTTTCGCTTTTGGCCGGTGCCCTGTTGCTTGGTAGTATGACGGGCACCTACAGCATTATCGAAATGATGACAATGAAGGAGGCCCTTGCCGGACATGAGTTTTATATTCTTGCCGTGATTTTTATTTTCGGCGCCGCTTTCACAAAATCTGCGCAATTCCCGTTTCACTTCTGGTTACCCGGTGCGATGAAGGCACCTACGCCGGTGTCTACTTATTTGCACTCCGCAACTATGGTAAAAGCCGGGGTATATTTGCTAATGCGCTTCACCCCTGTGTTGGGGGATACCAATTTCTGGAACACCACGCTTATTGTTGTGGGAGCTATAACCATGCTATATTCAGCAGTCCATACCTTATTCCGTACCGATCTTAAAGGAGTGCTTGCTTACTCTACAATTTCGGCCCTTGGTATTTTGGTTTTCCTGATAGGTCTGGGGAGCCAGGGAGCCTTCCTGGCTGCCGCCGTTTTTATCATTGTGCACGCACTTTATAAGGCGACATTATTTCTTGTTACGGGGATTATAGATCACCAGGCAGGAACGAGGAATGTAACTGTTCTGGCAGGATTGCGAAAGGTAATGATGCCTGTGGCCGTAGCTGGTTTTCTGGCTGCGATTTCCAGTGCCGGGATTCCGCCGAGTATCGGTTTCCTCGGAAAAGAACTCACCTATGAAGCCAGTACACATTCCACAGGAATGGTGATCCTGATCGTTGCAGCGATCGTACTTACAAAAATCTTATTGCTTTATGCCGGCTTTGTTGCCGGAATTAAACCTTTTACAGGGAAATTACCCGAAAAATTTACCAAAGTTACGATGCCCGGCCCATTGATGTGGGTGCCACCATTGCTGTTAGCGATTCTGGGAATTGTATTCGGAATATTCCCTTCCCTTATTGAGTCATCACTGGTGAAACCTGTGGTTACAGCCCTGGGTAAAGATGCTTCGGATATTCACCTGGCTTTATGGCATGGATTTAATACAGTGTTGATATTAAGTATAATTACCATTGCTGTAGGGATTCTGCTATATTTTATTCTGAAGCCTTCAGAAAAACTTGAAAACCGGATTGGTAAACTAGAACCGGTTTCTCCTGAAAGCATTCTGAATAAACTAACTTACTTTTTTGGGGTATTTTCAAAATTCTGGACTAACGTTTTCCAAAACGGATATCTCCGGAATTACGTAACTACTATTGTACTTTTTCTGGTGATTCTTGTAGGCTATATATTTATTGGAAATTCGCGTCTTGTTATAGATCATACAAAATTATCTCAGATAACTGCTTATGAGCTGGCCGTAACGATAATTCTTATTGCGGGGGTTTTCTATACCGTTTTCACAAGATCTCGTATTGGAGCCGTAGCAGCAATGGGTGTTGTTGGACTTGCTATTTGTTTGTTATTTGTTTTTTACAGCGCTCCCGATCTGGCCATGACTCAGTTCTCCATAGATACCTTAACCGTTATACTTTTTGTACTGGTTCTTTACAGGTTGCCTAAATATCTTGTGTTATCAGACTATAAAATGAGGATTCGCGATGGAATTCTATCACTTACTTTTGGAGGCTTAATAAGTCTGTTAGCTTTGCAGGTTTTAGCTGAACCGGTTAATAGCGACGTTGGAGATTTCTATGCGAAAAACGCCTATATAATGGCCCATGGAAAGAATGTGGTAAATGTTATCCTGGTAGACTTTAGAGGAACGGATACCTTGATAGAAATTTCGGTGCTCGCAATCGCGGCGATTGGAGTATATGGCTTGCTGAAATTACGAGTAAAAAGTTCAGACCGGCCTAACTAAAAAATAAAAAATGAAGACATTAATATTAAAAACAGCATCTATTTACCTTTTACCGGTATTGTTGGTGTTTTCCGTATTTATACTCCTTCGCGGGCATTATTTGCCTGGCGGTGGTTTTGTTGGCGGTCTTATTGCTGCCATAGCCTTTGTGCTGCATGCATTTGCCAACGGCCTTTCTGAATCAAAGAATTTGCTCAAAATACATCCAGGCTTTTTAATGCCTTTAGGTTTAGCACTGGCTTTTCTTAGTGGAGTTGCCCCGGTAATTGTGGATGATCCTTTCATGACCGGACTTTGGTTTCCTGATCCTTTTCCCGTAATTGGGAATGTAGGGTCTGCCCTCTTTTTCGATATTGGGGTGTACCTTGTGGTGGTGGGAGTCACCTTGACAATAATATTTACAATATCAGAATCGGCTTAATTTATGGAAATACTTTTTGCAATAATAATAGGGGTGCTTTATGCTGCGGGTATATATATGATCCTTCGCCGCAGCCTGGTTAAACTTATTATTGGAATTATTTTGCTTGGGAATGGTGCCAATCTGCTAATTTTTCTGCTGGGAAGAATAACAGAGGGAGCTCCCCCTATTATTCCTGAAGAATCCAAAGTATTTCTTGAAGCCTATGCCGATCCTGTTCCGCAGGCACTTATATTAACAGCTATCGTAATTAGTTTTGGCCTCCAGTCTTTTGCTATTATTCTTGTAAAAAGAGCTCATAAAGTAGTAAAGACCGATGACCTTGACGAAATGAACGCAACCGACGAAGATTCATGACACAACAGTTAATTCTATATCCGTTACTGCTGCAACTGCTTTTAAGCATTCTTTTGATGTTCTTCTGGTACAGGATCAATGCACAGCGGATTATTAGTATTTTAGGAAGTATCCTGCATCTGGGACTAACGATTTACGTGTTCAGCTTTATTTGGAATAACGGGATCCAAACCCTACAGGCCGGAAGCTGGGAAGCACCATTTGGAATTACCTTTGTTGCCGACTCTCTTTCGATAACGCTGGTTTTGCTTACCGCCATCGCAGGATTAGCAGTTTCTATTTTCTCTGCGTCGTCTATGATTCCTGATAGACTTAAATTTGGGTATTTCCCGATTTTTCATTTTTTATTGCTTGGCCTTAATGGCGCCTTTCTTACGGGAGATATTTTCAATCTTTACGTATGGTTTGAGATTATCATTATAAGTTCCTTCGTTTTAATTACCCTGGGAGGGGAAAAAGCCCAGCTGGAAGGTGCGGTAAAATATTTCACCCTTAATTTCCTGGCTTCGATGATCTTTCTTACTGCTATTGCAGTACTTTATGGGTTGACGGGAAGTTTAAATATGGCCGATTTGGCAATTAAGGTTGCTGAAGTTGAAAACAGGGCTTTGGTGCAGATTACTGCAGTATTGTTTTTAATAGGTTTCGGGATAAAAGCAGCGGTTTTTCCGCTTTATTTCTGGTTACCTGCTTCCTATCATACACCACCGTCAGCAGTTTCAGCAATATTTGGAGGATTGCTAACCAAAGTAGGGGTGTATGCCCTAATCAGGGTCTTCAGTCTCATTTTTGTTGGAGATGCCTTTCTGGATGAAATGCTCATTGTAATAGCGATTTTAACGCTGTTTAGTGGTGGTGTGGGAGCACTTATTCAAAACAATATAAAAAAGGTCTTTTCCTACCTTATAATTTGTCATATTGGCTATATGATTCTTGGTTTGGGGATGTTTACCGAAGTTGCCATTGCGGGTACAATTTTCTATCTTATTCATGATATCATTGTTAAAACCAACCTATTCATGGTTAGTGGGCTTATTTACAGAATAAAAGGCTCTAGCAGTATGCGGGCCCTTGGCGGTTTTTACAGCGATTACCCAAAATTGAGCCTGCTAATTTTTATTCCGTTATTCTCGCTTGTAGGAATCCCACCCTTATCGGGGTTCTGGCCTAAAATTTCTCTAATTACAGCGAGTTTTAATACTGAAAGTTACTGGGGACTGGCTGCTATTATCTTTGCGAGTTTTATTACCCTTGTGGTGATTGCTAAACTTTGGGCAGAGGTGTTCTGGAAAAACCCCGGAGAAATTCGTGAAAGATTTAAATTTGATTACTTTCATAAAATGGGAAAATACCGGAAACTCGGTTTTGTGGCGCCCATAGTTTTTTTAAGTTTTGTTTCCCTGTACATTGGTTTTGGTGCCGAAAACATCCAGATTCTTTCATCGCGAGTGGCACAAGAACTTATGGATAATCAATTATATATTGATGCGGTTTTTAATAATGCTCAAAATCCCGAATAATGAAAAGCAGGTTCGTCGGAAATATATTACTCACATTTATCTGGGTTGCACTAACCGGTAATTTTGCTTTTAACAATTATATCTTCGGTTTTGTTTTGAGCTTTTTCATACTTTGGATAATAAGCAGGGAAAAAAGAAGGTATAACTATTTTACGCTTGTTCCTAAATTGATATCCTTCGTGCTTTATTTTTTAATGGAACTGGTAAAAGCTAATTTACAAGTTGCCTATGAGGTCAGTACCCCACATCTGAAAATGAAACCCGGGATCGTAAAGGTACCCCTGGATATACAATCGGATATTGGAATTACCTTACTGGCCAATATGATCTCGCTTACGCCTGGTACTCTTAGTCTGGATGTTTCTAATGACAAGAAAGTACTTTTTGTACACGCAATGTACATCACAGATAAGGAAGAATTTATACACGGGATTAAAAACGGTTTTGAAAAACGCTTATTGGATATTTTTAAGAAATGACATTAAACGACTATATATCTTTTGTAATTTTGCCTGTTCTGGGTTTTTCTATCCTGTTGATATTTTACAGGTTTTTTAAAGGTCCAAGCATCGCCGATAAAATTATCGCCTTAGACCTGTTGATAACTACAGGAATTGGGATTATAGCAGTTTATAGCATCGTTCATGGAAGATCTACCTTTATGGATACGGCCATGATCCTTGCTCTTATCGCATTTTTAAGTACCGTGGCATTTTCCTATTACATCGAAAAAAGAAACAGAAAGAAATGAGTTCTATCATAATAGTCATATTAATAACTCTGGGAACCCTGTTTGTTCTTCTTGCCGCTATTGGCATGGTAAGAATGCCCGATACCTATCTTAGAATTTCGGTAACCACAAAGGCAGCAACTCTGGGAGTTGGACTCTTGCTGGTTTCTTCAGCAATTTTTTTTAATGATCTTTCAACAACATCCAGAGCTTTGGTTATTATATTATTTGTGCTGCTTACGGCACCAGTAAGTGCGCATTTAATTGGCAGGGCTTCATATTTTATGGGAGTAAAACTTTGGGATAAATCGGTTATGGACGATCTGCATGGTAAATATCAGAAGAAAACTCACGTGCTTAAAAGTGAAATCGACGATACTCCTGGAGATAATGTGATGCATGACAAGACCGAAAATGGAAATGAAGATGAGGATGAATTGAAATAGTCAATTCAGTTTCCTTTTTCTCATAGTTGTTCGTTTGTCTAATACCATAGCCGACACCATAAAATCCAACACTACAGAGACGAAAAGATAACGAGAATTAGCATGAGCATGCTGGAATAGAATGAAGAGGAATGATGAAGACAAGAAACCAACTGGAGCTTACTGAGATCCCAAGAGTGGCACGAATCTCTAAGAAGGATTTTATAGATAATTATGTGAAGCCACAAAAACCTGTGGTTATTGAGCATCTTATAGAAGATTGGCCGGCTTATCGAAAATGGGATTTGCAGTATATAAAGAAAGTGGCCGGAGATAAAACAGTGCCCCTTTACGATGACAGGCCTATATCTTCAGAATACAAATTCAATGAGCCTCATACCAAAATGAAAATGGCAGATTATATAGATCTGTTAAAGTCAAGGCCTACCAATTACCGGATTTTTCTTTACCATTTGCTTAAGGAAGTGCCCTTGCTTCAGCAGGATTTTAAATTTCCTGATATAGGTCTGCGATTCATAAAGAAGCTTCCTACCTTATTTTTTGGTGGAGAAAATTCAAAGGTGTTTATGCATTATGATATTGATTTCGCTAATATTCTACACTTTCATTTCGACGGAAAAAAACGCTGTATTTTATTCCCGCCTTCAGAAACAAAATACCTGTATAAGGTGCCCCATGCCCTGATCTCAAGAGAAGATATAGATTTTACCAATCCCGATCTTGAAAAATTTCCGGTATTGGCTAAAGCAAGAGGTTATGTTGCCGAAATCAATCACGGAGAGTGCCTTTATATGCCTGAAGGTTACTGGCATCAGATGACATATCTTACTCCAGGGTTCTCCATGAGCCTTAGAGCATTTCCCCGAAAAGCCACAAATTTTTCCAAAGCGGTTTACAATCTTCTCTTTATGCGTCATTTTGATAATTATATGAGAAAATGGAAAGGTCAGAAATGGATAGACTACAAGAACGAGCTGGCTATAAAACGCACCGAGAGGCATAATAAGCCTATTTAACCAATGAATTCACCTTATCGTATACGAGATTAGCTTCGTAACCTTTTTGAAGCAGGAAATCGGCTAATTTTTTCTTTTTCCTGAACGGGTTGTCCTCCTTGGTTGTATTTAGTTTTTTAATTGCTAATTCTTCCAGGGTTTGTAGGTAGGCCTTCTCTTCAATTTCGGTCAAGGCTAATTTTATTATTGGAGAAGAAATCTCCCGGAATTTAAGTTCCTGCCTGATCTTTATTCTTCCCCATTTTTTTATTCTGAATTTCCCCCGTACAAAACTTCGGGCAAAACGTTCTTCATTTAAAAAATCTTCCTGCATCAATTCAATGATGATCTGTTCCTTCGCCGCAGGGATCATTTTCATCTCTCTTAATTTATCTTCAACTTCTTTGTGAGAGCGATCACGGTATGCACAAAACTGCATCAGTTTGATAGTGGCTTCTTTGACAGTATAAGATTTATGAGTTTTGTTAAATTCCATTCCTGCAAAGATAGCAAAGGCTGGTAAGATTTTATTAATCGAAAAATTTAGACATAAAAAAAACGCCTTTCGAATTAACGAAAGGCGTTTTTAATTTAAAGTGTGATCTCTTTCCCTTCTTTGTCGTGAAAGTGATACTCCATGTACGTGTAAGCGTCTCTTGGTAAAATTTTAACCCAGCGCTTATGGTCTAAAAACCATTGCGAACGGGGTGATGGAAAACCTTTAGTTAAAAAGGCTGCAATAAATGGGTGCGCACTCAAAGTGATCTTTTTGTGATCTTTCTTGATGAGTTTTTCCAGGTCGGTTTTTATTTTGTTTATTAAAAGTATTGGTGCCTCAATTTCACCAACCCCGTTGGGATTAATCTCCCGGGTTTTAATATTCATTTCCGGCCGTACGCGTTGTCTTGTAATTTGTATCAATCCGAATTTACTCGGCGGCAAAATTTTGTGTTTTGCGCGGTCGTCGCTCATCTCATTCTTAAGGTGATCGAAAAGAGCTTTGCGATTTTCAGCGCGGCCCATATCGATAAAGTCTACCACAATTATTCCTCCCATGTCGCGAAGTCGCAACTGGCGGGCTATTTCGGTGGCGCTTATCATGTTCACCTCTAATGCAGTATCTTCCTGGTTTTTTGATTTATTAGAACGGTTTCCGCTATTCACGTCTACAACGTGCATAGCTTCGGTGTGTTCTATCACCAGGTAGGCGCCTTTGCTTATAGAGACAGTGCGCCCGAACGTAGTTTTTATTTGTCTTTCGATACCGTATTTTTCAAAGATTGGAACATTCGACTGATATAATTTTACAATTGATTCTTTACTTGGGGCAATCTCGCCCACATAATCTTTAATTTGTGTATAAAGCGTTTCATCATCAACGATAATAGAAGTAAAAGTGTCGTTGAAGATATCCCTAAGCAAGGAAGAGGCTCTGTTGAGTTCTCCCAATACTTTTGAGGGGTGAGGTGCTTTATACAGTTTCTTACTCATTGCTGTCCAACGACCAACTAAATTCTGAAGGTCTTTGTCCAGTTCTGCTACTTTTTTGCCTTCGGCTACGGTTCTTACAATAACCCCGAATCCTTTGGGTTTAATGCTTTTTACCAGTCTTTTTAGGCGGTCCTTTTCTTCTTTGCTTTCGATCTTTTGTGAAACCGAAACCCGATTAGAAAAAGGAACCAGCACTATATAGCGGCCCGGGATGGAAAGCTCTGAGCTTATCCTGGGGCCTTTGGTAGAAATAGGTTCTTTTACAACCTGAACCAGTACCGATTGATTTGACTTTAGAACATCGGTAATTTGACCGTTCTTGTCAATATCCTTTTCAAAAGTAAAATTCTTAAGCGAATAATCTTTTAATTTACCTGTGCTTACACGTTTGATGAACTTAAGCTGGGAAGATATTTGAGGCCCGAGATCGTGATAGTGTAAAAAACCATCCTTTTCATAACCAACATTAACAAATGCGGCATTTAACCCGGGTACAGCTTTTCTAATTTTGGCGAGAAAAATGTCGCCAACATTAAATTTGTTGCTGTCTTCTTCCTTGTTGAGTTCAATAAGTTTTCCATCTTTTAGTAAGGCAAAATCTACAGCAGAGGATTCGGACCTGATAATTAATTCTTTGTCCACTCTTTTAGATTTTTGTCCCGATGTAATCGGGATGGATTAAACATTATTTTCTCACAGGGTTTTTATTCCTGAAGAAATCTTAACCCCCACCAGGGGCGGGATTTAGGATTTCGATTTCAATGAACTTTTTAAACAAAAAAAGTAGTGTGAAAACTACTTCTTCTTATGGCGGTTAGCTCTTCTTCTTTTCTTACGCTTGTGCGTAGCTACCTTATGTCTTTTTCTTTTCTTACCACTTGGCATAGTGTACGTTTTTAATTAATAACTTATTTTCTTTTACCTGCAATTGCGGGCGTTTACTTTACTTCAACGTTAGACTTAACGCCTTCAACAAATATTTTAGCCGGTTTAAAAGCCGGAATGTTGTGAGCTGGAATCTTGATGGTAGTGTTTTTGGAAATATTTCTACCGGTTTTTTCGGCTCTGGTTTTAACTACAAAGCTTCCAAATCCTCTCAAGTATACGTTATCTCCACTCTCGAGTGAAGTTTTAACCTCGTCCATGAAGGTCTCAATAGTAGCCTGAACATCACCTTTTTCCATTCCTAATTTTTCTGAAATGTTTGCTACGATATCTGCTTTCGTCATTTTCGTGTTATTTAATATTATAAATTGGGGTTTCTAATTTTTCAAGGGCGCAAATATAAGAATTAAATCTCCAATATTTCAAGCCTAATTCATTAAATAATAACGGAATAAACTTTTAATATTGCAACCCGACATTAATTTCTATGGAATTTTCTAAAATACTGATTAATTGGTATTTAAACAATAAGCGCGATCTACCCTGGCGCAAAACTGCCGATCCTTACCATATCTGGCTTAGTGAAATTATGCTGCAACAAACCAGAGTGGAACAGGGTTTACCATATTATTTGATGTTTATTGCGGTTTTTCCCTCCGTTTTTGATCTCGCTGAAGCATCCCAGGAAAAAGTGCTTAAACTCTGGCAGGGATTAGGTTATTATTCCCGTGCCCGTAACCTTCACGAAACCGCTAAATATGTAGCTTTTGAGCTAAATGGTGTTTTCCCCAATAAATATAAGGAGCTTAAAACCCTGAAAGGGGTTGGCGATTATACCGCCAGTGCCGTCGCTTCTATTTGTTTTAATGAAGCCGTACCAGTGGTTGATGGAAATGTATACAGGGTGCTTTCCAGGTGTTTTGATATTGAAACCCCTATAAATTCAACTGCCGGAATCAAAGAATTTAAATTGTTGGCTTGGGAATTACTCGATAGGGAGAATCCTTCGTTATTCAACCAGGGTCTCATGGAATTTGGAGCCTTACATTGTAAACCACGAAACCCGCATTGTGAGCACTGTCCTTTTAATGATTCCTGTTTGGCTTTAAAACACAATAAAGTCGGCGAATTGCCGGTTAAGCTTAGGAAAACGAAGGTGAAAAAGCGCTATTTCAATTATTTGGTTTTTTCTTCTGAAGAGAATGAAACCATGCTTCAGCAGCGCAAAGGAAAAGGAATTTGGGAGGGACTCTATGAATTTCCGCTCATCGAGACCGGTGAACCGGCGACAGCTGAAACATTTATTTCCGAAGAAAAAATTCAGCAAGAAACCGGGGTTGCAGCAGGGAATGTGGTTTTATATAATGAGAAACCTGTAGTGCACAAACTTTCCCACCAGCATATTTACACTCATTTCTGGATGGTTAACGCCGAGGTTTTAAATGAAAAAGGCATTCCGATAGGAAAAGTTAAGAATTATCCTGTTCCGGTTTTGATCCAGAATTTCCTTGAGGAATCGGGCTTTGAGGATTATTAATTAAGAAGTCTTGAAACTTTTATTCCAATCAATTTTAGTCTGCTCAAAATTTTTGAGTATTTTAGAATAAATTTAAACTTATAAATCCTCTAAATGAGGTTCAAATAAAACTTAAAAAAATGACTGGTACGCTAAACAAAGTAATGCTGATAGGGCATACGGGAGATGATGTAAAAATGCATTATTTTGAAGGTGGAAATTCGCTGGGACGCTTTCCGCTGGCCACAAATGAGTCCTACACCAACAAAACCACCGGGGAACGGGTTACCAATACCGAGTGGCATAATATTGTGGTGCGTAATAAGGCTGCAGAAATTTGTGAGAAATATCTTAAGAAAGGAGATAAGGTTTACATTGAAGGTCGACTAAAGACCCGTAAATGGCAGGATGACCAGGGAAACGATAAGTATTCTACTGAGATTCACTGTTCAGAATTCACCTTTTTAACTCCCAAAGATCAGGCAGGTGGGAGTGCTCCGCAGGAATCTCAGGCACAAAAACCACAAAGCCAGCCAAAAAATGATAGATTTGCACAGGAAGAAGATGAAGATGATCTTCCCTTTTAAGTTTAACTAAAACCATAGCATTTGGACTCAGAACCTCCCAGTTTAATTCTGTTTTGGGCCACTATAGACTTCACCCAGATAATTAGTTTAATTATCTTATTGCTTTTGCTGCTTTGTTCTGCCCTTATCTCAGGTGCAGAGGTAGCATTCTTTTCCCTTACCCCGGCAGATGTGATTACCGAGGACGGGAAGAGAAGCAAAGCACAGCAAATTGTAGTCAACCTCTTAGACAAGCCTAAGAAATTGCTGGCTACAATTTTGGTAGCTAATAATTTCATAAACATTGCCATCGTTCTGCTATTTGATACCCTCACCGATGAGCTTTTCGGTAGGATGAGAACCGTTTTCTGGGGAGTAGATTTTAAGCTTATTATAGAAGTGGGAGTGGTGGCCTTCCTTATTTTACTTTTTGGAGAGATTCTGCCAAAGGTCTATGCCAGCCGGAATAAGGTTCAGTTTTCAAATTTTATGGCTCAGCCACTTAATTTTCTTGATAGTTTCTTTTCTCCTCTTAGTGTACCAATGCGATCGGTTACCTTGTTTATTCACGACAAACTTGGGAAACAACGTTCCTTTTTGAATGTAGATCATCTCTCGCAGGCGCTGGATCTTACCAGTGATGAAGGAACCAGCAAGGAGGAGCAAAAAATCCTTAAGGGGATTGTTTCCTTTGGGAATACCGATACCAAACAGGTGATGCGCCCCAGGATGGATATTTTTGCACTCAACGAAAATCTAAACTATGAGGAAATAATTCCCGAAATTATTCAAAACGGCTATTCCCGTATTCCTGTGTACAGGGAAAATATAGATAATATCATCGGGATCCTGTATGTGAAAGATCTTCTGCCTTATATTGAAGAACATAAATTTGAATGGACAAAGTTGTTGCGGGAACCTTATTTTGTCCCGGAGAATAAAAAACTTGATGACCTGCTTAACGATTTTAAGAATAAGAAAAATCACCTGGCCATCGTTGTAGATGAGTATGGTGGAACAAGCGGATTGATCTCCCTGGAAGATATAATTGAAGAGATTGTTGGAGATATTAGCGATGAGTTTGATGATGAAGACCTCGTCTTCTCAAAATTAGATGAAAATAATTTTATTTTTGAGGGAAAAACTCCTCTGAAGGATTTTTACAGGATTATAAAGCTGGAAGATCCGGAAGCTTTTGAAGAGCAAAAAGGTGAAGCTGAAACTCTGGCAGGCTTCCTTTTGGAGATATCGGCAGGCTTTCCGAAGAAAAATGATGAGATCTTTTTCCTGAATTATACTTTTACCATAGAAGCGGTAGACGATAAACGGATCAAGCAGATCAAGCTTAGCATAATGCCTGTATGAGATTAGCCTTTGTGATAATAATTTTAGCTTTCATGTTCTCTGCCTGTGGGAATGATGACGCCAGACCAAAACCCAGGGCATTCTTGGCGCTTGATTACACAGAGGCCGTTTATTCTCCCGTAAACCTTGATTGTCCTTACAATTTCGAAAAGAATCAAAAAGCTGTTATTACTCCCTCAAGGAATAATATACCCTGCTGGATTAACCTGGAATATAAGGATATGAACGGGATGATTTTTATTACCTATCAACCGGTTAGAAACAACCTGGATTCCTTGCTGAAAGATGCTCAAAACCTGCCTTTGCAACACACCATAAAGGCCGATGTCATTGAAGGTGATATGTATACCAACGAGCTTCATGACACCTACGGAATGTTTTATGAAATTAAAGGTGATGCAGCTTCCCAGGCCCAGTTTTACCTAACCGACAGTCTTGAACATTTTCTTACCGGATCGGTTTACTTCAACCGCCAACCAAATTTTGACTCTATTGTTCCCGCGGCCAATTATCTAAAAAAGGATATGAAGCATTTGATGGAAAGTCTGCGTTGGCAGGAGAAAAAGTAAGAGAAAAGTTGTTTTGCATAATTTAATATCGATTTTTGCTCCTGAAAAAGCAAAAATTATATGCCACTCCAAAAACTGAAATGGATCTATCTCTTATTACTATCCCTGGTTTGGGGAAGTTCTTTTATCCTGATCAAAAAAGGCCTTATTGGGCTTTCGGCCACCGAAGTAGGTTCCTTTAGAATAATTTTTGCAGCCCTCTTTCTAATCCTGGTAGGATTTAAAAGCCTGCGCAAGCTTTCTTCCAGTCAGTGGAAGTGGATTGTGATTTCGGGATTCCTGGGATCATTTTTTCCGGTCTATTTCTTCGCTTTTGCTGAAACCGAGATCGACAGCGCTATCGCCTCCATATTAAATGCTACCACCCCAATTCTAACGCTTATTTTTGGCGTTTTCTTTTTTAGAGCGGTATTCACCCAAAATAAACTTATTGGGGTTGGAATTGGCCTGCTTGGAGCAATTGGATTAATACTTAGTGGAGCCAAAATAAATCCAGATCAGAATTACCTTTATTCTCTGTTGGTAGTTATGGCCGCCGGTTGTTATGCGATAAACGTAAATATCCTTAAAACTAAAATGAGCGATATTTCCCCGCTGGCAATCGCAGCCGGAAACTTTACAGTGCTGCTCATTCCTGCATTTGTTATTCTTGCTTTATCAGGCTTTTTTCAGAAAGAGATAGCTACTACAGAAATTCAAATATCGGTAGCCTATGTGGCGGTTCTGGGAATAATTGGTACCGGTATAGCCATGATAATTTTCAATAAGCTCGTGCAGATATCAGATCCGGTATTTACCACCTCTGTGACTTATACAATCCCCGTGGTTGCCCTTGGCTGGGGAATTTTGGATGGTGAGGTTTTTAGCTTCTGGCAATTGTTCTCTGCCATGGTGATCTTAACAGGAGTTCTTATAGTGAACCGGTCTAAAAAACTGTTCAGCAAATTCAGGAAGCAAGCGATATAAAAAGAGAAAACCGGCCTTTAAGCCGGTTTTCTCATCCTCTAACATTAATAAAAAAACTATTCTTCAAAATCTTCAGCTGTTACCCCTTCATTTACCAGGATCTCAGTTACATTAAATTCAAATGTTTGCGGGCCTGCGGCCTGGGTCATCATAAAAGGAAATTTCACTCCTTCTACTTCCCGGTAATCGCTGTATCCAGTAGGGACATTCATTGTTTGTCCTCCCTGAGATACGGTTTGTACCGTTTGCATTTTTAGACCGCTATCTACGTTGTAGTAAGCTTTATGATTTTCGCTTAGGGCAACAACATAAGCATCAGTGCCTTCTACGCTTTCAATTCCTTCCAGAGTAGCATCACCTACTTCCAATTCTGGAAATGGGTTGGCATCGATTTTTGCAGCCTTGATCTGATCTTCATTGTAAGGAATTTTTTGGCCTTGTGCCATTACAAATCCTGTTTTACCATTAAACACCTGCTTACTCATCACATTTCCACCAACAGAAACTTCCTGGTTTAACTTGCCATCCATAGTTCTTTTCATGCTAAGGTTTAAAGCCATTCCCTGGACGGTAGCTTCAGCAATCATTGCTACAGTTTTAACTTCTTCCACAGCCTCACGACCACCAATGGCTTCAATATAATCGGCGTAAACTTTTTCTACGCTTACTGAGGCATCAACTTCTTTTTGCTGAGGTTTTTCAACTTCTTCACCCAGTTTGTTATAATATTTAACCGGAAGTGTTTTTCCGTTGAATTCAATCTTTTCAAGATTTTCAGCGATTTCTGAAGCTTTACCGGCAACAACAATTCTCATATTATTGGTTTGATAATATTTGTTGGCTACACGCTGAATATCTTCTGCGGTAACTGCATTGATTTTTTGAAGAAAAGTTTCATAAAAATCATCTGAAAGATCATTGGTTTTGATGTTAAGTGCATAATTAGCGATGGTAGAAGGCTGTTCTAACCTTAATACGAAATCACCGGCAAATTTACTTTTTGCATTTTCCAGCATTTCAGCGTCTACAGGCTCAGTTTTAATTCTTCTAATCTCTTTTAGCGACTCAACAATTGCGCTATCGGTTACCGCGTTTCTAACACTTGCCTGGGCAAGAAATCTTGAAGCATATTTATCGGCTCCTGTACTTGTTCTAGCTCCGTAGGTATAACCTTTATCTTCTCTAAGGTTCATATTTAGGTAACTTCCGAAGCTACCACCAAGAATTTGGTTTGCAACTAACACAGGGAAGTAATCTTCGTCAGACATTTTAAGGTCTATTGTATTCTGAAGTCTTAGCTCACTCTGCACAGCGTTAGGCATATCAACTAAGTTGATTTGTGTTTCATTAACATTAGCTACCTTAGGTAAGTCTTGCTCGTTTGGAGCACCTGCTTCCCAGTTTCCAAAATTCTTTTCAGCTAATTTCTTTACTTCAGAAGTCTTAACATCACCTACTACAACAAGGTAAGCATTGGCAGGTTTAAAATAGCTGTTGTAAAAGCCTTTTACGTCTTCTAAAGAAACTTTTTCAGTATTTTCTACGGTAGCAAATTCCCCGTAAGGGTGATTAGCTCCATAGGCTAAAGCTGAACTTACCCGACTTGCGATAGAACCTACATCTTTATCAATAGATTTTAAGCCTTCAATTTGCTTGTTTTTTTCAGCTTCAAATTCTTCCTGGGTGAATTTTGGTCTTAAGGCTCCTTCAGCCATAAGTTCCATTACCCTTGGGAAAAACTTTGAAAGCGAACTCGCGTAAACACTTTCTGATCCAAAATTAAGATTGGCTCCTAAAAAGTCGATCTCTTCATTAAAATCATCTTTAGACATATTCTCGGTTCCAGTGCCCATCAAAGAAGCTACTAGAGAAGATGTGGCCGGTTTTTCTTCGGCGTGAGGTTTATTATCTATAATTAAAGAGGCAGAAACCCTTGGTAATTTGTGATTCTCTACTACTAAAACTTTTAAGCCGTTGTCTAATGTGAATTCATCTGGCTGGCCAAGATTGATCTTTGGCGCCGGTCCCGGTTCCGGTTGTTTGGAACGGTCTACCTGTGCAATTGCCGCGGTGGTCAAAAAACAGGCGATAAATAATGTAAGTATATTGAATTTCATTCTTTTTATTTTTTAGGTTATTCCTTGTCGCTTTCTGGAAGATAATCTAATTCCAAACGTTGGTTCTCATTAAGATATTCGTTGGCAACTCTTTTAATATCTTCTCTTGTGATCTCTCTGTAGATTTCAATCTCTTCATTTATAAGATCGGTATCTCCATAAAGAACATTGTAAGTTGCAAGTGAAGAAGCGATTCCCTGTATGCTGCTGTTAGAATTCACAAAACGGTTCTCAAACTTATTCTGAAGTTTTTGATACTCCTTTTCTGAGATCAACTCGTTTTGAAGTTTGTAAATTTCTTCGTCCATTGAAACTGCAAGTGTGTCTAGGGGAGTTTCACCCAAAGCAAGAGCACCCATTACATAAGTTCCATAATCTTCCTGAGATCTTGGGAAAGCCAATACCTGAAGTGCGGTTTTTTCTTCGTCTACCATCTTCTTATACATTCTGGAGCTTCTCCCGTCGGTAAGGATAGAAGAAATCATATCCAATATATAAGCATCTTTCTCTATCATAGAAGGCGTGCGGTAAACAAATAACTTTGCAGGAATTTGTATGTTGCTATCATATTCTGTAGCAGTGATAGTTTCAGTAATTGGTTCTTCTTCAATTGTAACTCGTGCTACTTCATTTCCTTTAGGAACTTCAGCAAAATACTTTTTAATCATCTTTTTGGTTTCTCCAATTTCAATATCACCGGCAACTACTAAAGTGGCATTGTTTGGTCCGTAATACTTATCGAAGAAAGCTTTGAATTCAGTAAGCTCGGCTGCGTCAAGATCTTCCATCGTGCCAATTACCGAGTTTTTGTAAGGATGCTTGTCAAAAACATATTTATTGATCCCGGTGGCATAGATGATCTTTCCGTAAGGCGCATTGTCTATACGAGAACGCTTTTCTTCCTTTACTACCTCGTTTTGAGTTTCTACCCCAACTTCGTTAATAACCGGGTGAAGCATTCTTTCAGATTCCATCCATAAACCAAGTTCAAGGTTGTTGGAAGGGAAAGTTTCGTAGTAATAAGTACGATCTTGAGTGGTATTGGCGTTGTTGCTACCACCATTAGCGGCTACAATATCAAACCATTTACCGCGCTCAATGTTTTCGGTGCCTTCAAATAAAAGGTGTTCAAAGAAGTGAGCAAAGCCAGAGCGGCCTTTTTCTTCATCTTTAGCACCTACGTGGTACATTACTCCAACTGTGACTACGGGAGCCGTGTTGTCCTGATGTAATATTACGTGTAATCCATTGTCCAGGTCGTATTCTTTGAATTCGACCTCCTGGGCAACTCCTGCGGCGCTAACCAGTAAGGCGCAGGCAGTAAGCTTAATTTTGTTAAACATGTTTAGATGGTTTATTTATTAATGTACAGGTATAAGTATTAGAAAATGCAGATTTGTTACAGAAGTTCTATAATATTTGAAAAAATTACATTCAAACCACGCTCGTTCCAAAATTAACAAGGTGTTAAGGGAGAAACCGGTAGTTTTTTAAGAAATTTACTAACGTAAAACCAAAAAAGAACTATGAAAAAATTCAGTATTCCAATAAAACATGGAGTAGCCGTAGCTGCAGGGCTTATTGCTTATTTTTTAATACTCTCATTATTCGGGGCTCATAAATATCCTATTTACAGCTTGTTCAATGGGGTGATAATGGCTTTCGGAATGTGGGAAGCAATTAAGTATTACCGACTTTCGGCAGGAAATAAATTCAAATATCAAAAAGGTTTTATGACCGGCCTGTTAACTGGTTTCAATGCAACTATTATATTCACAATTTTCTTTGGGATCTATGCTACCGAGATCGATCCGGGCTTTAAGGATGAAATAGTAACTATGTGGGTAGACGATTGGTTCATAAGTATTGGGATGTTGCTCTTCACCGTGGCCTTGATGGGATTTGCAACCAGTATCGTTCTTACCTTGACTTTTATGCAACTTTACAAGGATTCCTGGAACACCAAAGAAGGGAAAAAGCATACTTATTAAAAACTTTAGAAGAGTTTGTGAATTAATTAATTAGAAGTATATTTGCACCCGCTTGCTAAAAAGCAGGCGTTTGTAAAGCATAAATCTAATAAAAACACTATGTACGCAATTGTAGAGATAGCAGGGCAGCAATTTAAAGTTGCAAAAGACCAGAAGGTGTTTGTAAACCGTTTAGCAGGAGAAGAAGGAGACAGCGTTTCTTTTGACCAGGTTCTTCTTACCGGCGATGGTGACAACATTACCTTAGGCGCCCCGGCTATAGAAGGCGCTCTTGTAGGAGCCAAGATTTCCCGTCACCTTCAGGGGGACAAAGTAATTGTTTTCAAAAAGAAAAGACGTAAAGGTTACAAGAAGAAAAACGGACACCGTCAGGCTTTAACCGAGATCGTAATTGAAAGCATTGATGTAAAAGGTGGAAAAAAAGCTTCTTCAGCTAAAAAAGAGGAGCCTAAGAAAACCTCTCCAAAAGTTAAAAAGGAAGAGGAAGTGAGTGAAAATTTGGTAAGCCGTGCTGAAAAGCGTGCGGATGAAAGCAATATCGAGATCAATATTGATAAAATATTGAACAGTATTGGTACTGCAACCAAAGCCGAAGCCGATGATTTAAAAGAAATCAACGGGATTGGTCCAGCTTACGAAAAAAGGCTGAACGAAGTGGGTATTTATACCTACGAGCAAATTAGCAAACTGAAAGCAGCCGATAGGGATGAGCTTTCTGCTTTAGAAGGAATTACCCGTGAGAAAATCGAATCAGAAGAATGGGTGAAACATGCTAAAGCATTGCTGAAAAATAAATAGTATAAATAACCTGAAAAAACTTTAAGCCATGGCACACAAAAAAGGAGTTGGTAGTTCCAAGAACGGTAGAGAGTCAGAATCGAAACGCTTAGGCGTGAAGATCTTTGGCGGACAAGCTGCCGCAGCCGGAAATATCATCGTAAGACAAAGAGGTACTGCACACAATCCAGGAGAGAATGTGTATGCTGGGAAAGACCATACTTTACACGCCAAAATAGATGGTGTTGTGAAATTCTCTAAAACAACGAATAATAAATCTTACGTTTCAATTGAACCGTTCGAAGCTTAATTAACTTTGCTTTAGATTAATATCAAAAGCCTTTTCGGAAACGAAGAGGCTTTTTTTGTATCTTTAAGTAAACCAACCGATTAAGCGATGAAGTATATTACTGTTTACCGTACCACCGATATTACGGAGGTTTCTGGGATAAAGGAAATTTTTGTTAGGGAGAGCATAAACTTTAAAATTCTGGATACGGGAACCTCTCCCGAAGAGACCGATGCCGGTCTTAAAACCACAGAAAGTAGAATTCAGGTTGAAGAGAAACAAAAGGAAAGAGCTAAAAGTATACTTACCAAACACGGTTATTCCGACGCGGATCAACATTTTGAAACACCACATAAAAGCCGTCTGCCCGATTCCAGAGCAAAACCTATGATTGGTAAATGGATGATTTTTCTACTCGTGGCCCTTGTGGTACTTATCGCTATCATTCTGTTTACCTGGTTTATGATTCCTGAATAAAAAAATCCCTTCTGAATTTTACTCCAAAAGGGATCTTATTATTTATATGAAAGGAGATTTCCGCCTTAGTTTATGCTGAGCATAGTCGAAGTGCGGAAATAACTTAGTATCTGTAATACTCCGGCTTAAATGGACCTTCTACTTCCACACCAATATATTCGGCCTGATATGGTTTTAGCTCGGTTAATTCTACGCCTATTTTCTCCAGATGAAGTTTAGCTACTTTCTCATCCAGATGCTTCGGAAGCATATAAACTTCATTTTTATATTTATCGGCGTTTTTCCAAAGTTCGATCTGGGCTAAAGTCTGGTTGGTAAATGAGTTACTCATCACAAAGCTGGGGTGCCCTGTGCCACAACCAAGGTTTACCAAACGACCTTCAGCTAAAAGAATAATATCTTTTCCGTTTATAGTATACTTATCAACCTGAGGTTTGATTTCGTCTTTGGTCTCGCCGTGATTGTTATTCAACCAGGCAACATCAATTTCGTTATCAAAGTGACCAATATTACATACGATGGTTTTATCCTTCATCGCTTCAAAATGTTCACCTCTAACAATGTCTTTGTTTCCAGTTGTGGTGATCACGATATCTGCCTTGTCAACCACGGTTTCCAGTTTTTTCACTTCAAAACCATCCATCGCAGCCTGCAGGGCACAAATAGGATCGATTTCTGTAACCGTTACAATGGCTCCGGTTCCTTTAAAAGAAGCTGCGGTACCTTTACCAACGTCTCCATAGCCACAAACCACAACGCGTTTTCCGGCAAGCATAATATCGGTAGCACGGCGAATGGCATCTACTGCACTTTCGCGACAGCCGTATTTATTATCAAATTTCGATTTGGTCACGGAATCGTTCACGTTAATGGCCGGCATTACCAAAGTTCCATTTTTCATTCTTTCATAAAGACGGTGCACTCCCGTAGTGGTCTCTTCTGAAAGGCCACGGATGCCTTTTGCAAGCTCGGGATATTTATCAAAAACCATATTGGTAAGATCGCCGCCATCATCAAGAATCATGTTCAAGGGTTCGCGTTCTTCACCAAAAAACAGAGTTTGCTCTATACACCAGTTAAATTCTTCTTCGGTCATTCCCTTCCAGGCATAAACCGGGATTCCGGCCGCGGCAATCGCAGCGGCAGCCTGATCCTGGGTGGAGAAAATATTACAGGAACTCCAGGTCACTTCAGCTCCAAGGGCAACTAATGTTTCAATCAGTACAGCGGTTTGGATTGTCATATGCAAACAACCTGCTATTCGTGCCCCTTTTAAAGGCTGTTCATCTTTATATTCTTCTCGAAGTGCCATTAGTCCCGGCATTTCAGATTCGGCAAGTTCTATCTCTTTTCTTCCCCAGTCAGCCAGGGAAATATCCTTAACTTTATAAGCGGTGTAAGGCACTGTTTTAGTCGACATATTATTATATTTGAATATTAGCAATTTTTCGTCTCGCAAAAATAAGGAATCTATAACAAACCTACATGCCACTTTACAAAACAATAACAGCAAACCCCCATACTAAAGTCTTCATTTGGAAGGTGGAAGAGGATCTTGAAGACCTTTGTGAAGGGATACAACTCACAGATCATTGCCAGAATAGGGTAGATGGTATGAAATCTGAAATTCATCGCCGCGGGTTTATGAGTATACGCCATCTGTTGGCTGAAGCCGGTTATGTAGATGCCGATCTGTTTTATGATGAACTCGGCAAACCCCATCTGAAAGACGGGAAAAACATCTCGATTACTCATTCCTTTAATTTCACTGGTATTATTGTAAGCGATGAAAAGGTTGGGATAGATATTGAAAAACAACGGGATAAGATTCTCAGGATCGCAAATAAGTTTACTCCACTGAAGGAGTATCATACCCTGGCCAACGAAGATGCTTTAATTCGTAAACTCACCATAGTGTGGGGCGCCAAGGAGTCTGTTTATAAGATGTATGCAGAGCCCGGTTTAGGATTTTTACAGCACATCAACGTAACCGATTTCGATTTTGAGGATAACAAAACCACAGCAACAGTTTTATTTAAAGGAAGAAAATCCTTTTATGAAATGGAATTCCTGGAATTTGAAGGTTTTACCTGCGTATATGGTTGGGTTACGAAGTCAATACAAAACTGATTTAATGCTGAATTTTTACCGGCAGATCGAAGCGGCAGTCGCTGAAAATAGAAAATTACTCGCTATCCTTATTGATCCCGATAAATTTGAGGAAAATGAGGCTGAAGCTTTCCTAAATTATATTCCCGAAAACACTTCTCATATTTTTGTAGGCGGAAGTACCGTAGAAAATAATCAAACTGAAAAAACGGTAAAAGCAATAAAAGCCAGAACTCAGTTACCAATTTTTCTGTTTCCCGGAGATCACAATCAGATCACGGATGATGCCGACGCTATCTTATTTCTCAGTTTAATTTCAGGGCGAAATCCCGAATATCTTATAGGTCAGCAGGTGAAATCGGTGGCGAAATTGAGCAATACCAGTCTCGAAATCATTCCAACAGGCTATATTTTAATTGATGGTGGCAACGAATCTGCAGTGCAAAGGGTAAGTAATACTGAACCTATTCCTCAATTCGATTTAAATACCATTGTGAATACCGCACTAGCGGGGCAGTATTCAGGAAAAAAACTTATCTACCTTGAAGCAGGGAGTGGAGCGAAGATTCCGGTTTCTGAAGAAATAATAGCCGCAGTAAAAAAGGCGATAGATATTCCCTTAATAGTGGGAGGTGGCATCCGCACCAGACAACAACAGAAGGGAGCCTATGAGGCGGGCGTAGATATGTTGGTGATGGGGACGCATTTTGAGAAATGAAAGTGGATTTATTGTTTTCCGTACCACAATACTAACTTCAAACCTTTAAATTTGGCTTTGACTTAAAAATCCCAAAAATGAAAATTTCAGTAGAACTTACCTTAACTCCCATTCAGGATAATTTCGAGCCTGCTATCATTAATTTCATTAAAAAAATAAGGGCTTCAGGATTAACAGTAAAAGAAAATCCATTGAGCACCCAGGTTTATGGGGATTATGATGAGGTGATGGCATTGCTTAATTTAGAAATAAAAGATGCCTTTGAAGCTATAGACCGCGGCCTGTTGTATATGAAAATCGTAAAATCTGACCGCAGCGACTATGCAGCCGATTTTTGATTTTTTCTTCGACCAATATTCCGGTTACCCCACACTTTTTATAATTCTTGAGATCATTGCGGTGATCTTTGGTTTTTTATCGGTTTGGTATTCCAAGCAAAACAACATCCTGGTATATCCTACAGGGATTGTGAGTACGCTTATTTTCGTTTATTTACTTTGGCAGTGGCAGTTGCTGGGGGATATGATGATTAATGCTTACTATTTTTCTATGAGCATTTACGGCTGGTATATCTGGACCCGTAAAGTTGATGCTACTCATTTCACCCCAATTACTAATACCACCAAAAAGGAGAATTGGCAGAGCCTGTTTATTTTCATAGCGACGCTAGTCTTCGTTTTCGTTGTATACGAGTGGTTCGATAAATGGGATAACTGGACCGCTTATGTCGATACCCTAACAACAGCTATTTTCTTTGTGGGAATGTGGCAAATGGCTAACAGGAAGATTGAAAACTGGATTTTCTGGATTATAGGAGATATCATTTCGGTGCCTTTATATTTCTATAAGGGGCTAACTTTTACGGCAATTCAATATTTTGTATTTACCATAATCGCTATATACGGTTACAAAGCATGGAAGAAACACTTGCGCAACGACCTACGTCCGTCCTAAAGGCTGTTTTTTTTGGCCCTGAATCTACAGGGAAAACTACCCTTGCTCAAATGCTGGCAGAGCATTTTAATACCCTTTGGGTAGAGGAATATATGAGGGAATATCTTCAGGAAAAATGGAATTCAGAGCAAAAAGTTTGTGAGCCAAAGGATATGTTGCCAATTGCCCGGGGCCAAATGCAACGGGAGAATGAACTGGCAGAAAAGGCCAACAGGATCCTGTTTTGCGATACAGATCTCCTGGAGTTAAATGTTTATTCTCAAGCCTATTACAATGGATTTTGCGACCCGCAACTTCTTAAACATGCGTTAAACAACCGGTACGATTTATACTTTTTGATGTATATTGATGTTCCCTGGACTCCCGACGATCTTCGGGATAAACCTTACGACCGTATCGGGATGTTTAAGCGATTTGAAGAAGCTTTAATCCTCACCGGAAAACCTTATGTAGTTTTAAAAGGTGATTTAAACGAGCGCTTTCAAACTGCGGTTTCAGGAATTAATAAACTTTTAAAAAACGAATAGACGTGGGATTCAGCGAAATTGATATTTTACAGATTGAGGAGAAAGGATTAAGCTCAAAGGAAGTAGAACGCCAACTTAAATTATTTGAAAGAGGAAATGTAAAGGTGGATATTCAAAAGGCCGCGACTCCGGGTAATGGGATTATTGTTTATTCTGAAAAAGAAAAGAAAGACCTCATTGCTCATTATGAGAGCAAAATTTCTCAACTAAACCTTCTGAAGTTCGTGCCTGCCTCCGGTGCCGCTACCAGGATGTTCAAGGCTTTGCATAATTTCACCGATGAATTTGATCCTGAACAGGAGAACTTAAGGGATTACCTTGACCGAAAGGAAGATGCTTCCCTGCAACGATTTTTTGAAGGTATTGAAAGCTTACCTTTTTATGATAAGGCGCTCAAATTAGCCAGAAAAGAACATTCATCTTTTGATGAAAAATCAAAAGACGAACAGCACCTGCTTCTGGTTAAGACAATGCTTTATGAAGATGGCCTTAATCTTAGCAACCTGCCAAAGGGTTTGGTCCCTTTTCACAAATATAAAGACAGGATCGCTACAGCTTTTGAAGAACACCTTTATAGTGCTTCAAAATACCTAAGTGTAAATGGCCTCAGCAAAGTACATTTTACGGTTGCCCAGGGAGATAAGGACAAATTCAAAAGTGAATTTGAAGCTATTCAGGATCGAGTGGAGGATGCAACTAATACCAAATTTGAGATTACCTATTCATATCAGGATCCCAAAACCGACACCATTGCTGTAGATGAAGATAATGAGCCTTTTAGAGATGAAGATGGCCATATTTTTTTCAGGCCCGGTGGACATGGTGCTCTTATTGAAAATCTCAATAACCAGGAGGCCGATCTTATTTTTATTAAAAATATAGATAATGTGGTGGTTGAGAAAAGTCTTGGTGATGTGGTAGAATATAAAAAAATGTTAGGAGGAAAACTACTTCAGCTTCAGAAAGAAATTTTTAATTCTTTAAGCCAGTTAGGTGCTGGAAATAATTCTGAAGCTAAGCTTGATGAGATCGCTCATTTTATCGAAAAAGAGCTTTCCGTAGAGATAACAGCGTCTTTTAATAAATTCACAGGAGAAGAGAAAACTCAGTATCTGTGCAAAAAGCTGGACAAGCCTCTACGTGTTTGTGGAATGGTGAAGAACGAAGGAGAACCCGGCGGTGGTCCCTTTTTGGTAAAAGATGAAACAGGAGAAGTGACCCTGCAAATTATTGAAGGTGCACAAATCGATAAGGATAATATGGAGCAACTAAAGATCCTGAATAATTCTACACACTTTAATCCGGTGGATATTGTTTGCGGGATTTATAACTGGAAAGGCGAGAAATACGATCTTAATCAATATGTAGATGAGCGAATGAGCTTCATCGCCCATAAAACCAAGGACGGGAAACCATTGAAAGCCTTGGAGCGACCGGGTCTCTGGAATGGAGGGATGGCCTTTTGGAATACCGTTTTTGTAGAAGTTCCGGTATCGACTTTTAATCCTGTGAAGACCGTGGCAGACCTACTCAAACCGAGTCATCGTACAGAATAGAATTGTGGACGAGGAAAGGATTATACAGGAATTAAACTTTAAGGCGGTGAGGAGTTCCGGGGCTGGCGGCCAACATGTGAATAAAACCTCATCAAAGGTTGAACTCCATTTTCCGGTGGAGGTTTCTCAAGCTCTTTCAGAAGAAGAAAAGACCAGGATTCTTAGAAAGTTAGCTAACAGGATTACCGTAGCCGGGGAATTAGTGCTTCAGAGTGATATTTCCCGTAGCCAGCATAAAAATAAGAAAGACGTTATTCTTCGTTTTCTTAATTTGATAAAGGATGCCCTTAAAAAACGAAAACCTCGTAAAAAGACAAGGCCTTCCCGTGCAGCCCGGGAAAAACGTTTAAAGAAAAAGAAGATCCAGGCAGAGAAAAAGGCGGGAAGGAAGAATCCCCTTCAGTAAAATTAAATTCTGTGGATATTTTCTACATAATTGTGGAAGCTGATAAGGATTTCCCCAGGTTTTTATGATTTATTTGTTCCGGGAAATCGCTTAAAAGTTTAGCCTTCAGGTAAGTGTCTTTATTACCTGGTAATGGTATGATTTTCACTTATTGTATTAGGAGTTTGATAAAAACTTGATTCAAACTAACTAAACTCAGCAGCTTGGATAACTGTTGTATAATTTAGATTTTCGGAGAAAAAAGAGGCTTTAGGGCCTCTTTTTTATTCATAAATGTTTCTATCTGTGGAATTGTGGTGGGAAATTCCACATAATAAACTCTTAAAATTAGTGAATTTCCACATAAAACTTTCAAGATTGCTAAACATAGTTTCGTGAAAACCTTTTAATATCAGTTGTTTGCGACGTATTTAACTAAATTGGTATAATTCTTCCTATATATCTTACAACTAAAACTCTAAAATAAAAAGTTATGAAAAAGTTAGGATTAAGCTTACTGGCAGTAGCCGCAATGTTTTTTTATACTGAAAATGTAAACGCTCAGGTTGAGGGTGAGGTAGATGCAAACGTTGAAGTTGAAGCTCATGCTCAGGAAAAGATAGATTTCAAAGAAATTGATGTTCTAGCGCTTCCACAACCAGTTAAGGATGCTGTAATGACCGATTTCAATGGAGCAGTAACCGAGGAAGCCTGGGTGAAGGAAAAAGACGGGAAAACAATGTATAAACTAAAATTGAATGTAGAAGGTGAGAAAAAGAAAGTTTATATAGACCAGGATGGTAACTGGATAGATAAAAAAGACAAAAACGAGGATAAATAATTCAAGTCTGTTTTTTTAACCATTAATATAGCTAACCAGCTTTAAACCCGCCGTATTTACCCTACCATAGAATATGGCGGTTTTAAAAAATTAGCCGGAATCATAGAGACGCCAACTCTTTCGGCAACGGAAAAATTAGAATTTTTATCTACCCTGGTGGATATTGAAATTGAGCAAAACGACTTTCAGAGAACAAGGATTCTTTGATCAACTAACACTTTAAAAAGAGTCGTTATGTAAGGTGTTGAAAGGATATTCTGAATTTTACCGTAAAATGGATACCAACTAATACTGACAAGTATATTTTTTAGATTTGTCAGGAAAAGAGGTCAATTTTATTGACCTCTTTTTTTTATGCTTAATTTTAAAACCTATGAACCTAAGATTGTTAAATTTGTAATACACATTTTAATTCAGCATTATTTATGACTAAAATCCTCATAGTAGAAGATGATGTCGCTTTCGGCACGATGCTTAAGACGTTTCTACAAAAAAGAAACTATGAGGTGGAGCTTGCTTTTACGGCTTCAGAAGCATTAAAAAATATAAATGATAAGGATTTTGATCTAATCCTTACCGATGTTCGACTACCGGATAAAGATGGTCTCGATATCTTAAAAGAGGTAAAGGCCAAAAACAACAAAACACAGGTCATTGTCATGACAAGCTATGCTGAAATAAGTATGGCCGTGCAGGCGATGAAAGATGGGGCCTTTGATTATGTTTCCAAACCCTTTAGGCCTGAATCTATTCTTCAAACAATTGAAAACGCTCTAAAACATCATCAGGCAAGTGCTGCCGAAATCGTAAAACCAACCAGGAAAGCTGAAAAAACGGCCTTGCAAAGAGATAGTTTTGTAAAAGGAGTGAGCGATGCTTCCCGTAAACTTAACGATTATATTGAACTGGTTGCTCCCACAAATATGTCGGTTCTCATTATGGGGGAAAGCGGCACGGGGAAAGAGCAGGTTGCTAAAAGTATTCACTTCCAGAGTAAGCGGAAAGATGCGGCCTTTATCGCAGTAGACTGTGGGGCAATTCCGAGGGAACTTGCTTCCAGTGAATTTTTTGGGCATTTAAAAGGTTCTTTTACCGGGGCGATCAATGATAAAACCGGGCACTTTGAAGCCGCCAACGGCGGAACTTTGTTCCTTGACGAAATTGGAAATTTAACCTATGAGTTGCAGGTGCAGTTGTTGCGGGCGCTTCAGGAGAGAAAGATCAAACCCGTGGGGAGTAACAACGAAATTGAAGTTGATATTCGTGTGATCACTGCCACTAACGAAGATCTTGCCCAGTCGGTAAGAGAAGGAGAATTCAGGGAAGACCTTTATCATAGGTTGAATGAATTTTCTATCAAAGTTCCGGCGCTAAAAGACAGGAAAGAAGATCTTATGATCTTTGCAGACTATTTTCTGGATGAAGCAAATGCCGATCTTGAAAAAAATGTGATAGGATTTACCGAAGAGGCTATTGAGGCTTTTAAAAACTACAACTGGCCTGGTAATTTGCGAGAATTAAAAAATATGGTGAAACGGGCTGTGCTTTTAACTCAGGACGATTTGATTCCGCTAAAAGTCTTGCCTCACGAAATTTCTACCGCACAAAAAACCGAAACAGAGTATGGGCTCTTCAAAAATAAAAATGAGGAACAACTCATAATTGAAGCTTTGGAAAAATCTAGTGGGAATAAAAGTAAAGCTGCAAGGTTACTTTCTATAGATCGCAAAACCCTTTATAATAAACTTAAACAATACGGGATCAAACTGTAATCTCAGTTTTAAGATTATTCATTAATAATCGAATATTTCTAACTAGCCCGGTAAATCCGGATTCATCTAAATCATTATAGGTTTCAATCTCCCTTAACTTTTCTGCGATTGAATGTGCCTTCATTTGTTTAAACATAGGCAGCATTTTATGTGCAGTTGAGGCCATTTTTTCTTTGTCCTGTTTTTTAAAGGCTTCCTCAAGATCTTCCAGATTTTTTTCTGAACTATCCAGAAAGGCATTTATTATGATGTGCATTGCCTTTTCATCACCTCCAGAGAACTGGTAGATCTCTTCAAGATCATATTCGGTGCCGGGTCTTTTGCTGGGCGGAAGATAAGTACTAGGCGTAACCTTAACCTTGAATATTTCAGCAATACTATTTAAAAGTTCTTGTGGTTTATAGGGCTTGATAAGGCTTTTTGCAAAACCTGCCTCTGTATAAAAATCGGGTTCCAGGCTTGTTCTTCCGGAGATAGCAATCACCGGAATATTTTTTATTTTTGGGTCCTCCTTAATTTGTGAGATGAGTTCCAAACCATCCATTCTTGGCATCTGAATATCAGTGAGCACCAAATCGAACTTACCGGATTTTAATTTATTTAGCGCGTCATAGCCATTAAGACTGCTTTCACAGGTGAGCCCTAAAGATTTAACCAATTCCTGGGTGAGGGCGAGTTGAGAGGGTTCATCATCTACAACCAAAGCCTTTTTATTTTTAAGCAGCGCCGGGGGCGGACTTTGTTCTTTTGGTTTAGCAATAAGTTGCTCCTGTTTTTCAGTTTTAACCACCGGGAGATAGATGATGAATTCACTACCGTCCCCGGGAGCGCTTATGAGTTCCAACTTTCCTTTTAAAAGAGTGGTTAGACTTTTAGTAATGGTAAGGCCAAGTCCGGTGCCTCCGTATTGTTTTTCAATCTTGCTGTTTTCCTGGGAAAACTCTTCAAAAATTTCCTCCTGTTTTTCCTTCGAAATCCCAATCCCGGAATCTTTTACCGAAATTATGAGAGTATAACTATCCTCAATCTCTTTTCTTAGGCTGGCACTAACCCTAACCTCTCCTTCGTGTGTAAATTTATAAGCATTGGTTACCAGGTTTGCAATGATTTGCTTTATCCTGAAGGGATCGCTTAAGACCTGGACATCGGTTTCAGGGGCGGCGTCTATTATTATGTTTACATCTTTATTGATCTCCCCCGGTAATGAGTTGTGCACACTGTCCTCAATTAATTTCTTAGGATTAAACGGTAACTTTTCCACCAGCATTTTTCCTGCCTCTAGTTTGGACAGGTCCAGCAAATCATTAACCAGCCTAAGGATGAAGTCTGAAGATTTCTTCACGTGGGTTAAATAATGATTCTGTTTATTGTTTAGTGCGGTTTTTTCCATCAGATCGGTGTACCCAATTAAAGTATTCAGAGGTGATCTGAGATCGTGGGTGATAGCTGCCATAAAGTGTTCCCTGCTCTTTAATAAAGATTCGGCAAATGTTTTGGCTTCTTCCAGTTGCATACGGTAACGCTGGCTTCGGCTGACATCTTTGATGATGAAAAACAGAAAAACAAAAATTATGATAATACTCACCGCACCTGCCCCAATCATTATCATCGAGGTATTCTTCAGCATCTTTTCTGAGCTTTCTGCGCGGTTGAGAGAGGCTTCTCGTTCTTCCTGTTCTATGGTGGCGAGTACACTTCGAAGCTGCTGGTTCAGGATCAAATCGTTGTCCAGCAGTTCATTTTCTTTCTGAATAATCTGTTGGCGAAATTGCTGGTTTGCAGTTTCAAGTTCACTAAGCACATTTTTTACCGAACCGATAAGTGAATCTGCGGTTCGATTGGTTAGCTGTTCCGCATTGTCTTCTTCAGAGAATTCCAATAATTTTATGAGAACTCTTCGTTGATGTGGTTCCAGTTTAGCAAACCGCTCTTCGTAATTATTGGCGTTAAAAGCCGGGTCTACCTTGCGAAGTTCCTCTATCACCTGGGTGTAGTAATTTGTATTACGGTCCTGTTCTCTTAATTGTAATAATTCATTAAGGTTGTTGGTTTTTCTGGAAAGCAGGGCAGAGATACTGTCCAGCTCAGTTTTCATTTGAGTATCGGTATAAGATTTTTTAAGCAGGTTAATATTCTTCCGAATAGAATCTAAATGCTCCTGATATAGTTCAAGATCACTTTCCTTACCGGTTTGGATGAGCCGCCGACTAATATTTTCGGTTTCATATAATTCTGTAGTGATATCGCTAACCAGGAAGAGCTTCTCGTTGTTACTGGTATTGGAATCAGCAAGATTGGTAAATGCGACCACCTGGGTATAGACAAACCAAACGGAAAGCGCTGCCAGGGCAGCAACCATGAGATATCCGGCAACCACTTTAAAGGTTATAGAACGTTTGGTATTTCGCATAACTTAAATTCCGCTAAAATTACACCAATTAAATGAAATGCAATAAAATTATGGGAATTCCCAAAAGCTTTATACATTTGCCTTCAATCTCACAAGGGGTGCCTCATAATAGAGGCTGAGATCATACCCAATGAACCTGGGCAGGTAATGCTGCCAAGGGATTGCGCAAACCGCGCTAAGTATGTACTCCTGAAAATGCCAAAACACGATGGGCAATTTCAGGATTTTTTGTTTAATAATTAACCTAAGAATAATCACCCCTTTTATTCGTAATAATCTGTTACGAATGAAATCTGTATTATTTTTTGCCGGCCTTTGTCTTATTTCCTTACAGGCCTTAGCTCAAACTCACACTTTAAAAGGAAAAGTCACCCAGGATGAGATCCCCATTGAGGGAGTTTTAATTTACACTCAGGAAGCAGGAGCGGGTACCGAAACTGATGCTGATGGTAATTACCATCTGGAACTGGAAAATGGCTCTTATAGTCTAATCTTTTCCTATGGAAATCAGAAATCTGTTCGGGTTGATCTTTTTGAGGACAAAACTCTGAATATCGATCTTTCTGATGCACAGGAAGTGCTTGATGAAGTTTTTCTCTCTTCACTAAGAGTAAATGCTCAATCTCCCATTACTTACAGCAACCTCACCAATGAGGAAATTGAAAAACGAAACCTGGGCCAGGATATTCCCATTCTCATGAATTATATGCCGAATGTGGTTTCCACATCAGATGCCGGAGCGGGAGTTGGCTATACGGGTATTCGAGTGAGAGGTAGTGATGGTACCAGGGTAAATGTTACCATAAACGGGGTGCCGTATAACGATGCCGAAAGCCAGGGGAGTTTTTGGGTTAACCTGGGGGATTTTGCTTCTTCTGTCGAAAATATGCAGCTTCAGCGTGGAGTTGGAACTTCCACGAACGGAGCCGGCGCCTTCGGGGCCAGTCTGAATATCCTCACCGATGGCTACCAGGAAGAAGCTTCCGCAGAACTGGCTAACAGTATAGGGTCTTATAACACCTGGAAACATACGTTGAAATTCAGCACTGGTCTTATGGACGAACACTGGGAATTTGCAGGGCGTGTCTCACAGATCAAAAGTGACGGCTATATAGACCGGGCGGAAAGTGATTTAAAATCTTATTTTCTCCAGGGAACTTTTGTAGATAAAAATACCTTGGTAAAAGCTCTTACTTTTGGAGGAAGCGAAAGAACCTACCAGGCCTGGTACGGTATAGATGCCGAAACCCTTGAAAACGACCGCACTTTTAACCCTGCCGGAATTTATGAAGATGAGAACGGCGTAACCCGTTTTTACGAGAATCAAACTGATAATTACAAGCAGGATCATTATCAATTGCTATGGAATCAGGAATATAATTCTAACTGGTCTTCAAATCTTGCCCTTCATTATACTTACGGAAGAGGTTTCTACGAGGAATACGAAGAAGGTGCCGAACTTACCGAATTTGGTTTGGAGCCTTTTGAATCGGGAGGAGAGCTGATCACCAATTCAGACATGGTAGGAACCAAATGGCTGGATAACCATTTCTACGGAACAACTTTTGGCCTAAATTACCAGGAAAGCGACTGGGATATTGTCCTTGGAGGTGGATGGAATAAATATTTAGGCGATCATTTCGGAGAAGTTATCTATACAAAATTCGCCCGAAACAATAGGCCCAACGAGCCTTACTACGAAAACACGGCCACAAAAACCGACTTTAATATCTACGGAAAAGCAAATTTTGCGATTACTGAAAAGTTAGCAGCTTATGCTGATCTTCAATTGAGAGCTGTGACTTATGAGACAGAAGGTATTCTTTCTGATGGAACTGAATTTCCTGTAGATGATAATTTAAACTTTTTCAATCCAAAAGCGGGGTTCACTTATCAGTTGAATACAGGAAATCAATTTTATTTCTCTTTTGCCCGGGCACACAGAGAACCCAGCCGAAACGACTATGAAAACGGTGATCCTGAACCGGAAGAATTGAATGATTTTGAATTGGGGTGGAGGTACAGCTCGCCGAATGTTCAAGTCAATTCTAACCTTTACTATATGGATTATCAAAATCAACTGGTACTCACCGGTGGTTTGGATGAAGTTGGAGCCTTCATTCGTGAAAACAGTGGGGAAAGTTACCGGTTGGGATTGGAAATAGATGCCTCGATAAGAATTTCAGATAAAATAAACCTTCGGCCAAATCTGTCTTTAAGTCAAAATCAAAATATCAACTTTGTCTCTACCTGGAACGGGAAAGCTGTAGATTTTGGTAATACCGAGATTTCATATTCGCCTTCAATTGTTGCTGCCAACCTAATTGGCTATTATCCAATTGAAGGTCTGGAATTAAATCTTCTTTCTAAATATGTGGGAGAACAGTACATGAGCAATATTGAAACCGAAGCTTCAAAACTAGACAGCTATTTTGTAAATGATTTTAATGTGCAATACAGCTGGAAAGAAGCGCCGCTTTTTAAAGAGGTAATATTTACGGGACTTGTGAATAACATATTTGGGGTAGAATATGTATCCAATGGTTACTATTATACCTACGAGGTGCCAAATCCTGAATTTTCAAGCGGACTTCAGACCTATGATGGAGTCGGATATTATCCGCAGGCAACAACTAACTTTTTACTTGGAGTAACTTTGAAATTTTAATTTGAGTGAGCCTTGCCATCAAATTCTGATGGCAAGGTTTTTAATTATAAACCTCAATAACATTTCCCCGTCGCTCAATGCGGTAAGGCTTCAAGGTGTATTGTCCCTGGCCGGCTGTAAGCTCGCCTGTAACAATATTGTATTCATTCCCATCGTCACACTGGCATTTTGCGGTTATGCCGGTTACCTGCATCGCAGAGCAATTATTCGGTGGATGGTTAGGATCGCTTAATTCAAATGCGGTGTACTGGGAATTATTGATGTTGTATACCACAATGCCTCTAACCCCATTGCTGTAAGTGGAATAGGAATTCCCTGGATACTGCAGATTATTATATTCTGGGAGGTCTAAATTAAGCTGAAGCCTGAAATTAAGGTCCGGGAGATTTGGATTGTTAAGGCGATTGTTATCATCTGTAGAGCACCCGACCAGAAAGACCGAAATGATTAAGCCGAGAAGTGTTTTTTTCATAAAATTTGCATTTCTTGCTAAAAGAATATAATTGCTTTCAAAGCTTAAATTTATTATATTTGTTAAACAAATCCCGTCGTGCTATGGGATTTTTTCTATTTATATAAACGAGGAAGTTATGAGCAAAGTATCTTATTATACTGCAGAGGGGCTAAAAAAGTTGAAAGATGAATTAAATCAGCTACGAGACGTTGAGCGGCCGAGAGCTTCTGAAGCGATTGCCGAAGCCCGTGATAAAGGAGACCTTAGTGAGAACGCTGAATATGATGCGGCCAAAGAGGCCCAGGGTATGCTGGAGATGAAGATATCAAAAATGGAAGAAATAGTCGCCAACGCCCGCGTTATAGACGAATCTCAACTTGATAATTCTAAGGTACTGGTGCATTCATTTGTCCGGATAAAAAATCTGGGTAACGGTTCAGAAATGAAATATAAACTTGTAGCCCAAAGCGAAGCCGATCTTAAATCGGGAAAAATTTCTGTAGACTCACCCATAGGAAAAGGTTTGTTAGGTAAAAAAGTGGGAGAAAAGGCTGAAATTGATGTTCCCAGCGGAAAAATGGAATTTGAAGTTCTCGAAATCTGGAGAGAATAATTCTTTATTTAACAGATAAGTAAAATCCTTTTCCAATTCCTTAACTCAGGAAGAAAGAAAAGGATTTTATCTTTAAGAAAACTAACAAAAAACAAAGTTATGGCCACACTTTTTAGTAAAATAGCTCAGGGAGAGGTCCCGGCATACAAGATTGCAGAAGACAGTCAGTTTCTGGCATTTCTCGATATCAACCCAAACGCCAAAGGCCATACCCTATGTATACCTAAGAAGGAAGTAGATAAGATCTTTGACCTGGAGGAGGAAGTTTACCAGGAGTTGATGCGTTTTTCACGAAAGGTAGCTATTGCTCTGGAGAAAACAGTTCCCTGTAAACGGGTTGGAATGGCCGTAGTAGGCCTGGAGGTGCCCCACGTGCACGTACACCTTATTCCGCTGAATTCTATGAAAGATATGGATTTTTCAAATAGCGTTAAAATGAGCGAAGAAGAGTTTGAGAAATTAGCGGAGTCTATTCACGTAAACCTTTAAGCAGTTCTCAGGAATAGGATTTCAGAATAAGTATTGAAAGATCAAACCTTTCTGAGGGAGATTCTGAAGGTTGTACCTTTATTGATTTCGCTGTGAGCTACTTTAATTCTTCCGCGGTGATACTCTTCAATTATTCTTTTTGCAAGTGAAAGACCTAATCCCCAACCGCGTTTTTTAGTAGTATGCCCGGGTTCGAAAATGAGTTTGAACTTATTTTTATCTACTCCCTTTCCGCTATCTTTTATATCAATATAAGCCCAGTTACTGTCTTGTTTTATTTCGATAGTTAGTGTGCCTTTGCCTCGCATAGCGTCTATAGCATTCTTCACGAGGTTTTCTATGGTCCAGCTATAGAGCTGATGGTTGAGGTTTACATAGATCGATTCTTCTGGAGCGATTAATTGAAAATTGATTAGGTTGGAACTTCTCGTCTTTAGATAATCAAACGTATTATGAGTTTCCTCAACTATATCTGTTCTAGTTAATAAGGGAGCGGAACCAATCTTGGAAAAACGCTCTGTGATAGTTTTCAGGCGATCTATGTCCTTTTCCATCTCTTCGATGTATGAAGGCTTCACTTTTTCATCCTTAAGGATCTCTGTCCACCCTATTAATGAGGAGAGTGGGGTGCCAATTTGATGTGCGGTTTCCTTTGCCATTCCGGCCCAGAGTTTATTCTGTTCACTGGATTTTGTAGTGGTGTAGAAGAAATAAACGACCCCAACAAACAAAAAGCCTATGAGGGTGAGCCCGATAGGATAATATTTTAGCTTATTCAGGGCCGGGGAATTTCCGTAGAAAATATATTGCTCTTGCCCGTCGCCCAGGTTAATGACAATCGGTTCATTTTCGTCCTTTATACGGTTGAGATATTTTTTTAACCTCTTTTCGTTCTGGGTAATTGAAGGATCTATATTTGTGGTATAAGCTACCTGCCCGTCTGCATAGGTATGGATAATAGGAATGCTGGTGTTATTGTTAAGGATCTCAAGGATTAGATCAATCTCTGAGTCTGCCGTGGCATTGTCAAGTTCCTGCTGAGCTTTTGCCCAGATATTCATTTTGGCGCGTTCATCTTCTTTAAGGCTTTGGAAAAAAATAGAGGTGTTCCACAGAACTAAAGCGACCACAACCAGACAGGATATTACTATAAACCAGCGGTTAAAACTTCGCTCATCGGTAAAATTCATGCGGTCTTAGAGGTTTGATAATTTAAAGATAAGCGTTTTTAAACATATTTTATTGCCCTGCAGCTCTTTTCATTCCTTATGTGTTTCGTTACCTTTGTCAAAAATCAAAGAATGGTAAGTATAACTCCCGGGGAGCTTAGTACCGGTAAATTACATCAGTATTTGTTGGGTGCCGTAGGCCCAAGACCTATTGCTTTTGCCAGCACGCTGGATTCACAGGGTAGACCCAATTTGTCGCCCTTTAGCTTTTTTAATGTTTTTGGTTCTAACCCACCTACACTTATTTTTTCTCCTGCAAGACGTGGCAGGGACAATACGGTTAAGCATACATACAATAATGCTAAATCTAATAAAGAGGTTGTAATAAATATAGTGAATTACGATATGGTGCAGCAAATGTCGCTCTCCAGTACCGAATATGCCGAAGGAGTGAATGAGTTTGATAAAGCAGGACTTACAATGTTACCTTCTGAACTCGTGAAGCCTTTTCGTGTGGCTGAATCTCCTGTGCAGTTTGAATGCAAAGTAAAAGAAGTGGTAGAACTCGGCCAGGAAGGTGGAGCCGGTAATTTGATTATCTGTGAAGTACTGAAAATGCATATTAAGGAAGAAATTCTGGATGAACATGGCTTCATAGATCAGCATAAGATTGACCAGGTAGCGCGAATGGGTGGTAATTGGTATACCCGCGCCAATATGGGGATGTTTGAAGTACCCAAACCGCTTTCTACTTTGGGAATTGGTGTGGATGCTATTTCTGCTGAAGTCAGGGATAGTAAGATCCTTACCGGAAACGATCTGGGAAAACTGGGTAATGTGGAACGTTTACCTTCCGAAGAAGAAATTCAAGGTTATTTGAATGAAAATTCAGAAATTGCAAACCTTATTAAAAGCGGAGATAAAAATAAAATTCATTTAAAGGCTCAGGAAATCCTCAAGCAGGAGGATCCTGAAACAGCCTGGAAAATACTATTAGCAAAATAAAGATTTATGGAAGTACAAGGAAAGATTAAACTAATTGGGGAAACTAAAACCTTTGGAAGCAATGGTTTTAGAAAGAGAGAACTTGTGGTCACTACAGAGGAGCAGTACCCACAACATATAATGATCGAGTTCGTACAGGATAAAACCGATCTATTAGATAATTATCAGGTTGGTCAACCTGTGAAAGTAGGAATTAACCTACGTGGTCGTGAATGGGTTAGTCCGCAGGGAGAAACCAAATACTTCAATTCAGTACAGGGTTGGAAAATTGAAAACCTGCAGGCACAACAGCCAGGAAGTACGGAAGTGCCACCACCAGACCAGTTTGAACCGGCCAGTGACTTCAATGAAGAAGATCACGACGACCTGCCGTTTTAATTCTGAAAAGATCTAAGAAATTCTTAATTTACAAGCCCGGTAGTATTTATATCGGGCTTTTTTTAACCCTTAAAATTACTTCAGTTGATCTTTCTTAAAAACGGCGATCCTTTTCCTCCAGTAGATTTTGCTGATGAACAGGGTTTACTGGCCGTTGGGGGAGATCTTAATGTCCAGAGTCTTATCGCTGCATACAGCAGGGGTATATTTCCCTGGTATGATGATAGCCAGCCGGTTTTGTGGTGGAGCCCCGATCCCAGAATGGTGCTTTTTCCCGCCAGGCTTAAAGTGTCAAAAAGTATGAAACAGCTTTTAAGAAAAGATGTTTTTAAGGTAACTTATAATGAAGATTTTGTCCAGGTTTTGGAAAATTGTGCTAAAATTGAACGTCCTGGACAGGACGGTACCTGGATCACTGAAGAGATAAAAGCCCAATATAAAAAACTGCATGAGCTGAATATTGCTCAATCAGTAGAGGTTTGGAAGGATGGAAAAATTGTGGGTGGTCTTTACGGTATATACCTAAAGGATAAAAAAGTATTTTGCGGGGAAAGTATGTTCGCAAAAGTGAGCAACGCCTCAAAATTCGGATTTATAAAACTGGTAGATAAATTGAGAAAAGACGGGGTTAAACTTATCGACTGCCAGATTTATACCGACCACCTCGCCAGTCTTGGCGCTGAAGAAATTCCCAGAAAGGAATTTTTAAAATTTCTTGAGTGACTTTAAATATTTTTGGAAGTGAGATTGGTGAAAATCAGCATCTAAATATGTAAATTTAAATACTAAGCAAAGTATTTATGTTTCCCGAAATTAATACAGGCACTATATTTATTTTATACCTGGCGATTTTCTTTTTCGCCATTCTATTCAGGTATTTTCTTGCCGCAGGAATATTTTACTACTACTATTATGTATGGAATTCTGAAAAATTTAATACTAAGAAGCTGAGTAGACGGGCCGCTAAAAAAGGCCAATTAAAAAAAGAAATCATTTGGAGCGTAAAGGCTTCGCTGATCTTTGCCTTAGCGGGGACGATTTTGTATTGGTTATGGACGAAGGATCTCACCGCTATTTATCTTGCACCCGATGAATTTGGTTACTGGTATTTACCTTTAAGCCTAATTTTAATCCTGCTAATTCATGAAACTTATTATTACTGGGTGCACCGATGGATGCACCATCCCCGTGTATACAAAACCGTACATAAAGTGCATCACGATAGCTTAACGCCCACACCCTGGACGGCTTTTTCCTTTCATCCCTGGGAGAGTTTCTTGGAGGCGATTATTCTGCCAGTCATCCTGCTGATTATTCCGGTTAATATCTATGTGCTGGCCTTTTATCTGCTTCTAATGACCCTCAGCAGTGTGATAAATCATTTGGATATTGAGGTCTACCCTGAAAAATTTCAAAAAAGCTGGTTTGGTAAATTGTTTATCGGTGCCACCCATCATCATTATCACCATGCCGAATTCAATACCAACTACGGCCTGTATTTTACGTTTTGGGATAAATTAATGGGAACAGAAAGTCCAAAAATGGAAACTCCTGAAAGTGAACCTTAGCCTATAAAACGGGATGTATCTCTTCATACCTGAAGCACTTAATTTCGTGGTCATTTACCATTCCGGTCGCTTGCATATGCGCATAAACCACCGTAGAGCCAACAAATTTGAATCCTCGTTTTTTGAGGTCTTTGCTTAATTTATCGCTGATTTCAGTGGTAGGCGGGGCTTCTTTGTAGTTTTCAACTTCATTCTGAATTGGTTTTTCATTCACGAATCCCCAAATATATTTGCTGAAGCTACCATACTCTTTCTGAATCTCCATAAATGCCTGTGCATTGGAAACTGCCGAGCGTACCTTTAATTTATTCCGAATTATCCCGGGATTGCCAAGAAGTTCCTGAATTTTTTCCTCAGAATAATCAGCGATCTTTTTATAGTCGAAATCATCAAAGGCTTCCCGGAAATTCTCTCTTTTTCGCAGCACTGTAATCCAGCTTAAACCAGCCTGAAAAGTTTCCAGGATAAGGAATTCAAAAATCGTTTGGTCATCGTAAACGGGAACGCCCCATTCTTCATCATGATAGGCTTCATATAAAGGATCTCCTTCGCACCATCCGCAGCGGTATTTTTTCTTCTTAAGGCTGGAATTCATAGGTTATAGTTCCTGGTTGGTTGTCTCTGCCGGGTAGTTGACTAAAAACAGCATCAGCAGCGTATTGCAGGGCATTATCGATTAAACATTGATTTGAGGTAGTGGAACTCGCTTTGTTAACCGAAGTTTCAAAAACCCTCCCGCCAGCATCAACACTAATATTTATTACCACTCTGCCAGCCCGGTCACAGGTATAGACAGGATTTGGGATATTAACCGCATTACGCCCTTTTAAAGAAAAAGAAATTGAGCTATTTCTTAAGCTCCCGGATTGTGTTGAAATTTTTTGCGAAGTCTCATTTCCATGAGAAGCTTGTTGTTTTTTTTGAGATGACTTTTGAAAATTAAATTCACCGTCTTCCGATTGATTTTCATCTTCTGAAGTTTCCTCACTTTGAGCGCTGTTCTTTTCGAATATTTCCTCTAATTCCCGTTCAAAGTTTTCCTGTCGTGCTTCCTGGCTCTCATCAAAGGCACGATGTGTTTCCTGGGTTTTAGATTTTGGGGGTTCTGGAGTTTCCTCCTCGGGTTCGGGTATTTCTTCCTCTTCGGGCGCAAAATCTTCGAGGTCTATAATCATCTCGCTTACCTGTTTTTGCTTTTGAGATAATGTGAAGTTATACAAAGCCAGCACCATCACCGAGCAGAACAGTATAGTTATAATCAAGGCTTTATGTCTGTCGAAAAAATCCATTGTATATAAAACTCGATGGGGAAGCTTTTATTTCAGCTTTGTTGTGAAAATACTTTAATAAATGTACCAGAACCAAGCTTAAGGTTCCTGCTTATTAGTTTTCCTGTGAAGGTAAGAAATTCTGGAAGGACTCTATACTGAAGGAATTTTCTACGCTATATTCTCCAATTCGGGTTCGTTTTAGTGCTGAAAGATGTGCTCCGCTGTTAAGTTCTTTTCCGAAATCATAAGCCAAACTGCGGATGTATGTTCCTTTGCTGCAAACCACTCTGAAATCTATTTCCGGAAACCTGCTGGAATCAATCTCAAATTTGCTTATTTCTACAGGTCGGGTGTTGATTTTTACCTCTTCGCCTCTCCTGGCAAATTCGTAGAGTCTTTTACCTTCTTTCTTTAATGCTGAAAACACCGGAGGCATTTGCTCAAATTCTCCCGTAAATTTTAAAACAGCCTGGTTAAGATCTTCTTCGGTGATATGATCTACAGGAAATTTCTGATCAATTTCTGTCTCCAAATCATAAGAAGGAGTTGTAGAACCCAGGTTTAAAGTCCCTGTATATTCTTTTTCCTGTCCTTGCAGTTCCTGAATTCTTTTTGTGAACTTTCCCGTGCAAATAATCAGAAGTCCACTGGCAAGAGGATCTAATGTCCCGGCGTGACCTACCTTGATTTTTTTTATGCCGCAACTTTTTCTTATAAGCCATCGCACTTTATTTACGAGCTGGAAGGAGGTCCATTCCAGGGGTTTATCGAATAAAAGTATCTGGCCTGTTTTAAAATCGTCTGGTGTGAACTGTTCTTGCTCCATTTAATAATTATAATATCCGAAGATAATGGCTGCGACACCTACAACAAAACAATAAATGGCGAAATAGGAGAGTTTACTTTTTTTGACCAAAGTAATCATCCAGGTGCAAGCTGCAAGCCCAGCAATAAAAGCTGCAATAAAACCTACAATAAGCACGGAGGCTTCGGTTGTGCTTTCTGCAAGGTTGCCATCTAAGAGATCTTTAACGATTTTTCCCACAATGAGGGGGACCACCATCAGGAATGAAAAACGGGCAGCTTTGGTTTTATCATTACCCAGTAGAACTGAAGTTGAAATAGTTGCACCACTCCGGGAAATTCCCGGCAGAATTGATATTGCCTGGGAGACTCCAATCACAAAGGCATTAGAAAAGCTCACTTTTTTTTGGGTGTTTTTAGCCTTATCTGCCAGCCATAGGAGAAGCGCAGTTATTATGAGCATAAATCCAACAAACAATACGTTTCCTCCAAAAAGAGATTCCAGTTCATCCTCAAAATAAAAGCCGATAAAAGCTGCGGGAATCATTGAAATGATAATTTTTGCTGTAAACTCGGTTTCTTCATTCCACTTAAACTGGAAAAGGCCGCGGAAAATCTCGGCTACATCTTTTCTAAAAACAACCAGGGTGCTCAGGGCAGTGGCAAAGTGTAGGACCACAGTAAATAAGAGGGATTCCTCAGGAACACTTGTATCGCCTAAAATTGCCTTTCCCAGTTCAAGGTGGCCACTGGATGAAACCGGTAAAAATTCGGTAAGTCCCTGGATTATTCCAAGAATTGCAGCATCAAATTCGTTCAAGGGTGATTATTTTTTGTGAGGATTCAATAAAATAGCATAAACTTCAATTGCGAAGCCTAAGAGAACCAAAGTTGGAGCAAGTCGTATACGCCTGAAATTATAAATAGCGTCGTTAAATTGATTGGGATCTTCGCTACCCCCGCCAGACATTAAAATGAATCCAAGGGCAATCACGGCCAGGCCAATGAACATAAAGGTGTAATTCTTCTTACCAAAAATGAAATTCTGTTCGGGTTTATTTGGTTCCTTTTCTTTTTTCTTCATAATGGCTCCTGGTTTAGGGGATTCAAAATTAATTAAAAATATGTAACTGGGCCTGAAAGGATTTATTTTATAGCGGAGTCATAAAAAAAAGCTGCGGGCTTGGGCCGGCAGCTTTGTGTCTTTTGGTTATTTTTTCTGATTCAGGCAGCGTGCGTTACGTTGTAGTGTGTGAGCAAGCTCTGATAAAATATCAGGCTTTTTTCGTCTTTTCTTATGCAAGCTTTTAAAAAGCGCTGAAGGTTCTGGCATTCAAAAGTTATACTTGTGTATTGTCTTTTTCCAACGGGGATCTGCATTTCTACTGTTTGTTCGGAATAATTGATCATTACGTTTTTAGCCTCAAAATATTTTTTAATAATGGCCCGGTGCATAGTATTGAAATTAGTCATTTCAATATCGGGATTGGAAATACTATAAGTGATCAAATTCTTAACTTCATCAATAATGTGATTTGGCTGCGTAATCGTGTTCATAATCAAGAATGGTTATTTTGGTTAATCTATATCTTACACAGGCTAAATTAGTATTAGCTTGTTCAATTGCTGTTAAAAAAAATCTAATAGTGCTTTGATTAATAAAAGTTTAACTCCTTTATCTGACGTTTTAAAGTTCATTAAGTGTTTAGAAACAAAACGTAAGTTTATACTTACAGAATTTTAAAGAAAACTGTATAAAATACTTTTAAACTTCAAAAATTATCGGAGAATGGTGGAATCGATATTGGTCGTCAAGGCTGGAGGCATTTATATAAGTGGTAGGAGAAATCCTGGCTTTACCATAGGTGTTATGGATATGGCCAAATATATGTAGGGGTAGTTGTAGCTGTTTGATTCTTTTGAAAACTCTTCGCAGCCTACGTGATGTTTATTACTAAGCCTGTCTTTTATACGGTAGGGTGGGGTGTGAGTAATTAATATCTGAGTATCTCCCGGAATCTTATTCCAGTGTGCCGTATTTGTTTTCCCCGTTCACGGTGAAATGCCCAGGTATCATCACCGGGGGTAACGGGAGAACCCCAAAATTTAACTCCTTCAATTTCAATTCCAACATCTTCGAGATAGAAGATGTTGGAGGGAAGATTTTGAGGTTCTGGAAGGCCTGATTTTTCCATGAAGAAATCATGATTACCTGCTATGAAAATTTTATGCTTATGAGGTTGTTCTGAGAACCATTCTAAAAAATCCAGGGTCTCGTGTTTAGTGCCAGCCTCGGTAAAATCTCCTATATGGATTAATACATCTCCATTGGGGATGTTAATTTCCCGGTGTTTGTTATGAGTGTCGCCAATACATACCAGTTTCATTTATATAGAAGGGGTTTTAAAGTTCAAAAGATAAAAAAATCCGGTGAGTTTTTCACCGGATTTCTCTGTAACAACGATTTCTCAAAAAGGTTCCTCATCTTCACTTCACTCAAAAATCGCTGTCACCAGGTCTTACTTTTCTTCCTCTTCAAGTTCGGGAGAAGTATAGTCCTTATCTATAGGGAGTAGTTTAGTAATTAATTTGGTTATACCAAAAGCTACAATCAGCGCGGTTACGGCAAAGAACAGGAACTTAACCAACAAACTGTCGCTAATTGCCATACTATAGAAGGCCAGAAAGATCTCTATAGCTATAAATAATATTTTCACACTGAATTTTAAAAACATTTTCCTTTTTGATTTTGGTTCAAAGATATAACCAAAAACCTCTCCAAAATTTAGAATTTGAATGTTTGACTTAAATTTAACGATGTAGAAATGTAGCGGTTAATTTTTTAAGTTAAAAACTCTAAACGCTTCAGGAATGGTCCGTTAGAATTGTAAATTGGTTTAAATAAATTTTGAATTTTGAAGAAAAATACAAAGATATTCCTCTACATAATTACAGGAATAATACTGTTGTTCCTTGTTTTATTTGCGCTGAATAATTTTGCTGAAGCAAAGCTGAAAAAAGGAATTGAAGATACAGCATCGCAAATTAATTTGAAATATGAAGAACTTGACGTAAACCTCCTTAGCCGAAAGGCAGCACTTGAATCTCCTTCCTTTTCCATGAATGGAAAAAGCTTTGAAGCAGAAAAACTCAGCCTGAATAATATTGAGATATTCAAATATCTTACAGATAAAGATTTAGAAATTGGAGAGGTTACCCTGGAGGTCCCAAGTTTTACATTTAATAAAAGCGAAAAATCAGAAAAAAATGGGAACTCCACTTCTTCAGGGTTTAAGGAAAATATTTTAATAAAAAAGGTTGAGATAAAGAACGGAGACCTGGCTATAGTCGAAAATGATTCCGCAGAGAATTCGCTGTATACGAAATTCAGTCACCTGGAAATTTTTGGTTTTCAGTTGGATTCCAGTAGTGTAAAAAAGACCATTCCCTTTCAGTTTAATGATTATGTTTTAAAAGGAGATTCACTTTTTTATAAACTCGATTCCAGGCATAATGTAAGTTTAGGTAAGTTGAATATTAAAGAAGGACATTCGGTTTTAAATGATTTCAGGATTACTCCGGTTTATGGAAAACAGGAATTCCAGCGGCATATCCCATACGAACTCGATCGCTTTGAGTTGGTGATTGAAGAAGTGAGTTTTAGTAATTTAAAATGGAAGTTTAAAAACGATAGTCTTTCTATAGAGAATCCCTTAACGGAGATTAAAAATGCAAATCTTGAGGTGTATCGGGACAAGTTGCAGCCTGACGATACCCGGCAAAAGAAAATGTATAGTGAAATGATTAGAAAGCTCCCGGTTAATTTAAAGCTAGACACTATTAGAATTAGCAATTCTTACATTAAATATGAAGAGTTAATGGATGGTGACCGGTCTCCCGGAGAGTTAGATTTTAGCAATCTGAATGCCAGTATTTACAATTTGTCTAATAGGAATATGCAGGCTAAAGATTTTAAATCTACTGAAATTGATGTGAAAACCAGGTTTATGCAGGAGGCAAATCTAAGCGTGAATTGGAAATTTAATATTCAGAATAAAAATGACCGATTTAATATTTCAGGAAATATGGATAGAATTTCTGAAGAAGCGATGAATCGTTTTATGAAACCGGCTTTGAACGTTTTAGCCAAAGGATCTATAGAAGATATGTCATTTAATTATTCCGGGAATCATACAGAAGCTTTAGGTGATATGAGGATGGTATATAAAGATTTTAAGGTGGAAGTGCTTCGCGAGGATGGCAGGCGCAAAAACAAGTTGCTGTCTGCTCTGGCAAACCTTATAATTAATAACGATGCTATTTCTGAAGATGTAGTGCAAAAACAAATTGAAGTCACCCGGGATAAAACCCGGTCTTTCTGGAATTATCTTTGGAAAATGATACGGGCCGGGGTCCTGAAATCCTTCTTTTAAATTCTGAATGTGACAACCGGGCGATTGGCATGGTTTACAAGGTCTTCGCTCACACTTCCGTTAAAGAAATGTGCGATACCTTTTCGGCCGTGGGTACTTATTCCAATTAATCCGGCATCCAAATTACGTGCAAAATTAAGAATCCCTTTTTCTACGCTGGTATCGTTATAAACATGCAATTTTATTTTATCTACATCCACCTCAGAGCCTGTAGTAAATCTTTCCAACATTTCATAAGCTTCTTTGCTCGTTATGAAATTATTGGGAGTGTTAATGAATAAAAGGTGCAGATTGGCTGAAAGTTTTTTGGCGATTTCAGCGGCGTGTTTCAAGGTATGGCGGTTGGCTTCATCGGCATCGGTGGCAAAAACAAAATCTTTAACCTTAAATTCAGGTTGATCCTTTTTTATAATCAATACGGGGATTGTAGAGGAACGAACAACTTTTTCAGTATTACTTCCAATAAACATTTCCTTAATGCCACTAGCTCCATGGGAGCCCATAACAATAAGGTCGCATTTCCTTTCCTCGCTCACCTCCTTTATGCCATCAAAGGCCTGATGAAATAATACGGTTTCCTTAACCTTTATATCTTTCAGGTAAGGTTTTGCCATTAATTTGGAAAATCGCTGATGCGCGAGTTTCATAAAAAATATTGATTCCGGAAGATTATGCGCATTGCTTCCCTGGACAGGATCTATGAGCTGCAATGGTAATTCCAGCATATGTAAAAGATAAATTTCACTGTCAAATTTACGTGCAAGCTGAGCGGCTACCTTAAGTGCATTTTCAGCCTGATCTGAAAAATCTGTGGGAACGAGTATTTTTTTCATGAGGATGCAAACCTATAAGTTGGTAATAAATTTATAATTAAATGTACAAAAAAATGTATAAAGAAATTTTCTTTTAAAAATTTACCTGAACCAAATATTAGGAAAGTTAAAGATTGAAGGGATGGATTTTCTGATTTATGACCCTAGTCATTTTTAGTCGGCTGATAAATTCAGTCATTTAAAGCGCGATTTAAAATATAGAGTTATAGAAAATCTAAATAGAATTGCGCAGGTATATTGGGTTTATATATTCTTTATAGCTGTTTTGGCGTTGGGACTTCTGGCCTCCTAATTTATTTTAGAGATCAATGGTGCCGAGACGCATTTTACCAAAATCCTAGCGTATTCTTTAAATATTGTTTTAAAAAAGAAGAGACATAACGCGATGGTCATGCCTCTTCTTTTTTGTTTTAATAGCTGGGAATTTCGGCTATAATAACTTCTAATTAGGCATTAATTATTTAATTCTTTTTCTAATTCCAGAGTTTTCGGGAAAAGAATGTTGTTTTCAAGATGAACGTGCTGGTGCAGGTCCTGCTCGAATTCCTCCAATTTAGAATAGAATGCCTTATAGGTATTGCAAGCAAATTCCGGAGGGGTGTAGTTATTGGTTAAAACAGAGATCTTTCTCAATAGTTCCCCTGCGGTTTCGTGTTCTGCTTCCATCATTTTAATTGGATTATCTGCAGTGCCAAAATGAGGTTTAGGAGCTTCAGTTTCCTCTCGTTTCGCCTGTACCAGTTTCTTGATAAAGGGAAAAAGAATCAGTTCTTCTTTCTTCATGTGAGCACTTAACTCTCCGGCCACTTCTGTAACAAGATCGTGTATTTCATTTAATTCGGGAGCGTGATGCCCGTGAACTGTCTTTACTTTTGCCGAATATTGCAAAAGAAGTGGAATATTTTCTTCAACGTAAGTGTGATGCACATTAATGATATGGTCTGTTAGAAAATCCAGATCCCAGCTATTGTAATTGTTTGCCCTGCTTGCTGTAGGATTTACATTTAGCAATTCAAGCTCAAGAGTAGAGTAATCTACGTTAGCATTTTCACAGGCCTCTGTAACAGATATGTTTCCGCCGCAACAAAAGTCAATTCCATGCTTTTTGAAAACATGGGCTGTGTCAATGTTTTCAGTAACCATTTGGGCTACCGTTTTTGTTTTTAAGTTTTCCATAATTCAGGTGTTTATGTTAATAGATATTTTTAATAAGTGGGTATGCCGTTTTTGATTTCATTGAAACAAAGGTGCTCATTAAGGACCTGTCTGTTTATGAGTTAAGTCATAAATTCACATCCAGAAGGAATTAAAAGCTGAATGAGTCTAAAACGGGACATAGTGCTGAGTTGATAGGATGAGTTTTGCTAAAGCTTTAAGAATGAAAACCTTATTTTATGAAGTACCTTAAATTTGATTAGAGGTGTGGTTTTCTATCTCCATTTTTATTATTATATTTGCATCGTTGAAACTAAAAAAAGTACAGCGAGGGGACGAAAGTCCCCTCTTTTTATAAGCTATGTTGCAGAATAAAGTAGAAAAATTGCTGAAGGAAGCTTTAGAAGAGAATAATTCTTTATTTTTAATTAGCCTTGAGGTTAACCCTTCCAATAATCAAATTTCGGTGGTCATAGATGGAGACCAGGGCGTTTCTGTAAATGATTGTATAGCCGTGAGTCGCCAGATTGAACATAATCTAGACAGAGAGGAAGTAGATTTTTCTCTTGAGGTTAGCTCGGCCGGTGTTTCAGAGCCACTTCGGTTACCAAGGCAATACAGAAAGAACATTGGCAGAAAAGTAAAGATAAAGACCGCTTCTGAAACTATTGAGGGGGATTTAAGCCAGGCAACAGAGCAGGATATTACATTGAACTGGAAAACAAGGGAGCCCAAGCCGGTAGGTAAAGGGAAACACACGGTGGAAAAAGAAGCTGTGATCCCGTATTCAGAGATTGTAGAAGCAAAAGTTATTATAACATTTTAACCGCAAATTGATATGGAAAATATCGCTTTGATTGAGTCGTTTTCAGAGTTTAAGGATGATAAGCTTATAGATAGAGTTACCCTGATGGCAATTCTGGAAGAGGTTTTCAGGAATGCATTGAAGAAAAAATATGGTGAAGACGATAATTTTGATATTATTGTAAACCCAGATAAAGGAGATCTTGAGATTTGGAGAAACCGTGTAGTGGTTGCCGATGGTGAAGTTGAAGATCCAAACCAGGAAATTTCTCTTTCTGAAGCCCAAAAAATAGAACCTGATTTTGAAGTTGGTGAAGATGTTTCAGAAGAAGTAAAACTTGTAGACCTTGGGCGTCGTGCTATTCTGGCTTTACGTCAAAATCTTATCTCTAAGATTCACGAGCACGATAATACCAATATCTATAAGCATTTTAAAGATCTTGAAGGGGAGATTTATACTGCCGAAGTTCATCATATTCGCCATAGAGCGATAATTTTACTGGATGACGAAGGGAATGAGATCATCCTTCCAAAGGACAGACAAATTCCTTCAGATTTTTTCAGAAAAGGAGAAAACGTAAGAGGAATTATCGAAAGCGTAGAGCTTAAAGGAAATAAGCCAAGTATAATTCTCTCCAGAACCGCTCCCGGTTTTCTCGAAAAGCTCTTTGAGCAGGAAATCCCCGAAGTTTTTGATGGTCTAATCACTATTAAAAAGGTGGTGAGAGTTCCCGGAGAAAAAGCAAAGGTAGCCGTAGATTCTTACGACGACAGGATAGACCCGGTTGGGGCCTGTGTGGGGATGAAAGGTTCAAGAATACACAGTATTGTTCGTGAATTGGGCAATGAAAATATAGATGTGATCAATTATACCAATAACGATCAGTTATTTATCACAAGGGCGTTAAGTCCGGCGAAGATCACCTCTATGAAACTGGATGAAGAGAATAAGACCGCTGAGGTTATGCTTAGACCTGAAGAGGTTTCTAAAGCTATTGGCCGCGGAGGACATAACATCAGACTTGCCGGGCAATTAACCGGTTATGAGATTGATGTATTCAGAGAAGGTGTAGAAGAAGATGTTGAGTTAAATGAATTTTCCGATGAAATTGAAGACTGGGTTATAGCAGAATTCTCTAAGATCGGCCTGGATACTGCAAAAAGTATTTTGGAACAGGATTTGGATGACCTGGTGCGACGTACAGATTTGGAAGAGGAAACCATTCGTGCTGTTATCCGGGTGTTGAAAGATGAATTTGAAGAATAAGAATAAATAGATTATACAATACAGGTTAATTTAGAGGGCAATTTATGGCTGAAGCAAAAACAATGCGATTAAACAAAGTTTTACGTGAATTTAATATTTCGTTAGACCGGGCAGTGGAATTTCTTAATTCCAAAGGTCACGATATTGAAGCGCGTCCTACTACTAAGATCTCCCCTGAGATTTATCAGGTGCTGTCTGATGAATTCGAAACCGATAAAAGCAAGAAAGTAGCTTCAAAAGAAGTCGGTGAAGAAAAGCGTAAAGAAAAGGAAGAGCTGCGTATAGCCCGCGAAAAAGAGCAGGAAGAGAAGCGTAAGATTGAAGAAGCCAGAGAGAAAGAGCGGGAGGAAGAAGAGGTGATTTCATCTAAAGCTAAGCTTGCCGGCCCTACTAAAGTAGGTAAGATAGATCTTGATAAAAAGTCTGAAGCTCCTAAAAAAGAAGAACCTGCTAAGCCCGAAGAGCCCGCCGGGAAGAAAGAGGAAGAGAAAGAAGAAAAAGTAGAGAAAAAGGAAGAGGAGAAACCTACTGCTAAAAAAGCCGAAGAGAAGAAAGAGGAAGCCAAGCCCGAGCCTACTCAGGAAACTAAGCCTGCTGCCGAAGAAAAATCTTCAGAACCTGCAAAAAAAGAAGAGCCAGCTAAACCTGAAGAGGAAGAAAACTCTACAATTGCAACAAAATACACCAAGCTTAACGGACCTAATTTTACTGGAGAGAAGATCGACCTTTCTAAGTTTAAAAAGCCCGAAAAGAAAAAAGAAGATAAAAAAGCTGAAGACGACAAAAAAGATAAGCGCAAGAAGCGTCGTCGTCGTATAAGTAAGGATGCTAAACCCGGAGCTCCAGGCCAGACGGCCAGAAAAGGGGGAACCGCTGCCGCAGGACGTAAACGCGCAAGGCCAATCACAAAAGAAGAGCCTAGCGAGGAAGAAGTACAAAAGCAGGTACGTGAAACTCTTGAAAAACTTCAGGGGAAATCCGGAAAAGGAAAAGGAGCCAAATACCGTAGAGACAAAAGAGATCAACACCGTCAACGTTCAGAAGACGATTTGGCAGAACAGGAATCATCAAGTAAAGTACTTAAGGTAACTGAATTTGTAACCGTAAGTGAAGTAGCAACAATGATGGATGTTCCGGTAACTAAGGTTATTTCAGCCTGTATGTCACTGGGAATGATGGTGACAATGAATCAGCGTCTTGATGCTGAAACACTTTCTATTGTTGCCGATGAATTTGGTTATGAAGTAGATTTCGTAACTGCAGATATTGAGCAAACAACTGAAGAAGTAGTTGAAAACCCCGAAGATCTTGAAGATCGAGCGCCTATTGTGACCGTTATGGGGCACGTAGACCACGGTAAAACTTCTTTGCTGGATTACATTCGTAAAGAGAATGTGATAGCAGGCGAAAGTGGAGGTATTACCCAGCATATTGGGGCTTATAGTGTTAAGCTGAAGAATGGAGAGAGAATGACATTCCTGGATACTCCGGGTCACGAAGCCTTTACGGCGATGCGTGCTCGCGGTGCACAGGTAACAGATATAGCTATTATTGTGATCGCTGCAGATGATGATGTGATGCCGCAAACAAAAGAGGCTATTTCTCACGCCCAGGCGGCGGGAGTTCCTATCGTGTTTGCGATAAACAAATCTGATCTTCCTACAGCAAACCCTGAAAAAATTAAAGAGAAATTAGCTGCGATGAACCTATTGGTTGAAGACTGGGGAGGTAAAGTGCAGTCACACGATATTTCGGCTAAAACAGGAGCCGGAGTTGAAGAATTGCTTGAAAAAGTACTTCTTGAAGCCGAAATACTGGAATTAAAAGCCAATCCTGATAAAGTTGCAACCGGTACGGTTGTAGAAGCTTATTTGGATAAAGGTAGAGGTTATGTGTCCACAATCCTGGTACAAACAGGGACTCTTAATATTGGGGACTATGTACTAGCTGGAAGACATAGTGGTAAAATTAAGGCGATGCACGATGAACGTGGCCACGAGGTTAAAGAAGCCGGGCCTTCCACTCCTGTGTCTATATTGGGGCTTGATGGTGCGCCGCAGGCTGGTGACAAGTTCAAGGTAATGACCGATGAGCGTGAAGCCAAAGACATTGCCGCTAAGCGTACACAGTTACAACGCGAGCAAACGGTTAGAACACAGCGTCATATTACCCTTGATGAAATTGGACGCCGAATTGCACTTGGAGAATTTAAAGAACTTAACATTATCCTGAAAGGTGATGTTGATGGATCTGTAGAGGCTCTTACCGATAGCTTCCTGAAACTTTCTACTGAAGAAATTCAGGTAAATATTATCCATAAGGGCGTAGGTGCTATTACAGAAAGTGATGTGCTACTGGCTTCAGCATCTGATGCGGTTATTATCGGATTTAATGTAAGACCTGCCGGAAACGCCAGACAGCTTGCTGATAAAGAGGAAATCGATATCAGAATTTATTCTATTATTTATGATGCGATCAATGATCTTAAGGATGCGATGGAGGGAATGCTTTCTCCAGAACTCAAAGAAGAGATAACCGGTACTGCAGAGATAAGAGAAACCTTCAAGATATCTAAAATTGGAACTATTGCTGGATGTATGGTTACTTCCGGTAAAATATATAGGAGTTCTAGAATTAGACTTATCCGAGATGGTGTTGTAATCTTTACTGGTGAGCTTTCTTCTCTGAAACGTTTCAAAGAAGATGTGAAGGAAGTTTCCAAAGGATACGATTGCGGTATGCAGGTGAAAAATTACAACGATATAAAAGAAGGCGATGTAATTGAAGCATTCCGAGAAGTTGAGGTAAAGAAGAAATTAAAGTAGCCCGGAATAACCAAAAAAAAAAGCTGTTTCGTTTTTCGAAACAGCTTTTTTTTGCGTAAATATTTTCTAGCGCCTGCGTGGCTTTGGAATAAATGCAGATGGGAATGTTTCTTTGATTTCCAGTAAGGCCCGGTCGGCTTCCAGTCTGTTTCTAAAGTTCCCAACCCATACCTTATAATTAGGAGCTTCATAGGCGATTAAAGAAGGGTAGGAGTATTTGCTCCGATATTCCTTTATAACCTCATTTGCCTCACCATTATCGCCGTAAAATAATTGGATTTTATATCGGTCTCCAATTTCATTATCCTTGGTCATTTCGGCTTTTAATTCCAGTAAGGTTTCAATTTTCTGGTCCTGGCTCAAATTAACCGATCCCTCCTGAGCCTGGATTCCTGTGAAGGAAATACCAGCAAAAATGCAGGCCGAAAGTATAGAATTAACATTTAAATTTCTCATATTTATTTATTTAGAACAAAAGTAAAATTAAATAACAGAAAGGACTGTGTTTTATTATTTAGAACTATTATAAATTAAGTGTTAACACGAATGTAACATTCCTCAACTCCACTTTAAGTATTACTTTTGTCCACCAAATTAAGGGTGCGAACACATTTTATTGTTATTTTGCGTTAAAATACCGTGCCAAAATTTAGACCTTAATTCAACTTTATAATATGAAAAAGGTGAAATACCGAAATTCAACTTCGCGATTATGGCTCTTAAGTGTAGCTTTTTTTGTTTCGTGTACTTTCCTGAGTTGGTCTCAGGAGGAGGCTGAGCAAGGTGCTGATGCTGAAGTACAGGAAGAACAGGTAGAAGAAGCCGCGCCTTCTGGATTGGGTGATCCCGCTAATGGAAAATCCTTATTTAATTCACTTTGTGCTGCCTGTCATAAACCTTATTCTAAATCTATCGGGCCTGCACTTCATGGAGTTACCGAAAAACGGGATATGCCTTGGCTATATCAGTGGATTGAAAACAGTGCTGATCTTATCGCCAGTGGTGATGACCAAGCTGTCGCAATCTTTGAAGAGTATAACAATACTCCAATGCCTGGTTTTCCGCAGTTAAGCGAAGATGAAGTAAATGATATTCTGGCTTATGTGGAACAGCCAAAACCCGAGCCCGCAACTGCCGCTGCCGGAGAAGGTGCTGCCCAGGGAGGTGATGGTTCACAAGGAGGTGTTTCTGTTAATGTGATTCTTGCTATTCTGGTGTTTGTTTTGGTTATGCTTCTTGTTGTATTGTTCCTTGTGAATAAAACCCTCAAGAATTTCGCCGAAGCTTCTGGTGTTGTTACTCCTGAAAAACCTAAAAGAAAACCACTTTGGAAAGCCTTTGTTGAGAATCAATTCCTGGTTCTGGTGATTTCCATTGTTGTTTTGCTTGCGGTAGCTTATTTTGGTTACGGTTGGTTTATGCAGGTTGGGGTAGATCAAACCTATCAGCCAATTCAGCCAATTCATTATTCTCATAAAATTCATGCTGGCGATAACCAAATTGATTGTAAATATTGTCACTCTTCTGCTAGAACCTCTAAGCAGGCAGGAATTCCTTCCCTAAATGTTTGTATGAATTGCCATAAAACTATTTCTGAAGTTGCTCCTGAAACCGCTACTGCAGAATATTCAAAAGAGTTCTATGACGGAGAGATTGCAAAACTGTATGATGCAATTGGGTGGGAACCTTCTACTCAGTCTTATTCCGGGGAGACACAGACTGTTAAATGGGTGAGAATTCATAATCTTCCAGACTTTGCTTACTTTAACCACTCTCAACACGTAAGCGTTGGTGGGGTTCAGTGTCAGACATGTCACGGTCCGATCCAGGAGATGGAAGTGGTTTATCAGGATGCGCCTCTTACAATGGGGTGGTGTGTGAATTGTCACCGCGATACTAAAGTTAAAATGGAAGGCAACGAGTATTACGAGAAAATTCATGAGGAATTATCTACGAAGTACGGGGTAGAGGAATTGACCGTAGCTCAAATGGGTGGTATTGAATGTGCTAAGTGTCACTATTAAAAAAAATGTATTCCCGCAATGCGGGGTTTAATTTCGAAGTTAATATCTAGATATATATGTCATCAAACAAAAAATACTGGAAAAGTGTTGAAGAGCTAAATGAAAATAGCTCTGTTGTTGAGACGCTCCAACAAAAAGAATTTACAGAAGAAATTCCCGTGGATGAGTTTTTAGGGGATAAAGACTCTCTTGAAAGTTCTAAAACTTCACGCAGGGATTTCCTGAAATATGTTGGGTTTAGTACCGCAGCTGCTTCTTTGGCTGCCTGTGAAGGGCCTGTTATTAAATCTATTCCTTATGTGGTGCAACCGGAGCGCATTGTTCCCGGGGTAGCTAATTACTACGCCTCTACCATCGCCGATGGTTTTGATTTTGCAAGCGTTTTAGTGAAAACCCGTGAGGGAAGACCTATAAAAATTGAGAATAACGATCTTTCAGTAGCGAAGAGTGGTGCTAATGCGCGTGTTCATGCTTCTGTCCTGTCTTTATATGATACCGAGCGCGTTAAGCGTCCAATGATAGAAGGAAGAAATGTTTCCTGGGAAGAATTTGACCGTGAGGTTAAAGCTGAGCTGGAAAATGTGAATGGAGAGATTGTGTTGCTGACACAAACTTTTGCCAGTCCTTCCACTACCAGGCTTATTGAAGACTTCTCTTCAAAATATCCAAATGTACGCCACGTAGTTTATGATACCGTTTCTGAAGATGCTGCTCTTAATGCATTCCAGGCAAAATTCGGAAAGCGTGCCTTGCCAAATTATGATTTTTCAAAAGCTGAAACCATTGTTTCTGTTGGAGCCGATTTTCTTGGTGACTGGCACGGTGGTGGTTATGATGCGGGCTATGCTAAAGGGCGCGTTCCTGAAAATGGAAAAATGTCCCGTCATATTCAGTTTGAAGCAAATATGACATTATCCGGAGCAAATGCCGATAAGCGTGTGCCGGTTAAACCGTCACAGCAAAAGGCCATTTTGGCTGCGCTTTACGGTTATATTGTTGGTGGATCTTCTACCAGTAACCTTTCTGGTGCTATTGATAATGCAGTTGTGAAAGCTGCGAGCCAGCTAAGAAAAGCAGGAAGTGGCGGAGTAGTAGTATCAGGTATCCCTGATAACGATGCTCAGGCTCTCGTTCTTGCAATTAATGAGGCTCTTGGGAGTGAGGTTATGGATACCGCTAATCCAAGATTGATCCGTCAGGGGAACGCTCAGGCTGTAAAAGAGCTTGTAGCTGATATGAAAAGCGGAAGTGTGGGAGCCTTGCTTATGGCGGGTGTTAATCCTGCCTATAGCTTGCCTGATTCTTTGGAATTTTCCAAAGCATTAGAAAATACTGCTGTTAGTATTTCCTTCAGCTTAAAACCAGATGAGACCGCTGTACTTTCAAAATATGTTGCTGCTGTTCCTCATTACCTGGAGAGTTGGGGTGATATTCAATATACAGAGCAGGATTTCAGCTTGATGCAACCAGCTATTAAGCCTTTATTTGACACTCGTCAATTTCAGGATTGCTTGCTTCGCTGGAGTGACAATGATCAATCTTATTATGAATATTTAAAGGAAACCTGGGCTGGTGGTTTTGGAGATAAATCCTGGACCGATGCCTTGCACGATGGAACCTTTAAAGCAACTTCTCCTGTATCGTTAGAAATTGCTGAACAAGCACCAAACGTGGATGTTTCTTCAGCTGCCAGAAATCTGGCTAATGCTGAAGTAAATAATGGGCTTGAACTTAGCCTTTATACTAATACTGCCCTTGGAGATGGTCAACAAGCCAATAATCCCTGGTTGCAGGAATTACCAGACCCAATAACCCGGGCCTGCTGGGATAATTATCTAACTGTATCTAAAGCCGATGCAGAGGAGCTGGGTCTTGTTAACGAACATGTTTCTAACGGAGCCTTAAATGGTAGCTACGTAAACATCAAATTGGGAGATACCACAGTTAATAATGTGCCGGTAATGATTCAACCTGGACAGGCTAAAGGTTCTGTGGGATTAGCGCTTGGATATGGCAAAAAAGAGGCCATGCAGGAAGAAATGCAGGTAGGTGTAAATGCTTACCTCCTTTATAAAGATTTTAAGTCTGTACAGAATATTAGTCTTGAGAAAGTTCCTGGTATGCATGAATTTGCATCTGTACAGTTACATAATACCCTAATGGGAAGAGGAGATATCATTAAGGAAACAACCCTTGAGATCTTCAATACAAAAGATGCGCATGTTTGGAATAAAGTTCCGGAGGTGTCGCTTGATCACGTTGAAAAGCCTGTAACCTCCCCCGAAGTTGATATGTGGGAAGGTTTTGATAGAAGTGTTGGACATCATTTTAATCTTTCGATAGACTTAAACGCCTGTACCGGATGTGGGGCTTGTGTAATTGCCTGCCACGCCGAGAATAACGTTCCGGTGGTTGGGAAGACTGAAGTAAGAAGATCCCGTGATATGCACTGGTTGAGAATTGACCGTTATTATTCTTCTGAAGATAACTTCAGAGATGATCTTGAGAAGAAGAATAATATATCTGGTCTTGGTAGTTCTCTTTCGGAATTTAAGGAAATGGAAGAGCCTGCAGATAATCCTCAGGTAGTATTTCAGCCGGTGATGTGCCAGCATTGTAACCACGCACCCTGTGAAACTGTTTGCCCGGTAGCCGCAACTTCACACGGTCGCCAGGGACAAAATCAAATGATATATAATCGTTGTGTAGGTACTCGTTACTGTGCTAACAACTGTCCTTATAAAGTACGTCGTTTCAACTGGTTTGACTATACTAGAAACGATGAATTTGATTACCATATGAATAATGATTTAGGCCGTATGGTGCTTAATCCGGATGTTACCGTTCGTTCCAGAGGGGTGATGGAAAAATGTTCTATGTGTATTCAAATAACACAGAAAACTATCCTGGATGCCAAGCGTGAAGGACGGGAAATTGAGGATGGAGAATTCTATACAGCCTGTTCAGCTGCTTGTGATAAAGGGGCAATGACTTTTGGTGATATTAACAATGACGGAGCGGTGATCAGGGAGTTGAAGGAAGATGACAGGATGTATCATTTATTGGAATACGTGGGTACTAAGCCAAATGTGATGTACCAGACAAAAATCAGGAATACCACTGAAGCTTAATAAAATCAACTATTAAAGAAATCAATTTAAAAAGGATATGTCTCATTACGAAGCACCTATACGAAAGCCTTTAGTTACCGGGGATAAGAGCTACCACGATGTTACTGTGGATGTAGCCGCACCGGTTGAGGGAAGGGCTAATAAAACCTGGTGGATTGTATTTTCTATTGCACTTGTCGCCTTTCTTTGGGGTGTAGGTAGTATCATTTATACTATTTCTACAGGTATCGGAACCTGGGGTCTTAATAAAACCGTAGGTTGGGCCTGGGATATCACCAACTTTGTATGGTGGGTAGGTATTGGTCACGCCGGGACACTTATTTCGGCGGTACTTTTGCTTTTTCGTCAAAAATGGAGAATGGCTATTAACCGCTCTGCGGAAGCGATGACTATTTTCTCTGTAATGCAGGCCGGTTTATTCCCTTTAATTCACATGGGACGTCCTTGGCTGGCTTATTGGGTACTTCCAATCCCTAACCAGTTCGGCTCGTTGTGGGTTAATTTTAACTCACCACTGCTTTGGGATGTATTTGCGATTTCAACTTACTTATCGGTATCACTTGTATTCTGGTGGACAGGTTTACTACCTGACTTTGCGATGATACGCGATCGTGCAATTACTCCTTTTAATAAAAAAATCTACGGAATCTTAAGTTTTGGTTGGAGTGGACGTGCCAAAGATTGGCAGCGTTTTGAAGAAGTATCTCTGGTACTTGCCGGTTTGGCAACTCCCCTGGTACTTTCGGTACATACGATCGTATCTTTTGACTTTGCTACCTCGGTAATCCCGGGATGGCACACCACGATCTTCCCTCCTTACTTTGTGGCGGGAGCGGTTTTCTCTGGGTTTGCAATGGTAAACACCCTGCTTATTATTATGAGAAAGGTGTCTAACCTTGAGGATTATATTACTATACAACATATTGAATTGATGAATATCGTGATCATGATTACCGGTTCTATTGTAGGTGTTGCCTACATCACCGAGTTGGTTATCGCATGGTATTCTGGAGTCGAATATGAACAATACGCATTCCTAAACAGGGCTACCGGTCCTTACGCCTGGGCTTATTGGGCGATGATGACCTGTAATGTATTCTCTCCTCAGTTTATGTGGTTCAAAAGATTAAGAACAAGTATTATGTTCTCTTTCTTTATCTCAATTGTAGTGAATATTGGAATGTGGTTTGAACGTTTTGTAATTATTGTGACCTCGCTTCACCGTGATTATTTACCTTCTTCCTGGACAATGTTTTCTCCTACTTTTGTAGATATAGGAATTTTTATTGGAACCATAGGATTCTTCTTCGTGTTGTTCCTGCTATATGCCCGTTCTTTCCCAGTAATTGCTCAGGCTGAAGTAAAAACTATTCTGAAAGCTTCTGGAGAAAAATATAAGAAATTGAGAGCCGAGCATGGGGATGATGTAAAGCACTATGACCCTATTGTTAGAGAACCTGTTTCTAATACTGAAGAAGGAGTTCATAAAAGAGTTCAAGATTCTGAAGATTATGACGTAACCAGGGATGATGATTCGCATAATGAAACCGTAAATGTTGATGGACTTGTTATTTCAGAAGTAGTACGCGACAGGATTGATGCTATGCTGGATAGAATTGGAACCTTTAATCCAGAAACCCAGACGGCAGATGATCTTCGGAAATTAAAAGCAGTTGGGCCTTTCCTTGCACAGCGTCTGCATCAGGTGGGAATTTACACCTATGTACAGGTTAGTAATTTAACTCAGGACGATTTCGAATTGCTGGATGAAGTAATAGAAAACTTCCCGAATGCTGCTCAAAGAGAAGACTGGGTTGCACAGGCAGGTAAACTAAAAAACAAGTAATTAAGATGGCATCAAAAGTTATACACGCTATTTATAATGACGACGATGTGCTTTTACTGGCAGTAAAGCAGGTTCGTGAAGCCCGTTATCATATTGGTGAAATTTATACTCCCTTTCCGGTTCACGGTTTGGATAAGGCAATGGGACTTGCGCCAACAAGATTAGCCATTACCTCCTTTCTATACGGGGTAGTAGGTTTTGTTGTTTCTATCTGGATGATGAACTTCATGATGATAGAAGACTGGCCACAGGATATTGGGGGCAAGCCCAGCTTTAGCTTTCTTCAGAATATGCCTGCATTTGTGCCCATTATGTTTGAGCTAACGGTATTTTTTGCCGCTCACCTTATGGTGATTACTTTTTATATGAGAAGTAAATTATGGCCTTTCAAAACTGCAGAAAATCCTGATGTAAGAACTACCGATGATAAGTTCCTTATGGAAGTTGATGCAGCCAATCTTAATGTTGATGATCTTTCGGATTTTCTTTATAAAACCGGGGCATCAGAAATTAAAATAATTGATAATAAATAGACAAAATGAGAAGTTTTTTCCATAAATCTATAGTATTGTTTCTTCTGGCCGGCTTAGTCGCATCCTGTGCCGATAGTGACCGACCTAACTACCAGTTTATGCCCGATATGTATGAGTCGGAGGGATATGAGTCTTATGGTGAATACGATATTTTTCCCGGTGGCCAATCTGCCATGGATCCCGTAGAAGGTACTGTAGCCCGTGGATGGAAACCATACGGATATGAGAATACCCCCGACGGAAGTTCCCAGGCTAAAGCAGAACTTAAAAATCCGCTGCCTTATACCGAAGAGAACTTAACTGAAGGAAAGGAATTATATACCATTTATTGTGCTGTTTGCCACGGAGATGCTGGCGATGGACAGGGGATTCTTGTTGAAAGAGAAAAAATCCTTGGGGTGCCTTCATACGACGATGTGGGAAGGGCAATTACTGAAGGTAGTGTTTATCACGTTATTTTCTACGGCCTTAACTCCATGGGTTCTTATGCATCTCAAACCGATGAAAAGGAACGCTGGCAGATCACTCATTACGTAATGAATCTTAAAGATCAGTTGGAAGGAAATCCGGAAAGGGAATTTGAAGAAGTTGGACCTACTGTAAGTCCGGATGATCCCGATGTACAGGCGGCGCAGGAAAATGTTGGAGAAGGCACTGTTCTTACAGAAGAAGAAAGCAATAATTAAGAATAAAGCATTTAGATCTACAAATATGTACACGCTATCCAGTAAATTAAAGTTAACAGCAATTATTTTTGTAATTGTTGGTGCCATAGGTCTCGTTATAGGATTTCTGCAAGCACCATCAGACCTTGATGATGTTAGGGAAATGATGGCTGCAGAAGAACATCACGCTGACCCAGCAGAAAGTACAATGGTGGAAGCTGATTTCGCAAAAGCAGAACACGGCATGTTATTAGACGATGAGCCGGGAAGAAATGTAGAAGAAAAAGAAGATCAAGCTGCTGAAGCTGGATCACATGACACCGAACACCTGGAACATAAATTACACCAATTACAGAACAAACCCTGGGCTGCCGTTTATGTAGCGGCTTTCTTTTTCTTTATGATCTCTTTAGGGGTGCTGGCTTTTTACGCTGTACAGTATGCTGCACAGGCCGGATGGTCACCAGTATTATTCAGGGTGATGGAAGCTATAACCGCCTATCTTGTTCCCGGCGGAATAATTCTGTTTGTGCTATTAGTACTTTCTGGAATGCATATGAACCACCTGTTCATCTGGATGGATCCCGAAGTTGTAGAAAACGATGCCATTATCAGAAATAAATCAAGTTATCTTAATCTACCGTTTTTCTTGATTAGAGCGGCAATTTACCTTGGAGGCTGGTTTATCTTCAGACATTTTCTGGTTAGAAATTCAAGAAGACTGGATGAGGCCTCAGATAATTATTACTTCAAGAAAAACTTTAAACTAGCTGCAGGTTTCTTGGTATTCTTTATTGTTTCTGAATCTATGATGTCTTGGGACTGGATAATGAGCCTTGATCCACACTGGTTTAGTACCTTGTTTGGATGGTACGTGTTTGCGAGCCTGTTCGTTTCTGGGATCACGGTTATCGCACTAATAAGCATTTATCTTAAATCAAGAGGCTACCTTCCTTTTGTTAACGATAGTCACATTCACGATCTGGCCAAGTTTATGTTCGGGATGAGTATTTTCTGGACTTATTTATGGTTCTCGCAGTTCATGCTTATTTGGTACTCTAATATCCCTGAGGAAGTTGTATACTTTATAAGTCGGATTGAAAATTACTCACTGCCGTTTTTCGGAATGGTAGGACTTAATTTTATATTCCCGTTATTAATGTTGATGAATAGCGACTATAAACGTGTTAATTGGTTTGTGGTCTTAACAGGAATTGTTATTCTGGTTGGGCATTACGTAAATGTATTTGTAATGATAATGCCTTCCACAGTTGGTGAATCATGGTTTATTGGACTTCCTGAAATAAGTGCAGTTTTATTATTTGCAGGATTGTTTATTTTTGTGGTTTTCAACGCCCTAACCAAAGCTCCATTGCTGGCCAAAAGGAACCCGTTCATCAAAGAAAGTGAGCACTTCCATTATTAATAAAAAGATTGATTGTTTAAAGAAGAAATTATAAAATGACCGTATTCTTAGTAATAATTGCACTTGCACTTCTTGCCGTAACCGGATGGCAATTATCGAAGATTTTTGAACTCTCCAAAGGGCCGGGTGCAGATTCAACGCAAATTGCCAACGATAACGACAACCGACAGCAAGCCAGGTATATGCTGTGGTTCATGATCTTTATTTATGTTGGGATGGCTTACAGCTTCTGGAAATGGAGTAAGCTTTATCTTCCCGAAGCTGCATCAGATCATGGTAGTCAGGTAGATACTCTTATGTTTATTTCCATAGCTATCATTATGATAGTTCAGGTGTTAACCCAGGCATTACTTCACTGGTTCGCTTATAAATATCAGGGGAAAAAAGGAAATAAAGCCTTGTTCTTTGCCGATAATGATAAACTTGAGTTTATCTGGACTATTATCCCGGTAATTACTCTTGCAGGTTTAATTATCTATGGATTATTTACTTGGTCTGATATTATGAATATCGATGAGGACAGCGATCCTATTGTTATTGAAATCTACGCCAAACAATTCAGCTGGCAGGCGCGTTATGCCGGAGAAGACAATACTCTTGGTAAAGCAAATGTTAGATTTATTGAAGGTAGAAACAATGTTGGGCTTGACGAAAGCGACCCTTATGGCGAGGATGACAAGATAACTACTGAATTGCACCTCCCGGTAAATAAACCTGTTCTTTTTAAATTCAGATCTCAGGATGTTTTACATTCTGCCTATTTCCCACACTTCCGTGCCCAGATGAATGTGGTGCCGGGGATGATTACTCAATTCGGCTTTACGCCAACCATTACTACTGCAGAAATGCGAGATAGCGAGTATATGGTAGATAAAGTTCAAACCATAAATGAAATTCGAAAGGAAAATAGCGAAGTGCTAAGGGCCGAAGGAGAAATGCCGCTCGATCCTTATGAATTCGATTATTTTATTGCGTGTAATAAGATTTGTGGAGAAGCTCATTACAATATGCAAATGAAGATCATAGTTGAAACTGAAGAAGAGTACAACGCATGGTTGAGCGAGCAGTCTACTTTCGGGGAATTCATGGATAATTAAAAACAACATTAAAAGAATATACTTTAAGATATGTCAGCATTAGCAACAGCACCGGCTCAGGATCATCACGACGATCATGGACATCATCATAAACAGACTTTCATTACTAAATACATATTTAGTACCGACCATAAGATGATCTCCAAGCAATACCTTATAACAGGTATTTTAATGGGGATCGTAGGTATTATGATGTCTGTATTATTCCGTATGCAACTGGCCTGGCCAGAGGAGTCTTTCGTTATCTTCGAAGCTCTTTTAGGTAAATGGGCTCCAGACGGAGTAATGACACCCTCAATATACCTTGCCCTGGTTACAATCCATGGGACTATCATGGTATTTTTTGTATTAACCGCCGGATTAAGTGGTACTTTTAGTAACCTGCTTATTCCGCTGCAAATTGGAGCTCGTGATATGGCCTCAGGATTTCTTAATATGGTTTCCTACTGGTTATTCTTCGTGTCTTCGGTAATTATGTTGTCTTCCCTTTTTATTGAAACAGGGCCGGCAAATGCAGGTTGGACTATTTACCCTCCGCTTAGTGCTTTGCCACAGGCAATTGGAGGTTCAGGACTTGGAATGACGCTTTGGCTTGTATCTCTGGCTATTTTCATTGCCTCTTCCTTGTTAGGGTCTCTTAATTATATCGTGACTGTCTTAAACCTAAGGACCAAGGGGATGTCTATGACCAGGCTTCCGCTTACTATCTGGGCGTTTTTCGTAACGGCTATTATTGGGGTAGTTTCCTTCCCGGTATTATTATCGGCGGCCTTGCTGTTGATCATGGACCGTAGTTTCGGAACTTCATTCTTCCTAAGTGATATTTATATTTCAGGAGAGGTATTAAGTCATCAGGGAGGTTCTCCGGTATTGTTTGAACACCTTTTTTGGTTCCTTGGTCACCCCGAAGTTTATATCGTGATCTTACCTGCAATGGGTATTGTCTCCGAAGTTATGGCTACCAATGCCCGTAAGCCTATTTTTGGGTACCGTGCGATGGTTGCTTCCATACTTGCGATTGCATTCCTTTCTACAATTGTATGGGGTCACCATATGTTTGTATCGGGGATGAACCCATTCCTTGGATCGGTATTTACTTTTACAACCTTGCTTATTGCGATCCCTTCAGCAGTAAAAGCCTTTAACTGGATTACTACTTTATGGAAAGGTAACTTACAGATGAACCCCGCAATGCTGTTTTCAATCGGTTTTGTTTCTACATTTATAACCGGTGGCTTAACAGGTATTATCCTGGGGGATTCTACACTTGATATAAACGTACATGATACTTATTTCGTTATTGCCCACTTCCACCTGGTAATGGGTATATCTGCCATCTACGGACTTCTTGCAGGGGTTTATCACTGGTTCCCTAAGATGTATGGCCGTATGATGAATAAAAATCTTGGTTATATCCATTTTTGGATTACCGCCGTTGGTTCTTACGGAGTTTTCTTCCCGATGCACTTTATAGGATTGGCTGGATTACCCAGACGTTACTATACCAACACCGCGTTCCCATATTTTGATGATCTTGCCGATGTAAATGTGATCATAACCATTTTCGCACTTATCACCGCAGCCGTTCAGGTGGTATTTTTATGGAACTTCTTTGCTTCAATTTTCTACGGAAGAAAAGCAACACAAAACCCATGGAATGCTACTACGCTGGAATGGACTACTCCGGTAGAACACATCCACGGAAACTGGCCGGGGGAAATCCCATATGTATACCGTTGGCCATACGACTACAGTAAGACCAATGAAGACGGTGAGTATGTTATAAAAGGACAGGATTTCGTTCCGCAGAATGTACCGCTTCAGGAAAATGAAGAAGAATTAAATCATTAATATCACGTAACATAAAAACAAAGCCGTTTGAACTTTATCAAACGGCTTTTTTATGCAAAATACTTTAAGCCTGGAAATTCAATTCACAATATGGTTTCGATCAGAATAGGAATCCTGTTTTACTTATCTTTGCTGAAGAACCTATTTTTGAGAGCACGACCATGAATGAAAACCTTGATCCTAGCGGAGAAAACTTTTCTCCCGAAGAAATTGATATAGAAAGGGCTTTACGCCCCCTGGAATTTGATGATTTTGCAGGTCAGGATCAGGTGTTGGAAAATCTTAAGGTGTTTGTTGAAGCGGCTAATCAAAGGGGGGAAGCATTAGATCATACGCTTTTTCATGGGCCTCCCGGGCTTGGTAAAACAACTCTGGCACATATTCTAGCCAACGAACTTAGTGTCGGAATTAAAGTCACATCTGGACCTGTTCTCGATAAACCGGGAGATTTGGCCGGTCTTCTTACAAATCTGGATGAGAGGGATATTCTTTTTATTGATGAAATTCATAGATTGAGTCCTGTGGTAGAAGAATACCTCTATTCAGCAATGGAAGATTACCGGATTGATATTATGATTGAAACCGGGCCAAATGCGAGAACTGTTCAAATCAATTTGAACCCGTTTACGCTGGTGGGAGCAACCACTCGTTCAGGACTTCTTACAGCGCCTATGCGGGCACGTTTTGGAATATCCAGTAGACTTCAGTATTACACCACCGAACTGCTTTCAGATATCGTGCAACGAAGTGCAGAGATCCTCAAAGTGCCTATTACCCTGAATGCTGCCATCGAAATTGCAGGACGGAGCCGTGGGACTCCTCGTATTGCCAATGCACTTCTAAGAAGAGTGCGGGATTTTGCACAGATTAAGGGCAATGGGAAAATCGATATGGAAATTGCCCAATATGGTCTTAAAGCGTTAAACGTAGATACCCACGGTTTGGATGAAATGGATAATAAGATCCTGGAAACTATTATCGATAAATTTAAGGGTGGTCCCGTGGGGATCACAACCTTGGCTACCGCGGTTAGCGAAAGCGCCGAAACCATCGAAGAGGTTTACGAGCCGTTCCTCATTCAGCAGGGATTTATTTACCGTACCCCTCGTGGTCGGGAAGTAACAGAAGCAGCCTACCGGCACCTTGGCAGGACTAAAGGAAATACACAGGGCGGATTGTTCTAAAAGTTAAAAAGGGAGTTTTTTCTTTTCGATTCAAGCCGTTTCAGGTGGTTTCTTCTTAACTTGAAACTTCAAATGGGAAGTATGAAAGGTAAAGACATTCCGGCGGTATCGTGGCTAAAATTTATGGGAAAAGCCAATCTTATCCTCAAAAATCCCCTGCCTTTTCATGCTGAAAATTTTGAAAAACTAGGAGATATTTTCAGGGTGAAAACCGGTTTTGGAAATCCCCTTGTCTTTTCCAGGAGTGCTGCCTTTGCTGAATATGCCCTTCAGAAAAACCATAAAAACTTTGAAAAATCGCCAATCCAAACCCGGGATATGGCAAAATACCTGGGCAACGGCCTCCTAACTTCTACAGGAGAACACTGGCGGAAACAACGTAAACTAATTCAGCCCGCTTTTCATAAGAAGCAAATCGCCGGTTTAATGGATACAGTAAATTCGGCTATTTTACTAGAGTTGGACAAGATCGAACCCAATAAATCCATAGATATTTTTCCGGTTTTTAATGACCTTGCCTTTCAAACGGTGGTAAAATCGCTTTTTAGCAGTGCCGTTGGCCAAAAGGAGATCAACAGGCTGCAATATATTACCGAAGCTGCCCAGCGAATGCTGGTCAAAGAACTCCGGCAGCCTTTTAAGCGCTGGTGGTTTAAGTATGGAGGAAGCATAAAAAAGCATATGGCCTTAGTTGAAGAGGCGCGTGAAATCCTTAGGAAATTAGTGAGGGAAAGAAAAGAAAATCCTGTAGGCGAGGGAGATCTGCTGGATATGCTGCTTGATGCGAGGTATGAGGACGGCACGGCAATGAGCGAGAAGCAGCTAATAGATGAAATTCTGATCTTTTTTACCGCAGGGCATGAAACCACTTCGAATGCACTCACTTTCACCACAGAACTCCTCGCAAGACATCCCGATATTCAGGAAAAAATTGCTTCAGAAACAAAAAAAGCTAAGGAAAAGACCGGTGATCTTATGGAATTGATCGCCTCCTGTACTTATACAAAACAGGTGTTGGAAGAAGCTATGCGGCTGTATCCACCGGTATATTTTATAGATCGTATTAATCTTGAAGAAGATGAGTTCAACGGATTCCGATTGCATAAAAATTCCAATTTATTGTTTTCGATCTATGAGATTCATCGTGATGCTGCCTACTGGGAAAATCCACAGAAATTTGATCCTTCCCGATTTGCTGAAGGCACCAAACATACTTCCCACTACTTTCCATTTGGGGCAGGACCACGGAAATGCATTGGTAATAATTTTGCGATGTATGAAATGATTTTAGCCATTTCAGAACTTGTTTCTAGGTACAGGATCAGCACAAATAAGGAGAAAATAGAAATAACTCCTTTAATTACCCTGAAACCCAAAAATGCTATTTTGAGATTTGAAAAGAGATCCTAATTCTATCTTCACCATAGTCTGGTAAAAATAGGGTTGATAAAATCTGTGAAATAGGTCATATTTTAAAAAATCGCATCTTTGTAAAATCAGTATGAGTAATTTAAAAGAGCGATATACATCCTTAATTAAATCCGAAGCCAAACGCCTCGGATTTTTGTCTTGTGGAATTTCCAAAGCCGAATTTCTTGAGGAAGAGGCGCCCCGCCTGGAGAATTATCTTCAAAAGGACATGCATGGCGAGATGAAGTATATGGAAAATCATTTCGATAAACGCCTTGACCCAACCAAACTTGTAGAAGGTTCAAAATCGGTGATTTCTTTACTGCTGAATTATTATCCGCATGAAATTCAAAACCAGGATTCCTATAAGATCAGTAAATATGCTTACGGCCGGGACTATCATTTTGTGATCAAAGACAAGCTGAAGGATCTTATGCAATTTATGCAGACGGAAATTGGCGAAATAGATGGGCGAGCCTTTGTTGATTCGGCACCGGTTCTGGATAAAGCCTGGGCAGCCAAAAGCGGTCTCGGCTGGATAGGAAAGCATTCCAATCTCTTATCTAAGCAAACGGGCTCTTTTTATTTTATTGCTGAACTTATTGTAGACCTGAACCTGGAATATGATACCCCGGTAACCGATCACTGCGGAAGCTGTACCGCTTGTATAGACGCCTGTCCCACTCAGGCTATCGTAGAACCTTATAAAGTTGATGGAAGCAGATGTATTTCCTATTTTACAATTGAATTAAAGGATGAGCTTCCAAACTCCTTTAAGGGCCAATTTGAAGACTGGATGTTTGGTTGTGATATCTGTCAGGATGTTTGCCCCTGGAACCGTTTTTCAAAACCACATAATGAACCCCTGTTTAATCCACATCCCGATTTACTGGAAAATGATAAAAAAGACTGGGAAGAGATCACCAAAGAAACCTTCAATGAGATTTTTAGAAAATCTGCTGTGAAAAGGACAAAGTTCGAAGGTTTAAAAAGGAATATTGACTTTTTGAAAAGTTAAGACTTCTCAGGTTTTTTTATAGCAGCTATTGTTTCCTAATCCTTTAAAAATAAGGTAAGGTTAAAAAAAAGCCCCGGCCGAAAAGAAATCCTTAGGCCGAAGCTTATATTTTTTTCAAAATAATCCTATTCCGCTTTTACAATATGAAATTCATCTTGTGAACCTCCTGACATCAGGATGGGCAGGTAAGAATAAAGTACATAGGGAGTATTTCTTTTAACGGTCACCGTAGTGGGAAAAGTTGCGTAAGTAGGAAAAGCATCTTTCAGGATGGCACTTTTCCATTTATCCCGTGTCTTAAAGGTATGCACTACCGCATTTTCTCTACCTCCGTCATTGCTCACTACGAGTAGCTCGTTGGGATTTTTTAGGTATATCCCATCAGGACCATACAAATCAACAGGAATGTTTACTTCTGAAAATGCTTCAGGATTATCTAAAGGAATTCTTATGATACGGTTTGTTTCCAGGTGACTTACCAGCAAATATCCCCGCGGGTCATAATCTATACCGTTTAAACCTCCGTTACCGGGAGAAGGAGCGAGTTCTTCATCTTCATAAAAAACCGAAGGATTTCCTTCTTCATCTACTTTATAAATTATGCCGGCATAGCTATCTGTAACATAAGCATTTCCTTTGTTATCAACTGTCACATCATTCGTAAAGCTGGGGCCGTCTTTCAACCCTAATAGATCTGTAAAAAATATTCGTTCTCCCGAGCTAAGCTCGTAAGCCGCAAGGGCAGAGAATGAGCCGTCAATATGGGAATTGATGACAAGCAGGCGTTTTCTGGAATTATCAATGTGTATTCCAATGCTGGCTATTAAGTCGGAATCGGTAATAAATTCAGAATAAATCCCATCCTTAACCTGCCCAATTGTTCCCCGGGTTATTGAAGAGACCAGGAAACGATCTTCCCTTTGGTCGTACTCAATTCCTTCGGGAAATAGATTTTCCTCTTTAATAGGAATTACCGTAGGATCCATCTTTTTTGTTGCCGAAAGATCACTTATCTTCTCGATAGAATTTTCGCCCACGGCGTCAGTCTCACAGGAAAAAATAAAAAGGGAAACTACCCCGGCAATCAACATAAAAAATAAATTTTTCATAATTAAAAATTTTTGATTGGTTAATAAAATATTCGGGGGGGGGGGTGAGCCTAATTAAAATTCGGTACCAGTAGGGGCTGAAAAGGGGAGGGATAAAAAATCCCTATTTTTAGGAAGAATAAATTTAATGAAATTATAGCAAATAGCTATTGTACAGGTGATTAAATATTAAAATAATAGATTTTGATACTGCCGAAATCTTTCGCTTTTTTTGTTTAGGATTTTTTTTGAAAATGATTATATTGTTATTGCCTTTAATAAAGATCTTCCCTGACCTTGCCATTTTTTAAAATGAATAAAAATAACACCTGTCATTATTATCCTCCGGCAGAAGAGAAATTTAATATCATTTCTCACGGTTTTGGATTCGTGCTAAGCGTAATTGGATTGATATTGCTAATTTTAAGAGCGAACGAGCTGGGAGGCATCAGGCACCTGGTAAGTTTTAGTGTTTTCGGTGCAAGTATGATCCTGCTTTACGCAGCTTCCACTTTCTATCATGCCTCAAAAGATTCTGCCTGGAGATATCGATTAAATATTGTAGATCATGCCTCTATTTATGTGCTTATTGCGGGTACTTATACACCCTTTGCCTTAGTCACTCTAAATGGAGTTGTGGGCTGGACTATTTTTGGGGTGGTATGGGGCCTTGCGCTTACGGGAATTATTCTGAAACTCTTTTTTACAGGGCGGTATAATACACTTTCAACGATAATGTATGTTGTGATGGGGTGGATAATTGTTTTTGCGGTAAAACCTCTCCTGAATAATCTCGTGTTGCCGGGACTCTTATGGTTGGTCGCAGGGGGTATTTCCTATACATTGGGAGCAATAATCTTTAGTCTGGATAGACTAAAATTCAATCATGCTATCTTTCATATTTTCGTCCTGCTGGGAAGTTTCTGTCATTTTATCTCCATTTACTTTTATGTCCTGCCAGCGGAATCAGTAAATATCCTTTCCTGAATATTTATTTACTTCTCAAAATAGCTATTAGAATTCTTTTTTAAAGAAGTAATAGTAGTTTTACTGAAGAGTTTTTCTCAAAAGAAGGACTTTTTGATATTAATTTTAAAAGCCGTGCTTTGCCACCTTTTTCCCGGAAGTTTGTGTCTTTTATTTATACAACCTTCCTAACTTTGTAGATACAGTCAAATTGAGCAATTATGAGTAGCACTCCCAGAAAAAGACGTGAAGCCCTGGTTTATCACGCGAAACCAAAACCTGGAAAAATTCAGGTAGTTCCCACCAAAAAATATTCAACACAAAGAGACTTGTCCCTGGCTTATTCCCCGGGAGTAGCAGAACCCTGTTTAGAGATTGAAAAAGATAAAGAAAACGCATATAAATATACCACCAAAGGAAACCTGGTAGCTGTTATCTCTAATGGTACTGCCGTTCTTGGTCTTGGTGATATAGGTCCTGAAGCTTCAAAACCCGTTATGGAAGGTAAGGGCTTACTGTTTAAGATCTTTGCCGATATAGATGTTTTTGATATTGAAGTAGACACAAAAGATGTAGATAAGTTCGTTGAAACCGTTAAAAACATCGCCCCAACTTTTGGCGGGATAAACCTTGAAGATATAAAAGCTCCCGAAGCTTTTGAGATTGAAAGACGCCTGAAGGAAGAGCTTGATATACCGGTGATGCATGACGACCAGCACGGGACTGCGATTATTTCTGCGGCTGCTTTGCTGAATGCACTGGAATTGGCTAAAAAGAAAATGGAAAAGGTCAAAATAGTAATTAATGGTGCCGGTGCTGCTGCGATTTCCTGTACCAAATTATATAAAGCCTTTGGAGCCAAACCCGAGAATATTGTCATGGTGGACAGTAAAGGGGTTATAAGGAAAGACAGGCCAGACCTTTCCGAAGAGAAAGCTGAATTTGCGACTTCCCGTAAGATCGATACCCTTGATGAGGCCATGAAAAATGCCGATGTTTTCGTTGGACTTTCTATTGCAGATATTGTAACTCCCGAAATGCTGAAAAGCATGGCGAAAAGACCTATTGTATTCGCCATGGCTAACCCCGACCCCGAGATCGATTACAACCTGGCTATCTCTACAAGGAAAGATTTGATAATGGCAACCGGCCGCAGCGATCACCCTAACCAGGTAAATAATGTGCTGGGATTCCCGTTTATTTTCAGAGGCGCTCTTGATGTTCGGTCTACCAAGATTAATGAAGAAATGAAAATGGCAGCGGTCAAAGCCCTGGCCGAACTCGCCAAAGAGCCCGTTCCCGAACAGGTGAACATCGCCTATGGGGAAACCCGTATGAACTTTGGCCCCGATTATATTATTCCTAAACCTTTTGACCCAAGGCTTATTGCCAGGGTTCCTCCGGCGGTAGCCCGGGCTGCTATGGAAAGCGGTTGTGCCAGGCACCCCATTCAGGATTGGGAGAAATATGAAGAAGAGCTATTGGAAAGAATGGGAAGTGACAATAAGATCACGCGCTTACTGATGAACAGGGCAAAAATGGACCCTAAACGCATTGTTTTTGCTGAAGCTGACCATCTTGATGTTCTTAAGGCCGCCCAGATTGTAAATGATGAGGGAATTGGAATTCCTATTCTTTTAGGGAGAAGAGAGGTGATTCAGGAACTCATGCAGGAAATAGATTTTGACGCCGATGTTGAGATCCTTGATCCAAAATCTGATGAACAGGAAGATAAACGCAATGCCTATGCTGAAGTTTACTGGAAAACACGCAATCGGAGCGGAGTAACCCTGTACGATGCCGAAAATTTTATGCGCCTTCGAAATTATTTCGCGGCGATGATGGTCAATACAGGAGATGCCGATGCTTTGCTTTCAGGATATTCCAGAGCTTATCCAACTGTAGTAAAACCTATGCTTGAACTTATTGGAATGGCAAAAGGAGTTAGCCGCGTGGCCGCAACTAACCTTATGAATACTTCGCGTGGCCCATTGTTTATAAGTGATACCTCCATTAATATTGATCCGCCTGCAAAAGATCTTGCTAAAATTGCACAAATGACTGCGCGCACCGTGAAGCTTTTTGGGTTGGAACCGGTTATAGCGATGATTTCCTATGCGAATTTCGGGTCATCTAAAGACCCGCATGCCTCGAAGGTAAAAGAAGCAGTCTCTTACCTTCACCGCTGGCAGCCAGAATTAAAAGTTGATGGAGAATTACAGATAGACTTTGCCCTTAACAGGGAAATGCTTCAGAGTAAATTCCCCTTCTCTAAGTTAGCAGGTAAAAAGGTAAACACCTTAATTTTTCCAAATCTTGATGCAGCGAATAGTAATTATAAAATGCTTAAAGAGCTGAACCATGCCGATTCTATTGGACCAATTATAATGGGGATGAAAAGACCGGTCCATATTCTTCAGCTAGGGGCGAGCGTAGAAGAAATGGTGAATATGGCAGCCGTTGCCGTTGTAGATGCACAGGAAAAAGGAAGAAAGAAACAAAAGGAAAATTTGTAGGAAATTTGATGAAAAAGCCCGTTTGATAAGCGTTTCTGGCTTAAGTTAATTTTACTACATTTGATCTCTAAGCTTGAATTGATATATGATTCATCATTTAAAGGGGCAATTAGTTGAAAAATATCCCACCCATGTGGTGATAGACTGTAACGGAGTTGGGTATTTTTTAAATATATCATTAAATACTTTTTCTAAACTTTCCGATGCTGAAGCTGTTCATATCTATACCCATTTGCAGGTAAAGGAAGATTCCCATACCCTTTATGGTTTTAGCGACAAATATGAGCGGGAAGTTTTCCGTTTGCTGATCTCGGTTTCCGGGGTGGGTACCAGTACGGCAAGAACGATGTTGTCTTCGCTGGAGCCCAGCCAGGTTAGGGATGCCATAGCCACAGCCGATGTAGCAACAATTCAGAGTGTAAAAGGTATTGGCGCTAAAACGGCCCAACGCGTAATTTTAGATCTGAAAGATAAGATCCTGAAAGTGCAGGGAGGAGATGAGGTTTTTGTTTCTCAGGACAATACAATAAAAGAAGAAGCGTTATCAGCTTTAGAAACCCTGGGCTTCGCCCGAAAGCAAGCAGGGAAAGTTATAGATAAGATTTTAAAGGAATCTAACAGCCATACCGTAGAGTCCCTTATAAAACTTGCGCTTAAAAACTTGTAGAAATTGAAGAACAATTACTTGAAATTGTCAACTTCGGTCCCGCTTGCCTTACTGTTATCGCTGATAATTTCAACTAATTTATCAGGGCAGGAGACTCCGCAGGACACCACCCGAACCGGATATGATTTGGGCACAATTTCATTGCCCGATCCCGAGAGTTTTTCTTCCCAGTATGAGTATGATCCCATTTTAGATCGGTATATCTTCCGTGAAAGTATCGGTAATATCAGTTTGTCACAACCCTTAATCCTCACACCTGAAGAATTTGAGGAACTTGTGCTTCGGGAAGAGATGCAAAACTATTTTAAGCTCAAGGGGGATGCCCTGGCAGGAAATAAAAAAGGAGCAGAAGAAATTCAGAAAGATATGTTACCGGATTTCTATGTGAATTCCGGTTTTTTTGAGAGTGTTTTTGGGGGGAGTGAGATAAATATCGTCCCTCAGGGAACTGTTGAGATGGATATGGGACTGCTTTTTACCAAACAGGATAACCCGGCTTTTTCTCCCCGAAACCGAAGGAATCTCACCTTCGATTTTGACCAGCGTATAAGTTTAAGTCTTCAGGGGCAGGTTGGGGAACGCCTGGGAATTATCGCTAATTACGATACTGAATCTACCTTCGATTTTCAGAATCAATTGAAACTGGAATATACACCCAATGAAGATGATATTATTCAGAAGATCGAGGTTGGTAATGTGAATATGCCCTTGAATAATGCACTTATGCAGGGCGCTCAAAGCCTTTTTGGGTTTAAGACTGAACTCCAGTTTGGAAAAACCAGGATCACAGGAGTATTTTCTGAACAAAAATCAGAGCGACGAACCGTGAATGTGGAAGGTGGAGCCACGATTGAAGATTTTGAAAGATTCATCCTGGAATACGATCAGGATCGACATTTCTTCCTGGCGCATTATTTTAGAGATCATTATGATGAGGCTTTAAAGGATTATCCTTTTATAAATTCCAATATCCAGGTACAGCGAATCCAGGTGTGGGTAACCAATCGAACAAACAATATTCAAAACCTTCAGGATACGCGTAATATTGTTGCAATTCAGGATCTGGGAGAAACTTTTATGGAAGGAAATATAGGTTTGAATAATCCGCCGGCCGGATTCTTTAATCAGCCTGAAGGGGCTTTTCCCGATAACACGAATAATGATTTTAACCCTTTCGGGATTAATGGTCCCGAGGAGTCTATTCTTACCCCTGCCATCAGGGATATCTCTACCATAGAAAGTGGTTTTGGAGGTGTGCAGGTTTCAGAAGGGACCGATTATATAAAACTCGAAAATGCCCGGCAGTTACAGTCTAATGAATATACACTAAATACCCAATTGGGCTATATTTCGTTAAACCAGCGTTTAAGTAATGACGAGGTGCTGGCAGTCGCTTTTCAGTTCACTGCTAACGGACAGGTTTACCAGGTTGGTGAATTTGCGAACGATGGAATAGATGCAACCGGCTCTGTTTCTGCTGAAGAGCCAGGGGAAGAGAATGAACAGGACATCAATCCGCGATCTAACCGTAACCTGGTGGTCAAACTTCTAAAAAGCACGATTACCAACGTAAATGAACCTATCTGGGACCTGATGATGAAGAATATCTACAGTCTGGGTGCTTATGAGTTGGAAAGGGATGATTTCAGAATGAATATTCTTTATACCGATCCGCAACCGATTAACTATATTAAACCTGCAGGGGATGGGTCTACTCCCTTGCCTGAAGATGTAAGCGAAACTCCTCTGTTGAGGGTTTTTAATCTGGATAAGCTTAACTCCAATAACGATCCCATCGTGGGCGGGGATGGTTTTTTTGATTATGTCCCCGGCCTTACCATAGATCCCCGCAATGGGAATGTGATCTTTACTTCGGTAGAGCCTTTCGGGGAGTACCTTTTCAGGAAACTTGATAACACGCCCAATACCGGAACAGAAGATTATGGCGATAAGGATACCTGGAATGCCAACCAATTAAAATATGTTTTTCGTTCCCTTTACAGCACCACCAAAACCCAGGCGGAACAGGAAGAGGCAGAGAAGAATAAATTTCAGTTAAAAGGAAGATATAAATCTGCGGAGGTAGAAGGAATTCCGATAGGCTTTAACCTGCCGCCGGGCTCGGTAACGGTCACGGCCGGAGGCCGGATACTTCAGGAGGGTGTAGATTATGTGGTGAATTATGAACTCGGCCGTGTTCAGATCCTCGATGAAGGGCTGCTCGCCTCTAATATTCCCATTCAGGTAAATACGGAGAACAATGCGCTCTTCGGGCAGCAAACCAAGCGTTTTACCGGGGTTAATATAGAACATCTATTCAATGAGAATTTCCTGGTAGGTGCGACTTTTCTGAATTTAAAAGAACGACCATTAACCCAAAAAGCTAATTATAGCTACGAACCGCTCAATAATTCGATTTACGGTTTTAATTTAAATTATTCAACTGAAGTTCCTTTCTTCACCCGATTGGTGAATAAGCTTCCGAATATAGACACCGACGTTGAATCTAATTTTTCGGTGACCGGTGAATTTGCATATCTGCAGCCGGGATCGCCGAATATTAATGATTTTGGAGGAAAAACCACAACTTATATAGACGATTTTGAAGCTGCTCAAACCTCTATTGGGATTAATACCCCGCTAAGCTGGGACCTCTCAAGCGTTCCTCTGGGATTTGGCGGCGAGCTTTCAAATGGTGATATAAACGTAGGCTTTAAAAGGGCAAAATTAGCCTGGTACACCATAGATCCTATTTTTTACAGCAGCAGCCGGCCCGATGGAATCACAGATGCCGATCTTTCTTCTTACGCCACCCGGCGGGTTTCAATGAGTGAAATTTTCCCCAATACCGATGTGGTACAGGGGCAACCTATGGTAGTTTATACTATGGATGTTGCGTATTTCCCTGGTCAACGCGGACCTTATAACTTTAATCCCACTGCTTCAGGTGGAAATACTCTGCCGAATCCGGCGGATAATTTTGGAGGAATGATGCGAGGAATTAGTGCTACAAACTTCGAACAGTCTAACGTGGAATTTATCGAATTCTGGGTGATGGATCCATATATTTATGATGAAAACCAGGGGAACACAGGAGGAAGCATCAACTTTAATCTCGGGAATATTTCCGAGGATGTTGTAAAAGATGGAAGAAAACAATATGAAAATGGTCTGCCTAAAGATGGGGGTGACAGTAATACCATATCCACAAATTTTGGAAAAGTTCCTGCCGATCAATCCCTGGTATACGCCTTTGATTCCGAAGGGCAGGAGCGTTTAAATCAGGATATTGGTTACAACGGGCTTTCAGATGAGGAAGAAGCGGTGAAATTTCCGGAATTTGGAAATCTGGACGATCCTGCCGGTGATAATTACGAATATTTTCTTGCTCGCGATGGAAGCATTGTAAATCGTTACCGGAATTATAACGGGATTGAAGGAAACTCCCCAACCGAAGTTGGGAATACAAACCGTGGGAATACCACTTTGCCTACTGCCGAGGATATAAACAGGGACAATACGATGAATACCATTGACAGTTACTTTGAGTATGAAGTGCCTTTCTTTCCGGGTATGGACATCGATAATAACCAATATATCACCGATGTTAAGGAACTAAATGTGAGTCTAAGCAACGGACAGGAACTTCCGGTTAGGTGGCTTCAGTTCAAGGTGCCTATCTATGAACCAACCGATAGCAAAGGGGGTATAGCCGATTTTAGATCGATAAGATTTATGAGGATGTTTCTCACCGGTTTTCAGGATCCTACTTTGTTAAGATTTGGGACAATGGAACTGGTTAGGGGTGATTACCGCAGGTATAACCAGAGTTTGCAAATTGAAAATGCCAGGCCCGAAAATTCCAATACCTTATTTGAAGTTACTGCGGTAAACATAGAAGAGAATGAGAATCGCCAGCCAATTCCGTATGTGTTGCCTCCGGGAGTGATAAGAGAAGAACTTTTTGAAAGCAATACCAATATCCGGCAGAATGAACAATCGCTGGCTTTAAGGGTTTGCGATCTTGAGCCCCAGGATGCCCGTGCCGTTTATAAGAATTTCCAGATTGATATGCGGCAATATAAAAATCTTGAAATGTTCCTTCATGCCGAATCCCTGGTGAACCAAACGCCATTAAAAGATGGACAGTTGGTGGCTTTCTTAAGAATAGGAACAGATTTCACCGATAACTTCTACCAGGTTGAAATTCCGCTTAGTCCAACATTATTTGGTGCACAATCTGCTGAAGAAATCTGGCCGGCAGTAAACCGCCTTGATCTTCCATTGGAATTATTGAAAAGAGTAAAAACAAGTGTGTTGGGAGATCCATCGTTAAATTCAGGAGACCTTAATTTTTATAACCAGGACCTGGAATTAACTGATGCAGAAACTCCTTACGACCCCGGGGAAATGAGAATTGGGATCAAGGGAAATCCGAGTTTTGGAAACGTTCGCGTGCTTATGCTCGGACTGAAGAACGGGATGCCAAGCAATAGCATTCAGGATCTTTGTGGTGAGGTGTGGTTTAACGAATTAAGACTTTCAGATCTTAATAATGAAGGAGGCTGGGCCAGTATTATTAATATGGATACCAACCTTGCAGATTTTGCTAATCTTGCAGCAACAGGTCGGAAAAGCACTGTTGGATTCGGTACACTGGATCAGGGGCCGAATCAGCGAAGCAGGGAAGATGTTCAGCAATATGATGTGGTTACCAATTTAAATATGGGGCAATTATTTCCGCAGAAATGGGGGCTGAGGATTCCTGTGAATTATAGTCGCGGGGAGGAACTCGTAACTCCTAAATACGATCAGGAGTTCCTGGACGTGGAACTGGATACACGATTACAGGATATCGTTGATCCTGTGGAAAGAGATAAGGTTAAAAAGCAATCTCAGTCTTATACCAAACGTCAAAGTATAAATGTAATTGGGCTAAGAAAAGAAAGAACCGGCGAGGCAAAACCAATGCCTTACGATATAGAGAATTTTACTTTTTCCTCTTCTTATAATCAAGTAGACCACCGGGATTTTGAAATTGAAGAAAGCCTGGATCAAAATGTACGGGTGGGAGGCACCTATGAGTTCAATTTTGCCAATAAACCCATTGAACCTTTTAAGAATATAGCGGTTTTAGACAGCAGTGATTATTTTACGATTATCAAAGACTTCAATTTTAACCCGCTGCCTACAAATATTAATGCGAGTTCGAATATTCTCAGACAGTATAATGAGCAGAAATTCCGAAGTCTTGAATTGACAGAAAACGATCTGGGGTTACCTGTTTTATATCAGCGGAATTATTTATTTAATTGGGATTACGGCATCAATTACAATTTGACCAGATCATTGAATTTCAATTTCAATGCTTCCAATAACAGGGTTGTAAGAAATTATATTACTGAAGACGGTATTCCTGATAACAGTATAGGCCTTTGGGATGATTTCTTCAATATTGGCGAGCCTAATCTGCATTATCAGAGCCTTCAGCTAAATTATGATCTGCCTCTGGAAAAACTACCCGTATTGCGATTTCTGAAGGCCACCTATTCTTTTACCGGTGATTTTCAATGGCAGCGGGGGTCCAGAATATATGAAAACCTGGAAGGGGTTCCGGATATCGGAAACTCTATTCAAAACTCGAATACACATCAGGTAAATGCGAGCCTTGATATGCAAAACCTGTATGATTATCTTGGTTTGGTGGAGAAGAAAACCGTAGGTAACAGCACCATAAAAGAACGCAGCGCCGGAGTGCCAACTCTGGATGGGACCCAGGAAGAACCCCAGGAGGCTTCACCTCCCGAGACTAAAGAGTATAAAGGTTATAATACCTTTATTGGCCTGATTACCTCCTTAAAAAGAATCCAGGTGAACTACAGGAATAGTCAGGGGACCTTTATGCCGGGTTATACTCCTGAAATAGGTTTTATGGGTACTTTAAGGCCGACCACGGGCTTTACCTTTGGGCTTCAGGACGAAATAAGGTATATGGCTGCCAGACGGGGATGGCTGACCCTTTTCCAGAATTTTAATCAGCAGTTTACCACGGTTGAAAATGAACAACTCGCTGCTCAGGCATCTTTGGACCTTCTACCGGATCTTACCATAGATATTAGTGCCAATCGAAACTATGCAGAAACCTTTAATGAGAATTACAGAGTTGACCCTAACACGCTGGAATATCAATCTTTGACTCCTTATACTTACGGGAATTTTAATATTTCTACTATCCTGCTTAAGACAGCATTTAATCAATCCTCAGAAGCCTCTTCCGAAACCTTTGAAACTTTCAGGGAAAACAGGTTGGATGTTGCGCGTAGACTGGCTGTTGAACGTGGTTTGGATCCTAATGATACCGATGAAGACGGTTACCCGGTAGGACTGGGGAAGACAAATCAGGCCGTGTTACTACCTGCCTTTATTTCGGCTTATGCCGGGGTTGACCCCGATAATGTTAAACTGCGGGCTTTTAGAGATGTGCCTTTGCCCAACTGGGATCTTAAATATACCGGCTTGATGAGAATAGGTTGGTTTAAGGATAAATTCAGGCGTATTTCATTAAATCACGGGTATCAGTCTAATTACACGATAAATCAGTTTCAAAGCAATCTGGATTACGATCCTAACGATAGGTTTGCTGTTAACCAGGCAGGAGATTTTAAGAATCCTGTGCTGTATTCAAACATAGTTTTAACCGAATTGTTTACTCCTTTGATTAGAATAGATCTTGAAACAAAATCTTCGATACAGGTGCTTGCCGAAATTCGAAAAGACAGAGCCCTTGCACTTAGCTTTGACAACAATCTGCTTACAGAAACCCGCGGGAATGAATACAGGCTTGGGATGGGTTACCGTATTCAAGACCTGAAGATAGCGACGAGCTTAGCCGGGCAAAATAGAATCTTGAGTAGTGACCTTAATTTCAAGGGAGATGTGTCCTTCAGAAGAAATAATACGGTGATTAGATATTTAGATTTGGAAACCAGTCAGGTAATTGCCGGGCAGGATATCTGGGGCATCAATTTCACGGCAGATTATGCGCTATCTCAAAATCTCACTGCTATATTTTATTACGATCATAGTTTTTCTGAATACGCTGTTTCTACAGCTTTTCCGCAGACCACAATCAGGTCTGGGATAACATTACGATATAATTTTGGAAATTAGATAACGGCTGTTTGAACAATAGCATTAAAAAATTACCTTTGCGTATATATAATATTAAATTATGAACATACCTCAAGATTTAAAGTACACCAAAGACCACGAGTGGGTTAAAATTGAAGGCGATACCGCTACTATAGGAATTACCGATTTTGCCCAGGGTGAGTTAGGTGATATTGTTTACGTTGAAGTAGATACCCTTGATGAAACTCTGGAAAGAGAAGAAGTCTTTGGAACGGTAGAAGCTGTAAAAACAGTATCAGATCTCTATCTTCCGCTTTCGGGAGAGATTGTAGCCTTCAATGACAGCCTTGAAGATGAGCCTGAAAAGGTGAACTCTGATCCCTACGGAGATGGCTGGATGGTTAAAATTAAGTTTTCTGATGCTTCTCAACTCGAAGATCTATTAACCCCTGATGCCTATAAAGAAATTATTGGTAGCTAGAATCCTTTTAGTTGGTGCAAGCCTGTACACCCTTGCCCTTACGATTGGTTCCCTGGTGCAACTGGGGAAAATTAGCATGGGTAATTTTAACCCCACAGATAAGTTTTTACATTTTATAGCCTATCTTGCATTGGTTATACTCTGGCAGCTTTATATAGTTTTTAGGGGACAGGGTTTTAAGCAGTATTATTCTTATTTAATTAAGATATCTGTTCTCGCTATTGCTTTTGGTATGTTAATTGAGGTTTTACAGGGAACCCTTACCAGCTTCAGAGAACCCGATTGGATGGATATATTAGCCAATAGTTTGGGTGTAATGAGTGCCGCGATGTTACTCCTGTTATCTAAAGGAATCCTGCAAAGGTTAAAAAGCAAGATTAATTTAGTTTTTTAGAAAAAATATTTATTTTAGCAATCCTTATTAATCAATAACCATTATGGAACCAAAGAAAAATCCTAAAGCAGATCTTAGCAGAAGAAGCGTCCTGTTTCTTCAGTTAGGTCTTATTTTAGTCCTTTTTATTACTTGGCAGGCCATTGAGTGGAAAACCTATGACAAGGACGCCCTCGATACCGGTCAGCTTAATTTAGATGAATTGGATGATGAAGAAATTCCAATTACAGAAATGCAAAACACTCCACCACCGCCACCGCCACCGCCACCACCGGCGCCAGAGGTAATCGAGGTTGTTGAAGATGAGGAAGAGGTTGAAGAAGACGAGATCCAGTCTACAGAAACCAATTTGGAAGAAATTGTGGAAGTTGAAGAAGTTGTAGAAGCTCCTGTAGAAGAAGAGGTTGCAGATGTTCCTTTCGCTGTTATTGAAAATGTGCCAATCTTTCCAGGTTGTGAGAACATGAAAAACAATGAGGAGCGTAAGAATTGTATGAGTCAGAAGATTCAGCAACACGTAAATAGAGAATTTAACAAGGATCTTGGTTCAGAGCTTGGATTATCTGGGGTTAACCGGGTAATCGTACAGTTTAAGATCAACGAGAAAGGTGATATTGTAGACGTAATGTCCCGAGCACCACACCCAAGACTTGAAAGGGAGGCTGCTAGGGTAATCAATAAACTACCTAAAATGCAACCCGGAAAACAACGTGGTAAGGCTGTAGGGGTTATGTACTCTCTTCCAATTGTGTTCCAGGTTCAGAACTAAAAATTACTTTAAATTATATATGAAATCCCGGGTTTTTCCCGGGATTTTTTTGTTTTGGTTCTAAAACTCTGTTTAAAAAATGTATATTTCCATTGTGAAACTAACCTACTTGCAAGTGGTATGAAGTATACACTGCTTCTTTTTGTGATTCTTACCTCGGGCTGCCTGTTTGCCCAAACCAAAAACAAGATAGAGGTTTATCCCCGGTTTTCTGAATGTGAAAATGTTTCCTATGAGCGCCAACCAGCTTGTTTTGAGCAGACCTTTTCCGCCTTTGTAATTGAAAACTTCCAGATGCCTGCAAAAGTAGAGGCTGAAGACTATCGGGGAGTAGCTACTCTTGTCTTTGAAGTTGATAAAACTGGCTCTTTTAATCTCTTGTATACTGATGCTGCTTATTCTGAACTAAAAGAGGAGCTTCAGCGTGTATTTGCTCTTCTTCCCACAATTGCTCCAGCCACTTATAATTCCAGGCCTTCTTTTATGCAGTTTAAAATGAAGCTGAAGATTCCACTGGAAATTTCCCTTGAAGAAGTGCCTATTCAGGATGAATTCATTTCAGAAGAAAATACAGAAACGGAAATTGCACATAGAGCTGATTCTAAAATTCAGGCTTTGAATGAAAATGAATACGACAGCATCAAGTCTGGTGAATTTACGAGTCCCAGATATCAAAGCCGGATAAATATCCCAATGAGTCATGAATATTATTCGAGATTTGATGCTAATTTTAACCGGATAGGCACAAATACTCATTCAGCTTCAAAACCCTTGCGCTTCGATGAGGTGGCTCCCTATTACGATTTTGAAACAGAAGAGGCGCAAATGCTGAAAAACACCAATTCCGTGCTTGGACGTAAAGTCTGGAATGAACATCTAATCCGGTTCCAAACCGATGAATACTGGTTCACTATAGATTTTGCAATGGATATGCAATTAGGTAAAGATTTTGAGCAAACCGAATACGAATTCACTTACAACAACACCAGGGCTGCGATCTTTCAGGGCGGTCTTGGAGAAAAGCTGAATTTCTATTCCGTAGTCTATGAAAATCAGGGAAGATTCGCCGATTATTACAATCGCTATGCTGAATCAATAAGGCCTGATGGAGGCGATCCTGCGATTGTTCCCGGTCGTGGAATCGCAAAGCCCTTTATGGATGGTGGCTATGATTACCCTGTGGCTGAAGGTTACCTTTCTTATAATCCCGGAAAGTTCTTCAATCTTGAATTTGGCCACGGAAAAAATTTCATCGGGGATGGATATCGCTCGCTTTTAATGAGTGATAATACTACTCCGTATCCTTATTTTAAGCTTAATACTACCTTTTGGAAGATTAAATACACCAACACCTGGATGTCTTTGCGTGATGTTAGGCCAGAGGTCACTGAGAGCGGTTCTTTCCGCACAAAATATATGGCAAACCATTATTTGAGCTACAATGTCACTAAAAGGCTTAACCTTGGCTTCTTTGAATCGGTGGTTTGGGAAAACGATAACGATCGCGGATTTGACCTTAATTATTTAAATCCGGTAATCTTTTACCGTGCTATTGAATTCTCAACCGGTGCACGTGGCGGAAATGCGATAATTGGTCTTACCGGAAAATATAAAGTTAGTGATCAAATAAATGTCTACGGGCAATGGGTCATAGATGAATTCTCCTCTACCGATGTTTTTGGAGGAGAACAGAGCTGGAAAAACAAGTTGGGATATCAGCTGGGAGTAAAATATTTTGATGCATTCTCAGTGCCCGGTCTTTTCCTGAGAGCCGAGTACAACCAGGTGCGGCCTTATACCTATTCTCATAACACGGGTGTTCTAAATTACGGGCATAACAATCAGTCTATGGCTCATCAGTGGGGTGCCAGTTTCAGGGAAATTCTTGCAATAGCCCGGTATAAGAAAGACAGGTGGTATGGCCATGGAAAATTCATCTACGGCACACGTGGATATAATTTCAATAATTTTGTCGATAACTATAATTATGGTGGCGATATTTACGGCAGTGAAAGAGATCGCCCGGAAAATCTGGATACCGGCGTAAAAATAGGCCAGGGGAATACTACTAATTCAGTTTTTGCTGAAGTGGAGGCCGGCTATATAATTAATCCCGCCACGAATCTTAAATTATACGGGAATTTTATTTATCGAAATTTCAAGCCCGAGGTAAAAACCTTTAATCAGTTTGAGAATTCCACTATGTGGATTAACTTTGGAATAAGAACCGATATATTTAATTGGTACTACGACTATTAAGGCTTTTTCTGCCCTCTTAAATTAACATTTGTGAGCCCTTGTCTAAAACGAATTAAGGGCTATCTTTGCGCCAATTTAAAAAACTGTTTTTGAGTAGCTCCGGCGTACATACCCCAACTGTTTCCCGTTTAACCGATTTTAAAGAAATTACCAAAATGCGACTTGCAGTTAGCGTGGTGTTTTCTTCTATCACGGGATATTTTCTTGGAGCTGAAACCATAGACTTTGTTGTTGTACTATTACTTGCTATTGGAGGATACCTTATGGTTGGAGCCTCAAATGCATTTAATCAGATCATCGAGAAAAACCTCGATGCTTTGATGGATCGTACAAAGAACCGTCCCGTGCCTGCCGGTAGAATGACCGTGACCCGGGCCTTCATTATCGCCAGTGTTTTCACTATCCTTGGCTTGATCGTGCTTTATATTATCAATCCTAAAACGGCGATGTTTGGGGCCCTTAGTATCTTCATTTATGTAAGTATTTATACACCGCTAAAAACCAAAACTCCGCTTTCTGTTTTTGTTGGAGCCTTTCCGGGTGCGATTCCGTTTATGCTTGGGTGGGTTGCCGCTACAGATAGCTTTGGGATTGAACCAGGAGTATTATTTATGATACAGTTTTTCTGGCAATTTCCGCATTTCTGGGCTTTGGGCTGGTGGTTGTATGATGATTATAAAAAAGGAGGCTTTTTTATGTTGCCTACGGGAAAAAGGAATAAAGGAACAGCAATACAAATTGTTCTATATACGGTATGGACCGTACTTGTTTCATTAATTCCGGCATTTGGGGTAACAGGAAGGCTTTATCTAACTCCGGTTGCGGCAGTTTTAATATTAATTCTCGGATTGGGGATGTTGTATTATGCCGTCAATCTTTATAAGAAAAAATCGGCCCAGGCGGCCAAAAAATTAATGTTTGCCAGCGTTTCATATATTACTTTGCTTCAAATTATATATGTGCTGGATAAATTTATAAGACAATGGATTTAACACAAGGAACCGATAAAAGCAAATTTGCCAGGGCTAAAAAAATGATGCTCTGGTTTGGGATTATAAGTATGGTGATGACCTTCGCCGGATTGACAAGTGCCTATGTTGTGAGTAAAAACAGGCCAGACTGGCTTACCGGTTTTGATCTTCCTGATGCCTTTATATGGAGTACCTTCGTGATAGTGGCAAGTAGTATTACTTTTTTCCTGGCGAAAAGGAGTATTGCTGCTTCTAAACCCAAGAATGGAACAGCCTTTTTACTTGGTACGCTAATGTTGGCTCTTTTATTTGTAGCTCTTCAATTTCAAGGGTTTAACAATATAGTGTCGCAGGGTTATTATTTTACAGGTAGCGAAAGCAGTATCACCACATCTTTTATTTATGTGTTGGTTATGGTGCATTTAGCTCATTTGGCGGGAGGTTTAATAGTATTATTGGTGGTAATTTATAACCATTTTAAACAACGCTACCGGGCGGGCCAAATGCTTGGAATCGAGCTGGGTGCCACCTTCTGGCATTTTGTTGATATTCTGTGGGTTTATTTGTTTTTATTTTTATATTTCTTCAGATAATAAAATTTACGTTATTTTTGCGCAATACTCAAAAACTAAACTAAAAACTCTTCTATGGACGCGACTGTTGTAAGAACAGGCACCGAAGGTAAATCCTGGGGCGGGGGAAATGAACCTCTTAAAGCGAGTTATGGTAAAATGATGATGTGGTTTTTCATCGTTTCCGATGCGCTTACATTTTCAGGTTTCCTTGCGGCTTATGGTTTTTCAAGATTCAAATTTATCGATTCCTGGCCTATAGCCGATGAGGTATTTAATCACTTTCCATTTCTTCATGGGGTTGATGCCCCAATGTATTATGTAGCCTTAATGACCTTTATCCTTATCTTTTCATCGGTAACGATGGTTCTGGCGGTAGATGCCGGGCATCAGATGAAAAAGGGAAAAGTAATTTTCTATATGTTCTTCACCATTATTGGGGGGCTTATATTCCTTGGTTCTCAAGCCTGGGAATGGAAAAACTTTATTACCGGAACTTATGGTGCGGTAAGCACTAAAGGAGGAAATATTCTTCAGTTTGTAGATAACGAAGGTCACCGGGTAGCCCTTGCCGATATTGCACAGACTATACCAGGTGAGCGCGTTCCGCATACCCGTGAAAGCGGAGTATGGTTTGAGGAGGGTGCAGCGCTTCCTACTTATTCCATCGAAGAGATAAAAGCTGGTTTTGCAGCTAACGAAAATATTCTGTTAAGAACACAGGCTTTAACAGAAGAGGGCGAGAAAACCGTTCTTAGCAGAGATGAATCTTTAAGAAAACTGAACACCGAGGCCGTTGGAGTTATTGAAGGGGCAAATTTGTCCCAAAATGAATATGGACCACCCCTGTTTGCCGATTTCTTTTTCTTTATTACCGGATTTCACGGTTTCCACGTATTGTCAGGTGTTTTAATAAATATCATTATTTTCTTTAATGTGGTAATTGGTACCTACGAGAGACGTGGCAGCTATGAAATGGTTGAAAAAGTAGGGCTTTACTGGCACTTTGTAGATTTGGTTTGGGTATTCGTATTTACATTCTTTTACCTGGTATAATTTTCTAAGACAGAACGAACAATATTATGGCACACGAAACTGCACATCATTACGAATCTAATACCAAAAGAATCTGGATTGTTTTTGCGATCCTTTCGGTTCTAACTATTGTAGAGGTCTTTTTGGGTATTATAAAACCTGGTTTTCTCGTTCATACTGATCTATTTAGTTTGAGCCTGCTTAACTGGATTTTCATAATCCTTACGCTCTTTAAAGCATACTACATTGCCTGGGCTTTTATGCACCTTGAAGGGGAGGTAAAAGGCCTGCGAAGAGCAATTGTATGGACCGGGGTATTTCTTATAAGCTACCTGATTTTTATTCTTCTTACCGAAGGAGATTATGTAAATGAAGTTTTTAAAACTAATCACGTAGCCTGGGATTTTTAGGCTATTGAAAGTTAAAATATAAAGAAAAGACGGTTTTATGAAGCCGTCTTTTTATTTTTGTACCCATTTGTAGAATCAGGTTTATGAAAAAGTTTTTAGTACTCTTTGTGCTTTTCGCATTACCCATTATCGCTTACCTTTTTTTTTCTTCAGGGCAGAATAACTTTGCCAAACTTCCCGTGCTTACCGAAGATATTCAGGATGTAGATGGTTTTGAAAGTTTGCAGGGAGATAGGGCCTCTCTAAATGATAAGATTAGTATTGTAGCGTTCTTCGGAAAAGATCTGGATCAGATGAAAGGGCACACCTTTAATTTAGATCAAAAGATACTGGAGAAATACTATGAATTTAATGATTTTCAGTTTGTGATCGTGTTGCCGGAATCTGCCCGTGAGAATGCGATCCGTTTTTCTGAAGAATTTGAGGCCATAGGAAATCCGCAGAATTGGAAATTTGTTTTCTCTTCTGAAGAAAAAGTAAAAGCCGTTTTTGAAAGTATGAATTCCGGCCTTAAGCTGGATGAAGATCTTCACACGCCTTATGTTTTTATTGTGGACAAAGACAGAAATCTTCGTGGTAGAGAAGATGATGAGGATTATGGAAGGATGTATGGTTATGATGCCAGCTCTGTTGCCGACCTAAGCAATAAAATGAACGATGACGTGAAGGTAATACTCGCCGAATATCGTTTGGCCCTTAAAAAGAATAACGCAGAAAGGAAAAACTAAATTTCCCGACAACCTTACAAAAGGATTTATAATGAAGAATTATTCATACATAGGAATTTCCCTGATCATCCTGATTTTTGGAATCATTTTTATACCAAAAATAGTAGATCGCATTAGTAACGATTCAGTAGTGGAATCTGATCGGTTGAATGTGAAGGGAGCTGAGAGAAAATCTCCCCCTGCTGAAGAGCTCGCTTACCTAGAGATTAACGGTGAACGAAAAAAAGCTCCAAAATTTGAACTTATAGATCAGAATGGAGACACTATCACCAATGAGGATTACCTTGGAAAAGTATATGTAGCTGAATTTTTCTTCACAACCTGTCCCACTATTTGCCCTATTATGAATAGTAATTTGGTGAAGATTCAGAATGAGATCAAAAATGAAGAAAATTTTGGGATCGCTTCATTTAGTATAGACCCTACCTACGATACGCCTGAAGTTCTTCAGGAATACGCAGAAAAGTACGGGATTACCAATCCTAACTGGCATCTTATGACCGGAGATAAGGATGATATCTATGAATTGGCTAATTCCGGGTTTAACATTTATGCCGGGGAAGACGAGAACGCAGCCGGTGGTTTTGCACACCAGGGAATGTTTGCGCTGGTAGACCAGGAAGGTTATATCAGATCACGTAGAGATGCCTATGGCAACCCCATAATTTATTACAGAGGTTCTGTTGAAAGAAATAAATCTGTAACCGAAGGGGAAGAGACCCCTGAAATTGATATTTTAATTGAAGACATCAAAAATTTATTGTGAGAGCAGGCCTAACTAAAACCGATAGAGTTGCGGTGCCGGTAATTATTGCGCTATCTATAGCCATACCCTTAATCGTACTTCTCTTAATGTACCTCCCTGAACGTTTTAATTTCCTCGGGACCCGGGCAGGAACTTTTCCTTTTTTCCATGCGATCCTGAATGGCTCCACAGCTATCTTACTAATGTTGGGGTACTTTTTTATGAGGATCAAGGAATACAAACTTCACCGTAATACAATGATTACGGCATTCTTTCTATCTGCTGTTTTCCTGGTAAGTTATGTGATCTCAAAAATTAGCAACGATCCTGTGCCTTATGGTGGCGAAGGATTTATAAGGTATTTGTACTTTTTTATACTTATTACTCATATTATTCTTTCGGCGATAATTGTTCCTCTGGTTCTCTTCACCATGTATCGTGGGCTTACCGCTGAATATGATAAACACGCCCGCATCGCCCGGTGGACTTTCCCTATTTGGTTGTATGTCGCTATAACGGGCGTCCTGGTATATATTTTTATGATGCCTTATTATTAAAATTGTTGTCGTGTTAAATCTTTTATTGAGAGTTCATAAATTTTTAAATTTGTACTTTAATCATAGAAAATGAAAACCAAATTTTTTTTCATATTAATTCTGCTATTACTTCTTCCGATTGCTGCTGAAGCGCAATGCGCCATGTGTAGAGCTGTTCTGGAAAGCGGAGGTGACCAAAGCATGGCCAAGGGAATAAACGACGGAATCCTGTACCTAATGATGTTCCCTTATCTTCTTATTGGGGGAATAGGCTATTTTATTTACCGTTCCCGCAAAAAGGCTAATAAGTCTGAAGGAGCTTAAACCACTTCAAAACATTTTCCTAAATAAAATGTAACTTTTCCTCTTCTGCAGAGTCTTATGGGTGAGCCTTTTCAACAAAAAGTTAGCAACCTGTAATTTCACTGCAATGATAGAAATTAAAGATCTTCATAAGTCCTATAAAATGGGTAGTAATTCACTACATGTTTTAAAAGGGATTAATTTTAGCGTTGCTGAAGGAGAACTCGTTTCTATTATGGGATCTTCAGGTTCCGGAAAATCCACCCTGCTGAACATTCTCGGGATGCTCGATGAAGCTGATTCAGGCGCTTACACCCTTGATGGGGTCCCTATTAAAAATTTAAATGAAAAAATAGCTGCACGCTACCGTAATAAATTTCTCGGTTTCATTTTTCAGTCTTTTAATCTAATTTCATACAAAAATGCTCTGGATAATGTAGCGCTTCCGCTGTATTATCAGGGGATTAAACGAGGAGAACGGATGGATAAGGCAATGAGTTACCTTGAAAAAGTTGGCCTGGCCGATTGGGCAGGGCATTTACCAAATGAACTTTCCGGAGGGCAGAAACAAAGAGTTGCTATTGCAAGGGCTCTTGCCAGTGATCCAAAAGTACTTTTAGCCGATGAACCTACCGGAGCACTGGATTCAAAAACATCTCATGATGTCATGAATCTTATTCAAGAGATTAATGACGAAGGCCGAACTATACTTGTAGTAACTCATGAACAGGATATTGCTGCAATGACTAAGAGGATCGTTAATTTAAAAGACGGCAGGATAATTCAGGATACCAAGGTCAACCAGGTAAGAGCACAGCAAAATGTTTGAATTAGAACGTTGGGAAGAGATCTTTGATACGATTCGTAAAAACAAACTACGAACGTTTTTAACCGGGCTTTCAGTAGCTTCGGGGATTTTTATTTTGGTGGTTCTTTTGGGAATTGGTGAGGGAATGCGTAACGGTATTTCACAGGAATTTGAAAGGGATGCCGCTAACATCATTTATGTGTATACCGGCGTTACTTCTAAGGAATATAAAGGCCTAAACCCGGGTAGAAGAATTCAGATGAAAAATGAAGACTTTAATTACACGGCTTTAAAACATCAGGATGATCTAGAATACAAATCCTCTATTTTCAGAATTTATAACGGCATAGTAAATTACGGGAAAGAATCAGGTTCTTATCGCGTAGAAGGCGTTTACCCCGATTATCAGTTTCTGGAAAACAGCGGTATGATAGAGGGGCGATTCGTAAATTATAAAGACCACGAGAACTTTGAGAAAGTCGTGGTTATAGGGAATAAAGTTCGGAACGACCTTTTTAAAGATAGTAAAGACCCGCTTGGGCAGTACATTCAAATTTCCGGAATAAATTTTAAAGTAATTGGCGTTTTTACCGATCCCGGTGGAGAAAGGGAAGAAAGCCTGGTTTTTATACCGCTTTCTACCGCACAACGTGTTTTTGGCGGTGCTAACAATATTGCAAATATGGCTTTCACCTTAGAGCCCGAAGATAATTTTGAAGCTGCGCTTGCCGCCTCCAATCGTTTTTCAGCCGATATTGAAAATCAACTTAAGGAAACACATACCATAGCTCCCGATGATGAAAGCGCAGTTAGCATAAATAACTCGTTGGAAAATGCCAAACGTTTCTACGATCTTATGGATATGATAAAATACTTCTTTTGGGGAGTTGGTATTTGTACCATTATCGCCGGGGTGGTTGGGGTTAGCAATATTATGTTGATTATTGTAAAAGAAAGAACCAGGGAAATAGGCATACGAAAAGCCCTTGGGGCAGAACCGCTCTCTATAGTAGGGATGGTTTTGCACGAATCTATTTTTGTAACCGCAATTGCCGGATTTATTGGCTTGATCGCAAGTTTATTACTTTTAGAATTTGTGGGTCCCCTTATCGAAACTCAGTATATCTCCAATCCTGCGGTTAATTTTAATGTAGCGCTTACCACCGTTTTTATTTTAGTTATTGCTGGCGCAATTGCCGGATTTTTCCCCGCCTGGAGAGCTGCGAGAATCAAACCTATTGAAGCATTAAGAGACGAATAATATGTTTAGCAGGGATAAATGGAGCGAAATAATTGAAGCATTAACTGCTAACTGGTTTAGAACCATACTTACGGCTTTTGGGGTAATGTGGGGGATATTCATCCTGGTTATTTTACTGGCTGCCGGAAAAGGTCTCGAAAACGGCGTAAAGCAGGGTTTCAGTGGTATTGCTACTAATACGATGTTTATGTGGACGCAAACTCCATCTAAACCTTATAAAGGCTTACCCAAAGGCCGACGCTATAATTTTAAAACGGGCGATGTAGAAGCTTTGCGGGAAAATGTGCCGGGACTTCGGTTTATCTCCCCGAGAAATCAATTAGGTGGTTTCGGCGGAAATAACAACGTGGTTCGTGGGCTGCAAAGCGGCGCCTTCAATGTTTATGGAGATTATCCCGAGATCATTCAGCAGGAGCCTATGGATATTACTTCCGGAAGGTTTATTAATTATCTCGATATTCAGAATAAACGAAAAGTTGCTATTATTGGTGAAGGGGTAAGACGCGAACTATATGAAAAAGGCGAAGAAGTTTTGGGGACTTACCTCAAAATAAACGGCGTTAATTTTATGGTAATCGGCACCTATAAGAAAAAAGGTGGCGGTGGCGGAAATGTAGAAGAAGCCCAGAAAGAAATTTATGTTCCATTTACCGCATTCTCCCAGGCTTTTAATAGAGGAGATAACGTAGGTTGGATGGCGATAACTGCCCATGATGAAAATTCTATCACCAGTTTAAAATCAAGAATTCTGGATCTTATAAAAAGCAGGCATTCCATACATCCGGAGGATGACCGGGCAGTTGGAAATTTCGATTTATATGAAGAATTCAACAAGATAAATGGTTTGTTCGTAGCGCTAAAAGCAGTGGCCTATTTCGTGGGGATTTTGGTGTTGCTCTCTGGTATAATCGGTATCAGTAACATTATGCTAATCGTGGTAAAGGAAAGAACTAATGAAATTGGCGTAAGGCGTGCCCTTGGCGCTACGCCCTGGTCTATTAGAGGGCAAATTTTAATGGAGTCTATTTTCCTTACCATTATTTCCGGAATGGTCGGGATTATTTTCGCTACGGGAATAATAGCCGGAGTAAATTATGCTTTAAGCGGAATGGATACTTCAGAAATGATGTTTGCCAACCCCAGTGTAGATTTAGGGGTTGTAATTACCGCCCTGGCAATTTTAGTTTGTTCGGGTTTATTGGCCGGGCTAATTCCCGCGCAGAATGCGATTAAAATAAAACCGGTAGATGCACTTAGAACCGAATAACGAGAAAAAGTAAAGAAGATAAATACAATCAAAAAATGAAAAAAACAGTAACCATCTCAATTTTAGTATTGATCGCCGTTGTTTTTGTAGGCGCATTATACTATTTGTTTCAGAAAAATCAGGAGGATCCTACGGTTTATGAAACCGAGCAGGCTTCAATAGAAACCATCGTTAAGAAAACCGTGGCGACGGGAAATATTGTTCCGAGGGAAGAAGTTCTCATAAAACCTAATATTTCAGGAATTATAGATGAAATATATATCGAAGCGGGAGAGAAAGTTAAGGCAGGGGATCTTATCGCTAAAATTCGGGTAATCCCAAATGTGAATTCATTGCAAAGCGCTAAAGATGCTGTGGCTACCGCGAAGATCAATTTAGATAATGAGCAAAAAACTTTTGAAAGGCAAAAAGCTTTGTTTGAAAAAGGGGTGATCTCTCAAAACGACTTTGATAATGCCGAAGCCAACTACAAAAGAATGCAGCAGAATTACCGTTCTGCACAGCAAAACTTTGAAATAGTAAAAACAGGCACCACCAGCGGAATTGGAAGCGCAGCCAACACGCTTATTCGATCAACAGTAGATGGGATGGTTCTGGACGTACCGGTGCGGGTTGGAAACCAGGTGATAGAAAGTAACAATTTTAACGATGGTACAACTTTGGCCACTCTTGCTGATGTTAATGAAATGATCTTTGAAGGAAAAGTTGATGAAAGCGAAGTCGGTAAAATTAAAGAAGATTTGCCGTTGGAAGTAACGGTTGGCGCTATAGAGAATAAAACTTTTGATGCGATTTTAGATTATATCGCTCCAAAAGGTGTAGATGAAAACGGGGCAATCCAGTTTGAAATAAAAGGAACTTTAGATAAGGCCGATACTACTTTTATTCGCGCCGGCTTAAGCGCAAATGCGTCTATTATTTTAGATAGGGCAGATGAGGTTTTGGCAATTAAGGAAGCGCTGGTACAATTTGATCCAAAAACACAGGAGCCTTTCGTGGAAGTAGAAACCGGAGATCAGCAATTTGAAAGAAGAGATTTGGAATTAGGAATTAGTGATGGGATTCAGGTGGAAGTGAAAAATGGTATTTCTAAAGACGATAAAATCAAGGTTTGGAACAAAGTACAACCAAGTCCTGAATTTGCAGGAAATTAGATTTTTGCTTCAAAATGTAACAAGTTTAGAATTTTACAGACTCATCAACTACAATTCCGATTATGAAAAAATACAGCTTACTAACCATATTTTTATTTTCTGTTTTATTTGCAACAGCCCAGGAAGACGATAAATGGACACTTCAGGAATGTGTTAATTATGCCCTGGAGAATAATATTTCCATAAAACAATCTGAGCTTAACATGGAAATTTCTGAAATTGAAGAGCTCGATGCCATAGGAAATTTCCTGCCTAATGTTAACGCATCTGCCACCAATTCCTGGAATACAGGCTTAACGCAGAATGTTACTACCGGAATTCTCCAAACGCAAACTACCAGGAACTTCTCAGCTGGAGTCACAGCCAGTATGAATCTTTTTGATGGTTTGCGCAATTTCAAACAACTGCAGCGCTCAAAAATCTCTCAGCTTTCTGCCCAGTATTCATTGGAAAAAATGAAGGATGATATCACCCTTTTTGTTGCTGATTCTTACCTTCAGGTGCTTTTCAGTAAACAAAATCTGGAAGTGCTTAGACTGCAAAACGAGGTAACCCTGGAGCAACTGGAACGTACACAAGAGCTCGTTGATGCCGGTTCCTTACCCCGTGGCGATTTATTGGAAATAAGGGCTACTGATGCCGATGAGAAACAGCGAATGATTGTTGCTGAAAATAATATTAAAATATCCCTGATCAATCTGGCACAGCTTTTACGAATAAGTGATTATGAAAATTTTGATATCGTAGATCGCGATTACGATATCTTCGGAAGCGATATCCTTGAAAATTCGGTTTATGACATTATTGACCGGGCCAGGGAGGAACGGTCTGAACTAAAAATAGCTGAAGCGAACCATGACCTTGCCGTGAAAGATGTTGAAATTGCCAAAGGTGCTTATATGCCTAGCTTAGGTGCTTTCTTTAATTACAATACCCGGGAATCTGGGATGGGAAGGATAACCGGAGTAACCATAGACCCCCAGGATCCTACAAGGGAGATAGGCGTGGTGGAAAGCACAGGAGAGATTGTTGTCGCACCAAATACGATGAGCACCATAGGTAATCCGTTGCCTTTCTTCGAGCAACTTCAAAGAAATGATGGTATCAGCTATGGGGTGCAATTAAGTGTTCCGATTTTTAACGGTTTTGCCACGCGTAACCAGGTAAAAAGAGCTCAGGTCAATGCGCAACGTGCTGAATATGAAATGGAGCAGGCAGAGCTTGATCTCGAGGCTAATGTTTATCAAGCCTACGTGGATGCACAAGGAGCTTTTGAAGCCTACGAAGCCGCTCTTGTATCTGCCGATGCCCAAGAACAGGCTTATGAATATGCTACCCAACGCTACGATGTTGGTCTTACGAATGCTTTTGATTACAGCCAATCTAAATTGAGGTATGAAAATGCCCAACGCGAAGTGGTTCGAACTAAATACGATTATATTTTTAAACTTAAAGTCATAGAGCTTTATTTCGGGGTACCGGTAACAGAGCTTAAATTTTAAATTATGAAGAAAAAGACGCTTTATATCATTATTGGGGTTTCCCTGGTTTTAATAGTTTTACTGGTAGTTGGAAAAAGAGCAGGCTGGTTTGGAGACTCAGGCAACGTAAAAGAAGTGGAGATCACTAAAACAGAACCTCTGGATATAACAGAAACGGTTGCAGCCACTGGAAAAATTCAACCGGAAGTGGAAGTTAAACTCTCTTCGGAGGTTTCCGGAGAAATCATTGAACTTCCTATCAAGGAAGGACAAAGTGTGGAGAAAGGCGATCTTCTGGTCAAAATAAATCCCGATATCTATCAGTCCAACCTTCAGCGAATGCAAGCAGGCCTTCAGAATATGAGGGCAAACTACAACCAGGCGCAGGCCAATTTAAAGCAGGCAGAAGCCGATTATAACAGGAATAAAACCCTTTTTGAAAAAGGTGTTATTTCCCAGGCTGAATGGGATGCGGTAGTTTCAAATTACGAAGTGGCCCAGGCCGCCAAGGAATCGGCTTACTATAATATGCAAAGTGGAGCAGCCAGCGTTACAGAAGCAAGGGACAACCTTGCTCGTACAACTATTTATGCACCTATGAGCGGCACGATCTCTCGTTTGGATGCAGAACTGGGTGAAAGAGTGGTAGGAACCCAGCAAATGGCCGGTACAGAGATTTTAAGAGTCGCCAACCTGGCAAATATGGAGGTTGAGGTAGATGTAAATGAAAATGATATTGTAAAGGTTGAGGTAGGAGATTCTACCATTGTTGAAGTTGATGCATACCTACGCAGAGAATTTAAAGGCCTGGTTACGGAAATTTCTAATTCTGCGGACAGCCAGCTTACTACTGACCAGGTTACCAACTTTAAAGTTAAGGTGAGGATTCTTGAAGAATCTTACGATGACCTTTTAGAAGGAAGACCTGAAAATTACTCTCCTTTTCGTCCGGGAATGACCGCCACGGTGGATATAATCACCAATAAACGCGAAAATATTATTGGGGTGCCTATTAGTGCGATTGTGGTAAAAAGCGATACTACGTCTAACGGAAATTCAAGGGTAAAACCCGGAGGAGAAATGATTGAAGCTGTTTTTGTGAAAGAAAATGACGAGGCAAAACTTCGGGTGGTGGAAACCGGCATCCAGGATGGTTCTCATATCGAGATCACTACAGGCCTTGAGGAAGGGGAAGAAGTGATTACTGGGCCGTATACCCTTGTTACCAAATCATTAAAAGCCGGTGATCAAGTAAAAGTAGCTTCAAAAGAAAATTAGTAATTTTGCGGCCGCACGTAAGAAATAATTTTCCTGCCTACTAAAATTACTATTTTGCCAAATATCCTCTGTTTAGAAACTTCAAGCACGAATTGTTCTGTGGCTATCGCTACAGATGAGGGGATGCTTGCTATTAAGGAAGATAAGAATAATAATTATTCCCACGCTGAGAAGCTCCACGTTTTTATCGATGAGATCCTTAAGGAAAATCAGCTTAAGATTACAGATCTGGATGCGATAGCCGTTAGTAAAGGTCCCGGGTCTTATACAGGTTTGAGAATTGGGGTTTCGGCAGCTAAAGGTTTATGTTTTTCACTTGAAATTCCGCTTATTTCGATTTCTACATTAAAGTCACTTGCCCGACAGGTAAAAGATAAGGAAGCTTTAATCATTCCTTTGCTTGACGCCCGTAGAATGGAAGTGTATTCCGCGGTTTTTAATGCTGAATTTGATCGGATCAGGGAAACCCAGGCTGAAATTCTTGAAGCAGACTTTTATTCAGAATATCTGAAAAAAGATAAAGTGGTATTTATTGGATCGGGAGTGGCAAAATTTCAAACTATCTGCGAACATCCTAATGCGATTTTTGTACCAGATACATTGCCATCAGCAAAAGAGATGTGTAAACCTGCAATAGAGAAATTCAAAATAAACGACACCGAGGATGTCGCTTATTTTGAACCTTATTACTTAAAAGATTTTAAAGCCGGTTAATTAGCCGAATTTGAATTGTTGTTATTCTTCAGATTCTTTTCTTGTGTACCGTTCATTTTTGTTTGGTCGTACAGGTAAACATCACGCTGAGGATAAGGAATAGTCATACCGGCTTCTTCCAGTCTTATTTTTCCTTCTTCGATCATATACCAGTGGAGGTCCCAGAATTTACTGTTTTCAGCAAAATATCTTACCGAAAAGTTCACCGAATCAGCCCCGAGTTCAGCAACAATAATTTGTGGGGCAGGGTCTTTAAGAACATCTTCATGTTCTTCAACAAGATCCCTGAGCACTTGTTTTGCTTTTTTTAAATCGTCATCATATGATATCCCAAAGCTTAAAGTTTCCCTTCTTGTACCGTTGTGACTATAGTTAATAATATTATCGTTACTCAAATCACCATTAGGAATTATCGCTCTCTGATTTCCAAAAGTGTCTATTTTGGTATAAAACAAGGTGATTTCTACCACAGAACCAGAAACCCCTTGAACTTCTATCCAGTCACCAACTTTAAAAGGTTTAAGAATAATTAGTAGTACACCACCTGCGAGGTTGGAAAGTGACCCCTGCATTGCAAGACCAATCGCTAAACCCGCGGCACCAATAGCAGCCACCAGGGAAGCACTTTCTACACCCAATTGAGTGATCACGAGCACAAAAAGAATTATTCGAAGTCCCCACCGAATGGAATTTAAGGTAAAAATCTCCAATGTTCTATCGTAATCTTTTCTCTGAAATAGTTTGTCTACATATTTAACAATTAGACTAATTACCCAAAGTCCGATAATTAGTAAAGCAAGTGCACCCAATAGAGTTGGGAGGTAATCAATAAATTTGTTTGCATATTCCCTGGCGATAAGGCCCCAATCGTTTATTTTATCCATAACTGTATTTTTTTTAAAGAGAGTACATTAAATAAAATTTCAGGAACAATCCCTGTTTAAATTTTGTTAAAAGTGTTTAATTAAATTTACAGTTTTTTCAACAGATGTTTGTGGCAGGTCACATTTTCCTTCACTACAAACATAGATATAGTCTTTAGTGTCCTGGAAGCGCTGTTGCAAAAGGGGTAATTCGCTTTCGGTCGTTGAGCCTGTGATAATGGTGTTGGGTAGGAATTTCTCCTGAAGTTCAAAATTTAGGTTTTTCGCGTTTTCACCCGTGAGCGCAACTTCAAAGAATGGATGGGTGAAATTTAGCATCAGGTCCAGCCAATTAGAATAGGATCCCGGGTGGGTTTTAATTTGTGGTTGCACACTATTCAGCATTTTCTCCGCACGGTTTTTATATTCAGCCTTCTCCAGGAGGGCTGCGAGTTTAAAAAGGTTTTTAGCCATTACCGAATTGGAAGCCGGGATCACATTATCCATGATTTCCATGGTACGGGTAATGAGTTTTTTGTCCTTATTTGAAGTAAAATAGAACATTGGCGAGTCCTCGCTAAAATCTTCAATACATATCTCACACAAATTATCGGCTAGCCTTAACCAGGATTCTTCAAACGTAATCTCGTGAAGTTTTATAAAGGCTTCAATGGTAAAAGCGTAATCCTCCAGATAGCCATTAATTGAGCTTTTGCCCTTTTTATAAGAGTGGAAGAGTCTGCCGTTGCCGGATATTTGTTTTGTCTTTATGAAATCTGCATTTTTCAGGGCCGTGTCCAGATACTGTGGATCTTTAAGAGCTGTATAAGCCTCTAAATAGCCGGAAAGCATTAAAGCATTCCAGGAGGTAAGGGTCTTATCATCCAGGCCGGGTTTATTGCGGCTTTCTCTATATTTTTTGAGTCTTTCCATCCAGGACGTTACTTTCTCCAGAAGTTTTTCTTCGGAAATTTTAAATTCTGAAGCAATATCGGCCGATGCTTTTGTTCTGATGAGCACATACCTGTCTTTTTCCCATTTTCCGTAATTATTGATGTTGAAATATGCAGAAAACAGTTTAAAATCATCCTGTAGCAGGTCTTCTAATTCTGCTTTTGTCCAGGTGTAGAAAGCACCTTCTTCCGATATGCCTTTTTTATTCAAGCTGTCGGCATCCAGGGCTGAGTAAAACGCATAATCGGATGCGGTTAATTCTTCCTTTATGAATTTGAGGGTTTTTGCAATTACGTTTTTGAAGAGTTCATTTTGATGGTTCTTATAGGCCTGGCTGTAAAGCCTAACCAGCTGAGCATTGTCGTAAAGCATTTTTTCAAAATGAGGGACATGCCAGCGGTCATCCACAGAATACCGGGAAAAACCACCGCCTACCTGATCGTAAATGCCACCCCAGGCCATTTTTGTGAGGGTTTTCTCGGTGAATTTCTGTATTTCCTCGTCTTGCTGCTGAAGTCCATACCTCAGAAGAAACTCATAATTATTGGGCATCATAAATTTTGGAGCTCCCTTGTAACCTCCATTTTCAAGATCAAATTGAGCTTTCCATTTCTGGATAATTTCAGGATAAAAACTCCTGCTAAAAGGCTGTCCCTCCTCCGGTAGTTCAATTAGCTGTAATCTTTGCAATCCTTCCTCCAGTTTTCCGGCGTATTCCAGTAGTTGTTCAGGTTTTTGTTTGTATAATAATGAAAGCTGGTTGAGAGCATTCATCCATTGTTCTTTTCTAAAATAGGTGCCGCCCCATACCGGGCGACCATCGGGAAGTGCTACGATATTCATAGGCCATCCGCCGGTGCCAGTCATCACCTGGACGGCATTCATATACACCTGATCGATATCGGGACGTTCTTCGCGGTCTACCTTGATGTTTACAAAATCTGCATTCATCACTCTGGCTACCTCTGGATCTTCAAAACTTTCGTGTTCCATAACGTGACACCAATGACAGGCAGAATAACCTACACTAATTATTAAAAGTTTATTTTCTTTCCTGGCCTTCCCCAGGCTATGGTCATTCCAGGCTTTCCAGTCGACCGGATTGTGCGCATGCTGAAGCAGGTAAGGGCTGGTTTCATTTATAAGATCGTTGGTATATTTTGGTTTTTCGTTTTTCATCGTTTATGTTTTTTCCAGAGAAGTCGCAGCCAACAAACTGAATTTTATTGATCAATTCTCAGGAAGATACAAAATTAAAAAGGCAGCAAGAAGTATTTCAAATTCTAAGCTTTATTAATTGAAGTTTTAATAACATTAAAGAATTAAAGTTTCCTGAGAAAAATTCCAATTTTGTAGATTGTGTATATTTAAGGCTTATGGAAGACGTATATATTGTAATGTTGGTCGCATTATTTGCACTTGCGATCACAGACCTTGTGGTTGGAGTTAGTAACGATGCTATTAACTTTTTAAACTCCGCGATAGGTTCAAAAGCGGTTTCCATGCGCACTATTCTAATCGTGGCGAGCCTTGGAGTCGCGGTAGGTGCTGTTTTTTCCAGTGGTCTCATGGAAGTAGCACGAAAAGGAATTTTTGTGCCCGACCAGTTTTATTTTGAAGAGATCATGATCATTTTCATGGCGGTAATGATCGCCGATGTTCTGCTTCTGGATTTTTTCAACTCTCTTGGACTGCCTACTTCTACAACCGTTTCTATAGTGTTTGAGCTTTTGGGTGCGGCTGTTAGCATGGCTTTAATAAAGATCTACATGGATACCGGGGATTACAGCCAGCTCACTTCTTATATAAATACCTCAAAAGCTACCGAAATTATCATAGGAATACTTCTGGCGGTTATCATTGCTTTTATTCTGGGTGCGATAATTCAATATATATCCAGGCTTATTTTTTCTTTTCAGTTTGAAAGAAAAATAAAATATGTGGGCGCGCTCTTTGGTGGAGGTTCTCTTACGGCTATACTTCATTTCATTCTGATGAAAGGTTTAAAGGGTGTTTCCTTTATTCCCCAGTATGTTTTAGACTATCTGAACGATAATACCCTGACAATTATTGGGATAAGTTTTGTGATTTTCACCTTGCTTTCCCAGTTTATAATGAGTGTTCTGAAAATGGATATTTTAAGAGTTGTCATTGTGGTAGGAACCTTTGCACTCGCACTCGCGTTTGCAGGAAATGACCTGGTAAATTTTATTGGGGTTCCTATTGCTGCCTGGCAATCATTTGAGATCTGGCAATCTGCCTATCAGGCTACCGGAGTAATGCCTTCAGACCTATTAATGACCGAACTCTCTGGTAGTGTTCCCACCCCACAACTTCTGCTTGTACTGGCGGGAGGAGTTATGGTAGGTACTATCTGGTTTTCCGGGAAGGCCCGCTCGGTGGTAGATACCGGGGTGAATCTCTCAAGGCAGGGAGATGGATCTGAGCGATTTGAACCTAATTTCCTTTCCCGTAATATCGTACGTTATTCAGTGGTTTTTGGAAATGCCATTTCAGTAGTCCTTCCTTTAAGGCTAAAGAAAAAAATTGAATCCAAATTTGAAAAGTCCACAACCCATGTTAGAAGTAAAAGAGCTAATGCTCCGGCCTTTGATATGGTTCGGGCGTCGGTAAACCTGGTTGTGGCCAGTATTCTCATCTCTATTGGTACCAGCATGAAGCTTCCGCTCTCTACCACTTATGTGACCTTTATGGTGGCTATGGGTACTTCTTTGGCAGATAGGGCCTGGGATCGGGAAAGTGCGGTTTACAGAGTTGCAGGCGTTCTTAATGTAGTGGGAGGTTGGTTTATTACGGCCCTGGCCGCTTTTAGTGCTGCAGCTCTTTTTGTTGCAATTATTTATTTCGGCGGAATGATAGCTCTCGCTTTACTTATCATTCTAGCTGTGGTGCTTGTGGTAAGAAGTACAATGATCCATTCTAAAAAAATAAAGGAGCAAAAAAATATAAAACGCTATAACAGAACTGATATTATCACAATCAATGAGATCACTGCTGAAAGTTCAGAAAACATTTCCAGTGTAATTGGGGGAGTAAATAAAATGTACACCAAAACAGTAGATAATCTGGGCTATCACGATCTTGGGAAGCTAAAGAAGAATAGCAAAGCGATTAAAAGGCTGGAATCTGAAGTTGATGAGCTAAAGGGCAATATTTTCTACTTTATCAAATCGCTGGATGAAGATTCAGTGGAAGCGAGTAAATTCTATATTCTAATTCTGGATTACCTGCAGGATATGGTACAGTCTATTGGTTTTATTACCCGTAATTCCTATAACCACGTAAACAACAATCACAAAAACCTGAAGTTTAATCAGATTAGGGACCTCAAAAAGGTAGATGAAAAAATGCAGGTGTTGTTTGACGATATTAAAGACACCTTCGATAATCACGAATTCAGTAATATCGAGGAGATTTTAGCCGAAAAACAACAATTACTGGATTATGTTTCAGAGCTAATTCAGAAACAGATTAACCGTATCCGAACCTCAGAAACCAGTCCCAAGAATACAAAGCTTTACTTCGGGTTGTTGCTTGAAACAAAAGACCTGATAAGCTCTACGATGAGTTTGCTACAGTTATTCCAGGAGTTCAACAATGAAGCAAAGAGAACGCTGTAAATCGATTTTAGCCATTTACTGCTTCCACATAATCCACCTTGCCACGAAGCATATCCCGTAACATTGTTTCAATACCACTTTTAAGGGTCATAGTAGAAGACGGACAACCGCTACAGGCTCCCTGAAGGATCACTTTTACAGTTTTGCTCTCGGCGTTGTAGGAATCAAAAAGAATATTTCCTCCGTCACTGGCTACTGCCGGTTTAATGTATTCGTCAAGTATAGCAACCACCTGCTGGGAAGTGTCGTCCAGGTTGTCTAGGTCAAGCTGAGGTTTTGCTTTCTCAGCTTCAGTTCCTGCATTACTCTGGTCCAGGCTTTCGTTTGTTATTACTTCATTGCCATCCTGAATGAAATTGCGAATAAATTCCCTTAACTCCAGGGTTATTTCTTCCCACCCAGCAATATCGTATTTCTGTATAGAAACATAATTCTCGTCCATAAAGATCTCCTTTACGAATGGAAAATGGAAAAGTTTCTGGGCTAGGGGAGCATTCTTAGCATCATCAATATTCTTGAATTCTGTTGCCTGAAGCACCAGTTTTTTATTGGCAACAAATTTCATTACCGCGGGATTGGGAGTGCTTTCAGCATAAACCGTAACAGGTATAGATTTCTTCTCCTCGGTTTCTTCTTCAACTACAAGGCCTCCTTTATTCAGGTAATCCTGGATCTGGCCGGCAACTTCTTCCTGGACATCTTTCCATTCCAGAATGTCATATTTTTCGATCGCGATAAAATTCTGGGCGATGTAAACTGTTTTTACAAAGGGCAGGTAAAATAATTGCTGCGCCAGGGGGGAGTTTTTAGCTTCATCTATATTATGAAATTCAAAACTTTTATGCCGGGTAAGAAATTTGTTAGCCTCAAATTTAACGATTCCGGGTTTGTCTGTTGGTTGTATGTCGATAGCGAAATTGCTCATAGTAAAATTTTTGTCAAAAGTAATAAAGAAAACTTAGCTAATCGATATCTTTACTTTCCTTATGAGATTAGTTTTTCGATTATTTTTTTGTCTCTCAGAACTTTCGAATTATGCCAGGCTGAAATTCCCGGGGAAAAATTCTTTTTTAAGTTTAGTGTTTTTTGGTATTACTGCTAATGCGCAGGAAGTAATTCCAACCTATTCAGATTATCTAACCGATAACCTCTATTTGTTGCATCCCTCTATGGCGGGAGCAGCCAATTCTAATCAAATAAGGCTTACTGCAAGGCAGCAATGGTTTGACGTTGATAATGCACCCAACTTACAGACACTTGCGGTAAATGCACGTAGCGGAGAACGCGTAGGGCTGGGAGGTATACTTTTTAATGACCAGAACGGAAATTTCTCTAAAACCGGAGCTTACGCCACTTTTGCGTACCATCTTATGTTTTCCCGAAGTGAATTTGACCTGAACCAGCTTTCGTTTGGGATAAGTGCGGGGGTAATTCAGCATAGGTTGGATCAAAGCGGATTCACAGAGTACGATCCTATAATTGGAGGCAATGACCAGGCCGATATCTACGGAAATATGGACCTTGGTCTTTCCTACTATTACCTGAACTATTATATCCACCTGGCAGCTAAAAATATACTATCTGTAAGAAGGGAATTATTTTATTCTGATGCTGTTCCCAGCAATCAACGGAAGTATCTCGTTTCAACCGGTTATGTTTTCGAGACGGAAAGCCCCTGGAGCTATGAGCCTTCATTGCTCTTTCAGCTACGTGAACAAACCGCTGAAAAGAATATTGATGTTAATATGAAAGCTTATCATGAGATGGATTTTGGACAGATTTGGGGCGGATTATCTTATCGAAACAGCTTTGAAGGCGCCGAATATACCAGCGATGGACAGGAGGTTAAAAATCAACAGTTACGATATCTTACGCCTTTTGTTGGGTTCGATTATAAACGTTTTGTGTTTGGGTACACCTATACCCATCAGTTTAATTCATTGGTTTTAAGCAATAACGGATTCCATCAGCTTACTCTGGGATACGACTTCGGGGAAAGCCGGGGGCGTTACGATTGTAAGTGTCCTGCGGTTAATTAAAAGTCCAGATGGGAAACCTTGAAATTGTTTTCTTCAGCATTTATGAGCGAGGCCAAAACTTCAGGATTTGTATTGCTGAAAAATTCGGGAATTGGTTTGGATTCCTTTTCGGGTGTGAGCAGATCGTTTTCAGTTAAAACTACTTTTGTCTGCCTTGCCACTGCTTCTCCCGAATCTATTACCTGGACATCTTCGGGAAGAATTTCCTTTAGTACAGGCATTAAATAAGGATAATGGCTGCATCCCAATACCAGATAGTCCATGGAATGTTCTAACATAGGTTTTAAAAGATTTCTAAGCAGGCTTTTGGTTTGATTAGAATTTCTCTTTCCGCTTTCTATTAATTCCACGAGTCCATGGCCTTCTACCTCAATAATATGGATGTCTTTTGAATACAATTCGGAGGCCTGATGGAATAATTCGCTGGTAAGAGTGCCTTGCGTTGCAAGAATTCCTATCGCTTTTGTTTTAGAATGAAGAGCCGCAGGTTTTATTGCGGGTTCAATGCCTATAAACGGAACATTGTAATTGCTCCTTAATACTTTAATGGCATTGGTAGTTGCCGTATTACAGGCCACAACAATTGTTTTAGCTCCCATCTCCAGGAGTTTCTCGGTATTCTTTCTGCTGAGATTTATAATTTCCCCGATGGTTTTTTTTCCGTAGGGGGCATTTTTGCTATCGGCCAGATAGATGGTTTTTTCAAAGGGAAGAAGTTCGTGTATTTCTTTCCAGATGGAGGTGCCACCTACACCCGAATCAAAAATACCAATAGGTTGGGTTGAACTCATAGGCACAAAAATAAAAACTGCGCCCGAATGAGGCGCAGTTTTTATTATTTATTTGAAAAGGAATTACATTCCAAGTTCTTTCTTTACATCGGCCATAAGGTCTTTCCCGTCTGCAAGGATCACTCCGGTTCCGGTAGTAGAGTCAAGTACATAATCGTAACCCTGAGCTCTTGCTACTTTCTGGATAGCTTCACGGGCTTTCTCGATTACAGGACGAATAAGATCATTCTCTTTTTTCTGAAGATCCTGTCTTGCCTTCTGGCTATGCTCCTGGATTCTTCTTTCAGTTGCCTGAAGTTCAGTAGCACGTTTTGCATTTTCTTCTTCTGTTTGAGTTTCAGCTTCAGACTGGTAACGTTGCATAGTATTTTGTGCTTCGGTTAACATGTCTTTGATCTCGGCGTCATATGTCTTTTCCAGCTTCTGTAGTTGGTCCATTGCATTTTTATATTCAGGCATAGACTCAACAAGTTCCTGGGTAGCGATATGTGCTACTTTAGATTGAGCGTTGGTAAAAGCGGTAGCACCAAGGGTTAAAGCTAAAGCTATAAAAAGTGTTTTGAATTGTTTCATTTTAAAGGGGTATTAATTGTTAGGTTTAAGGTTTAATTTATTTAGTTTTCTTTTTCTTTATTTTCTCTGACAGCCTGGATAGAATCCTTCTTTCTTTGTCTTTCTTCAAGAATCCTTTTACGGCGTTCTTCAAATTCTCTTTGTCTGGCTTCTTTTATTGAGTCGCGTTGTCTTTTTCGTTCTTCAATGAGAGCTTCCCGTTCGCTTTTATTGTCCTTAACCGCTTTTTCCTTTTCGGCTATTTCGGCATCTTCTTCTACGGTTCGGCTCTCCTCGCGTTCAAATTGTTCGATTTCTTCTTTTGAATCCAACTGGCGACGGTTTGATGCTCTGTTAATGCTTCTCAAAACCTGATCGCTTACATCTAACTGACGGGAGGCATAAATCATACCACTTTCAGAAGTGCGGTCAAAAACCATATCCAAATTCCTGTTTTTAGCAATTTCCTGAACGGCTGTGAACACTTGATCCTGAATTGGTCTTACTAATTGTTTCTTCTGAATTATATAATCTCCATTTGGTCCAAACCTGTTTTGCTCATATTCTGTGGCTTGTTCTTCGCGGTAGGCAATTTCTTCTTCCCGTTCTTCAATAAGTTCTTTGGTGAGTAATGGTTTTTCATTTTCCAGTTCCTCTTTTAAAGCTTGTATCTCTCTTCTGTTCTTTTCGGCAACCTGGCGCCAGTCTTTTACTCTGGTGTCGAGCTGTGCGGCGGCTTCCTGGTATTCAGGAACATTTTCAAGAATATATTCCATATCAACATAACCAATACGGAAAGACTTTTGAGCATTTGCTCCAAAATTCCCGATGAGGATTATTAGTGAAATAAGGAGGATTCTTTTCATATTACCGAATATAGAAAATATCGTGCCAATTTAAAACTGTTGCCCTATGATAAAATGTGTTTCCCATCCATTTGCGCCAGGACTTCCAACAATAGGATCAAACCCGTAACCAAAGTCAATACCTAATAAACCGAAGGCCGGCATGAAAATTCTTAAACCTGCACCTGCCGATCTGTTAAGCTGGAAAGGATTGTAGTCTTTAAAATTGTCATATGAGGCACCCGCTTCTAAGAATGTTAAAGCATAAATAGATGCGGAAGGCTTAAGCGTAATAGGGTATCTTAATTCAAGTGAATATTTATTGAAAATGGTAGCTCCATCATCAGTCGATCCTGTTGGTCTGTCTATAGGTACTACAGACTGGTTAGGGTAACCTCTAAGCTGAACCGTCTCTCTTCCATCTAAACTAAAAGCACCAAGACCATCTCCTCCAAGGAAGAAACGCTCGAAAGGAGGTACCCCACGATCATTATTGTAGGCTCCAAGGAAGCCATATTCAGCAAAAGTCCTAAGGACGAGTTTGTCATAGATTTGTGTAAACCATTCTCCACTAAATTTCACTTTGTAAAATTCCAACCAATTGAATTTCTCCTGGTCTATTTTCCCCTGATCTGGAACGGCATTTTCCGGGGTCACACGACCGCCATTACGATCTATTAGATTTCCATTTTCGTCTTCCAGCTGGAATTCTCTTTGTTCACCCAGGTTTGCATAATCCACATCATTCCATAGGGAAAAAGGAGGGGTAAGTTTAGCCGTTAGTTTAAATTTAGATCCTCCGGTAGGGAAAATTGGATTAAGATATGTATTGTCTCTTGTTAACCCGAAGGTGTAGCTTAGATTATTGGAGTGTCCATCCCCGAAGGTAAAGAGTCCTGTGTTATAGTTATTAAGGTTATATCGTTGGAATCCTATTGCATGGGAAACCGTGATATATGGATCAGGCACGGTTAAACGCTTCGCTAAGCCAACATTTACTCCAAGGATGTCAAAGCTTCTGCTTTTATCTGCTCTACGGGTTAAATAATCAAAAAGGAATTGCCTTGTAAAGGAGAAAGAAGTTTGCAGGCTGACGGGTTTCTTGCCTCCAAGCCAGGGCTCCATAAAACTAAGGCTGTAGGTCTGGTAAAAAGTACTGGCTTGTGCTCTTAATGAAAGCGATTGCCCGTCACCCATAGGCAACGGCTTGTAAGCTTCTTTGTCAAAAAGACCTGAAAGCGCAAAATTATTAAAGGAAAGCCCCAGAGTTCCTATAAAACCACCTCCACCATATCCACCTTGTAGTTCGATCTGGCTGGCGCCTGCTTCTACTACTGAATATTCCAGGTCGAGCTTTCCGGTCTGTGGGTTGGGATCAACAAAATTAGGTTCCAGTTGCTCGGCATCAAAGAAACCTAATTGCCCTAGTTCCCTAACCGTAGAAACCACATCTTCCTGACTGTATTTCTGTCCGGGTTTTGTTCTTAATTCCCGGTATATTACGTGATCTTTGGTCTTATCGTTACCTGTAACCCTAATTTCATTGAAATAGGCTTCTTTTCCTTCCATGATCCTTATTTCAAAGTCTATGGTGTCATTATAAACATTGGTTTCCACCAGGTCTATATTAGAGAAAAGATAACCGTTGTTTTTATAAAGATTGGAAAGGTCCTGGGCGTCTGGCCTGGATTGGTCCATAATGCGTTTGTCAAGGAGAACGCCATTGTAAATATCTCCCTTGTTGATTCCGAGTACTCTTTGTAATTGGTCATCAGAATAAACTGAATTTCCTATGAATTCTATATCACCAATATAATATTGGTCTCCCTCTTCAATTTTTAAGTTAAGAGCTATGGATTCATCATCTTTTCTGATAAGACTATCTGAAACGATCCTGGCATCCCGGTAACCGGTTTCTTTATATTTATCGATTACAGACTGCTTGTCTTCCTGATAATCTGCCCGTACAAATTTTGATCTCTTCCAGAACCTAAACAGATTTTTCTGCTTGGTATTTTTCATGCTGCGTTTAAGCTTGGCATCTGAAAAATTTTCATTCCCGATAAATTCGATTTCCTCTATTTTCACCCGGTCGCCTTTATCTACATCCACAACCATATTTACCAGGTTTGATTTGGCATCGGTGGTATCCTGTACCGGAGTAGTATTTACATTAACTTTAGCGTTAAAATAGCCTTCTTTACGGTATTTGCTTTCGATATAGTTCTTAGTGGTGGTGATGAGGTTTTCAGTAACCTTCGCCCCTTCTCTAAGTTTGTTTTCTTCGAGAAGTTCTTCCTGTTCCCGTTTTTTTAAGCCCTGGATTCTTACTTTGGAAAGCTTTGGAACCTCCTGAATCTCCAGTTCGAGATCGGCAACACCGTTTTCAACATTAGTAAGGTAGAAATTAATATCGCTGAAAAGATCCAGTTTCCATAATTTTTTAAGGACATTACTCAACTTATCTCCCGGGATATAAATTTCTTCGCCTTTCTTGAGGCCGGTATAGGCGATAACCGTCTGCTCGTTATAACTAACGTTACCGGTTACTTTTATTTCTCCTAAAATATATTTTTTACCATCGGAAATTGGCAGGTCTTGTGCCTGGGTGGAGGTGCCTAAAAATAAACAAAATGCTACAAGTGCTATATACTTCTTCGTCATGAATGCGCTAACTGAGTTGCTCACTGGTTTTTCCAAATCGTCGTTCTCTATTTTGATAATTGTAAATGGCTTCAAAAAGATTTTCTTTTCTGAAATCCGGCCATAATAGTTCTGTAAAATATAACTCTGCATAAGCTATTTGCCATAAAAGGAAATTGCTTATGCGCTGCTCACCGCTTGTTCTAACAAGCAGATCTACATCTGGTAAATTTCGGGTGTAAAGATGCTTATTTATAACTGATTCATCAATAGCTTCAGCAGAAATTTCGTTGTTTTTAACTTTCAGGCTTATTTCCTTCACCGCGCTGGTTAACTCTTCGCGGGAACCATAGCTTAAGGCGAGGGTTAAAACCATTCGATTATTGCCCTTGGTTTTATCGATAACTTCCAGTAGTTCGCGGTGTGCTTTTTTGGGAAGATTATCCAAATTTCCAATGGCATTTAAACGTATATTGTTATCCTGAAGGGTAGTAATTTCTTTCCGAAGTGAAGAAACCAGAAGTCTCATTAAGGTTTGAACTTCCAGTTTGGGCCTGTTCCAGTTCTCGGTAGAAAAAGCATAAAGGGTGAGATGCTCCACGCCGATTTCGGCAGCTCCTTCCACGACATCGCGTACCGCTGTGGTGCCTTGTTCGTGCCCCTTAATCCTTAAAAAACCCTGCTGCTTTGCCCAGCGTCCATTGCCATCCATAATTAAGGCAATGTGTTTAGGCAGTTTCTTAAGGTTAATTTTTTCTTTGTAATCCATATTAAAAATTCCGGTAACAAGGTCTTCGACCCCAGGAAAAGGTGAAGTTCACCCCCGTAAACACATACCAGTCGTTTGTATTTCGGTTTCCAAATTCAATTGGCGGATCCCGCCTGTCTAATAATTCTTCGGGCCAGCTACCATCAAGGTTATCGGTGAAGGTATAGCGAGCCCCAATTTCAAAAGCCCCCACAATATGTTTTGTGATGCTTTCTTTATAACCAATTACCATCGGGATGGCAAAAGACCAGTTGGTACCTTCATTAACCAGATTGTTGGCGCGACCATTTTTCAAATAAAGATGATCAGCCCTAAAATAGGTTATCCCGGTGTAAAGATAGGGCGAACTTTGCGGATGTCCCTGATGAAGGTCAAAATCCCAGAAATTAAATTCCACACCTAAAGACGCTTCAGCGATACTGTTGCTGAAAGAATAACCTCTTTGCACTCTTCGGTTTTCTGAAGATTTGTTGTCATCGGCGTTAATTTCAGCAAAAAGCAAGGATAATCTGAATGCATGTCTCGGGCTTCGATTCCATTTTACAAGTCCTCCAAAAACCAGGGAATTGGGTAATACATAATTAGTTCTACCTACATCCCCTATGTAGTTAGCACCTCCTATAAATGGGCCTGCCTCAAAGGTCTGTGAATATGTGTTAGCCGAGTAAGCAAACATGATTACAAAAGCTATTAGGTACCTCATAGGTTTTCAAAAGTTTGCAAATATAACAATAATGTTTGCTCTACAATAATTTGAGCAGTTTTGTACATATTCATAAACAGTTTTAGAAAACTTTTATTGCTTAATTACGCTTATCTTCTCCCCATAAAAGTTTCTTGCGCAGGGTATACAGGAAGCTTTGCTCATTCAATTCAACAATATTTATTGTGTAGGGTGCTTTGGTAATGGTGATTTTTGTGTCATTCTTTAATGAAGCAATCCGGGAATCCATAGATAGTAAATGGGAATCTTCCCGTCCCGAAACCCGAAGTGTTATCCTTGTGTTGTCTTTAATTACCAGTGGTCTGGCGTTTAAATTATGCGGCGCGATTGGGGTGATTACAAGAGAATCTGTATTTGGGGTGATCACAGGCCCGCCACAACTTAAGGAATATCCGGTGGAGCCGGTGGGTGTTGAAATAATTAACCCATCTGCCCAGTAAGAAGTGAGATACTGGTCGTCAAGCCAGGTGTCAACCGTGATCATCGAGGTGGTGTTTTTCCGGCTAACGGCTATTTCGTTAAGGGCTACATTATTGAAAATAGGATCGTGCTCATTGGGATGACATTCGGTTTTTAAAACACTCCGCGGGGATATGCTGAAATTCCTGTTCAGGATGCCGTGGATGGTGCTTTCGATCTCCTCCTTTTGTATAGTTGCCAAAAAGCCCAGTCTCCCAGTATTAATACCAACAATAGGAATTTCCAGGTCCTTTACATAATTGATGGACTTTAAAATAGTCCCATCCCCTCCAATGCAAAAAAACAGGTCATACGACCTGTCTAAAGAGGTGAAAGTTTCATAATGGCTCCGGGAATCAGGAACCGTTTCATTGAGTTTAATCAATTGAAAGAACTTCTCCTCAATAACTACTTTTACATTCTCATTGTCCAGCAACTCCAAAAGTTGCCCGATATATTCACCGGCATTGGTATGATAAAACTGTCCGTAGATCCCAATTTTCATATTAAATATTGAGGTATTTATCTAAGTATTTTGAGCGGTCTTTTAAATTTTTGTTGAAGCTGTCTTCCTGATGCTCTGAAACTACTCTGTATCCATATCGCCTGAAGGCCTGAATGATCTCATTGATTCCCGTTGGGCTTAGTTTTAGAGTGATTTGAGCAAGATCGTTTTCAAATTTTGAAACAAAAACACCAAGAATATTGGCATTATTGGACTCTGTGATCTGGCTCACTTCACTAAAGGAGTAATCCTTAAAGCCTTTTTCTAACACAATAATATTCCCCGGTTCACTTAGAAAAGGAGTTTCATTAAAAAGCGAGATGATCTCATTAAGCTCTACGTATCCCAAATATTTATTTTCCTCATCTAAAACGGGTAGAATATTAGTGTTGTTCTGCGCAAAAGCATCTAAAATATCCAGCCAGTAATCGGTTTCTCTAACAAAGAAACCTTCCAGAGCATATTGATAATCCTCCAGGGTTTTCTCTGCTTCAAAACAGCGGATGTCATTTTCTGAAATACAGCCCATGTATATCCCGTTATTTTCTACCGGGAGATGGGAATAGGTAAGCTGGTTGAATAAACTTTGAATCTCTCCAACCTTATCGGAAAAATGACAAATCGAGACATCGTTAATAATAAAATCTTCTATGTTCATATCCCTCGTCCTTATTTGTGCAAATTAATTAAAATAAAATTCATTAGGGCATTGGCAAGTTTGTATTTTTGTTAATCTAAAGCCAAAATGATGACCAAATTAAGCGTTAATATCAATAAAATTGCCACTCTCCGGAATGCCCGCGGTGGGAATATCCCTAATGTGCTGCAAACAGCTTTGGATATTGAAAAATTCGGAGCCGAGGGAATAACTGTTCACCCGCGTCCAGACGAAAGACACATTCGCTACAGTGATGTGTTGGAGTTAAAACCGCTTCTCAAAACAGAATTCAATATTGAAGGAAATCCTGTAAAAAAAATCATAGACCTTGTACTGGAAGTGAAACCTGCACAGGTTACCCTGGTGCCCGATGCTGAAGATGCTATCACCTCTAACGCGGGTTGGGATACTGTAAAATACCGGGATTTTTTAAGAGAGGTCATTTCAGAATTTAAAAATAACGGAATTCGCACCTCGATCTTTGTCGATCCCGAAATAAACCAGATTGAAGGTGCCGCAAAAACGGGGACAGACCGTATTGAATTGTATACCGAGGCCTTCGCTCTGTCGTTTTCTGAAGGACATAAAGCCGGGGTGAAACCCTATGCCGAATGTGCCCGAAAGGCCCATGAACTTGGTCTGGGTGTAAATGCCGGTCATGATCTTTCCCTGGAAAATCTGAAATATTTTAATGAAGAAGTGCCTTTTCTTGATGAAGTATCTATAGGGCATGCTTTAATTTCTGAAGCTTTATATTTAGGTTTGGAAACCACTGTAAAAAGGTATCTTGAACTATTAAAATAGAAGCTTTGTTATGAAATTACATTCAAATATTCTTGGAGAAGGTAAGCCCTTTCTCTTTCTGCACGGGTTTTTGGGAATGGGAGATAACTGGAAAACCCTGGGCGGCCAGTTTGCCGAGGCAGGTTATGAGGTGCATCTTATAGACCAAAGAAACCACGGGAAAAGTCCGCACAGTGATGATTTTGACTATCAAATAATGGCCGATGATATAGTGGAATACTGCAAGCAGCATAATCTTTCCGATATCATATTATTGGGGCATTCTATGGGCGGAAAAGCGGCTATGCTAATGGCTGCCCAAAACCCTGACCTGGTGAAAAAGCTCATTATAGTAGATATCGCGCCAAAATATTATGCGCCCCATCACCAACAAATTCTGGATGGATTAACAGCCCTGGAAGAAGCCAACCTAAGTTCGAGAAAAGAAGCGGAGAATCTCCTGAAGGAATTTATCTCCAATAAAGGCATCAGGTTATTCTTGCTGAAGAACCTGGAAAGGGAGTCTCAGGACAAGCTTTGTCTTAAGCTCAATCTTTCAGCTTTAAAGGTCAATATAGAGAAGGTTGGAGAGGCGCTGCCCGAAGATCAGAAATATGAAGGAGAAACCTTATTCATTAGAGGGGAGAATTCAGATTATATTACTGCAGAAGATGAAGCTTCCATAAAAAATCAATTTCCAAAAGCCGAAATCATAAGCATTCCCGATGCGGGTCACTGGGTCCACGCCGAGAATAGTGAAGCTTTTTATGAAGCTGTGCTGAAATTTCTTTAAATTTACCCTGGAATCGTTATGTATGCATAATAAATTGATCTGATTCATTGCATACTTTCTAATTTGTTCTATTTTTGAAGAGACTATTTTATTAAATACCATTATTAATCCCAATTCAATTATGAAAAAACTATTATTTCTATGCCTTTTTGGTTTGGCTGCATCCGTAACATATGCCGGAGGATACCGGGTGAGCCTACAGGGCCAGCGCTCTCTTGCTATGGGCCACACCGGTGTGGCCGTGGTGAACAATGCTGAACTCGCTTTTTTTAACCCTGCCGGGTTGGTGTACCTGGAAAACAAAATTAATATGGCTGTAGGTGCCAGCGCCGTATTCTCTGAGGTAGCATGGCAAAATGATCAATTTGGTGAAACATACCGCACCGATAGTCCGGTGGGAACTCCTTTTTACGCTTATTTTTCTTACAAGATGAATGATTGGCTAAGTCTTGGACTTGCTGCTTATACGCCCTACGGTAGTACCGTAGAATGGCCAACCGACTGGTCTGGATCGCATTTGGTGAATAATATCGACCTAAAAGCGATTTACATTCAAGCCCTGGCTTCAGTGAAAATTACTGATAATCTTAGTGTTGGTGGAGGTCCCATCTATGTAACAGGTGGTGTTAATTTTAACCGAAACCTGAACAGAACCTTAACCGATCTTGAAGGAAATCGTTCTAACGTTACTGTAGACGCCACCGGGGTAAGTGCTTTTGGGTGGTCTGCCAGTGCAATGTATAAACCCACCGATAGATTGACAGTTGGTCTTAATTACCGCTCAGAAATAATGATGGATGCTGAAGGTGGGGATGCAGATTTCCAAAATATCCCTAACTCTCCTTTAACTCCGTTTGAAGATACTGCCTTTGATGCCACACTGCCTCTTCCTGCCGAACTTTCGGTTGGGTTTTCTTATCAATTACTCGATAAATGGTTGTTGGCGGTTGATTATAATCGTACTTACTGGAGCGTATATGAATCTTTGGATATTGATTTTGCAAATCCGAACATTCCCGACTCTCAGAATGCGAGAAATTATAAAGATGCTGCAACTTACCGCTTCGGAATGCAGTATCTGGCAAATGAAATGTTTACCCTTAGGGTAGGTTACTACTTTGATGAGTCTCCAGTGCAATCGGGTTATTTTGCTCCTGAAACACCTAGAAACGATGCGCAGGGCTTCACCGGTGGTCTTTCTGTAAATGTTAACGACAGGCTGTCCATAGATGCATCTTTCCTGTATAACCGTTATAAGGAAGTTGATGAATCTTATGATTACTATAGCGAAGACGGACAAAGAGTGCCTTTTGAAGGTACTTATAAGACATCAGCTTTTATCCCGGGTCTTGGTTTAACTTATAAAATTTAATTGAAGAACATGAAAAAATATTATAGATATATAGCAGTATTACTAGCCGCAGGAGTTTTGTCCTGTGAACCAGAATTCGATACCCCGGTAGATGAACTGGGTACTTACAGCAATGGAGAAGCCGATTTCTCAAGTTACGTAGCATTGGGTAATTCCTTAACTGCGGGTTATGCCGATGGAGCTTTGTATATTACCGGTCAGGAAAATTCCTATCCTAATATCATGGCGCAGCAATTTGCGTTAACTCAGGAAACCAATGATTTTACCATTCCTTATGTTAGTGATAATACAGGCGGGCTATTATTTGGCGGAACTGTAATTGCTGAAAACCGATTCGTTTTAGCAGTAGGCGCTAATGGAGAACCAGGGCCTGCCCGCTATACCGGAAGTCAACCTACTACCGAAGTTTTAAATACCCTGGATGGACCATTTAGAAATATGGGAGTGCCCGGTGCCAAAAGTTACCATTTGGTAGCGCAGGGATATGGCAATGCTGAAGGCGTACCTGCCGGTATGGCTAATCCTTATTTTGCGCGTTTCGCCACTTCTGCTTCAACAACGGTAGTGGAAGATGCTATGATGTTAAACCCAACTTTTTTCTCACTTTGGATAGGAAATAACGATGTGCTTGGTTATGCGACTTCAGGAGGAACCGGGGAAGATCAAACCAATAACACCGTTCCTTCTACCTATGGACCAAACGATATTACCGATCCTAACGTTTTTCATTCGGTTTATTCCGGAATCGTTGAGACTTTAACCAGTACTGCTACAGGCGGAGTTTTGGTTAATATACCAGATGTAACTTCTGTGCCTTATTTTACAACTGTACCTATTAATGCGATTCCTTTGGACGCCACGACAGCTGAAGCTTTAAATAATCAATTTGCGGCCTATAACACTCAAATACTTCCTGGTTTAGTTCAAATGGGTGTAATAACTGCAGATGAGGCAGCTTTTAGACAATTGAATTTTACTGAAGGTCAAAACTATGTGACATTGGTGGATGAGGACCTAACTGATATTGCCGAAACAATACAGGCAGCTCCCTTTAATTTAGATGCGCAAACAGCTTCTCTTTTAGGGCAACTAAGACAGGGGACAGATTCAGATTTAATTCCTTTAACCAGCGCAGGGTTTTTGGGAACTACTGTAGGGGACAACCCAAATATGGTTAATGGGGTTTCTGTACCTCTAGGAGATGAGCATGTTTTGACAATTACAGAGCAAGAATTAATTAAAGAAGCAACAACTGCTTATAACCAGGCTATTTCTGACATTGCAGATGCAAATGGGTTGGCATTGCTGGATGCAAATTCCTTGCTAACCGATATTGCTCAAAATGGATACAACTTTGATGCGGGTACCGTAACTTCAACTTTTGCTAGTGGTGGAGCTTTCTCCTTAGACGGGATTCATTTAACGCCCCGTGGTTATGCTATTGTAGCAAACGAGTTGATTAAAGAGATTAACATTACATATAGTGCTTCTGTGCCGGGAGTTAATATTGGGAACTATCCTACAATTACTCTTAATAACGAGGTGAATTAAAAAATTTCACTTTCTTCAATTTTGATTAAACGCCGGATATTCCGGCGTTTTTTGCATATTTGTACTACTAACACCATAAGCTATGAACTTCATTTTAAGAATTTTACTTACCGCGCTGGCCGTTGTTGTGCTGGCTAAATTTCTTCCCGGCGTTGAGGTGGCCGGTTATGTAACCGCCATAATTGTTGCCATTGTCCTGGCAATACTAAATCTGCTGGTTAAGCCAATTTTAGTGCTTCTTACACTTCCGGTAACTATACTGACCCTGGGATTGTTCCTACTGGTGATAAATGCAATCATCATTCTTCTTGCCGATGCCTTTGTGAGTGGATTTGAGGTGAATGGTTTTCTTATCGCTCTTCTTTTTAGTCTGCTTTTATCGATCTTTCAATCCATACTGTTTTCTCTTCTCGGAAAAGATTAGAAGAAGGCTGAAATTCAATAAATTGAAACTTTGCGGGCTTGGGAAAAAAGTGTAATTTTGCACTCCAATTTTTATAACAAGTCAAGATGAATATTACCAGAGAGAATATTGATGAGCTTAATGCGGTAGTAAAAGTTGATATCGCAAAGGAAGACTATGCCCCAAAGGTAGAGAAGATATTGAAAGATTACCGTAAAAACGCTAACATACCCGGTTTTAGAAAAGGCCACGTGCCAATGGGTATGGTGAAAAAACAATACGGACAGGCAGTTTTGGTAGATGAAGTTAACAAACTTCTGCAGGACGCCCTTAATAAATACCTTACCGAAGAAAAACTTGATGTTTTAGGGAACCCTATCCCAAAAGAGCAGGAAGACTTCGATTGGAATAAAGAGGAATACAGCTTTGAATTTGAACTTGGTCTTGCCCCGGAATTTGAGGTGAATCTTGATCTTGAAAAGCCGGTTACCAAATATAATATTGTTGCCGATGAAAAGATGGTTAACACCCAGCTTGAATCGATGCAGAAGCAATACGGGAAACTGATTTCAAAAGATGTTGTAGATGATGAGAAGGATATCGTTGCCGGAACTTTCAAAAATGAAGAGGAAGGAATTGAGAAGGAGTCTTCAGTAGAACTGGAAAAGATCAACGGGAAAAAGAATCTTGATAAATTTATGGGCGCTAAGGTTGGCGATACCATAAAGCTAAAAACCAAGAATCTTTTCAAGGACGATCATCAATTAATTGACCTTCTTGGAATCGAACACGATAAAGCTCACGACCTTGATATTGAAGTTGAATTCACCATTGCTGAAGTAAACAAAAGAGAACTGGCCGATCTTGACCAGGAACTTTTTGATAAGCTCTTCGGAAAAGACAAGGTGAAATCGGTAACCGAACTTAAGGATAAGATCAAGGAAGACGCTGCCAAGCAATTTAAGCAGCAGAGTGATCAGCAATTGATGAATGATGTGACCGAGACTCTGATCGAAAACACGCAATTTGAACTTCCTAAGGAATTTCTTCAAAAATGGATCCGCACAGTAGGTGAAAAACCACTTACAGAAGAGGAAGCTGTAGAAGAATATGAAAAAAGTGAAAAAGGCTTACGTTACCAGTTAATTGAAGGGAAAATCATAAATGATAATAAGCTTGAGGTTAACTTTGAAGACCTAAAGGCTTTTTCTCACGAAAAGATCAAAGAGCAAATGGCACAATTTGGCCAGATGAACCCTTCAGAAAAAGAACTTGATGATATCGCTTCAAGAATCCTTTCAAATGAGGATGAAGTTAAGCGTTTATCTGAGCAATTGATGAATGAAAAACTTCTTGATTTCTATAAAGAAAATATGAAATTTGAAGAGAAAGAAGTGACTTATGATGAATTCGTGAAAGAGATTTATCAATAAGAAATTTCAGAATTTTATACCTATCTTTAAGGCGTTAAACCGTTTGGGATAACGCCTTTTTGGGTTTAGAAGACCCTTCTTTTTAACACGAGAAAAAAAGCATTTTAATGGACTACGCAAAAGAATTTGAAAAATACGCCACCAAACACCACGGCATAAACAGTAATTATTACGGTAAGATCGTTGGCAGCATGAATCCTTTAGGGATGACTCCCAATATTATTGAGGAGCGCCAAATGAATGCTGTTGCTATGGACGTTTTTTCCCGCCTTATGATGGATCGCATTATATTTTTAGGAACCGGAATAAGCGACCAGGTGGCTAATATTGTACAGGCACAGATGTTGTTTTTGGAAAGTACAGATGCTTCCAAGGATATTCAGATATATATCAATTCCCCGGGGGGAAGTGTTTACGCCGGACTTGGAATTTACGATACCATGCAATTTATCAAGCCCGATGTAGCAACAATTTGCACCGGGATGGCAGCTTCTATGGGAGCGGTACTGTTATGTGCCGGAGAAAATGGTAAACGAAGCGGCTTGCCGCATTCAAGGGTGATGATACACCAGCCGCTTGGGGGCGCCCAGGGCCAGGCCAGTGATATTGAGATTACAGCAAGAGAGATCTTAACCCTTAAAAAGGAATTATACCAGATTATTGCTAAGCACTCTGGGCAAACCTACGAGAAGATCGAAGAAGATAGTGACCGTGATTACTGGATGAAAGCTGAAAAAGCGCTGGAATATGGTATGATAGACGAAATACTAACGAGAGAAGGAAAATAATTTAAGCAAACCTGAGTTTGCGCTAAATTAAACGAAATGGCGAAAGAAGAATTAGAATGTTCCTTTTGTGGAAGAAAAAAACCTGAAACCAATTTGCTCATCGCAGGACTGGATGCTCATATTTGTGACCGCTGTATTGAGCAGGCTCATGGCATCGTCCTGGAAGAATTAAAACAGGGGGAGGCTCGCGAGCTTTCTTCAGATTTGATGTTAAGCAAACCAAAAAAGATCAAGTCTTTTTTGGATGAATATGTGATTGGACAGGAAGCTACCAAGAAAGTTATGTCTGTAGCGGTTTATAACCACTATAAACGTTTGTTACAACCAAAATCTGATGACGATGTAGAGATTCAGAAGAGTAACATCATTATGGTTGGGGAAACCGGAACCGGGAAAACCCTTATTGCAAAAACCATCGCGAAAATGCTTAATGTGCCCCTGGCAATCGTTGATGCTACCGTACTTACCGAAGCCGGTTATGTGGGAGAAGATGTAGAAGGTATCTTAACCAGATTGCTTCAGGCGGCCGATTATAATGTAGAGAAAGCACAACGCGGAATTGTATTTATTGATGAAATAGATAAGATTGCCAGAAAAAGCGATAATCCGTCAATTACCCGGGATGTTTCGGGAGAGGGAGTTCAGCAGGCTTTACTTAAATTACTGGAGGGAACTACAGTAAATGTACCACCAAAAGGAGGTCGTAAGCACCCCGATCAGAAATTTGTTGAGGTAGATACCGAAAACATTCTGTTTATAGCAGGTGGGGCTTTTGATGGGATCGAGAGAAACATCAGCAAGCGGTTGAATATGCAGGCTGTTGGTTTTAGCGCTTCAAAAGGTGATGACCAGATAGAACGCACGAACTTGCTGAAATATATAATTCCGAAGGATTTAAAAGACTTTGGTCTTATCCCTGAAATCATCGGAAGGCTACCGGCCTTAACCTATATGAATCCACTTGATAAGAAAACTCTTAGAGCGATACTTACCGAGCCTAAGAATGCCATTGTAAAGCAATATCAGAAACTCTTCGAGATGGACGATATCGAATTTGATATGACTGAAGAAGCATTGGATTTTATCGTAGGGAAAGCTGTTGAATACAAACTTGGGGCACGGGGACTGCGTTCACTCTGTGAGGCGATACTTACCGATGCGATGTTCGATATGCCTGAGAGTAACCAAACAAAACTTGTAGTGGACCGGGATTATGCTGAAGATAAGCTCAATAAATCTACTATAAAGAAGCTAAAAGCAGTCTCCTAACAAGACATCTAATTATATATTTTAATTGGCCATTCGTAAAAGAATGGCCTTTTTATTTAGTAAGGAGTTGTGAAAACTAAAGAGAGAGAAGAGATTTTTTCTATTTTTAATCTTGTTTTACCTAACCAATAAACAATCCAATGGAAATTTTTCTTCAGCCAGATACCTGGATCGCTTTACTCACTCTTACTTTTATGGAAATCGTGCTGGGTATAGATAACATTATTTTTATATCAATTGTTGCGGGTAGATTGCCTAAAGATCAGCAAAAGAAAGCGAGAATTGGTGGGCTTTCAATCGCGCTTATCATGCGGATATTACTACTGCTAAGTATTACCTGGATCATTGGCCTAACAGAGCCGGTGCTGGAATACATGGATTTCGAATTGAGCTGGAAAGACATTATCCTGGTAGCCGGAGGAATTTTTCTGCTGGTGAAGAGCACCCTGGAAATACATGAAAAAGTAGAAGGCCACGAGGAAACCACAAAGGTGAAAAGTGTAAATTCCTTTGGTTATGCTATTGTACAAATAGTATTGTTGGACCTTGTTTTTTCTTTCGATTCTATTTTAACCGCCATTGGATTAACCGATGTTGTTCTTCTAATGATTATTGCTATAACCATCGCCATAATCGTGATGATGGTATTTGCCAAAGTGGTGAGTGAGTTTGTAAATAATCATCCAACCATTCAAATTCTCGCACTGTCATTTTTGATCCTTATTGGGGTGATGTTGCTCGTTGAAGGATTGCACTATCATGTGCCTAAGGGATATATCTACTTCTCTGTTTTCTTTTCTCTGGCTATAGAAATGCTCAATATGCGCTTCAGAAAGAAAAAGAAGGAACCCGTAGAGGCTTAATCGATAATCTCAAAATGAATAGGTTTGAAGCTGCCATTATTGCTGTCTTCCGCAGAGCAGGCGGTGAGGCCAACGATAAGATCTGTTTTAGCTTCAAAAAGTAAATAATCCCCTGCTTTATTAAGCGGAGGGTCTACACTTAAGTTTCCTTCGTTGTCAAATTGCACATTCATAAAGATATTGAAGGCCGTGGGGACATCATCTGGCCCGATGCCAAATTCCTCCAGGTTGCTGTAGAGATTTTCAAAACAACTGGGGTGGTAACCCTTATAATCATACATTATCTCAAAGGTCTCCGGACTACAAGGTGCCAGCAAGAAATCATTGCGCCCATTGGTGTCTTCCAGGATTCCCATCAATTTTTGACTTCGGTTACTCCATAAAAAATTTCCTTTTGTAATAAGGATAGTCTCCTCGAAATCAAGGGTTTTCCCTGATGATAACTTCTCCCGGATGTCGTGAGCATTAAACAATACCATATCGCTTACCTGTTCGGCTTCCGGGCTGATCACCTTTAATTTCTGCCCCTTTTTCAGGGTAAAGGCTGCTCCACTTTGTTTATCTATCTTTTGTATCATTTTCAGATCTGATATTTTTTTCCAAAACCGGATCCATAGGGTCGGCCCGTTTTTGTAGTTTTTTGCTAATTCGGTTAAGGTCTTCTGAATCGTAACCCTGATGGAGTTTGGCTATCCCTTCAATTTTAAAAGGTTCACACCAAAAACCGGTAATATGCGGGAGGTGGTCTGAAATTATTTCTGAAGGAATATCTTTATAGTATAAGGGTTTTTCCTGATCCTTCTCGAATTTATGAACCAGGTTAACCAGTGACTGTTCCAACTCTTCAGTAGATTGAATCCTAATCCTTGCATTCACGTGAACCGCTGAATAATCCCAGGTACTAATATCCTTTTTCTTGTACCAGGATGAGGAAACATACCCGTGAGCCCCCTGAAAGATCAGTAAGACTTCGGCACCGTCTTTAAGATGCTGTAATTGTTCGTTATGGTTGGCAATATGGCCGTAGAGTTTAAAATCTTCTGCATCACCTTCCACCAAAACCGGAATATGAGTTGCAAGAAATCGTTCTCCATTAAGAACAAGGGTAGCGAATGGGTTTTGCTGTATAAATTTATAAATGTAGTTGGAGTCTTTCTTCTGGTATTTTTTCGGCTGGTACATTTATTTATTTTTCCCGTGAAGAAACGGACATTTCCATTCTTCTCCAACTTTTCGTCCACTATATTGCCTGGCCTCACTGCTTTCACCAAAATCTTCGAGCATAGGGTTTGTGCTGCCCTGTAGGTCTATGTCGCGTTCCCGAATTTTGTCCCGTACGTTCTGATAAGCCCCCATTTCCCTGAGTTTTTCAAACTGCCAATGCAGGTTAAAGGTAATTGCAGGATATGGACTTTGTCTTGCTTTTCTACTACTATTGGGATGAAGTCCCACGATATAAAATGATTTCCCGGCTATACTAAAGCTGAAGTTTTTACTTTCCGGATCTTTACTCACCTCGGGGTCCCAATCCTTGTCATCTTCCTGATGGATGCATTGTAATTGTTTCCAGAGCAATTCTTCAAATTTCGCTTCAGAAAAATTCTTTTGCTCCGGGAAAACCGCTATAAAAGTGTAAAACTCATTGGAGGTGAAGTCGTAATTCTCCAGGTATTGTTTGAGATCCTTTAAGATCTCTTTTGCAGTTTTAAGAGATCCGAAATTTTCATAGTTGTGAATTTCAGCTTTATCCATGCTGAACACCGTTTGCGCCATTATACAGGGATGGTCTTCATCTATTATGAAGTTCCTGAAATCCTTATAAGTAGTTTTTACAGAATTCTTTTTTTTTAGATTTTTATGGGCTACCGCATTCATCTTTAACGCATTTTTTGTAAAAATAGCGGTATACTGAAATACTTTAATGTGGTTTAAGAAGACTTTAGTTTTAGATTAGTGAAGATTAACAGCTATTGGTCTTTATTAGCATTCCTGTAGCGAAGCAAAAGGTATAGTATCAAGTCATTTAGTCCTAAAGAAACGCCGTTGGCAGCAATTATCGGTAAATCGTTTTGGGTTATTCCATAGGCTACCCATAAAAAAACTCCTATTATTAGAATGGTAAACATTCCCGGGGGAAACATCTTTCACTTTTTTGGTTTTCCAGGCTTTTTTAATTTGAGGAATCACGGCTACAGTGGTGCAAACCCCTGCTGCCAGTCCCAGAATATCTGTCCAACTCAACATCATTTTTTAATTATTTAGTACGTCTTTTGTAAGCCAATCTTCTATTTCCTGATTTTCGTCTGAAGAATGCAATACCGAAATATCTCCAGTAGTTTCAAAAATTACCGCCCGCAGCTGGGAGAGATCCAAAACATTAGCTTCCCTTAATTTTGAACGTAGATCACCTTCGGTAACCCTGGCTTTCTTTAAGTTCTCGTGAAGAATATTTTTGCCTTCCATAAGTAGTAATGGCGAATTATCTATCGCTTTTCGAAACCAGGAAAATCGCCTGCAAATAGCCGCTGACATTTGCAAAATATATACTGCTGCCAGACCTGCTATTCCCTGTGTTAAACTTACTGATGCCGAGAGAATGGTAGTTGCCATAATAGAACCAATGGCCACCGTCATTGCAAAGTCAAAACTGGACATTTTTGAAAAACTTCGTTTACCGGCTATGCGGGTAAATACTATAACTGCTAAATAAATACCTATAGCGGTAAGTGCGATAGCGATCAAGGATTCGGTAGAGAATTCAAACCATTTTTCCATTTTTTAAAATTTTATCGATTAGACATTTGATCAACCAATATACTCGTTGATTGTATCCTTAAATTTAGGAAAGCCTCACATTAAAAAAATGTTAAGTAGTAATAAGCCTTTCTAAAGATTTGCTTTCAGCTTAATCCATTTCAATAAAGCTTTTACCTTTGCCTAATGAAATCTATTATGAAAATAGGACATAGAGGGGCCAAAGGCCTTCTTGCCGAAAATACCCTGGAAAGCATTCAAAAAGCCATTGATTTGGGGGTAGATGCCATTGAAATTGATGTGCATAGATGTAAAACGGGGGAGATCGTGGTTTTTCACGATTTTACGCTGGACCGCACCACCAACGGAAGTGGCGAAATTGCTAAAAAATTCTGGGAGGAATTAAAATTGCTTAAGGTTGAAGAACATTTTCACATACCTCTGCTAACTGATGTACTTGATCTTATTGAAGGGAAATGCAGCATTAATATTGAACTTAAAGGCTTAAATACTGCTGTGGCCACTTCAGAAATAATTCAGGAATATATCGCGAAAAGAAACTGGGAATACCAGGATTTTATCGTGTCTAGTTTTCAGAAGAATGAACTCTTCCAAATGCAGCAACTTGATGAGAAAATCCCACTCGGAATTTTGAGTAAGGCCAGCGTGAACGAAGCCATTGAACTAGGGAAATTGCTCAAGGCACAAGCCATCCATCCGTCGTTAGGGATAATCACCAGAGACAGCGTGCAGAATTCCCACAAGGCAGGATTTAAAGTAAATGTTTGGACAGTTAATGAACCGGATGATATCACCAGAATGATAGATTTTGGGGTAGACGGGATCATCTCTGATTTTCCTGATAGACTTTTTTAAAACTTGTTTTTCAGAAACGAATTAGAATGAAATTTGCAGGTTTATAACTCCGAAGGAGCGATGTACTTATAGAGCAATTTAAAAATCAACAACGATATTAGAGCCCCAGAGGGGCGGTATATTATAGCTCAAGAGGAGCGAAACAAATCATCAACAATAATTAATGCAGCATTTTGACATCATAATTATAGGCGGTGGCGCCGCGGGATTCTTTACCGCAATAAATGCTGCTGAAATGAATCGGGGATTGAAGATTGCCATCCTGGAACGGGGGAAAGAAGTACTTTCCAAAGTGAGAATTTCGGGAGGAGGTCGCTGTAATGTAACCCACGCTGAATTTGTGCCTAAGGAACTCAGCCAAAATTATCCTCGCGGGGAAAAGGAATTGCTTGGCCCGTTTCACAGTTTTATGACCGGCGACACGATGGAGTGGTTTCAGAAAAGAGGAATCGAGCTAAAAATCGAAGACGATGGTCGCATCTTTCCGGTTTCAGATTCTTCAGAAAGTATTATCAATTGTTTTCTGAGTGAAATTGAAAGATTAAAGATAAATGTTCTAAAAAATCATTCGGTCCAGGAGCTACAGAAAATAGGGGAAACCTGGAATGTCAGGACCAATAAGGGAGATTTTTCAGCAGAAAAAATTATGCTGGCCACGGGGAGTAATCCTAAAATGTGGAAACTTCTCGCTAAACTTGGGCATAGCATTGTGCCTGCGGTGCCTTCCCTTTTTACTTTCAATATTAAGGATGAAAGAATAAAAGGTTTAGCAGGGATCGCCACTGAAGCTTCTGTGCGGGTAAAATTTAATTCTAAAGAAGATAAATTAGAAAGCAAAGGGCCTTTGCTTATCACGCACTGGGGGATGAGCGGGCCGGCAATTTTAAAATTATCGGCCTGGGGAGCCAGGGAACTTTATACTGAAAATTATAAGTTTCAGATAATAGTGAATTGGTTGCCGGAGATGACTTCCGAAGAAATAAAAGAAGAATTAAAAGACCTCAAATTTAAGGAAGCAAAAAAAAAGGTGGCAAAATATTCAAGATTCGGCCTTCCAAAACGCTTATGGCAGAGCCTGGTATATGCAGCGGGAATAAGTTCGGAGACTACCTGGGCAGAAGTGAATAAAAATCAGCTGGAAGCTCTGATCCATCAAATTTGTGAAGCAGAATTCGAGGTAGATGGAAAAAGCACTTTTAAAGAAGAATTTGTCACTGCAGGTGGAGTAGATCTCAAAGAGGTTAATTTTAAAACTTTTGAAAGTAAACTGCATAAAAACCTCTATCTGGCCGGGGAAGTATTAAATATAGATGCGATAACCGGAGGATTTAATTTTCAAAATGCCTGGACCGGTGGATTTCTTGCTGCAAAAGCGATGAGCGCTAATTAAGATACCAAACTTCCAAATTTAAAACAAGCGCCATAAGCACCCACGCAGCATAGGGTACAAGAAGGTATGCAGCGAGATTATTCACTACTTTAAACCATCTTATGGTAAGTATTACCAAAATGAACAGGGTAATGGCAGCGAGTAATGCCCAGAAGGGTTTGTTTAGTCCGAAAAAAAGCAGTGACCAAAATCCGTTGAACAGAAGTTGAAATCCGAAATGATATAAGGCGATTTTCACCCATTTATGATAAAAACCTTTACTCCAAACGATCCCCGCAGAGACGCCCATAAGAACGTACATTAGCATCCAGACCGGGCCAAAAATCCACTCCGGTGGGTCAAACCATGGCTTTTCCAGGGCTGTATACCAGCCATTCATAGCGGTTTGAGTTGCGACCGCACCAACAAAACCGAAGAGCAAACAAATGCCAATTGCAATAGAACTGCGTATGAGAAGTTTCCTTGTCATCTTCTGGTTGGTTAGGTACCACTAAAATAGGAATTAAATTGAATTATAAAACTCTAAGGGCACAAGTAATGCATATGGGCAATCTCAGGTTAAAAACTATCTTTGCTAAAATTTTTTACGATGCGTGAACAGGATTTTATTCCGGTAGGATATAAGAAGTCGGTGCAATCTGGCAAGGTTACCTGGCAATCGCCAAGCAATATTGCCCTGGTGAAGTACTGGGGGAAGAAAGAAAACCAGATTCCGGCCAATCCCTCGGTTAGTTTTACCTTAAAAAACTGTAAAACCATAACTACCCTGGAGTTTCAGAAAAAAGAAACCAGAGGCGAGGATTTTGATTTCGAATTGTTTTTTGAAGGAAATAAGAAAGACGATTTCAAACCAAAAATTACTAAGTTTTTTGAACGCATCGAAAAATATTCTCCATTTTTAAAGGATTATAAGCTGATTATTCAAACCGAAAATACTTTTCCTCATAGCAGCGGGATCGCCTCTTCAGCAAGCGGGATGAGTGCCCTGGCCCTTTGTTTGATGAGTTTGGAGAAGCAGTTAAATCCCGAACTTACAGAAGATTATTTTCTAAAAAAAGCCTCTTTTCTTGCAAGGTTAGGATCAGGAAGTGCCTGCCGAAGCATTGAAGGAGAACTTATAGAATGGGGAAAACACGAAAGTACGGCAGGCAGCAGCGATCTTTTCGGAATTAAATATCCATATAAGGTGCATGAGGTTTTTAAAACCTATCAGGACACGATCTTGCTGGTAGACAAAGGACAAAAACAGGTGAGTAGTACGCTGGGGCATAATTTAATGCACGGGCATCCTTTTGCTGAGGCACGTTTTGAACAGGCGCATGCTAATCTTGAAAAGTTACAGGTAGTTTTTGAGACAGGAAATCTGCCGGACTTCATAAATATAGTAGAAAGCGAAGCCCTTAGTCTGCACGCCATGATGATGAGCAGCGAGCCGTATTTTATTCTAATGAAACCAAATACCCTGGAAATAATCAATAAAATATGGCAGTACAGGGAAACAACAGGTGTTCCGGTTTGCTTTACATTAGACGCCGGAGCGAATGTTCATGTGCTTTATCCCGAAGAGCATAAAGAAGAAGTTTTGGCATTCATTAAGAATGAGTTGGTTGCCTATTGTGAAAAAGGGCAGTATATTTGCGACAGTATTGGAAAAGGTGCGGAAAAATTGTAGATTTACTTAAACTTCTCTGCCTTAAAACGGTACAGTGTACATCAGAGCTTATGAAAGGACCTTTATTTTATTCAAAAATCCTTCTCTTCGGAGAATATGGAATTATCAAAGATTCCAAAGGTTTATCAATTCCTTATAATTTTTACAATGGTGCCTTGAAGGTAGATGAAGATCCATCTGAAGCTGCTATAAAATCCAATAAAAGTTTGTGCAGATTCGCCGATTACCTCGGGGAACTTTCGAAAAACAATCCTAATCTGGTTAAATTTGACCTGGATTCTTTGAAAGCTGATATCGCTAAAGGAATGTATTTCGACTCCACGATTCCTCAGGGATATGGAGTAGGGAGTAGTGGTGCTTTAGTGGCTGCGATCTACGACAAATATGCTACCGATAAGATCACTGTGCTGGAAAATCTTACCAGAGATAAACTTTTAAAACTGAAAAAGATCTTCGGCGAAATGGAATCATTTTTCCACGGAAAATCTTCAGGCCTGGATCCGCTTAACAGCTATTTGAGCATTCCTATCCTTATAAATTCAAAAGACAATATTGAGCCCGCAGGGATTCCCTCCCAAACCGAAAACGGACAGGGAGCCGTATTTTTACTTGACAGTGGGAGTACCGGCGAAACCGGCCCAATGGTTGGAATCTTTATGGAAAACATGAAGCAGGAAGGCTTTAGAAGAATGCTTAAAGACCAATTCGTAAAACATACCGATGCTTGTGTAGATGACTTTTTGAAAGGTGATGTGAAATCGCTTTTTACGAATGTAAAAAGCCTTTCTCACGTAGTCCTGGATAATTTTAAACCTATGATTCCCGCTCAATTTCATAAACTATGGCAAAAGGGAATTGATACGAACGACTACTACCTCAAGCTTTGTGGTTCAGGAGGTGGTGGGTACATTCTTGGGTTTACTGAAGACATCGAAAAAGCAAGAAAAGCCTTAAAAGATTATAAATTAGAGGTGGTCTACAACTTCTAAACAAGCCCCTTAATGGTTTCCATCTCCAACAAACGTTTGTTGCTGAAAATGCTCAGTTTGTTTTCGGTGGTTCGTGGTTATAATATACTGGTGCTAATCCTTGCACAGTATCTCACTTCAGCCTTTATCCTTGCTCCCGATTTACCATTGCGGGATATCCTTTTCGATGATAATTTATTCTTTCTCATCCTTTCTTCTGCGACTATTGTCGCTTCGGGATACATTATCAATAATTTTTACGATAGTGAAAAAGACCTGATCAACAGGCCTAAGAAAACGATGTTGGATAGAATTGTGAGCCAGCGCACCAAGCTCTCTGTTTATTTTATTCTGAATTTACTCGCGATATTTTTTGCCAGTTATGTTTCTTTTAAAACGGTATTATTCTTTTCGATATATATATTCGCCATCTGGCTTTATTCCCACCGTCTTAAAAAGATTCCGTTTTTGGGGAATCTGGTTGCCTCTATCCTCACCATTACTCCCTTTTTCGTGATCTTCGTGTATTACAGGAATTTTGAGACCGTGATCTTTATTCACGCCACCTTTCTTTATCTAATGATTGTAATGCGGGAATTGGTAAAAGATCTGGAGAATATGCAGGGGGACCTGGCGCAGAACTATCAAACCATACCTGTGGTCTATGGTGAGAAATGGAGCAAGTTCTTTCTTTCGGTGCTAACCGGACTTGCAGTAGTTCCTACCTTACTTCTTATCACAAGGTTTGACACTGGGTATATGAATTACTATTTTTACGCTTCCCTTGGCTTACTGGTTTTCTTTGTGTTATTCCTGTATTTTAGCAAAGCGAAATGGCAGTATCTCTTACTGCATAATATTCTTAAACTGATTATTGTGGCCGGAGTATTCAGTATTCTACTTATCGATCTTCGCGACGTACTTAGCCGCGTGTTTTAAATCAATTTGTTTCAATAATATTATTCTTTTTATAATTTAGTTAATCTCTACTTATACAGTACCTTTGCAAAAAATTAGCGCTATGAGCAGAAACGATAAATCTTCAGATGGAAAATTCAGCGGAAGACAAGGTGGAGGGCAACGAAAGAAATCCTTTGCCCGGGGAAATGCCCCTATAAAGAAGGCGGGAGACAAAACTTCAGCTAAACCCACTTCAGCTAAATCAACCGAAAAGACTGAGGGAATCAGGCTCAATAAATATATTTCGAATTCCGGGATCTGTTCCCGTCGTGATGCTGATATCTATATTTCTTCCGGAAATGTAACCGTTAACGGAAAAGTTATTACCGAGATGGGTTACAAAGTGAAACTTACCGATGAGGTTAAGTTTGACGGTAGAACGCTGAAACCTGAAAAACCCGAATATTTTTTACTGAATAAACCGAAAGGGGTTTACGTGACCGGAAGTACGGAAAAAGGTGGAAAAACCGTAATGGAACTAATGGCCAAGGCAACCAAATCAAAACTGGATCCTGTTGGGAAACTTGATACCCAGGCTATGGGATTATTGCTTTTCACCAACGATGGTACGCTAGCCAAAAAACTGGGGAAACCTAAAAACGGAATAAGACAGATCTATCATATAAGTCTTACCAAGCCACTTTCACCGGAACATCTTGATAAGATCAAAGCCGGGGTGATTCTCGAAGACGGCAAAGTGAAGGTGCAGGATGTTAGTTATATTGCCGACAGGCCGAGGAATGAAGTTGGCCTTGAAACCAACTCTACCAAAAATCACGTGATCCAACGTTTGTTTAAAAGTATGGGTTACGAGGTAGAAAAACTTGACCGAGTAGTCTTTGGTGGGCTAACAAAAAAAGACCTGCCCAGAGGTCGTTTCAGAAGACTTACAGATCAAGAACTTATAAATCTTGGAATGCTTTAAAAAAAGTTATTCCGTATTAAGTTTTTTAATATTTTTAACCCGGATCTTCATATGAAAATCCGGGTTTTTAATTTAGCAAACCTTCTAATGTACACGCATAATTGACAAATTTTTTTCGCCATAACTTCGAAAGCCTTTTGGCTATTCTAGGGTATCTCATATTTGGCCGAATTTCAGTCTTGAAATTATCACCTGGAAAATTCATCTTAACAAACTTTTATCAATCAAATCTTTTGATGCGGTTATATTATCCCTAATTTTTACCTTTAAAACTCTTAAACTACTCCATTGAATACCAAATACAGCGATTTAATAGACCAGACCTACTATTTTCCTCAGGAAGAATTTACTCTGGACGACAACGAACTAAAGTTTCACGGAATTGACCTTATGGAACTTGTGCAAAAATATGGCGCTCCCCTTAAATTTAATTACCTGCCAAAAATTTCTGACAATATCCAAAGAGCTAAAAAATGGTTTGCCGGCGCTATGGAGAAACATAATTATAAGGGGTCCTATAATTATTGTTACTGCACCAAAAGTTCCCATTTTGAGCATGTCTTGAATGAAGCTTTAAAAAATGATATCCATATAGAGACTTCCTCGGCCTTTGATATCGATATTGTTGAGAATCTAAAGGCAAAAGGGAAAATCACCGATGATACCTACGTGCTTTGCAACGGCTTTAAACGTGATCAATACGTAGAGAATATCGCCCGTTTGCTTAATAATGGACATAGGAACTGTATCCCCATTATAGATAACTACGAGGAAATCGATCTTTTGTCTGAAAGTATAGAAGGGAAATATCCAATAGGGATTAGAATAGCTTCGGAAGAGGAGCCTAAATTTGAATTCTATACTTCAAGGTTAGGGATTGGTTATAAAAATATTGTACCTTTTTATAACCGGAAAATCAAGGAAAACAAGCAGGTAGAGCTGAAGATGTTGCATTTCTTCATCAACACCGGAATTCGTGATACTGCCTATTACTGGAACGAATTGATTAAGTGTTTAAAAGTATATATAGCCCTAAAAAAGGTATGTCCAACTTTGGATAGTCTTAATATTGGTGGCGGTTTCCCGGTAAAAAATTCCCTGCATTTTGAATATGATTATGAGTATATGGTAGATGAGATCATCAACCAGATAAAGTTGGTCTGTGATGACGCGGAAGTAGAAGTGCCAAATATTTTTACTGAATTTGGAAGTTTCACCGTGGGTGAAAGTGGTGGCGCGATCTATGAGATCCTTTACCAGAAACAACAAAACGACAGGGAAAAGTGGAATATGATCAATTCTTCTTTCATCACCACCCTGCCCGATACCTGGGCTATAAGCAAGAAGTTCGTTATGCTGGCCGTAAACCGATGGAACGATGAATATGAAAGAGTTTTGTTGGGTGGATTAACATGCGATAGTGACGATTATTACAACTCAGAGCAAAACGTGAACGCGATCTATCTTCCAAAGTATAAAAAGGATAAACCGCTCTATATCGGGTTTTTCAACACCGGGGCTTACCAGGAGACCATTGGAGGTTTTGGTGGCTTGCATCACTGCCTGATTCCTCAACCCAAACATATCCTCATTGATAAAGATGAAAATGGAAATATCACGACCGAATTGTTCAGCGAACAGCAGAATGCAGAAGATATGTTGAAAATTCTTGGCTATAACAATGACAACTAAAATTTTTATAACTTTATACAACTAACTCTTATTCAATCAAGTTTTAAAATGAACAAAAAGAATTACGCCGGGATACCAGATAAGTATTCTCGCATAGACGATGCTAAAGTGGTATTAATTCCTGTTCCTTACGATGGAACAAGTTCCTGGCAAAAAGGCGCAGATAAAGGTCCGGAAGCTTTTTTAGAAGCTTCAGAAAACATGGAGCTTTATGACATTGAAACACGAAGCGAGGTTTACAAAAAGGGAATTTATTTAGCTCCTCCTGTTACCGAAAATTATTCTCCCGAAAAGATGGTTGAAGCAGTTCACAAGACTGTAAAGAATTATATCAAACAGGAGAAATTTGTAACCATTTTCGGAGGAGAGCATTCGGTTTCAATTGGAACTATACGAGCTTTTAATGAAAGTTTTGCAGATCTTTCTGTAGTGCAAATCGATGCTCACGCCGATCTTAGACCGGAATATGAAGGTTCATCCTGTAATCATGCCTGTGCGGTACATGAGGCCAGTAAAAAGACAAACCTGGTACAGGTAGGAATTCGTTCAATGGATGTTTCAGAAGTAGAGCATATGGACGAGAACCAGGTGTATTTTGCACACGATCTTTACGAAGACTGGATGGATGACGCTATTGGACAAATGACCCCAAATGTTTTCATCACTATAGATCTGGATGCTCTTGATCCTTCAATTATGCCTTCTACAGGAACCCCTGAGCCGGGCGGACTTTTCTGGTATGAGACCTTGGAATTTCTTAAGTTGATGTTCAAAAAGAAAAATGTAGTAGGTTTTGACATCGTAGAACTTTGCCCGAATGAAAACGAAAAATCATCTGATTTTCTTGCGGCAAAACTTTACTATAAGATGTTAAGCTACAAATTCAAATATTTAAATCATAACCACGAAGACGAAGATGAGTAAAGGAGCGATTTCGCAATTCATAGAAAAATATTATTTACACTTTAACGCTGCCGCTTTGGTAGATGCTGCAAAAGATTATGAAAAGCAGCTGCAGGGTGGTTCAAAAATGCTGGTTTCTCTCGCCGGTGCGATGAGTACCGCCGAGATTGGTAAAATTTTCGCCGAGATGATCAGGCAGGATAAGGTACATATAGTTTCCTGTACCGGGGCCAACCTTGAAGAAGATGTGATGAATCTCGTAGCGCATTCACATTACAAGCGCGTACCTAATTACCGTGATCTTACTCCGCAAGAAGAGTGGGGTCTGTTGGAAAAAGGCCTTAACCGGGTTACCGATACCTGTATCCCTGAAGAAGAAGCTTTCAGAAGAATTCAGCACAGGATCGTGAAGATTTGGAAAGATGCTGAAGAAAAAGGTGAGCGCTACTTCCCGCACGAATTTTTATATAAATTATTGCTTTCCGGGGCTTTGGAAGAGCATTATGAGATCGATATCAAAGATTCCTGGATGTATGCCGCTGCCGAGAAGAATTTGCCAATGGTGGTTCCCGGTTGGGAAGACAGCACCTTGGGGAATATTTTTGCTTCCTATGTGTTGAAAGGAGAACTCAAGGCCAGCACGATGAAATCAGGCATTGAATATATGACATTCCTTGCCGATTGGTATACCGGTAATTCCAAAGGCGGAATCGGTTTCTTCCAGATAGGAGGAGGGATAGCTGGTGATTTCCCTATTTGCGTGGTGCCAATGTTGTACCAGGATATGGAAAGAACAGATACTCCTTTCTGGAGTTATTTCTGCCAGATCTCCGATTCTACAACCAGTTACGGATCTTATTCCGGAGCTGTGCCTAATGAAAAGATCACCTGGGGGAAACTGGATATAGACACGCCAAAACATATTATTGAAAGTGATGCTACCATTGTAGCGCCTTTGATATTTGCTTATTTACTGGATATGTAAGTAGGAATTTGGAGTATAATAAAACTAAAGCCTGTAAGTTAAATTGCAGGCTTTTTTGTTTGGAATTCATTTTTGAGGATTTCATAAATCAAATACCCGAAAACGGCAAGATATTCTACCGCCAATAGCCAGTAATTTTCTTCAAAACCGGGATTGGAATAGGTGAAATAACTCAGGAAAATCAGCCCTGTCCATAATATCATAAAACGATATTTTGTAAAGACAGATAGCAGTAGGGGCGTGGCCAGATACCAGGGATGTACTGTTGTGGAAAGAAAAAAGTAAGCGGTTAATCCAAAAAGCATTGTTGTGATCAATTTTTGGGTCGAATAATTTCTTCTGAAGAAGGCAAGCCCCAGTATGATAAGGAGCGTCAAAACAGGCAGAATCTTCCCGGCAGTGGCGATAATGTTATAACCTTTAAGCTCAAAACCAATCCAGCGAACCAGGTAGTAAATGCTTGCATTAAACTCGAATTTCTGAAACCAAAGTCCGATACTGGCTGAAAAATTTGAGATCAGTTCCGAGGAAAGAAATGGGAGAAAAGTAAGCAAAATAGTTAAACCGGCAGCAGCGTAATAAAGCCCTAATTTTTGAATATTAAGGTTATCGTTCTTTCGGAAATAATTCCAAAGTAAGGGCAGAAACATTAGCGGGATCAATTTTACAGAAACCGAGATTCCCAGCAAGAACGCACTAAACAGCCATTTTCCTTTCTGAAGCAGATACAGTGACCAGATGAGGAAAAACAACATTACACCTTCAAAATGCAGATTTCCGGTAAGTTCTATGATGATGAAGGGATTTAAAATATACCAGAAGATCTGGTGCTTCGGTAGACCAAGACTCTGCAGTAGTTTTCTTCCGAAGAAAAGGGTCCCGATGTCAGCAATGATGATTAGAACTCTCATTGTAATAACCGATCCCAGGATGGATTTCCCACCTAACAACGCTGATACGGCAAAAAAGAGTTGATTCACCGGTGGGTAGCTGGTGTAATTTCCCTGGCTGAGGTTCCCCATACCTTCATAAAGCTCAGTGTAAATACCCTGAAAATTCGTAATGATTTCAGATGGCTTGTATAAATAGGGGTTCATTCCCTCCAGGATCAGTTTTCCGTCCCATAGAAAGCGATAGAAATCCTGGGAGAGGTTGGGCAAGGCGAAAAGATAGATGAGCCGGTACAGGATCGCTAAACCGGCCAGGAACCAAAAATTCGTTTTTTCAAGCTGGTTTAGCCTAAAACTCATAAAAAACAATCCGCCATAGAGGCCGATGAGTTTTATGAAGTCGGTGCGATCGAGATTATAGGCAAAGGAAAAATAGAATGCGATACCGGTTAAGGCTATAAGAATACTGAAGCGGTGGTTTTTGAAAAACTCCTTCATTTTCCCAAAAACTAAGTTCTAATTGTTTTAAAAACCACAAAGCCAAACCCGATAAACAACATCAAGTGAAAAATGGCCAGACTAAAGTCCTTCAGTAAAAACGCGCTGTAAAGGCCAAATCCAAAATACAACCAGAGCCCGAATTCCAGTAATAACTGCGGACTTAGTTTCTGACTTAAATATTTGTTGTTCTTCCAGTTTTGGTTTGTTGTATTTATATTGAATTTAGGTGTTCTTATAAATTCCGATCTTTTTCCCAGGTGACCTTCCAGCACTGCGATGGAGTTATGCAGTGAAAAGCCCATCACTACAGAGAAAAAACTGAAGAACATCCCGATGAATTTAAGGAAACTCTTAAATCCGGCACCGTGAATTTTTTTCCAAGCCACATAATAACAAAAGAAGAAAATTATAGTACTGATTAGAAAAACTCCCAACCAGTTGAAATACCATCCTAGTTGGGCATTCTGACTTTTTATATACAAAACAGGTACGCTTAAAACTGCCAGCAGCAGCACGATCAAAAACATACTGGAATTTAGCAAATGGAAAAATCCGTGGAATTTTGTGCTAAAGGAAGCTGATTTGTCTTTTAATAGTTTTAGGTAATTTTTTCTAAAATTCTCGGCAGCTCCTTTATTCCATCTAAATTGCTGCGATTTAGCTGCGCTTATGGCCACCGGGAGTTCTGCCGGGGTTTCCACGTCCTCCAGGTATTTAAATTTCCATTTTTTAAGCTGGGCACGGTAACTTAGGTCAAGATCTTCGGTTAGGGTGTCGCCGCTCCAGTTTCCGGCATCCAGAATGCATTCTTTACGCCAAATTCCTGCGGTGCCGTTAAAATTGATAAAATGCCGACCGAAATTCCTTCCGGTTTGCTCCAGGATAAAATGAAAATCGAGCGCAAAGGCCTGAATTTTGGTAAGCCAGGAATAATCGCGATTTATATGCGCCCATCGGGTTTGCACCACACCAATTTCAGGATCTTTAAAATAGGGGACGGTTTGCAGGAGCCAGTCTTTTTTTGGCAAAAAATCGGAATCAAAAATAGCTATAAACTCACCTTTGGCTATTTTTAATCCTTCTTTTAAAGCCCCGGCCTTGAATCCCGTTCTGGACTCGCGACGGATATGTTTGATGTCGAAACCAGCTTTTTTCAAAGCTGAAACTTTTTCAGTGATCAGGGCTACCGATTCGTCGGTGGAATCGTCCAGCACCTGGATCTCCAGTTGATCTTTGGGGTACTTAATTTCAGCAATATTATCAAGCAAACGCTCCACTACATAAAGTTCGTTATAAAGAGGAAGCTGAATGGTGACATTTGGAATTTGAGTTTTATCGTTTAGGTAGAATTTTTCAGCGGTATCGACTTGTTTTTTGGCTTTCAGGTAATTCAGTAATAATTGAAGCTGGGACAGGCTGTAGATAAAGACGATCAGCAGGGCAAGGGAATATAATATGAGAATTGCTAGCTCCATTATTTAAAACTGTATTTAAAGATCCAGCCCAGGATCTTCACTCCTGCAAAGATAGCACCTTTAACGGTTCCTGAAACCTTTGAGGTACCAATGCGGTTTTTATACTTTACGGGAACTTCGGTGTAGGTGTAATTTTTTTTGAGGGCTTTCAACTGCATTTCCACCGTCCAGCCATAGGTTTTATCTTCCATCTCCAGGGCAAGCAGTTTAGCATATTTTATCGCCCGGAATGGCCCCAGGTCGGTAAACCTGGCGCTAAAAAAAAGTTTCATCAATGAAGTGGCGAGCCAGTTTCCAAAGATTTGGGGGCTGGTCATTGATCCACTTTCCCTCAGTTCCTTCACCCTGGCACCGATGACTAAATCTATATCCTTCTCCAGAATGGGCACTATGATTTTGGTCAATTCTTCTGGGTAATCGCTGTAGTCTCCATCAAGAAAAACTATAATATCGGGCTTATGATTTTGACTCGCGATGTAATCCATTCCTTTTAAACAGGCATAGCCATAACCTTTTCTTTCTTCTGAAAGTACTGTGGCCCCGGCCGCAATTGCATTTTTTTCGGTGGCATCTGAAGAATTATTACTAATAACGATAACTTCATCAACAATTTTCGGGATTTCAACAATCACCTTACCGATTGAAGCTTCTTCGTTATAGGCAGGGATGATGACTTTTATAATTGGAGACATAGGTCTATTTGCTGAAGGACAAATATAAGTTTGACCAGGGGCTTCTCCATAGGAAAACGAAAATAAAAAAGCCCCGGAATTTCCGGGGCTTTTAAAGGTTGGTTAGTTAGTAGTTAAGCGAATTAGTTATCTTCTACTTCTTCCTAGTTGGTTTTGTAGTCGTCTCTATCTTCAGGTTCACCTTGCTCGTTCATAATAGTGAACTCACTTCTACGGTTTTTAGCGTACTGCTCATTAGTACAACCTGTTGGTTCGGTACAATCGTTAAGCGGCATGCTTTCACCATAACCTTTAGAGGTTAATCTGCTACGGTCAATTCCGTTCTCAACAAGATATTCTAAGGTAGAAGCTGCACGTCTTTCAGATAGTCCCATATTATATTGGTCAGAACCTCTGGCATCGGCGTGAGAACCAATCTCGATGTTGAGTGAAGGATACTTGTTCATAATATCTACAACTTTATTTAGAGTAGGTTTAGATTCGTCTTTAATGGTTGCTTTATCAAAGTCGAAGTAAATGTTTCCTACACCTCTTAGTTGCTGTCTTCCGGTTTCAACGTTAGTCTCTCTATCTTCGAATTCAACTACAGGAGGTTCATAATCTTCACGGTTAAACAGGTAAAGGTTGTCTGTACCTCTTCGGTTAGAGGCGAAATAACCTTCTTCGTCACCTTCTTTAATTACAAAGGCGAAGTCATCACGACCTGAGTTTACTGAAGCTCCCAGGTTTTGAGCCTCTGAAAAATCTCCTTCACTTCTGAAAACATCCAGGTTTCCATATCCCTGGTGTCCATCTGAAGCGAAATAAAGTACATTCTCTTCGCTGATGAATGGGAATTGCTCACGCTGCGGAGTGTTAACTCCGGTTCCAAGATTTTGTGGAGTTCCGTAAGTTCCGTCTTCATTAACATCTACTACATAGATATCGAAAGAACCTTCAGAACCTGGCATATCGCTGGCAAAGTAAAGTTTGCTTCCATCTTCACTAAGACTTGGGTGCTCGGTAGAGTACTCATCGCTGGTGAATGGAAGAGCCTCAATGTTGGTCCAGACTCCATCTACCAGTTCAGCACGGTACAGTTTAATGTGAGCTACTCTTACGCCTTCTTCATTTTTAACCCTTTTTTCGCTGGTACGATCAAAGAACATAACATTAGCTTCCTGGTTAAAGGTTGCTGAACTTTCGTGAGAATCGGTATTGATATCTTCAGAAAAAAGAAGGATGTCAACCAATTCACCTTCGTCAGTCATTTCAGCGCTGTAAAGGTCCAGAGTAGGTTTTTTATTCCACGGATAAATAGGACGCTCCTGATTTCTGGTGGAAGCGAAAACAATACGGTCTCCCATATAAGCTATTCCGAAATCGGCTGCAGCGCTATTGTTCATGATCTGATCGGTGGTGTAAACATGAGGGGCTACGGTATCGAGTTCTCTCTGGAATTCGTCAAAATTAACATCATTTCCAGTGAATTCACTCATTTGCTCATCGGCCTCGTCGTGCTCATCAACACCTCTTAAAGCGTGTGCAAACCTGAAACGGTATTCAGGAGCTACTACGCCTTCGTGTCTAAGGAAAAGCAGTCGATAAGTATCAACTGCATTTTCCATTTGATTTGTATAGAAATAGGCATCACCAAGGTTTTGCAAAACCTCCTGATTTTTATCTACAACCTGCTCATATGCATCTGCGGCATCAATAAGAGCCCTTTGAGCAAAAAGCTTATCGCCTTCTTTTATCTGGGAGCTCTGCCCAAAGGCAGTGATGCTTATCAGTAATAATAAAAGTGTACTATATATATTTTTCATGTTTCGCTGTTTTTAGAAGAATCTAGGTGATTTGTCGTATCCTTTTGTAAGGCCGAAGAGGTCGATGTCCCATAATAACATAACCTCGTGGGTTCCTCCCACGTTGTACCCCAGAAAATCTGAAGTAAAATGATCGTAGGTGTAACCAACCCTTAAGGTAGGAGTGATCTTAAAGTTCACAAGTCCTGTAATGGTTTCGTTAAACCTGTACCCGATTCCTGCTTCCAGTCTGTCATAAAGAAGAACATTTGCAGTAACATCTACAGCTAAAGGAGCACCTTGTACAGCTCTTGCCATAAAGGCAGGCTTAAGGCGTACATCCTGGCTGATATCAAACACGTATCCACCCGTTAGGTAGTAGTGTATTTCTTCTTTACCCAAGGCTTGAAGGCCTTGTTCGTTTTCAATGTATTTTGAAGTAAAGAGGTTGGGAGCAGAGGCACCTAAATAATAGTTGTCTCCAAACCAGAAAGCTCCTACTCCAAATACAGGAAATACTTCATTAACGTCTTGCAGTGCGGGATCACCCGGATCTACTACGCTAAGACCGGAAAGGCTTGCATCAAAGGTGGTTAATCCTCCTTTAATACCAAATGATATCTTGCTTGATTGTCCGGCCGGAAGTACATAAGCGAAATCGGCAGTTATATTGTTTTCTTTTACAATATTACCAATTTCATCGTGCACTACGGTTAGACCTAGTTCTACGCGTTCACTTACAGGAGTGTGAGCGAAGAAGCTGAAGGTGCTTGGAGCACCCTCAACATCCTGCCATTGAGACCTGTAAATTCCACCAAGGTTAAGCATACCGGGATCATCGGTAGCATACCCTGGGTTAATGACACTCATATTATACATATACTGAGTGAACATTGGGTCTTGCTGAGCCATACCTTTAATAGAGAAAAGGATAAAGCCCGCGAATATTAGATATTTTGTGATTGTTATTTTCATTTCTTTCTAGTGTTTATCCTTTTGATTATCTACTTAAGTATACTTTACCTTGTTTTGGTTCCGTACTTCCGTCGCTGAAATCAATCACGTAGAAGTAAACACCTACCGGTAATACGTCATCTCCAAAGGAACCAGATTGGTTAGAGGTTCCATCCCATGCAGGAGTGGAAGCATTTCCTTTGTAAATTACATTACCCCATCGGTTAAAGATCTCAATAGAATAGTTTGGATATTCATTAGTGATATTTTCAACAATGAAGGTATCGTTCCTGCCGTCTCCGTTTGGCGTAATTGCCTCCGGGTAAAGGATAGGACAATTCTCTACAGATACGGTTACTGCCAATCTCTGTGAGCTTTCACAGCCGGTTTCTCCGGTAAGAGTAGCATAGTAAGTTCCTGAAGTTAGTGTAGTAGTGGTTCCAAGAGCATTGGTTCCATCTTCTGAGCCATACCAGGTGATCTCACCACTTTCAACTATTTCGGCAGTAAGCTCTGCTATGGTTGGATTATCAGCATCACAGAACTCAAGATTTGTTGAGCTGATTGTTGGTGCCGGAGAATCGTTAACGCTTACGGTAACTACTGTAGCTTCAGATTCACATCCGTTCTCAGAAGTTACTGTTAGATAGTAAGCACCGTCTTCAAGCATATCCTCAGCAGCTACCATGGTAGTAAGTTCTGCATCAGCATACCAGTTTTGTCCTTCTGCCACGGGCAGTTCGGCTCCTGTTGCCATATCGATCGCACAGAAAGCATCCAATTCCGGAGCTGCCGGAGCGTCTGGCACTTCGTTTACTGTTACAGTTAAGGTAGACGTTGCAACTCCACATTCGTTGATTGGCTCAACGGTGTAGGTTACTTCGTAAGATCCTATGCCCATTGTACTGGCATCGAACATTCCATCAACAAGAACTTCATCATTGTAGGTGAATTCACCATCGGCTGAAGCTTCTGCATCAAGGAAGTTGAAAAGGTCCTGCTCTCCGTCAGTTGCACAGAAACTGGCCGTCATATCTTCACCTGCAGTTACAGTTTCCAAAACAGTGATCGTAAAAGTAGCAGAAGCTTCTCCTGTCACACAAGGTGAAGTTTCATCCAAAGTATAAGTTACTTCAAATTCACCCGCACCTGTTGTAGAAGGACTAAATATTCCGTCTTCATAACCTTCAAAGTAGCCATTAGTATCGGCACCTTCAGGTAAGAAAGAGAACATATCCTGATCCTCATCGATAGAACAAAGCGTTACAGGATCGATCGGGTCGATCTCAGCTGGGATTGATTCGTATACTGTTACACTTAGTACAGCTGAATCAGAGCATTCACCTTCACTAATAGTATAGGTAGTGGTGAATTCACCAATCTCACTTGTATTGTTATACCAGTTAACTAAATCCTGGATGCTTGGACTGAAGGTACCATCTCTGGAAACTCCTTCGTCAAGCATATTCAAGTAGTAGTCTCTAACAGAAGTAGAATTAGGGAACATTCCATCTTCAATATTTGCATTACAAATAGAAGTGGATTTGTCGGTTCCTGCATTAAGGTCTCCTATAATGTTAACTGTGAATTCTACTGAAGCTTCTTCAGTAACACAGTCAACAGTTTCATCGACTACATAGGTATAAGTGAATTCCCCTTCGCCTAAATCTGAGGTATTAATCATACCATCGAAATCTTCGAAGTTTCCATTTGGATTAGCATCATCGCTTAGGTAGTCTCTAAGATCGAAATCACCTTGTGAAACACAGAAAGTCAATTCTACATTTTCACCAGCGTTGGCTACCTGGATGTCGTTTATGGTTATGCTAAAGTTTGAAACATCAGTACCACATAAATCTTGTGGGTCACCTACGGTATATTCTCCTTCAATAGTTATACTAGGATCTCGGTCTTCATTTGAGTAATATGCTAATAAGGCTGCACCTATACCATCAATATCCCCTTCATTACTTTCGATACTTCCACCTGTCTCTCCATCAAAATCGAATCTATCGAAAAGAGTTTCCATTATAACTTCACTATCTCCTTGACTAGAAGCAATGATTCCTTCCAATTCAGTAATACAAATTGAACCAGTAATATCCTCACCTGCATAAGGTTCTTCATTTACTATAATTGTGAAATCTTCCTCATCAAAAGTTCCAGGTGTTACACATTCTGCTGTGTCATCAACTGTATAAATGAAGTTATAAGAGTCAATTCCAGTAGAAGGATCAAAGATATCATCTTCAACTACTTCGCCATCCAGGGTAAAAGTTCCTCCCATCATTGCTCCTGAACCTATCAAATAGTCGTTAAGGTTAATAGGATCATCTCCTTCGCATACTTCTCCACCAGTAATTTCTCCTGCATAGGCATCTTGAGTGTCGTTGATGGTAATGCTAAAGTTTGAAACATCAGTTCCACATTCATCCTGAGGATCGCCTACAGTATACTCCCCTTCCATAGTAATACTTGGGTCTCTGTTTGGATCGGCATAATAAGTTGTTAATGCAGTACCTATTGTATTATAATCATTACCTAAGTTACTTTGGATAGTTCCTCCTTGCTCTCCATCAAAATTGAACCTGTCGAAAAGAGCGTTGATTATAGCTTCATTATCTCCCGCGTTAGCAATAATAATATCTTCTAATTCAGTAATACAAATTGGTCCTGAGATATCCTGACCAGCATTAGGTCCCTGAATTACCTCAATGGTGAAAGTAGTTTCATCGGTGCCCTCTACACAGAAAATTGATTCATTCACCGTATAAGTGATATCATAAGTTCCCGGTTCTACAGATGAAGGGTCAAAAAAGTTGCCTTCTACACCTTCTCCAGTGAAAGTACCGCCCATTGTTGCCTCATCATCTTCCTGTAACGTAGTAAGATCTATTGGTTCTTCATTAGAGCAATAAGGATTATTTGGGGCGAAAGTTCCGGAATTAGCCGTTTCACCTTCAATTATCGTATAACTCAAAACTATAGAATCTGAACAGCCATTATCAGCGGTTACTGTATATGTGGTTTCAAAAGTTTGAAAGTTGTTCTGGTTATATGCTGTTACGATTTCATTTATCGTCATATTGGTAAAAGTACCTCCAGTTGGTGCTCCCGGAATAAGTTCCATATAAAGATCTATAACATCCTGAGGCACACTATTTATCAGACCTGGTATCTCTGCGTTACACAAAGGGACTTCTGTAACTCCAGTATCAAGAGCATATTGCTGTAAGTTCGGGCTCTCTAATACGGTAAATTCAAATTCAGCTGTATCTAAGCAGCTCCCCGTGCCAGCCGTGTAAGTAGAATTAAAAGGTCCTTCTAATCCATTTTGAATATCATCGGTAATTTGTGGGATGTTGGAAAAAGTTCCCGCATCTACACCATCACTAAGCAGTGATGTAAGATAATCTCCAACTTCCTGCTCTGTTACATCAGTCGAAAGGCAAACCTCATTTCCTTCAGTGTTGTCATCTCCTGCATCGTAACTTTCATTAACAGTAAATTCAATTACCACATCATCTTCGCAACCTTCAGCTGTAACGAATGTTGCTGTTGTGGTGAATGTTTGTATCGGCTCATTTAGGTAATCAGTGTATATGCTCTGAGGTGTTGGATCAAAAGAAACGCTATCGAAGTCAAAATCAATATCATCTTTAAAACTTAATAAAATATCTTGAGCAGTTTCATTAGGATCATCAATTCTCGCGTCAAGATCTGCCTGGCAAATTTCATTGCCAAGGCTGTCATCACCCGCATCGAAAGTGATTACTTCAACTGTAACCGGAGTTCTGAAAGGATTATCCTCAGAATCAAGACCAGAAGGGGTTTCACAAGGAGGAACCGGGCTGTTACTATCATTTACTATCTGACCGGCATAGTAAGTTTGACCGTTAATTAATTCGGTAGTTTCAGGTAAATGCTCAATACCGTTTGCAGATCGATACCATCTAATTGCCTGGGTATTTTCATAAGTTCCAGTGGCCTCCAGGTCGGCTACAGTAGCGCCCTCACAAAATGTTTGAGGCGAAGTGGCTGTTGGTCCCTCGATACTGCTTGGATTAAATCTCACTGCAGTTCTTAGAGATGGGCATTCTGTGCCTGTGCCTGTATAAACCTGCCCTACAAAGTAGCTTTCTCCAGCTTGAAGATTGTCAGCAGGATTCATTGGAGTTGTTCCAAATTCAGAGTCATACACTTCAAGACCGTAATCTGTATCATTAGTAAAAAGGTCTTCAAGGTTTCCGGCACTAAAAGTTTCCGAAGCACAGTTGGTAAACTCAAATCCTGATACTCGAGTATTTGTAATAAGGTTTACAGGTCTTGGACCGCTATTTACAGTTACAACAACTTCAATTCTAGTGGTGCATTCTTCTGTAGTTGATCCTACATAGTAACTTCCGCTCGCTAAATATTCCGTATCGGGAATTGGCTGCGTATCATTTTCAATATCTGCAGTCTGGTAGATAGCATCACCATCGGTGTCGATCTCACCAACAGTTTGCAGATAACAGAAGGTCTGCGCGGCGTCAGTTTCTTCTGTTGTGGGGCACTGCCCAAACGAGGGCAAGGTTCCAATTAACATAACAAAGGCGAAAAGGAACCAATTCGTTCCCTTCCTCCCAAAAGTAAAATTTTGCATAGGCTAGGTGTTAATTTAAATATTAGATTTTAAAATGATTTAAGTAGCACAAATATTAAAATTATTTTTAACATTGGCAGTCTTATTGTATGCTAGTTTAACATTTATTAGCATTAATAGGTCGTTTTGTGAAGTTGTTAGAATTTCGGGACTTCAAAATTGTAATAATATTGTCTAAATTTAGGAAAATTTTAATATATGAGTAAACTTTTTATAGGATTTTTCATGGCGTTGATCGTACTTCCATCTTTTGCTATTGCTCAAAGGTCATTTGAAGTTGGGGTGGAATTACTCCAAAAGGGAGAGATTCAGCAGGCAAAGAATATTTTGCTGGAATACAAAGAAAAAGAAGAGGCTATCGATTTATTAGGTGATATAGCCAGCTTTAATAAGAATTGGGATAAAGCCATTGAATATTACCGTGATCTTGTAGATAAGAACCCTGATTCTGCCGAGTATAACTTTAAATTAGGCGGGGCCCTTGGTATGAAAGCCCTCGAAGGTTCTCAATTTCAGGCAGCGCTCTTAGTCCCTGAAATGAAAAGATCATTACTAACCGCAGCCAGGATTGATCCTAAACATGCTGAAGTAAGGCGGGCTCTGGTAGAATTTTACATGCAAATTCCTTCAATTCTAGGGGGTGGGAAAAATGCTGCTATGGAACACGTAAAAGAACTTGAGGAGATTAATAAGGTAGATGCACATTTGGCCAAAGCACATATCTATAAAATTGAGGAAGAGCCTGAAGCCTTACAGCAAGAAATAGGGAAAGCGTTTAAGGTCGCAGAAAAGAATCCTAGCCTTGTTACCAGAAATCATGTCAATTTTGAATTGGGGGAAAGGGCAGCTGTTTTAAATGTTTATCCCGACAAGGCTTCAGAATTTCTGGAAAGATATATTGCAAATTACAGCTATAAGGATTTGAATTCTCCGGCTTTTGCTTATTTGCACCTGGCCCGAATTAAAGCCTCCCAAAACAATAGGGAGGAAGCACTTAAAAATATCAATCTGGCCCTTAATCATAAAGTTATTTTTCCTGAGGCTGAAAAAGAGAAAATGCGAATTCTTCAAATGTAATTTCCCTTATTCTTCAGGTTGGAAATAGTATATTTGCAGAAAATTTCAGCTTTATGAATCTGCACTTTATCGGGATTGGTGAAAGTGCAATGCAAAACCTTGCCATTGCCCTCCAGAACAAAGGATATCAAATTAGCGGAAGCGATTATGTTATTGACCTTCCCTCAAAAATCACCCTGGAAAAAGATCAGCTTTATCCAAAAGAATCCGGTTGGTTCCAGGAGAAGATAAATTCAAACTTAGACGCCGTTGTCCTGGGGATGGAGCCTAAAATGGATAATCCCGAATTAAAACGCGCTCAAGAACTTGGAACAAAGATATATTCCTTTGCTGAGTTTATGTTTGAATTAACACGGGATAAAACCCGTGTGGTTATCTCGGGGAGCCAAGGTAACACCACCATCACGGCAATGATTCTTCACGTGATGAAATATCACAATAAAGAGGTGGATTATATGCTTCAGACACCGGTATCAGGTTTTGAAAATACGCTGCATCTTACCAAGGAAAATGATTTTATAGTGATAGAAGGTGATGAATCTTCTGCTTCAGCAATTGATCACCGACCTAAATTTCACTTATACCAGCCTAATATCGCCTTGCTTAGCGGGATTGATAAAGAGCAAACTAATAATTTTCCAACTTTGGAAGATTACGTTGAGCAGTTTCAAATTTTTATTACTTCAATAGTAAATGGCGGAATCCTGGTTTATAACCAAGAAGATGAAAAGGTGAAGGAACTCGCTGAAAATACTGAAAATCCAATTAGAAAACATCCCTATTCCACACCCGAATATCATATAGAAGATGATACTTTTATCCTTGATACACCTGAAGGGGAAATGCCCCTGGAGTTTTCCGGAGCAGAAAATATGAATAATCTCGCCGGAGCAAAATGGATATGCCAGCATATGGGAATTGATGAGGATGATTTCTATGAAGCGATCATCGACTTTCAGGATGCTGTGAAAATTTAGAAGAATACTTCATAAGTAACTCAATTTCAGTCAAATTGTTAGGGATATAAAAGTATTTTTTATCTTTAGCAGACGATGGAAAACGAACAGCAAACAAATTTCAGCATTAAACAATGGGCCGAAGATGATCGTCCCCGCGAAAAACTGCTTCAAAAAGGTAAATTAAGCCTTAGTGATGCTGAATTGATCGCCATTCTTATAGGGTCGGGCAGTCCTAATGAAAGTGCCGTGCAGCTCAGTAAACGCATCCTGGCCTCCGGAAAGAATAATTTAAGCGAATTGGGAAAGCTTTCCGTTCAACAGCTTTGTAATTTTAAAGGCGTGGGACCAGCCAAAGCTGTTAGCATAATCGCTGCACTGGAATTGGGACGCCGCCGCCGCATCGAGGAAGCCCTTGAGCGAAAGAAAATAACCTCAAGTGCATCGGTTTTTGAATTGATGCAACCGGTAATTGGAGAACTTCCGCACGAAGAATTCTGGATCATTTACCTAAATAATTCCAATAAAGTAATTGAACAACTTCAACTCAGTAAAGGTGGGATAACCGGTACTTTGGTAGATGTACGCTTAACGCTTAAGAAAGCCCTGGAACTCTCGGCTACATCACTCATTCTGGTGCATAATCATCCTTCCGGAACTTTGCTCGCGAGTGAACCCGATAAACAACTCACGCGAAAATTAAAGGCCGCAGCCCAAAGTCTGGATATTAAAGTGCTGGACCATGTGATTGTAACCGAAAACTCCTATTTTAGCTTTGCCGATGAAGGTGTGCTATAAAACCCAGGAATGCTTTTAATTTATACCCAGAAAATCACCCCCAGAATCATCTACATTTTTAAGCATATTTGCACCAATATGCTCGGGATTTCTATCAGGTTTACTTCAAAAATAGAAGAATTTATAGCGCATGATGGAATGAAACTTTCCTACGGAAAACAAGCCCTCGGTAATGAGCTTTTTATTCAGAATACGGGTTTGTTGATGGAGCAGGGACTATCTGAAGTAGAGATCAAAGTTCAACCCTGGGGAGAGAGTTTTTGCTTTTTTCCCGCCACCGAGAAGAGTGACCTTCCTTTTGATATTTTTGCTGCTTCCTTTTATTTGTTGAGCAGGTATGAGGAATATTTACCGCACGTTAAGGATGATTATGGGCGTTTTCCAGCTTCTGAAAGTCTGGCAGAGCAGGAGGGTTTTCTCCAAAAGCCTGTGGTAGATGTTTGGGTCTATAAGTTCCGTGAAGTCCTTAAGCAGCGCTTCCCTGATCTAAATGAAAAAAATCGGAGTTATTCTGTACAATCTATTATTTGTGTAGAACATGCCTTTAGCTACCGGAATAAAGGATTTGTAAGAAGCCTTGTTGGGATGCTAATGGACCTGGTGAAACTTCAGTTCGGAAAGGCATTGGATAGAATCCAGGTATTATTGGGGCCCAAAAAAGACCCTTTTAATATTTTTGAAGACTTAATTCTACTTATAAAACAACACGATTTAAAGTTGATGTTTTTGTTTCAGCTGAGTGATTTTACGGTTCATGATCGCAATATTAATCCCAACAGGTTGCCGCATAGATCTGTTATCAAATATGTGGCAGATTATACCAAAGTTGGTTTGCTACTAGGTTATTATGCATTGCGAAATATTAAGACCCTTAGAAAGGAAAAACTCAGGCTGGAAGATATTATCCATTCTCCCCTTCAAGCAGTATTGAATAGCAAATATAACCTTAGTCTTCCCGAGCATTATATTAACCTAACCGAGCTGGAAATTCCCGACGATTATTCTATGGGTTATCCCGAAACCCACGGATTTAGAGCCGGTACTTGCACCCCATTTTTGTTTTACGATATCAATACGGAAGTCACTACGCCTTTAAAAATTCATCCTTATGCATTGAATTCAAATGTCCTGGAGAAGGAATCAACCGGCAAAATGAAAAGTGAAGTTGCTAAAATGCTGCAAGACGTGAAAGCGGTGGAAGGGAATTTTAATGCGGTATTTAAAAATCAGGATTTTTCTGATTATTCAGATAAAGAACTATATTATTCATTTCTAAAACAGATTCATGAAATTAAATGATATAGAGCATATTTATTTTGACCTTGACCATACCCTGTGGGATTTCGATAAAAACTCGGCTCTTGCATTTCAGCAGATGTTCAGCAGAAGAAAAATCTCTATAAAAATCGAGGATTTTCTAGAGGTTTATATGCCGGTGAATTACAAATACTGGGAGTTATACCGGGACAACCAGGTGAGCAAGGACGATTTGCGCATTGGGCGATTGAAGGATAGTTTCGAATTGCTTAAAATGGAAACTTCAGCTGGAACCATTGAAGAACTTTCTATAGAATACATAGAATTTTTACCCGAAAATAACCATTTGCTCGACGGAAGTCTGGAAATACTTAATTACCTTGAAACTAACTACCAGCTTCATATTATTACCAACGGGTTTGAAGAGGTTCAGCATAAAAAACTCCATAATTCCGGCATAAGTAAATTCTTTGCTACCGTAACCACTTCAGAAGAAGCCGGCGTAAAAAAACCTCATTCCCTAATCTTTGAAACTGCCTTAAACAAAGCCAGCGCCCATCCCTCTAAAAGCCTTATGATAGGTGATAATCTTGTTGCCGATGTAAAAGGCGCGCACGACTTTGGGATGAGCACCATTTACTTTGATTACTACAGAAAGAAGGAAAAAATCGATGGAAGACAAATTCAAACGTTAAATGAACTAAGAGATTATCTTTAGTAATAATTGTTTGTTAATTTCGTTTAGAGGTTAGTGCTCCCCAAAATCAATGCTGATGTCTTTAATCCCGGGAATTAATAAAGTTGTCCTGTGCCTTGCTTGTTGCGTGGTTCTAACCGGGTGTGTGAAGGATATCGATCTGGACCAGGCAGAGGAAATTGGTCTAAGTCCAGATATTAATGTTGACTTACTTATTTATGATGTTGACTACAACGATTTTTATGATGCTACCGGGACTTTTCAACCGATAATCAAGGATGTGGTACGACTGGAATTTCTTGACGATGATTATATTCAGGATGATCTCACCGAGGTAGAATTTTTTTTCAGCCATAGTAATACTTTTCCGCAAGAATTTTCACATACTATAAGATTTCTTTCAAATGCAGGAGTAGAACAGCTTTCTATTCCATATACAATTGCGGCCGGAAGTTCTGGCAATCCTGAAATAACTGAGCATACAGAACCCATTGAAGAAGCCCAGATACATTTGATTAGAAATTCTATACAGATGGAGGTTACAATAGAAGCCCATTCCCCTCCGACAAGTGGAGAACTGGAATTTGCATCAACGGGATTATTTAAGTTTGATTTTTAGGTATGCGATGCTGGCCACTTATCACATTCTTGTTTTGTTTCTCACTGCTTTCGGCACAAAATAAACCCCTGCTTTATAATGTTGATGATCTTCCACAAAGCCTGATGCTTAATCCGGGAACACAAATAGATTTCATTGGGCATGTTGGTTTGCCATTCCTTTCTCAAATTCATTTTTCGGCCGGGACCAGTGGGGTTAGCCTGCACGATATTTTCAGAAATGATGGGACTAACATCAATACCCGAATAAGAGAAGCAATGCACAGCATGACTTCTTATGACCATTTCACCGCTAATGAGCAGGTGGAGATCATTTCCCTGGGCTGGAAGCTGGACAAAAGAAATTATCTCTCAACCGGAATTTACCAGGAACTGGATTTTTTCTCCTATTTCCCAAAAGATCTTGCCATTCTGGTTAATGAAGGCAATGCAAATTACATCAATGACACATTTGATTTTTCCCAGGCAGCCTTTACCGGAGAGATATTGACGGTTTATCATCTTGGGCTTAACCATAAGTTTGATGAGCAGCTCACTGTTGGTGTTCGGGGGAAATTGTATTCTGGTATCTTCAATGTTGAAAGTACCAGTAATACAGGAACATTTTCCACAATTACAACGCCCCAAGGTCCCAATAAATATCGGCACATTGTTGAAAATATGGATGTTCTGGTCAATACTTCAGGCTTTGCTTCAGTAAAAGATATGAATGTCCAAAATGCGACTGCCGAATTACTAAAACGTTCTTTTTTTGGTGGAAATGTGGGCTTAGGTCTGGATTTAGGCTTGAGTTATGTTGTAACTGAACAATTTGTAGCATCTGCTTCGGTTCAGGATATAGGCTTAATGTTTCAACGCGATGATGTTGAAAGTTATCACTATTACGGTTCCTATCAAACCGATGGGCTGGAACCGCTTTTTCCGGACTCAGGAAGCACAATACCTTATTGGGATGATTTTGAAAATCAAGTGAAAACAAATCTGGTTGATAAAACTTATAATGAAGCTTATATCACATGGCGCCCGGCGAAATTCAATCTGGCTATAGAATACGGGTTCGGTCAGGCTTACCTTCCTTGTAACTACCTAACGGTTAACAAGGTTAGATTTATGAACCAGATAGGAATGAATCTGGCAGGGGTTTTGCGCCCACGCGGATTGGTGTATGCCTTTACCACTTACTGGGATAAAAAACTTACCGATAAACAGCGTTTCAGGATTGCGCATACTTTAGATGACTATTCTCTTGCCAATTTCGGGTTGATGTATTCGGTGACTTTTAATAAATTTAATATCTATCTTGCAGCTAATAATTTACTGGGGTTTCGCAACCTGGCAAAGGCCAGGAGCACTTCGGTACAATTAGGATTGCAAATGGTCTTTAAAGATCTTTAAAATAAAATGCTATGAAAAAACTGCTTTTTTTACTTCTTATACTTTTTAGTTTTTCAGGCCTGAAGGCCCAAAATCTTAATGAATATAAATACATAATTATTCCTGAAAGCTTTGAATTCTCAAAGGATAAAAACCAGTATCAGCTAAATTCTTTATTGAAATTTCTTTTTGAAAGAGAAGGATTTGAAACCCTGATGAACAAAGAAAGCCGCCCGGAAGACCTGCAACGCGATAATTGTCTTGGTCTTGATGCGAATGTTGTTGAGGATTCCGGCCTTTTTACCACCCGAATGCGTATTACCCTCGAGGATTGTCGCGGAAATCTCATTTTTACTTCTGAAGATGGGACAAGCAGAGAAAAAGATTATAAAACGGCCTGGCACGAAGCTTTAAGGCAGGCATTCGAATCGGTGGAAGTTTTGAATTATAACTATGAACCTGATGTTTCCCCCGAAGCTCCTGTTGCCCCTGAAACTCCTGAAGTAGTTGTGGTGGGACAGGTTCCTGTTGATAGGCTCCAAAAAGAAAACCAAACTCCCGAGCTCGCTGAAAAGCCCAAAATAGTTGTTCAAAGTGAAAAAATTTCTAAAGAAAAAGAACCCGGAACCCTCAATTTCGAAAAAGACGGAACCCATTTACAACTTCAGGAAAATGAAAATGGCTATGCCCTTTATCAAAAAGGCATGAATGAACCCTTTGCTTTGCTTATACGTTCCCAGGAGGGCGGAAGTTTCATCTATAATTCGGTTACCAAACAGGGAATCGCTACTTTTTCCGAGAATGGGGATCTCGTGGTAGAACATTTTGATGTCAGTAAAGGAGCTTCTGTAAAAACCATCTACAAGGTGAAAAACGACTAATAATTATATTTAGTTTTCCAGCGTTTTTTTAAGAATTCCCGTTGTGAGCTTTCACGTGGGTTGTTGCCCGGATCGTATAATTGGGTGCCTTTTATTTCGTCGGGTAAAAATTCGGCTTCAGCAAAGTTATTTTCATAATTGTGAGCGTACTTATAATCCTTTCCGTAGCCAATATCTTTCATCAGTTTTGTTGGAGCATTTCTAATGGCAAGTGGAACCGAGAGATTACCGGTTTTCTTTACAAGGCTTTGCGCCTGGTTAATGGCCATATACGCCGCATTACTTTTTGGAGAGGTTGCAAGGTATGTTGCGCATTGGCTAAGAATGATACGACTCTCCGGAAATCCGATGGTGGTTACTGCCTGAAAAGTATTATTGGCGATGACCAAAGCGGTAGGATTGGCATTGCCGATATCTTCACTGGCCAGGATAAGCAATCTTCTGGCGATGAATTTCACGTCCTCGCCGCCTTCTATCATTCTTGCAAGCCAGTAAACGGCCCCGTTAGGATCACTCCCCCTTATCGATTTTATGAATGCCGAAACTATATCATAATGCTGTTCTCCGGCTTTATCATAAAGCACCGTGTTTTGCTGAACCTTGTCCAGAACGAGTTTATTAGTTATCTCAGTACCTTTTTCCGTAGCATTGATGAGTAACTCGAATATGTTGAGGAGTTTCCGTGCATCGCCACCGCTTAAACGAATCAGGGCTTCAGTTTCTATTAATTTAACCTCTCTGGAAGCAATGTGCTTGTCTTCTTTCATCGCACGGTGTAGCAGTGCTATTAAGTCTTCTTCGGAAAATGGCTTCAGAATATAAACCTGGCAACGGGATAATAATGCGGAGATCACCTCGAAACTCGGGTTTTCGGTTGTGGCTCCTATTAAAGTGACCCAACCTTTTTCAACAGCCCCTAAAAGTGAATCCTGTTGGGATTTGCTGAAACGATGAATCTCATCGATAAATAGAATGGGGTTTTTGGTAGTGAATAAGCCATCGCTTTTCTTTGCCTTTTCAATGACTTCGCGCACTTCTTTTACTCCACTGCTAATAGCACTAAGAGTGTAAAAAGGCCGGTCGGTTTCATTGGAAATAATATTAGCTAGAGTTGTTTTTCCTACTCCGGGTGGTCCCCAAAGAAGGAGGGAAGGGATGTTTCCCGATTTTATCTGCTGTCTCAAGGCACCTTTTGGACCTACCAAATGTTGCTGACTTAGATATTCATCTAGATTTTTTGGACGTAATCTTTCTGCTAATGGTTCATTCATCTGACAAAATTAGTAAATTGGATAACACTTTGTCATTATTAAGCGATATGGTTGATTTTTTGTTGGTAATACCTTAAAATAGAGTTGTGAAGCAAGCTGAATCTTTTGTTTTTTCTACGAGGGTAGTGGGTTATCCCATTCTCTTTGTACTTCTTATCTGGCTGGTATTCTGGTTTGAAGTGAGGTTCAACGTGAATCTCAATATGTATGGCGTGCGGCCCAGGGAAATAACAGGCCTTAGAGGAATTTTGTTCTCCCCTTTTATTCACGGCGATCTGAAGCATTTATTCAATAACTCTGTACCGCTTCTGGTGCTTTCAATGTCGTTGTTTTATTTCTACCGAAAAATTAGCTGGCAGGTGCTTTTGATAGGTCTTTTGATTACCGGGCTTTTAACCTGGATTATTGGTAGGCCTTCCAACCATATTGGAGCAAGCGGAGTGATCTATATGCTGGCCGCTTTCCTGTTCTTTAAAGGAGTGTTTTCGGGATATTTTCGCCTGATTGCACTTTCTCTAATTGTGGTTTTTCTTTATGGCGGGATGTTATGGTATGTCGCGCCTATAGAACCGGGTATATCCTGGGAGGGGCACCTTTCCGGTTTGATTACCGGCTTCGGCCTATCCCTTATTTACCGGAAGAATATTGCGAAAAAACCCAAATATGAATGGGAGAAACCGGAGTACAACGCAGAAAATGACCAGTTTATGCAGCATTTCGACGAAAATGGAAACTTCATTGAGCATCTTCCTGAAGACGAGGTGGAGGAAAATTCTCCTGAAGACCTAACTCAGGATAAAATTACTTACAGGTATTTTTATAAAGAATCGAAAAATAAAAAAGAGTAAAATCTTAAATTCCCCCTTCGGTGTTTAGGGGATTTCTTTGTCTCACCGCTTCATATAAAATTGCTCCGCAAGCCACTGAAACATTCAGGGATTCAATAGTTCCAGACATTGGTAGTTTGGCTTTCACATCCACCGCATTTAAAATAGAATTAGAAACTCCTTTAGCTTCGTTGCCCATCACCAGGGCGCTTGCTTTTTTGAAGTCTACCTGATAGATTGTGTCATTGGTTTTTTCGGTTGCGGCGATTACCTGAACATCTGAAGCCTGGAGATAATATACGGCATCTTTTATATGGTTCACCTTGCAAAGCGGCACATTGAAGACGGCCCCTGCTGAGGTCTTTACCGTATCGGCATTTACAGGTGCCGATCCTTTTTCGGGAAAAATAATGGCATTCACTCCGGTGCATTCTGCGGTGCGGATGATGGCTCCAAAATTTCTGGCATCGGTGATCTGGTCCAGTAAAAGAAAAAGGGGAGTGGAGGTTTCTTCAAAAGCTTGTGCGACTACTTCTTCAATGGTTCTGAAGCTAACGGGGGAAATTGAAGCTACAACTCCCTGGTGATTTCCTTTCGCCAGTTTATTGAGCTTTTCAATAGGAACATAGGAAATATTGAATTCACCTTTGTTTAGCTGATGATTTAATTCCTGAAATAAGGGCCCGGAGAGTCCTTTTTGGATATATACTTTATCGATAGCTTTTCCGCTTTGTATTGCCTCTAAAACGGCCCTGATCCCAAAGATCCTTGTGTTTTCTTCCATAATGCAAAGGTAAGTTTTAATAATATAATGAAAGCTTTTTTAAATGTTTTTGAGGTTGGAACTGTTCTCTGGAATTCAAATTGCTGCTTTAGTTTTAATTTTCTCCAACAAAAAAAGGCTGCCCGTTAAGGCAGCCTTTTGATATAATTAAAATCTACTACTAGTTATCCCAAAAAAGTGGGGTTTGTTGGCTGTCTCCTCCAATTGCAGAAGAAGCGGCCTCGTAGTTAGCATTGTTTAGGTTCTGCTCGTTTATAGGGTAAGTATAACGAAGAGGTACCGGATTTCCTGTGTCTTCCGGAAGATTAAATTCCGGAGCATCAAATTTTCTCCAAACACTCCAACCTTCGAATGGGTTATCGAACATAGCTATCCAGAACTGAGTTCCCAATTGCTCCATAGAACCATCAAAAGCAACGTCGGAAATGTATCCAGAAACATCAACATTTGGTCCTAACCAATATTGCATAGAAGCAGTTATAGCTTCCTCATAATACCCCTGAGCATCGTTATCTAAACCTGTTGCACCTTCCATAGCTGCATAAGACAGGTGGAAGTTTAATTCAGCATAATCCATAAGGATTCCTGCGTGAGTTGGGTCTCTAAATTGAGGGCCTATGTGAGTGTAGCTCTGGAAAGAGTTACTACCTCCATAGATACCACCGGTATAAGGATCGATGTTGTCATCAAAATATACCACTCTACGAGGATCATCAAGATCGTTCATAACGTCTACGATGGTGTTGGCAGCCACATAATCTGAACGTCCACTCTGTACCAGGTCTACCCATAATGGGTTGGTATTTGGTGCAGAAGGTTGGTATTCAATAATGGCATTATCAGCGTTTGATGCAAATACTCCTTTTCCTACAGCTTGTTGAACCATAGCAAAGTCATCGGTTCTTGCGGCTAAACGAACTAGCAATGAATTAGCAAATTTAGACCATTTAGCCATATCTCCTCCATATAAAACATCAGAAGAAGAAAAGCCTTGTGCGGTTTCAAGTGCCGTAGTTACATTACTAAGTCTGCTTTTTAAATCTTCATAGATAGTAGAAGCATCATCATAGGCAGGTAAGGTTACTTCATCTGCATTCAGAGCTTCCGAGTAAGGTACATCTCCAAAGCTATCTACAAGAATTTGCCATGCATATACTTCTAAAACTTCTAATTGAGCTATCCTTGCATCCTTTTCAGCTTGAGATAATTCAGCATCTGATTCAGATAAATCAGCTGCAACATTCTCTTTAGCATTTTGAAGGTCAAAAATCACCTCACGATACAGAATTCCCCAGTGATTTTGTGGGATGTTTCTATTGTTCAAATCGTAGTTAGGCTCATCCAGATAAGTAGTCGCAGTAAGATACTGGGAGATAAACCTGCTAATGTTTAGGTTTACGTTTGGACTGGCCATTTGGTCCATCAAGCTTACCGTTGCTGAAGTGAACAGAAAATCAGATGAAACCTGAACCGGGTTTTTAGGATCTCTATTGAGATCTTCATATTGCTCGTCGGTCTGGCAAGACCATAAAGTTGTTAGAGCAATAAATGTTATTAATATTTTCTTCATGATAATATTTTAATTAAAAGTTAAGTTTAACGCTCGCACCAATTTCTTTAAATGCTGGGTAAGCACCAGATTGGTATCCCTGGATGTTACCGGCACTAAGACCAGCTTCAGGATCAGAGTAAGGAAGGTTCTTGTGGATAATCCATAGGTTTCTTCCTACCACAGAAATAGAAGCTCTTGTGAAAGGTAGTCTTTCAATCACATCATCTCCAAAAGCATAAGTAAGGCTAGCCTCTCTAAGCTTTATGAAAGACGCATCGTAAACGTGACCTTTGTTGGCATCTCTTGCATAACCGAAAGGGTTTGCATAGTAATCGGCTCTAACTCTGGTAGTGTTTGGTTGACCATCTTCGGTTACACCTTCAAGAATTACACCACCACCATCGGCAACAGCGTCTCTAATTGGGTTACCAAGGTCGTTTGGTCCAACAGATCTATCATAAAGACCGGTTGCGAAACCATACCAGGTATCAAGTGAGAAGATATCTCCACCTTCTTGTACATCGATAAGGAAATCAAGACTTAGGTTTTTGTATTGGAATGTGTTTGAAACACCTCCGGTCCAGTCTGGCTGAATATTACCGATGATCTCGTTTGATGTTGCAGATCTTTGGTAGTAACCACCATCGTTAACGATACGGTTTCCGTTATCGTCATATACATAGTCTCTACCTCTAATTGCACCATAAGGTTGACCAGGAGCAGCGTTAATAGATACTCCACCTTGAAGGGAAGCTAATTGTAAGTTATCAATTCCATCAGTAAGCTCTAGAACTTCACTACGGTTACGTGCCCAGTTAATATTCATATTCCAGTTGAAATCTTCACTTCTAATTGGGTTAAGATTTAAAGAAACTTCAATACCCTTGTTTTCGATAGTTCCGGCATTTAAGAGTTTTGTAGCTCTTCCGGTAGCAAACGAAATTGGCACAGGAGTAATTTGATCTTCTGTTTGTGTATTGTAGTAAGAAATATCAAAACCAATTCTTCTGTCCATGAAGTTAGCTTCCAGTCCAACCTCATAAGATTTAGCGCGTTCAGGCTTAAGGTTAAGATTGTTTAATTGCAAGGTGTTACTTGCTACCCCAGAACCTGCGAAAGGAGCACCTACTGCATATGTGTTAAACACGTTGTAAGGAGTAGTGTCTCCACCAACCTCAGCATAATTTGCTCTTAACTTGGCGAAATTAAGCCAGTCTGCATTAATTGCATTGGTAAGAATTACACTTGTTGAGATAGAAGGATAGTAGAAGGTGTTATTATCAATTGGAAGTGTCGATGAACGGTCTCTTCTAAGTGTTCCTTCAATAAAATAAGTGTCAAGGTAACCTAATCCTACCCGACCGTAAATACCATCAACCATTTGAGTCGCTTGATATTCATCCGGAGCCAGAAGAGGTCCTGCGCTATTTACCAGGGAATAAAATCCAGGAGCACTGATTCCACCATTTGTGAATGCTCTTATTGAGTTATTTTGATTTCTTCTAAGGTTCATTCCTAAGTTACCGTCAAGATTAAGATCGGTAGCAATATCGTGGTTGAAGCTAAGAATAGCGTCATAGTTGTATTCTGCAACACGGTTATTGAATCTTGTATATTGAGAAACATCTGCACTTCCAACATTGATCCTTTCTTCCTGAAGTTCGTCATACGTATCAAAAGAGAAACGTCCCATTACGCTAAAGATGTCATTGATCTCGTAGTTCAGGTTAATGTTACCAATGTACCTGTTACGGGTATCTGTCTGGTAATTTTCATAACGAGTCCAGTAAGGGTTGTCAGAATAAATAGGTGCAAGGTTAGTAGGGCTGTTAGGGTTCCAGGTGATGTTTTCACCGGTTTGGAAATAAGCATCCCTTTGCTCATAAAGATCTACGTTTGTTTGCCACCACTGACGGAATTGTTGCATTGGGTTAGCAGAATCGTAACCGGTACCATATCTACCTTTACCGTCACTTTTAATATAGGTTACGTTTGTGCCAACACTTAAATCATCAGTAAAATCGTGACCTGCACTAAATTTAAGTGTGTTTCTTTTCATTGTTGCATTAGGTAGATTACCATCCTGCATCATGTTTGTAAAACCTAATCTAAAGTTACTCTTATCAGTACCACCGTCTAAAGCAACAGAGTTGATCGCGGTTGAACCGGTTTCCCAAATGTCGTTAGGCGTACTTCCTCCGGCAACCCAGGGAGACGCTTGTTGATAAGTGTCTGTTAACTGCGGATAAATAGAGTTCCACTGGTAGATCATACGGTTAGGATCGAAACGTGCTCCAAAAGAAGCATCTTCAGTAAATGGAGTGGTTTCATCAAGGTTACCGTCGCCATCTACATCATAAAGGCTGAAATAGCCATCCTCAGACGCATAATATGGTCCGTAACCGGCACCATATTGATCCTGGTATTTAGGAAGAGTTTCTTCGTCTGCACGGCTGGTCATTAAAGTAGAGTTGATAGAGATACCAAGCCCTTTACCTCTTTGACCTTTTTTAGTTTCGATAATAATTACCCCGTTTGCGGCACGCGCACCATAAAGGGCGGTTGCTGCAGCACCTTTAAGAACGTTCATAGAAGCGATGTCATCCGGGTTGATGTCTGCTGCGGCATTACCATAGTCATAACCACCTCTACCAGTACGTTGGTCGGAGGTATTCGGAGTTGCGTTACTAATAGGTGTACCGTCAACTACGAATAAAGCCTGGTTGTTTCCAGTAAGAGAGGAGTTACCACGAATTACAACGTCGGCAGAACCACCCATAGTACCGGAAGACTTAACCTTAAGACCTGCTACTTTACCAGAAAGCGAGTTCATAAAGTTAGTGGTTGGTACATCAGATACTTCAGATCCGTCTACTTCCTGCGTGGCATACCCCAGAGATTTTTTCTCTCTTTGGATACCCAGTGCTGTTACCACAACTTCTTCAAGTTGTGCTGCATCGCCTTCGAGTACTACATCAATAGTTGTGTTGTTACCTATTGGATACTCTGCGGTTTTCAGACCAACGAAAGAGAACACCAAAACGTCGCCTTCATTGGCAGTGATGGAGTAATTTCCGTCAAAATCTGTTTGGGTACCAGCGCTGGTACCCTTCACTAAAACGTTTACCCCTGGTAACGGAAGACCATTTCCATCGGTCACCGTACCGGTAATCGTTTGTTCTTGTGCAAATGTCATTTGCACAACAAACGCTAATAATAGCGTTAAAATACTACTAAACTTTGTTTTCATTTTAAAATTTGTTTGAATTAGCCAACGCCAAAAGTGCTAATAAATGGTTAATTATACAAGCTTTTGTTTCTTAAAATGATTTGAATCTCCTATATTTTCTTAAATAAACCTTCTAGTAGGTTCTTTTTCAGCTTATGACAGAGTTTTTGCGGAGGTGTTAATGTTTTTGCCGGAACTTCTCAGAAACTGCAGTAAAGTATTAATTCTGTTGAATTTCTGGTAAAAAACCTGTTTCTGTGATTTTATACCTTAATATATAGGGAAATTAACTGAAGTTTTCTGGGTTTTTATTGAACTTGCCGAGCCGCTTGAAAATTAATTGATTATGGATTTGAATACTTGGTTTTTATTTCTACATTTGCAAACCCTAAAAAATAGGGAGTAATTTAAAAATTAATTAGGTAAAAGAAATTATGCCAACAATTTCACAGTTAGTACGAAAAGGAAGAGCCAAGATTACCAAGAAGAGTAAATCGGCTGCTTTGGATTCGTGTCCTCAAAGAAGAGGTGTGTGTACCCGTGTGTATACCACCACTCCTAAGAAACCTAATTCGGCTATGCGTAAAGTAGCCAGGGTAAGGTTGACTAATGGAAAAGAAGTTAACGCTTATATTCCAGGAGAAGGACACAATTTGCAGGAGCACTCGATAGTATTGGTTAGAGGCGGAAGGGTTAAAGATTTGCCAGGTGTTAGGTATCACATTGTTCGTGGAGCTTTGGATACAGCCGGTGTTGAGGGTAGAACTCAGCGCAGGTCTAAATACGGTGCAAAACGCCCTAAGAAGTAATTAAGAACTTTTAATGTAAAGAAATGAGAAAAAGACAGGCAAAAAAGAGGCCTCTTTTACCAGATCCAAAATTCAATGATCAACTTGTTACACGTTTCGTGAACATGATGATGTGGGATGGTAAGAAATCAGTAGCCTTTAAAATTTTCTATGATGCAATGGAAATTGTTGAAGAGAAAAAACAAGACGAAGAGAAAACTGCTTTAGAGATCTGGAAAGATGCTTTATCTAATGTTATGCCTCACGTAGAAGTGAGAAGTAGACGTGTAGGTGGTGCGACTTTTCAAATTCCAATGCAGATCAGGCCAGATCGTAAAGTTTCAACTGCTATGAAATGGTTGATAAGCTTTTCCAGAAAGAGAAACGAGAAGGCGATGGCGCAGAAGCTGGCCGGAGAAGTTCTTGCTGCTGCTAAAGAAGAAGGTGCTGCAGTTAAGAGAAGAGTGGATACTCATAAAATGGCTGAAGCTAATAAAGCATTCTCTCACTTTAGATTCTAAGAAAAATGGCACAAAGAGATTTAAAATTTACTAGAAATATAGGAATTGCAGCGCATATTGACGCCGGGAAAACCACCACTACAGAGCGTATCCTTTATTATACAGGGATAAGCCACAAGATTGGTGAGGTTCACGACGGTGCTGCAACAATGGACTGGATGGAGCAGGAGCAGGAAAGAGGTATTACTATTACTTCTGCTGCAACTCACTGTAAGTGGATGTACCGCGACCAGGAGTATACTGTAAATATAATTGATACCCCGGGTCACGTTGATTTTACCGTAGAGGTAGAGCGTTCTTTACGTGTGCTTGATGGGGTTGTTGCTTTGTTTAGTGCTGTGGATGGGGTTGAGCCTCAGAGTGAAACAGTATGGAGACAAGCAGATAAATATAAAGTACCACGTTTAGGATTTGTAAATAAAATGGACCGTCAGGGAGCTGACTTCTTTAATGTGTGTAAGCAGGTTAGGGAAATGCTTGGTGGAAACCCTGTGCCATTACAAGTTCCTATTGGTGATGAAATAGATTTTAAAGGTGTAGTAGACCTTATTTCTAAAAAGGCAGTAATCTGGAATGATGAAGATCACGGGATGACCTATGAAATCATAGATATTCCTGAAGAACTTATGGAAGATGTGAATAAATACCGAACTGAGCTTGTAGAAGCTGTAGCCGAGTATGATGAAGCATTGATGGAAAAGTTCTTTGAAGATGAAAATTCAATTACTGAAGATGAAATTATCGCTGCGCTTAGAGCTGCAACCATAGATATGTCTATCATTCCTATGATGTGTGGTTCTGCCTTTAAGAATAAAGGAGTTCAGGCAATGCTTGATGCTGTGATGAGATACCTTCCAGCTCCTTCAGATGTTGAAGCTATCATTGGTGTTAATCCTGATACTAATGAAGAGGAAAGCCGTAAGCCGCATGTTGATTCACCGTTCTCTGCACTTGCATTTAAAATTGCTACCGATCCTTTTGTAGGTCGTTTGGCATTCTTCAGAGTTTACTCTGGAGCTCTTGATGCTGGTTCTTACGTATTGAATAACCGTTCCGGTAAGAAAGAACGTATCTCTCGTATCTACCAGATGCACTCTAATAAACAAGAGCCTATAGATAGAATTGAAGCTGGTGATATTGGAGCTGCTGTTGGTTTTAAAGATATTAAAACCGGAGATACGCTTACTGATGAGAAACACCCAATCGTGCTTGAGTCTATGTCTTTCCCTGCACCGGTAATCGGTATCGCTGTGGAGCCTAAGACTAAGGCCGATGTTGAGAAAATGGGAATGGCACTAGGAAAACTTGCAGAAGAAGATCCAACATTTACCGTGCGTACCGATGAAGCTTCAGGCCAGACTATTATCTCTGGTATGGGTGAGCTTCACCTGGATATTATTATAGACCGTATGCGTCGTGAGTTTAAGGTAGAAGTTAACGTTGGTCAGCCTCAGGTTGAGTATAAGGAGGCTGTTACCAAAACTACAGATCACCGCGAGGTTTATAAAAAGCAAACTGGTGGTAGAGGTAAATTTGCCGATATCGTCTTTACTTTAGGGCCTGCAGATGAAGATTTTGAAGGAGAAGGGCTTCAGTTTGTAGATTCGATCAAAGGTGGACGTATTCCTAAAGAATTTGTTCCTTCAGTAGAGAAAGGTTTTAAAGAGGCTATGAAGAATGGTCCTTTGGCCGGATTTACTATGGATAGTCTTAAAGTTGTTCTTAAGGATGGATCTTTCCACCCTGTGGATTCAGATCAATTATCTTTCGAACTTGCTGCTAAGCTTGGGTATAAAGATGCTGCTAAAAAAGCAGGTTCTGTGATCCTTGAGCCAATTATGAAAGTAGAAGTAGTTACTCCGGAAGAAAATATGGGAGATATTGTAGGTGACCTTAACAGAAGAAGAGGTCAGGTTAGCAATATGTCAGACAGATCTGGAGCTAAAGTTGTAAAAGCGGAAGTGCCGCTTTCTGAAATGTTTGGTTATGTAACCACATTGAGAACACTTTCTTCAGGTAGAGCAACTTCAACTATGGAATTTTCTCACTATGCCGAAACACCTTCAAATGTTTCTGAAGAAGTGATCAAGGCAGAAAAGGGTACAAACGAATAATCTTAGGAAAATGAGTCAGAAAATAAGAATAAAACTAAAATCCTACGATCATAACCTGGTTGACAAGTCAGCTGAAAAGATCGTAAAAACCGTAAAAACTACGGGTGCAGTGGTAACAGGACCAATTCCTTTGCCTACGCATAAAAAACTTTTTACTGTTTTACGTTCTCCTCACGTAAACAAGAAGTCAAGAGAGCAATTTCAGCTTAGCTCTTATAAGAGACTTCTTGATATCTACAGTTCTTCTTCAAAAACCATTGATGCGTTGATGAAGCTTGAATTGCCAAGTGGGGTTGAAGTAGAGATAAAAGTATAAGTCATTCCCGCGAAGGCGGGGATCAAAAAGATTCCCACCTACGTGGGAATATACATGTCCTGAGCAGTTGGCGAGGGAAAAACGGGAAAAATACATTCAGGGCGAAAGTATTTTTTTGCCCTGAATTTTTTTAAATAAATAAGTAATAATCAAAAATTAATTATGTCTGGGTTAATAGGAAAAAAAATAGGCATGACCAGTATTTTCGACGAGAACGGGAAAAACATCCCTTGTACCGTAATTGAAGCAGGTCCATGCGTAATTACCCAAGTCAGAACCAAAGAGGTTGACGGGTATGAAGCACTTCAACTTGGTTTCGATGACAAAAAGACTGCCAACAAAGCTGCCGAAGGGCATGCCAAGAAAGCGGGAAGCGCTGCAAAGCGTAAAGTCGTGGAATTCCAGGGATTTGAAGGAGATTTTAAATTAGGTGATGCTATCACTGTGGAACACTTTAAAGAAGGGGAATTCGTAGATGTTTCGGGTACTTCTAAAGGTAAAGGATTCCAGGGGGTAGTAAAGAGACACGGCTTTGCTGGTGTGGGACAAGCAACCCACGGTCAGCATAACCGTTTAAGAGCTCCGGGTTCTATTGGTGCTGCATCTTATCCTGCGAGAGTTTTCAAAGGAATGAAGATGGCCGGTAGAATGGGTGGAGATAAAGTGAAAGTAGAAAACCTGAGAGTTTTGAAAGTGGTTACAGATAAGAACCTTATCGTAGTGAAAGGTGCTGTTCCAGGTCACAAAAACTCATACGTAATCATTAGCAAGTAATGGAAGTAGCAGTTTTAGATATAAAAGGAAAAGAAACAGGCAGAAAAGCACAGCTTTCTGATGCTGTTTTCGCAATAGAGCCTAACGAACATGCTGTTTATCTTGATGTAAAACAATATCTGGCTAACCAACGCCAGGGAACTCACAAAGCTAAAGAGCGGGCTGAGATCACCGGGAGTACCCGTAAGATCAAGAAACAAAAAGGTACCGGTACGGCTCGTGCAGGTAGCATCAAGTCTCCTATCTTTAAAGGTGGTGGACGTGTTTTTGGTCCAAGACCAAGAAGCTATAGTTTCAAATTGAATAAAAACCTTAAGCGTCTTGCCAGAAAATCGGCTTTGACTATTAAGGCAAAAGGAAATGCGATCACCGTAGTAGAAGATTTTTCTTTTGATGCACCAAAGACAAAAAATTATATCGATTTTTTGAAAGCCCTTGGTATTCAGGACAAAAAATCCCTGATAGTATTGGGTGAGTCAAATAAAAACGTATATTTGTCGTCACGTAATTTGAAGGGCTCCGAGGTCGTAAGTAGTTCAGAATTAAGTACTTACAAGATATTGAACGCGAAGAATATCGTGTTCCTTGAGGGGTCTTTAGAAGGAATCGAGTCGAATTTAAGTAAATAAGCCTTATGAATATCTTAATAAAACCCATTATTACGGAAAAAGCCACAGCAGATAGCGAGCTAAATAATCGTTATGCTTTTGTGGTAAACAATAAGGCGAATAAGATTGAGATCAAGAATGCAGTTGAATCTGCATACGGAGTTTCAGTTGAAAAAGTTCGTACTATAAATGTCCGTCCAGATCGCAAGACCAGATATACAAAATCTGGGATGATCACTGGTAAAACCAGCGCTTTCAAAAAAGCTTTGGTACAGGTGACGGAAGGTGAAACTATTGATTTGTATAGTAATCTTTAAGATTAAAAAATGTCAGTTAGAAAATTAAAACCAATCACACCTGGGCAGCGTTTTAGAGTAGTAAATGGGTTTGACGCCATTACTACTGACAAGCCGGAGAAAAGCCTTTTGGCTCCGATCAAAAAGTCGGGTGGTAGAAACAGTCAGGGAAAAATGACCATGCGCTATAAAGGTGGTGGTCACAAAAGACGTTACCGAGTTATCGATTTTAAACGCGACAAGCAGGGGATTCCTGCAAGTGTTGCCAGTATAGAATACGATCCAAACAGAACGGCCTTCATCGCATTATTGAACTATCAGGATGGCGAGAAAAGGTATATTATTGCTCAGAACGGTCTTCAGGTAGGGCAGAACTTAGTATCAAGTAATGAGGCAGCAGCTCCGGAAATTGGAAATGCAATGCCTTTAAGCTTTATTCCTCTTGGTACAATTGTTTCCTGCATCGAACTTAGAGCCGGACAGGGTGCTGTTATGGCAAGAAGTGCTGGGGCTTTTGCTCAGCTTCTTGCGAGAGAAGGTAAATATGCAACCATCAAACTTCCTTCAGGAGAGATAAGAAGAGTACTATCTACTTGTATGGCAACTATTGGAGCTGTTTCAAACAGTGATCATCAGTTGCAGATCTCTGGTAAGGCCGGTAGAAAACGTTGGTTGGGTAGAAGACCAAGAACAAGACCAGTTGCTATGAACCCGGTAGATCACCCAATGGGTGGTGGTGAAGGGAGAGCCTCAGGAGGTCACCCACGTTCAAGAAAAGGTTTACCTGCTAAAGGTTTCAAAACCCGTTCAAGAACAAAAGCGAGTAATAAATATATTGTAGAACGTAGAAAGAAATAATAAGATATGGCACGTTCATTAAAAAAAGGACCTTACGTTCACTATAAATTAGATAAGAAGGTTGCTCAAAATGTTGAGTCTGGAAAGAAAGCCGTGATCAAGACCTGGTCTCGTGCATCTATGATCACTCCGGATTTTGTTGGGCAAACCATAGCGGTTCATAACGGGAAACAATTTGTTCCTGTGTACGTAACCGAGAACATGGTAGGTCATAAATTAGGAGAATTTTCACCAACACGTTCTTTTAGAGGACATTCAGGTGCGAAAAATAAAGGTAAAAAATAATTGAAGCTATGGGAGTTCGTAAAAGAGAAAGAGCAGAGCAAATAAAAGAAGCCAACAAGCAGGTGGCGTTTGCAAAGTTGAATAACTGCCCTACTTCCCCCAGAAAGATGCGTCTTGTTGCGGATCTTGTAAGAGGTGAGAAAGTAGAAAATGCGCTTCATATTTTAAAATTCAGCCAGAAAGAGGCGTCTAACCGTTTAGAGAAGCTTTTGCTTTCAGCTATTGCCAACTGGCAGGCTAAAAACGAAGATGCGAATATCGAAGAAGCTGAATTATTTGTGAAAGAGATTCGTGTAGATGGCGGCGCAATGCTTAAGAGGCTACGTCCGGCACCACAGGGTCGTGCACACCGAATTAGAAAAAGATCCAACCACGTTACTTTGGTGCTTGGAGAAAACAATAATACACAAAGCTAAGTAAGAGTATGGGACAAAAAACAAATCCAATCGGGAATCGCCTTGGTATTATCAGAGGATGGGAATCCAACTGGTACGGAGGAAATGACTACGGCGACAAGTTAGCCGAAGACGATAAGATTAGAAAATATATCCATGCTCGTCTCTCTAAAGCGAGTGTATCAAGGGTGATTATTGAGCGTACCCTTAAGCTTGTAACCGTTACTATCACCACTGCCAGACCCGGTATCATTATCGGTAAAGGTGGCCAGGAGGTAGACAAGCTTAAAGAAGAGCTAAAAAAGATCACAGACAAGGAAGTCCAAATCAACATCTTTGAGATTAAGAGGCCAGAACTTGACGCTCATTTAGTAGCATCAAGTGTTGCAAGACAAATTGAGAATCGTATCTCTTACCGTCGTGCAATTAAGATGGCTGTCGCGGCTGCTATGAGAATGAACGCTGAAGGGATCAAAATTGAGATCTCCGGTCGTTTAAACGGTGCTGAAATGGCACGTTCAGAATCATACAAAGATGGAAGAATTCCATTGTCTACTTTTAGGGCCGATATTGATTATGCTTTGGTTGAAGCTCACACTACCTATGGTAGACTGGGAATTAAAGTATGGATCATGAAAGGCGAAGTTTACGGTAAAAGAGAGCTTTCCCCGCTAGTTGGCCTGGCCAAAAAGCAAGGTGGAAAGCCTGGAGCCGGTCGAGGTGGTAGCAAATCACGTCGTAGAAAGTAATTTTTTAAAGTAAAGAAAAAATGTTACAACCTAAAAGAACAAAATACCGTAAGCAACAGAAAGGCCGTATGAAGGGGATGTCTCAAAGAGGTCATCGTCTTTCTAATGGAACCTTCGGGATAAAGTCTATGGATTCTAGTTTTGTAACCGCCCGTCAAATCGAGGCAGCGCGTATTGCGGCTACTCGTTATATGAAAAGGGAAGGTTCGCTTTGGATCAAGATTTTCCCAGACAAGCCTATCACCAAAAAGCCTCTTGAGGTTCGTATGGGTAAAGGTAAAGGTGCCGTTGAATACTGGGCCGCTGTTGTAAGACCGGGAAGAATCCTATTTGAAATTGGTGGGGTGCCAATGGACGTGGCTAAAGAAGCCCTTCGTCTTGCTGCACAAAAACTTCCTGTAAAAACTAAGTTTATTGTAGCTAGAGATTATCAGGCTTAATATTTAAATGTTATGAAACAATCAGAAGTAAAAGAATTTTCTGTGGCAGAATTACAAGAGGAGCTTGGTAAATCTAGAAAAGCATATTCAGATTTAAAAATGGCTCACGCAGTTTCGCCATTAGAGAACCCAATCCAGCTTAGAGCTGTAAGAAGAGATATAGCGAGACTTGCTACAGAGTTAACTAAAAGAGAACAACAATAAGTGTTATTCTGCTGAACATGGAAAAAAGAAATTTAAGAAAAGAGCGTATAGGTGTTGTTACCAGTAATAAAATGCAGAAATCTATAGTGGTTTCTGAGGTTAAGAAAGTAAAACACCCTATGTATGGAAAATTCGTTTTAAAAACGAAAAAATACGTAGCGCACGACGATCAAAACGACTGCAACGAAGGAGATACCGTAAGGATCATGGAAACAAGACCTTTGAGTAAATCCAAGTGTTGGAGATTAGTAGAAATAATTGAAAGAGCGAAGTAATTATGGTACAACAAGAGTCTAGACTAAAAGTAGCAGACAATACCGGGGCTAAAGAAGTATTGGCCATTCGTGTATTAGGAGGTACAAAGAAAAGATACGCTTCTGTTGGAGACAAAATAGTTGTCAGCGTAAAAGAAGCTACACCTAACGGAAACATTAAAAAGGGTGCAGTTTCAACAGCAGTAGTTGTTCGTACCAGGAAAGAAGTACGCAGGTCAGACGGATCTTACATTCGTTTTGATGATAACGCTTGTGTATTGCTGAACCCAACCGGAGAGATGCGCGGTACCCGTGTATTTGGCCCGGTGGCGAGAGAACTTCGTGATAAGCAATTCATGAAAATTGTATCATTGGCACCAGAAGTGCTTTAATACATTAAAAAAATGAGAAAGCTTAAGATAAAAACAGGAGATACCGTAAGAGTAATTGCCGGTGATCACAAAGGTCAGGAAGGTAAAGTGCAAAAGGTATTGATTGATAAAAATAAAGCCATTGTGGAAGGGGTGAATACTATCTCTAAACACGAGAAGCCAAGCGCTGCTAACCCACAAGGTGGAATTGTAAAAAAAGAAGCTCCTATCAATATTTCCAACCTGTCTCTAATAGACAAGAATGGTGAAACTACCAGAGTTGGTTATAGAGAAGAGGATGGAAAGAAAGTGAGATTTTCTAAAAAATCTAATGAAGTAATTTAGTTATGGCATACGTACCAAGACTTAAAGCAGAATTTAATGACAGAATTAAACCTGCGCTTAAAGAAGAATTCAGCTACTCCAACGTAATGGAGATTCCAAAACTTGAAAAAATAGTTATTAGCCGTGGAGTTGGTGCAGCTGTTGCCGATAAAAAACTTGTTGATCACGCAGTAGAAGAACTTTCTTCTATCTCTGGTCAAAAAGCGATACAAACCATTTCTAAAAAGGATGTTGCTTCGTTCAAACTTCGTAAAGGGATGCCAATTGGCGCAAAAGTTACTTTGCGAGGATATAGAATGTATGAATTCTTAGACAGACTTATAACTTCTGCATTGCCACGGGTTCGTGATTTCAGCGGAATTAAAGCCAACGGTTTTGATGGAAGAGGAAATTACAACCTGGGGATTACCGAACAGATCATTTTTCCAGAAATTGATATTGACAGGGTAAACCGCATTGCAGGGATGGATATCACTTTTGTTACTACAGCAAAAACCGATAAGGAAGCAAAATCATTGTTAACCGAACTGGGATTACCCTTTAAAAAGAATTAATTATGGCTAAAGAATCAATGAAAGCCCGTGAGGTAAAGAGGCAAGAAATGGTGAAGAAATATGCTGAGAAACGTAAGGCTCTTAAAGAAGCCGGAGATTACGAAGCATTACAAAAATTACCAAAAAACGCTTCTCCCGTACGTTTGCACAATCGTTGTAAACTAACAGGAAGACCTAAAGGGTACATGAGACAATTTGGACTATCGCGAGTAATGTTCAGGGAAATGGCCAATCAAGGTCTTATTCCAGGGGTAAGAAAAGCTAGTTGGTAAAATTATAAATTGGTTGAAGGTTCTTCCTGTCATAGGAAAGAAAACCACAGCCGCAAATTAGAATAGATGAATACAGATCCTATTGCAGATTATTTAACAAGAATTAGAAACGCTGTTGCGGCTAACCACAGAGTGGTGGAGATCCCGGCTTCTAATCTTAAGAAAGAAATCACTAAAATATTATTCGATCAGGGTTATATCCTAAGTTACAAGTTCGATGATTCTACTGCTCAGGGGGTAATTAAAATAGCCCTTAAGTATGACAAAATCACCAAAGAGCCTGTAATTAAAGATATCCAGAGAATAAGTAAACCTGGTTTACGTAAGTATGCCGGCGCCAATGAACTTCCTCGTATCCTTAATGGATTGGGAATTGCTATCATATCTACCTCTCACGGGGTGATGACCGGTAAGCAGGCCAAAGCCGATAAAGTTGGTGGTGAAGTATTGTGTTACGTTTACTAAAAAAAGACTAAAGAAATGTCAAGAATAGGTAAAAGCCCAATTACAATTCCTGAAGGTGTAACTGTAGATTACAAGGACGGATTTGTTACGGTAAAAGGAAAGCTTGGAGAGCTTAAGCAGGAGATCAAAGGCATCGAGGTGAAAATCGAAGATGGCGTGATTACTTTTGAACGTTCTTCAGAGAAAAGTGAACAAAAAGCCAAGCATGGTCTTTACCGCGCTTTGGTAGACAATATGATTGAAGGTGTTACAACAGGTTATACTAAAACTCTTGAGTTGGTAGGGGTAGGATACCGTGCCAGCAACCAGGGGCAAAAATTAGATATCGCTGTTGGGTACTCTCATAATATTGTAATAGATTTGGCTCCCGAAGTTAAAGTGGAAACAGTTTCAGATAAAGGTAAAAATCCTATCGTGAAACTAACTTCTTACGATAAACAACTTGTGGGCCAGGTTGCCGCTAAAATACGAAGCTTTAGAGCGCCAGAACCTTATAAAGGTAAAGGGATTAAGTTTGTTGGAGAGCAATTACGTAGAAAAGCAGGTAAATCAGCTTAATAAAGTTTAGATATGGCAGTTTCAAAACAAGATAGAAGAAATAAGATCAGGAAGCGTGTACGTAAATCGATTACGGGTACCGCAAGCCGACCAAGATTATCTGTATTCAGAAGTAATAAAGAGATTTATGCTCAGATTATAGATGACGTAGAAGGAAAAACCATTGCTGCGGCTTCCTCAAGAGATAAGGATATTTCAGCAGAAGGAGATAAATCCAAACAAGCCGAGCTTGTTGGAAAAAACCTGGCTGAAAAAGCTAAGAAAGCCGGTGTGGAAACCATTTCGTTTGACAGAGGTGGATATCTATATCACGGAAGAGTTAAATCATTAGCCGATGGTGCTCGCGAAGGAGGCCTAAAATTCTAGAAAAATTATGTATCAAGATTATAAAAACGTAGAGCATGTAAAGCCGGGCGGGCTTGAATTAAAGGACCGTTTGGTAGGAGTACAGCGTGTTACTAAAGTTACAAAAGGTGGTAGAGCCTTTGGGTTCTCTGCTATTGTAGTAGTAGGAGATGAGAATGGTGTTGTTGGGCAAGGTTTAGGGAAATCTAAAGAAGTTGCCAGCGCTATTTCCAAGGGTGTAGAAGATGCTAAAAAGAATTTAGTTCGAATCCCTTTGCATAAAGGAACTTTACCTCACGAACAAAAAGGTAAATACGGTGGAGCCAGAGTTTTGTTGCTTCCAGCATCAAACGGTACCGGTATTATTGCCGGTGGAGCAATTCGTGCCGTATTGGAGGCGGTTGGAGTACATGATGTACTTTCTAAGAACCAGGGCTCTTCAAATCCTCATAACGTGGTAAAAGCTACTTTTGATGCATTACTGCAATTGCGCAGTGCCGATACCGTAGCTAAACAACGCGGTATTTCGTTAGAAAAGGTTTTTAAAGGATAAATCAAGGACAGAGATGGGAAAGATTAGAGTTACAAAAGTGAGAAGTGCGATCAACCGTTCTAAAAACCAGAAACTGGTATTGGAATCACTTGGCCTTAAGAAAATGGGTCAAACTGTTGAGCACAACGATACGCCAAACATCCTTGGTATGGTAAATAAAGTTAAACATCTGGTTTCTGTAGAAGAAACAAAATAAGAGGTTCAAACATGGAATTAAATAACTTAAGACCTGCAAAGGGTTCAGTTAAAAGTAACAGCAAGCGCGTAGGCCGTGGAGAAGGATCTGGAAAGGGTGGTACTGCTACCCGTGGTCACAAAGGTGCTAAATCGCGTTCTGGTTACTCCAAGAAGATAGGTTTTGAAGGTGGGCAAATGCCGCTTCAACGTCGAGTACCAAAATTTGGTTTCAGTAACAGGAATCGTAAAGAATATCAAGGTATTAATTTGGATACCCTTCAACGTCTTGTTGATGAAGGTAGAATTAAAGATACCGTTGATATGGATGTTTTGGTTGAAAACGGCCTTGCCGGAAGAAACGAACTTGTTAAGATATTAGGAAGAGGTGAATTGAAAGCAAAGTTGAAAATATCTGTTCATAAATTTACAGCCTCAGCTAAAGAAGCTATTGAAGCTGCCGGAGGTGAAGTTGTTACTTTATAATAGATAGCCCAATGAAATTCATCAATACTATTAAGAATATTTGGAAGATCGAGGAACTAAAAAACAGAATTTTAGTAACCCTCGGTCTATTATTAGTATACCGTTTTGGAGCGCAAGTGGTGCTACCAGGGATAGATGCTTCACAGCTCGCAAACCTGTCCAGCCAAACTGAGGGAGGTATTTTAGGCCTCCTTAATGCATTTACCGGAGGAGCATTTTCTAATGCTTCGGTGTTTGCCTTAGGGATTATGCCTTATATCTCTGCTTCTATTGTGGTGCAGCTTATGGGAATTGCGATTCCTTATCTGCAAAAACTCCAAAAAGAAGGCGAAAGCGGTAGAAGAAAAATCAATCAGATTACCAGGTGGCTTACTATAGCTATCACCCTTGTTCAGGGCCCGGGTTATATTTATAACCTTTTTTCAACCCTGCCATCAACTGCTTTCCTTTTAGGAGATACTGTTACTTTTGTAACGGCATCGGTGATTATCCTGACTACAGGAACTATTTTCGCTATGTGGTTAGGTGAGAAAATTACAGATAAGGGTATTGGTAATGGTATTTCATTATTAATTATGGTAGGTATCATTGCAACCTTGCCACTGGCGTTTATTCAGGAATTCGCTTCCAGAGTATTTGAATCTAATGGTGGTTTAATTATGATCCTTATCGAATTAGTAATCTGGTTTGCTATAATTCTGGCTTCTGTAATGCTGGTGATGGCTGTACGTCAAATTCCGGTTCAGTATGCCCGAAGAACCGCTTCCGGTGGTTATGAGAAAAATGTGTTTGGGTCAAGACAATACATTCCGCTTAAGCTTAATGCTTCAGGGGTAATGCCAATTATCTTTGCTCAGGCTATTATGTTTATTCCTGCAGCAGTTGCTGGTCTTTCAGATTCTGAAGCTGCACAGGGAGTAACAGCCGCTTTTAGTGATATGTTCGGTTTTTGGTATAATGTAGTTTTCGCACTCTTGATTATAGTGTTTACCTACTTCTATACTGCTATTACCGTGCCTACCAATAAAATGGCTGATGATCTTAAACGCAGCGGTGGGTTTATTCCCGGGATTCGTCCGGGAAGCGAAACGGCTGACTTTTTAGACCGAATCATGTCTCAAATCACTCTCCCTGGATCAGTATTCCTGGCTATTATTGCAGTGTTCCCTGCTATAGTTGAATCAATATTAGGAATACAAGCCGGATGGGCATTGTTCTTTGGAGGGACCTCGCTGCTTATTATGGTTGGAGTTGCAATAGATACTATGCAGCAGGTGAATTCATATTTGCTTAACAGGCATTATGACGGATTGATGAAAACAGGTAAAAACAGAAAAGCAGTAGCTTAATTATGGCAAAACAACCAGCGATAGAGCAAGACGGAACCATCATTGAAGCATTGTCTAATGCAATGTTTAGGGTGGAATTGGAAAACGGTCACGTGGTGACTGCACATATTTCGGGTAAAATGCGTATGCACTATATCAAGTTGTTGCCCGGAGACAAAGTTAAACTGGAAATGAGTCCTTACGATTTAAGTAAGGCTCGCATAACTTACAGATATTAAAAGTAATTTGAGCTATTTATAAAATTTTCAGTACTTTTGCAACCTGAAAAAATTTGATAGCTGAATATCCTGGAAGCGAATTTTTTGTATCGCTTGCCGGGAGCACAAAAACCTAAAGAGATGAAAGTTAGAGCATCAATAAAGAAGAGAAGTGCCGAGTGCAAAATTGTGCGCAGAAAAGGCAGGCTTTACGTAATTAACAAAAAGAATCCTAGATTTAAACAAAGACAAGGCTAATTATGGCAAGAATTGCAGGGGTTGATATACCAAAACAAAAGCGAGGAGTTATAGCATTGACCTATATCTTCGGAATTGGCAAGAGCAGGGCACAACAAATCCTGGCCAATGCCAAAGTAGATGAAAGTACAAAAGTTTCAGACTGGGACGACGAAGAGATTGGTCGTATTCGTGAAGCTGTTGGTAATTATACAATCGAAGGAGAGTTACGTACTGAAGTTCAAATAAGTATTAAACGCCTTATGGATATTGGGTGCTACAGAGGGATCCGTCACAGAACAGGTTTGCCTTTGAGAGGTCAGCGTACCAAAAATAACTCGAGAACGAGAAAAGGTAGAAGAAAAACAGTTGCGAACAAGAAAAAAGCAACTAAATAGTAAGTAATATGGCAAAGAAGACAACTCAAAAAAAACGTAAAGTAACTGTTGAGTCTAACGGACAGGCGCATGTTACTGCTTCTTTTAATAACATTATTGTGTCTTTAACCAATAAGAACGGTGATGTTGTTAGCTGGTCATCTGCTGGTAAAATGGGCTTCAGGGGTTCTAAAAAGAACACTCCTTATGCTGCCCAATTGGCCGCAGAAGACGCATCTAAAGTGGCACACGAAGCTGGTTTGCGTAAAGTAAAAGTTTATGTAAAGGGACCGGGTAATGGTAGAGAATCTGCTATCCGATCTATTCATAACAGCGGGATTGAAGTAACCGAGATCATCGATGTTACTCCATTACCACACAACGGATGTCGTCCTCCTAAAAGGCGTAGAGTTTAATAAAAAATTATAATAATTGAGAGAGGAGTTAAGATTATCGAAGGAGAAATGCCTTAATTCATAATCCCTCTCTACCAAATTTCAATTTAATGGCAAGATATACAGGACCACAAACCAAAATAGCCCGTAAATTCGGAGAAGCTATTTTTGGAGATGATAAATCTTTCGAGAAAAGAAATTATCCTCCAGGGCAACACGGTAACAACCGTCGTCGCGGGAAAAAATCAGAATATGCTATCCAATTAATGGAGAAGCAAAAAGCTAAATATACCTATGGTATTTTAGAGCGTCAATTCAGTAATATGTTCAAGAAAGCTACCCGTTCCCAGGGAATTACCGGGGAGGTGCTTTTACAATTATGTGAATCCCGTTTAGATAACGTAGTTTTTAGAATGGGTGTTGCCCCTTCAAGAAGAGCTGCGAGACAATTGGTTTCTCATAGACATATAACCGTAAATGGTGAATTGGTAAACATTTCTTCTTACCAGTTAAAAGCGGGTGATGTAGTTGGTGTTCGCGAAAAATCTAAATCTCTTCAGGCTATCCAGGATTCCCTTGCTGATTCAAGCAGTGTATATGAATGGATTACCTGGAACAACGAAACAAAACAAGGAACTTTTGTTTCTGTACCAGGACGTATTCAGATCCCGGAAAATATAAATGAACAATTCATCGTCGAATTATATTCGAAATAATAATTCACAGAAGTCGTAATATGGCAATACTAAATTTTCAAAAGCCCGATAAAGTTATAATGATTGATTCTACAGATTTCGAGGGGAAATTCGAATTTCGCCCTCTGGAACCTGGCTATGGATTAACCGTTGGTAACGCTTTAAGAAGAGTGTTATTATCTTCACTGGAAGGATTCGCAATCACTTCGGTTCGCATGGAAGGCGTAGATCACGAATTCTCTGCTATCCCAGGCGTAGTAGAAGACGTAACAGAAATTATCCTAAACCTGAAGCAAGTAAGGTTTAAAAGGCAAATTGATGAAATAGATAACGAAGCCGTTACAATTTCTGTTTCAGGTGAAGAACAACTTACTGCGGGTCATTTCCAAAAATTTATCTCTGGTTTCCAGGTGTTAAATCCAGATCAGGTGATCTGTAATCTTGACAAAAAGGTAAACCTGAATATGGAGGTTACTGTTGAAAAAGGCAGAGGCTATGTTCCGGCAGAAGAAAATAAAAAAGCAAACGCGCCTTTAGGGACTATCTTTACTGATTCTATCTTTACGCCAATCAAAAATGTAAAGTATAGTATTGAAAACTATCGTGTAGAACAAAAAACCGATTACGAAAAACTGGTTTTTGAGATCGTAAGCGATGGTTCAATTCACCCTAAAGATGCACTTACCGAAGCTGCAAAAACCCTTATTCACCACTTTATGTTATTCTCTGACGAGCGTATCACGCTTGAAGCTGATGAAATAGCGCAAACTGAAACTTATGATGAAGAGTCTCTTCATATGAGACAGTTGCTTAAGACTAAGCTGGTAGATATGGATCTTTCGGTTAGAGCACTGAATTGCTTAAAAGCAGCAGAGGTTGATACCCTGGGAGACCTTGTTTCTTACAACAAAAACGATCTGATGAAATTTAGAAACTTCGGAAAGAAATCTCTTACCGAATTAGAAGAATTGGTAAGCAACAAAGGTTTAAACTTTGGGATGGACCTTTCAAAATACAAATTAGATAAGGACTAATATATAAGTAGTTTTCCATAAAAGCCGGCAGAAGACCAGGCTTTGGGAAAATGAATAAAGAACAGAACAATGAGACACGGAAAGAAAATCAACCATTTAGGCAGAAAGACCGCTCACAGAAAGTCTATGCTCGCCAATATGGCCTGCTCGTTAATTGAGCATAAGAGAATTAACACTACCGTTGCTAAGGCAAAAGCTTTGAAAGTTTTTGTAGAGCCTTTGGTAACGAAGTCTAAAGAAGATACTACTCACAATCGTAGAATTGTTTTTAGTAAACTTCGCCAAAAAGAAGCTGTTGCGGAATTGTTCCGTGAGGTTGCTCCAAAAGTAGGAGATCGCCCGGGAGGTTACACCAGAGTTATTAAACTTGGTAACCGACTTGGAGATAATGCCGATATGGCCCTTATCGAGTTAGTTGATTACAACGAAACTTATAACCTTACCAAACCAGAGAAGAAAAAATCTACTCGTAGAGCTGGTAAGAAAAAACCTTCTGAGGCAGCTGCTCCAAAAGCAGAGACTAAAACTGAAGAGAAATCTTCACCAAAAGAGGATAAAAAAGAAGATTAGAATGATTCATTCTTTTATAAATTCAAAAAAGGATAAGCTCTCGGGTTTATCCTTTTTTTATATATTATAATGAAATTGTCATTTCCGCGTAGGCGGAAATCCAAGTAATAAAGTCATTTCCGTGAAAGCGGAAAACCCATAACACAACTCAATTAAGTAATAGTTACAATGAAGTATCAAACCCGAAAAAAAGCGATTATTCTTCTGGCCGATGGAACTATATTTCACGGAAAGGCTATAGGAGATAAAGATGGAAGCGCCACTGGCGAGATCTGTTTCAATACCGGGATGACCGGTTATCAGGAGATATTTACCGACCCCTCTTACTACGGGCAATTAATGGTGACTACCAATGCCCATATAGGGAATTACGGAACAACGAAAGAAGATAATGAATCTGACAAGGCTAAGATCGCCGGACTTATTTGTAAGAACTTCAACTATGCCTATTCCCGTCCAGCTGCCGATGCTTCTCTGGAGACCTTTCTCGAGGAAAGTGGCATTTTTGGAATTTCTGATGTAGATACCCGTGCACTCGTGACCTACATTAGGGAGAATGGGGCTATGAACGCTATTATCTCTACCGATGTTGAGAATATAGAAGGACTGAAAAGAGAGCTGGAAAAAGTACCTGATATGAATGGTCTGGAGCTTGCCTCCAAAGTTTCTACCAAAGAGCCCTATTACTTCGGAAGTGATAATGCTACTTACCGTGTAGCTGCACTGGATATAGGGATCAAGAAAAATATCCTGCGCAACCTGGCTGATAGGGATGTTTATGTAAAAGTATTTCCTTATAACGCCACTTATGAGGAAATGAAGGAATGGAATCCTGATGGATACTTTCTTTCCAATGGGCCTGGAGATCCGCAGCCATTGAATGAGGCAATAGGCCTCACAAAAAAGATACTTGAAAAGGACCATCCTCTCTTTGGGATTTGTCTTGGCCACCAGGTTATCGCCATCGCAAATGGGATTAAAACCTATAAAATGCATCATGGACACCGCGGAATCAACCACCCGGTTCTAAACCTTAAAACAAAGAAGGGAGAGATAACTTCTCAAAATCATGGGTTTTCTGTAGATAAAGCAGAAACCGAAGCTCATCCCGATGTTGAGATAACTCATATGTGTATCAATGACGATACGGTGGGTGGGATAGCAATGAAAAACAAGAACTGTTTCTCGGTACAATATCACCCTGAAGCGAGTCCTGGACCGCACGATGCGAGCTATTTATTTGATGAATTTCTGGACAGAATAAAAGGAGCTAAAGTTTAATAATTTTCTATAAAAAGTATTAAAAAGCCCAAAATTTAAATATTTTGGGCTTTTTTAACGCAGGAACTGTTTTTTTTTTAATTTCGGCATTAATTGAATTAAAACTCATCAATGAAGAAACTATTACTACTCAGCTTTTGTCTTTTATCATTTTCTTTCATCAATGCACAAGATCAGGCTTCGGTTGAAGATGGACTTTTGTCTATAAACATCTTAACTCCCGGTTTGGAATATGAGTTCGGTCTCACAAATGCTACTACTCTAGATCTAAGGGCAGGCACCGGCTTTGCTTACAGAAAGAACAGCTTCGATGAAGGCTTTGGTGTATATCCTATTTTTAATGTTCAATATCGATATTATTATAATTTGGAAAAACGCCTTGACAAAGGAAAAAATATAAATAATAACAGTGCTAATTATCTTGCTTTGAGCGGAGCCGTTCAGACCGGAAAACCTATAATTGGAGATTTAGAATATAATCAAGGTTATTTTGGAGCAATTGGTCCGGTATGGGGTTTACAACGTTACTATGGCAGTGGTTTTAAATTAGACCTCAATTTAGGTGCCGGTTATGGGTTTAATGAATCTGGTGAATCTTTTTTCTCTCTACTTATTGGTTTAAGATTAGGATGGCGCCTTTCAAACTAATTATTTTCTGCCTTTTATTTCCTTGGATTTCTCAACTGCAGGCACAAAAGCATCCTGTTTTCTATGGGGGATTTGAGGGCTACCGGCATACTTCCTTTGAGGATAATAGCTTTGGAGCCTTCTCGGTGGGTGCACAACTTTATCAACTTAAATTCTTCGCTCCTGAAATCGGATTTGATTATGGAGGAAGTCGGCTTCAGGAAAGGAGTGTTTTTGATGAAAGTGTATTCGTCGATCACTTGAGCGAGGGAGTTTTAAGGCAGCGATTTACATTTTCAGTATTAACTTTAAATCCTAAACTAAAATTTGGCGAAGAAGACGCCTACTTAACTTTCTCTCCAAAATATCATATTGGGAGATTAAATGGGGAAGCAGCCTATTTTGAGTATAGTGACAATAATAGATATATAAGCTTAAAAGAGGCCCAGGAATCTAAAATCGATACTTCCTTTTGGAGTTTTGCCATTGGTTTTGAAGGCTTCCAGATTTCTGCGAAATACTGGTTTGGGATTTCCCTGCATTATACCTTAGTAAATGCTAATGATGTTTGGGACACTATGGAATTTTCAGTCAAAGATGCATATATAAGATCTGTTTCAACTTCTACCATAGGCCTGGGCTTAAGATTTTATTACAATCCTTTCGGCTCAGAAAACGATTAAAAAAATTATACTTTCCGCAGGAACTTCTACTTTAAAATATTTCTGCTAAGCACCGGGTTAGGTTTTTAGTTTTAATGAAATCCGAAGAAAACATAGGACTGAAATTGTAAAGATTTGAATCATCATATTCAGATCTTTTTTGCATTTAAAGCCTTAAGTTGGAAATAAGTCAAAGTTTTATTCTTTTCGCTATCGTAAAGAAAACGATTTCGTTAATAACTAATGTTATAAATGGCTTAAAACTACCGGTTTCACTCGTATTTTAAGCTGGCTATTTGTATCTTGCATACTTCATAAATAAGTAAAAAAACAGACTATGAGTGCAATTATAGATATTCACGCCCGTCAGATATTTGATTCAAGAGGAAACCCTACCGTAGAGGTAGATGTAATAACTGAAACCGGAACTATTGGAAGATTTGCCGTTCCATCAGGTGCCTCTACCGGAGAGCATGAAGCTGTAGAGCTTCGTGATGGCGGTAAAGACTTTATGGGGAAGGGCGTTAGTAAAGCCATTGAAAATGTAAATGAGGTTATTGCTGAAAGACTACTTGGATTCTCTGTTTTTGAACAGAATCTTATCGATCAGGCTATGATTGAGCTCGATGGCACTCCAAATAAAGGAAAGCTTGGCGCTAATGCAATTTTAGGAGTTTCTTTGGCAGTAGCCAAGGCAGCTGCTAATGAACTTGGACTTCCATTATACAGATACATTGGCGGGGTAAGTGCCAAAACTCTTCCAGTACCAATGATGAATATTATCAACGGTGGTTCGCATAGTGATGCGCCAATCGCATTCCAGGAATTTATGGTGATGCCGGTTAAGGCTGAAAGTTTTTCTGCAGCGCTTAAAATGGGAACAGAGATCTTCCACAATCTTAAAAAAGTGCTTCACGACCGTGGTCTTAGTACTGCAGTTGGAGATGAAGGTGGTTTCGCACCTACCTTAGACGGAACCGAAGATGCATTGGACACTATTCTGAAAGCAATTGAAAAGGCTGGTTACAAAGGAGGAGAAGAAGTGATGATTGCTCTTGACTGTGCCGCAGCCGAATTCTATGAAAACGGAAAATACGATTATAAAAAATTTGAAGGAGATTCAGGGAAAATCAGAAGCAGCCAGGAACAGGCTGAATATCTTGCAGAACTGGCCTCTAAATATCCTATTATCTCTATTGAAGATGGAATGGATGAAAATGACTGGGAAGGCTGGAAAGCCCTTACCGATTTAATTGGGGATAAAGTTCAGCTTGTAGGAGATGACCTTTTTGTAACCAATGTAGAGCGTCTTGGCAGAGGTATTGAGGAAGGCATCGCTAATTCTATCCTCATTAAGGTGAACCAGATAGGTACCCTAACCGAAACCATTTCAGCAGTAAATATGGCCCATAACGCCGGTTATACTTCTGTGATGTCTCACCGTTCCGGAGAAACAGAAGACAACACCATTGCCGACCTTGCTGTTGCCCTCAATACAGGCCAGATCAAGACCGGTTCAGCTTCAAGAAGTGATCGTATGGCAAAATATAATCAATTGATCAGGATAGAGGAAGAGCTTGGAGAAGTAGCATATTTTCCGCAGCGAAAAGCCTTTAAGATCTAATTCGATTTAGAAGATAATTTCCAAAGCCTTTTGATGAAAAATCAAAAGGCTTTTTTTATTTAAAATAATTCTTAGAATATTGTATTATTAGTGGTTTTTCATCAAATCTTATGCCTGCATAATACATTTTTTAAGGCTATAATTTGTAACTTAGCGACTATCGAAAATATGTTTAATTAATATATTATAAAAGATATGTCAAAAGTAGCTATACTTGAAATAGACGGTAAGAGATATGAATTTCCCGTCGTTGAAGGAACCGAGAATGAACTTGGTATAAATATTAAAAGTTTACGTGGTGAAAGTGGTGCTATAACCCTGGATCCAGGCTATAAAAACACCGGAAGCTGCGAAAGCGGAATTACTTTTTTAGATGGAGAAAAAGGTATTTTAAGATACAGAGGTTATGCAATAGAAGATTTGGCCGAAAAAGCTGATTTTCTGGAGGTAGCTTATCTGCTAATCTTTGGAGACCTTCCTTCTAAAGAGCAATTAGAGAAGTTTTACGATGATATCAAAGAGCAGTCTACCGTAGATGAGGAAATGAAGAAGATCCTTGACGGGTTTCCTAAAGCTGCACACCCCATGGGAGTGCTTTCTTCACTTACAAGTGCTCTTGTAGCCTTTAACCCATCCTGTGTTGATGTTTCTTCTGAACAGGATATGTACAATGCTATTGTAAAGATTCTTGGTAAATTCCCGGTTCTTGCAGCCTGGACCTTAAGAAAGAAGAACAGTCTTCCGTTAAATTATGGAGACGATTCTCTTGGTTATGTGGAGAACCTTCATAAAATGATGTTCGAAAAACCAGGTAAAAAGTATGAAGTTAACCCTTCGGTGATTGATGCTTTGGATAAATTACTAATCCTTCACGCCGATCACGAACAAAACTGTTCTACTTCTACTGTAAGAATGGTTGGTTCTTCTCACGCCGGACTTTTCGCCTCTATTTCAGCAGGTATTTCGGCGCTTTGGGGCCCACTTCACGGTGGAGCTAACCAGGCGGTTATAGAAATGCTTGAAAAAATTAAAGAGGATGGTGGAGACACCAAGAAATTTATGGCTAAGGCTAAAGATAAAGATGATCCTTTCAGACTTATGGGCTTTGGACACCGTGTTTACAAAAACTTCGATCCACGTGCTAAGATCATCAAAAAATCTGCAGATGAAGTGCTTGGTCAGTTAGGTGTAGAAGATCCTATATTGGATATCGCCAAAGGACTTGAAAAAGAAGCCCTGGAAGATCAGTACTTTGTAGATAGAAAATTATATCCTAACGTAGATTTCTATTCTGGAATTATTTATCGTGCCTTAGGAATTCCTGTAGAGATGTTCACCGTAATGTTTGCTCTTGGTAGACTTCCCGGCTGGATTGCTCAGTGGAGAGAAATGAGATTAAACAAAGAGCCTATAGGTCGTCCAAGACAGATCTATACCGGCCATACTCACCGTGAGTTCCAAACTGTGGACAAAAGATAATTGATCCTTAATATATCAGGAAAAGCCTCATTTAACAGTGAGGCTTTTTTTATATTTGCAAAAATTTGCAGTATGAATTTGCATATCACTAATGAAACTTCCAGGCTTCGAGCCGTAGTGCTGGGAACCGCTGAAAGTTTTGGCGGTACGCCAGATCTTTCGGAAGCTTACGATCCGAAATCAAGGGAACATATAAAAGCCGGAACTTATCCTAAAGAAGAAGATATGGTAAGGGAAATGGATGCCGTGGCCAAAGTTCTGGAGAAATATAACGTAAAGGTATACAGGCCAAAGGTTCTAAAGGATTACAACCAAATTTTCACAAGGGATATCGCCTTTGTAATTGAAGATAAATTCATAAAATCCAATATCCTTCCCGATCGGGAAAAGGAGATCGAGGCTATCAGTCACGTCATCGATCAAATTCCCGAAAGTCAAATAATAAAACTTCCGGAGGAAGCGCATATCGAAGGCGGAGATGTTATGCCTTATGGAGATTATCTACTTGTAGGAACATATTATGGCGAGGATTATAAGGACTATATTACCGCGCGAACAAATATGCAGGCAGTGAAAGCCCTGCAGGAACTTTTTCCGAATAAAAAAGTGGTTTCCTTTAATTTAAAAAAATCCAATACCGAGCCTCGTGATAATGCCTTACATCTGGATTGTTGTTTTCAGCCTGTAGGAAAAGATAAAGCTATTATCTACAAAGGAGGTTTTCTGGAAGAAAAGGAATATAACTGGCTGGTGGATCTTTTCGGAAAAGAAAATATTTTTGAGATTACCCGTGATGAGATGTATAATATGAATTCTAATATATTCTCTATTGCTGAAGATGTGGTTATTTCAGAAAGGAATTTCACCAGACTCAATACCTGGCTTAGAGACCAGGGTATCACCGTAGAGGAAGTTCCCTATGCCGAAATTGCTAAACAGGAAGGCTTGTTAAGATGTTCTACTTTGCCTTTAATAAGAGATTAAATTATGCAACAAATTACCAATACAGTTTTAATGGTTAGGCCGGTGGCTTTTCGTATGAACGAGCAAACTGCTGTGAATAACTATTTTCAGGAAGATCTAAATGATGAGAATGTAAATGAGCGCGCCCAGGCCGAGTTTGATGCTTTTGTAAGCAAGCTAAAGGGAGTAGGAGTAAATGTGGTTGTGGTTGATGATGTAAAGGAGGATGATACCCCTGATTCTATTTTCCCTAACAACTGGGTTTCTTTCCATGAAAATGGTGAGATCGCTCTTTACCCGATGTTTGCTGAAAACCGAAGAAAGGAGCGTCGTCTGGAGTATTTTGCAAAACTGGAGGAAGAAGGTTTTAAAATCACCAATATTGTTGATTATACCGCTGCTGAAGAGGAAGATTACTTTCTGGAAGGTACCGGCAGCCTTATCCTTGATAGGGAAAATCAGAAAGCCTATTGCGCGATTTCACCCCGCGCCGATGAGGACCTTCTAATCGAATTTTGTGAGGATTTTGAATTTACTCCCGTTATTTTCCATGCGAATCAGGATGTAGGTGGAAAACGAAAGCCTATATATCACACGAATGTGATGATGTGTGTTGCTGAAGAATTTGCAGTGATTTGTCTCGATACTATCGACGATAAGAAAGAACGCAAAAATGTTCTGAAACACCTTAAAAAAGATGGTAAAGAAATAATCGCCATTTCTGAAGCCCAGATGCATGAATTCGCCGGAAATATGTTACAGGTAAAGGGAGCCTTTGATAAAAAATACCTTGTGATGAGTGCCAGAGCTCATGAAAGTCTGAACCCTGACCAGATTGCAAAAATTGAAAAATACTGTGAAATTTTGAGCAGTGATCTGGAGGTTATTGAAACTTGTGGTGGGGGAAGTGCCCGTTGTATGCTGGCCGAGGTGTTTTTACCAAAAGAATAGATTCTTATCAAAACGTGGTCAGGGGGTTACCGGGGAAGTGCATTTGCCTGCCAAACCTTAAAATTTAGATGGTAAGCGGTTTCGTTTATGCTAGTGTTTCTTTATCAGTTCCCTTAAAAATAACACCATAATCCCGGCAGTAAAGAATGCAAAAGGGAGGGAACTTATAATCAGGAATTTTTGCATTGCGGTCAGAACATCGCTGTCTGGCCTTACATTTCCCAGTACGATAATGGCTTCAGAAAAGATAAGGATAATTACCGCCCAAATAAGTCGGAATTTTCTTTTGGGGTTTTCCTTGCCTTTATCTGAAAACATACTAAGGACAAAAATTGCTGAATCTACCGAGGTTACCAGAAAACTCACAAGCAGTAGCACTGCAACAATATTAGTAAGATCAGAAAAAGGGAGATATTCGAAAAATCGGAATATGGAGATGAAGACATTCTCAAATTCTTCGTTATAGGCAGTTCCCTGATTTATTAGATCGAAAGAAGCCGATCCAAAAATGCTAAACCAGAAAAAACTTCCGAGGGAAGGGATAAGCAAAACCCCCAGGATCATTTCCCTAATTGTTCTTCCTTTTGAAATACGGGCGATAAATATTCCAGTAAATGGTGCCCAGGCCAACCAAAATGCCCAGTAATAATAGGTCCAGTTAGTAAGGAATTCCTTCCCCGGATCGTATGTTCCCAAAGCCAGGCTTAATGGAATAAAATCAATTAAATATTGGTAAAGAGAAATTCCGAATCGTTCTAAACCTACTAATATGTCAATCTGGAAAAACACAAAGAACAATAGTAACAGCGTGATAAAAATATTCCAGGTAGAGATTCTTTTTATGCCTTTCTCTACTCCAGCATACGCTGAGAAAAATGCCAGTGCACAAATAAGGAAAACCAGAGCTATGGTAAGCCATAGATTTCCTGGGGTGGTGGATGTAAGATGACTTAACCCGCCTTCAATTTGGGTGGTTCCCAGGCCAATTGCAGCAACCAGACCGAAGACGGTGGTTAAGATGGTAAGGAGGTCTACACCTTGGGGAAGAAGTTTTACCGATTTTAATTGCGGAAGGCTGTGGCCTAATTTTATTTTGTTTTTAGCCACAAAAAGGGAATAAGCTATTAATAAGGCAAAAATTCCATAAAATGCCCAGGCCGTAAAACCCCATTGGTAAAAGGTGTATTCCAGCGCGATTATATCAGCTGAATCTGAGGTTTCCAGAGGAGGATTTATAAACATAAATACCGGCTCCTGTACCGCCCGCAATAATATTCCCGCACCCATTCCTGCGCTGTAAAGCATGGCAATCCAACCGAGTCGCGAGAATTCGGGTTCATTGGGACCTAGCCTAATCTTACCGAATCTGGAAAAAGCAATTCCTACTAAAAAGAAAACGCAGATTAAGCCTAACCAAAGATAGAAAGCGCCAAAATATTCCCGAATCCATAAAGAAGCGTAATCAATAAGTTGGTAGAAATAATCAGTAAAAAAAAAGATAAAAAGGGAGCATAACAGTAATATTGTTATGGAAGTAGCCAGAAGTATGTTTTGCCTTACCAGGCTGGAAACAGTTTTCAAAAATGCCAGTGTTTAAACTTTAGTCTTCTGAATAGCCGAATATCCGGAAAATATCTGGACCAATAAAAACCAGTTGGAAGTGGAACACACGGTTTTATTCTTTTCCTTCAGCTATTTTATTCAGCATGCCTTCAAAGATGAAATAATGAAAAGGATACATCGCATACCAGTATAATCTTCCCCAAATCCCTTTTGGACGAAAGGTGGCGATTTGATGTAGCACATTTTCTTCGTCTATTCTAAATTCCAGCCAGGCTTCCCCGGGGACTTTCATCTCGGCAAAAAGCAAAAGGCGTTTTTCTTCCTTATCGGCCAGTAAAACCCGCCAGAAATCAAGAGAATCACCCGCAGTGATCTGGGTTGGATGGGTTCTTCCTCTACGCAGGCCCACGCCGCCAAAAACCTTGTCAATTAGCCCGCGAACTTTCCAAAGCCAGTTGCCATAATACCAACCGTTGAGTCCGCCAATAGCCCAGATGCGTTCGAGTGCCAAATCCGGATTCTGCAATTTAACCGATTGTTCATCCTTAAGGCAGCCATAAGTGGGCACCTGTATATAATCATTAAGTTCTTTATTAAAGCGACCACTGCTAAGGGAATCCTTCCAGCTGGAAATCACCTGATTCTGTTCGATCTTGTAAAATGCGAGCTTTATGGCCTCCTCGTAAGTTATGGGATGAATGTCCAGTATTTCCTGAAGCCTGGTATCGCTGGTTACCACCTCAATCCTCATACTATCTACCAGGTTTTGTGCAAGCTTGAAGGAGGTTGAGGTAACAAAATAAAGCCAGTATGCCGAAAGTTTTGGTGACATTACAGGCACCCCGATAATCCAAATTTTAAGACCCCTTATTTTTGCGTAGATCTCCATCATTTCCCGATAGGTAAGTATATCGGGACCTCCAACATCAAAAGATTCATTATAGCATTTTTCGTTGCCAATAACCCCGGTCAGAAACTTAATAATATCTCTAATGGCAATAGGTTGGCATTTGGTTTCAACCCACTTTGGGGTGATCATAAGCGGTAGTTTTTCGCAAAGATCCCTGATGATCTCAAAGGAAGAGCTACCCGAGCCCACAATAATAGCCGCTCTAATAACGGTAAGCTTAAAATTTCCGGTATATAAAATTTCCTCTACTTTTTTTCGGGATTCCAGGTGTTTGGAAAGTTTTTCTTCATTGATAATTCCACTTAGATAGATCACCTGCTTTACCGAAGTCCCAGCCATTATTTTATTAAAATTTTCGGCTGATCTGGCTTCCTGCTCATCAAAGTCTTCTGTAGAGCCGCTCATGGAGTGAATAAGATAGAATGCCACATCGATGTTCTTGATCTTATCCGGAGTTTCAGAATCCTTTAGAAAATCAAGTTCTACGATTTCAACTTTATTTCTGATATTTTTATTGGAGGTAAAGCGATTTGCATTCCTAACTGCACAAACCACTTCGTGGCCCATTTCAAGCAGTTGTGGAAGAAGTCGCATTCCGATGTAACCGTTGGCCCCAGTGAGTAGTATTCTCATTTTTATATTAAATAAGCTTTAAATTAGGGATTAATTATTACTTTCACTTAAGTTTTAAAAAACTTTATAAAATGAATAATGTTCTCAAGGTTGTGCTTCTTGTGGTAGGATTAGGTCTTATCGCTTATGGGTTCTATACCCTTATCACTCCTGAAGTTTCTGTGGACGCCGGTCCGTTCCAGTTTGAAGCGCAGGGAGATAAAACCCAGCCCATTGCTATGATTGCCTTCGGGGTTTTGGCCTTAATTGGTGGACTTGCCTATAAGAAACGCTAGTACAATAGTTAAAAATTTCGTGTAAACCTACAGGTCTTCCACCTGAGTTGGGGCATTGTCGGTTTTATAATTCAGAATCTTTTTAAAATATTTATGTATTTCGGGATGGTCTGCCTTCACTTTAATATGATACTGATCCCGGTAGAGTGAATATTCCTCAGCCCGACCTTTGTATAGGTGAAGTTTGTAATACGGAATTACCAGGGCGAAAGTTTCCAGCAAAGAACGGAACATAATGATAATCCCTTTAGGTCGCATTTCAACATTGCAGGTATTGGCATTATTATCGAGAACCAGAAGGTTGTGGATATCGATGCTGGTAGAGGTGATGTGCAATTTTGGAGAGCCTATCCCTTTTAATTTCATCCGCTCAAAAAGCGTAAAGGGTAGCCCAACTTCGCCGATGATCTTTTCTTTGATCTTTGCCCGGTTATAGGATACATTAAGGAGCATAGCTTTTTGCTTAAAGATAAGCATTTGGCGCCAAAACCTGTAGTAAAACTCTAATTTCTGTTATCTTTGCGCTCTTATTTTAAGCTAAATAACAAAACCCAGAAGTAGCAATGAGCATTCAGGCGAAACTTTCAGAAAAAGTAAAAGAGGCTGTTAAACAGCTGTATGAGGTAGAAATAGATCACACCGAGTTTCAACCTACCCGCAAGGATTTTGAAGGCGATATTACTCTTGTGGTTTTTCCAATGCTGAAAAAGGTGAAGACCAATCCCGTGAAACTGGGAGAGGATATCGGGAAATACCTGCAGGAAAAAGTCACAGAAGTAGCCCGTTTTAACGTGGTTCAGGGGTTTTTGAATATCGTTTTAAGCAATACCTTTTATCTGGATTTTTTCAATGAGATTAAAGATCGTGAAAATTTCGGGCTAATTCCTCCTGCGGAAGATGCTAAAGGAATTATGGTGGAATATTCTTCGCCAAATACCAATAAACCCCTGCATTTAGGCCATATAAGGAATATTCTCCTGGGTTATTCTGTAGCTGAAATCTTAAAGGCCGCGGGAAACAAATCTTACAAAACTCAGATTATTAACGATCGGGGAATTCATATCTGTAAATCTATGCTGGCCTGGCAACGTTTTGGAAATGGAGAAACCCCGGAAACAACTGGCTTAAAAGGCGATAAACTGGTGGGAAACTATTATGTGAAATTCGACCAGGAATATAAAAAGGAGATTTCAGAATTAATCGCAGCCGGAAAAACCGAAGAGGAAGCAAAAGCTGAAGCTCCAATTCTAAACGAGGCCAAGGAAATGCTTCTCAAATGGGAAGCCAATGACCCGGAAGTAGTCGCCCTTTGGGAAAAAATGAACAACTGGGTCTACAGTGGATTTGAAAAAACCTATGAGGCTCTTGGGGTAGATTTTGATAAAAATTATTACGAAAGCGACACTTACCTCTTAGGGAAGGATGTAGTAAATCAGGGACTGGAAAAAGGTGTCTTTTATAAAAAAGAGGATGGTAGTGTATGGATTGACCTTACCGATGAAGGTCTGGATGAAAAGATCGTACTGCGTAGTGATGGCACAGCCGTTTATATGACCCAGGATATCGGGACCGCAATACAGCGGGTGAAGGATTTTGATATTAACGGGATGGTTTATACCGTAGGAAATGAGCAGGATTATCATTTTAAAGTTTTATTCCTTATCCTGAAAAAACTGGGATATAACTGGGCCGATTATCTATATCACTTAAGCTACGGAATGGTAGACCTACCCTCTGGAAAAATGAAGAGCCGTGAAGGAACGGTAGTTGATGCTGACGATCTGATCCTGGAAATGACTGAAACTGCCCGTAAAATTTCTGAAGAGCTTGGAAAGCTGGATGGTTATTCTAAAGAAGAAAAAGAAGACTTATACCGAATTATCGGGCTTGGAGCTCTGAAATATTATATTCTGAAAGTAGATCCACGCAAGCGCATTCTGTTCAATCCCGAAGAATCGGTGGATTTTCAGGGAAATACCGGGCCTTTTATTCAATATACTTATGCGAGGATACAATCGATCATCCGCAAAGCCAATTTTGATTATAGCCAGCCGGTAGCTCCCGATTATGAATTGCACGAGAAGGAAAAAGAACTCCTGAAGCAGCTTCAGCTTTATCCTGAAACTCTTCAGTTGGCGGCCGAAAATCACAGCCCGGCGCTTATTGCCAATTATGTTTATGACTTGGTGAAGGAATTCAATTCTTTCTATCAGAACGTGATTATTCTTGGAGCCGAAGATATTTCAGAAAAAATATTTAGGGTGCAACTTTCTAAAGCAGTGGCTAACGTGATAAAATCTGGTTTTGCTTTACTGGGGATACAGGTGCCGGAAAGGATGTAAAAATTGAGTACTGAGGGAGAATGCCCAAACTGAAATAAAAAGTTTTCACTTCAGGTTCAAATCATTAAATTTGCAAACCGCCCTTTAAAAGGCGTAAAATTAAACTACAGGAAGAGATTATGTTCGATAATTTAAGCGACAAGTTAGATAATGCCTTACACATTTTAAAAGGTCATGGGCAGATTACCGAGGTTAACGTAGCCGAAACTCTTAAAGAGGTTCGTCGTGCCCTTGTTGATGCCGATGTGAACTATAAGATTGCTAAGGATTTCACCAATATTGTAAAGGAAAAAGCTCTTGGCCAGGATGTTTTAACAGCATTGAAGCCTGGACAAATGATGGTGAAGCTCGTTAAGGACGAGCTTACCGAACTAATGGGAGGTGAAGCTGAAGGAATTGACCTGTCGGGTGATCCATCGGTGATCCTGATGTCTGGTTTGCAGGGTAGTGGTAAAACTACTTTTTCCGGAAAACTAGCGAATTATCTTAAGACAAAAAAAGCCAAAAAACCACTTTTGGTTGCCTGTGATGTATACCGTCCCGCCGCAATAAATCAGTTGCACGTTGTAGGAGAACAGGTTGGCGTTGAGGTGTATTCCGAAGAAGGAAATATGGATCCGGTTGCGATCTCTAAAGCAGCCATCGCCCACGCTAAACAAAACGGACATAACGTAGTAATTATAGATACTGCCGGTCGACTTGCTGTAGATGAGGCAATGATGACCGAAATTTCAAATATCCACGAAGCAATTAATCCTCAGGAAACTTTATTTGTGGTGGATTCTATGACGGGTCAGGATGCAGTAAATACCGCAAAAACCTTTAATGAAAGACTGAATTTTGACGGGGTTATTCTTACCAAATTAGATGGTGATACTCGTGGGGGTGCTGCGATTTCCATTAAATCTGTGGTAAATAAACCTATTAAATTTATTGGTACCGGAGAGAAAATGGATGCGCTGGATGTGTTTTATCCAGATCGTATGGCCGATAGGATTTTGGGAATGGGAGATGTTGTTTCTCTTGTAGAACGTGCCCAGGAACAATATGATGAAGAGGAAGCGAGAAAACTTCAGAAAAAAATTGCCAAGAACCAGTTTGGTTTTGATGATTTTTTGAAGCAACTACAACAAATCAAGAAAATGGGGTCTATGAAAGACCTGATGGGGATGATCCCGGGAGCGGGAAAAATGCTGAAAGATGTAGATATTGATGACGATGCCTTTAAAGGAATTGAAGCGATAATCCATTCGATGACTCCTGAAGAGCGCAGCAACCCAAAACTTATAAACTCCAGTCGGAAGAAACGTATAAGCAAAGGTTCGGGAACCACGGTTCAGGAAGTTAACCAACTGCTGAAACAGTTCAACCAGATGGGTAAGATGATGAAGATGATGCAAGGCGGTGGCGGCCAGAAGATGATGCAGATGATGAAGGGGATGAAATAAGTTTAACGCAAGCAAGCTATCTGATTTCAGGTAGCTTTTTTAATTTTGATTAATAATCCCGGTAAATTTGGAGTCGAAAATAGACTGCTAACTGCCAACTAATATACTGCTTACTGAACATGACCATTTTAGACGGAAAAAAGACCAGCAATGACATTAAAAATGAAATTGCTGCGGAAGTAGAAAAAATCAAAGCTAAAGGTGGAAAAGCGCCGCACCTTGCCGCAATTATTGTCGGAAAGGATGGAGCCAGTCTTACCTATGTAAATGCGAAAGTGAAATCCTGCAAGCAGGTAGGTTTCCAATCTTCACTTTACCGTTTGCCCCACACCATTAGTGAACTGGAGTTGCTTGATAAGATCGAAGAGCTTAATCAAAATGAGACTATAGATGGTTTTATCGTTCAGTTACCCCTGCCACCTCAAATTGATACTCAAAAGGTTTTAACTGCTGTTGATCCTGATAAAGATGTAGATGGATTCCATCCTACTAACTTTGGGAAGATGGCTTTGGATATGACCTCTTTCATTCCTGCTACCCCTTTTGGGATTCTTGAATTACTGGAGCGCTACGATATTCCTACTAAAGGAAAACATACCGTAGTTATTGGTCGCAGCTATATAGTTGGACGCCCAATGAGTATTTTGATGGGACGTAGTGGTTTCCCGGGAAATTCTACGGTTACTCTAACCCACGAATTCACTAAAAATATTACCCAGATTACTTCCCAGGCAGATATTATAATAATCGCCGTGGGAATTCCCGATTTCCTTAAAGCCGAAATGATCAAGGATGATGCGGTTATTATTGATGTTGGAATTACCCGTGTTCCGGATGAGAATGCTCAAAAAGGCTATGTGATAAAAGGTGATGTTGACTTTGAAAATGTTAGTAAGAAAGCATCTTATATCACACCTGTGCCCGGTGGGGTTGGTCCTATGACTGTTTCAATGTTGCTTAAGAACACTTTGCTCGCCAGAGAGCGCCACAAGCAAAGAGGTATGAAGAGATAATAAAACGGCTTTCTGATTTTGATTTTCAGAAAGCCTTTTTATTAAGCTTCTTCTCCTTCTTCCAGCTTCCAATCGAGATATTTGTGTAGATCGCTTTCCATAAATTTTAAGGAAAAGGTTAAGATCGCAAAATCATCAATATACCCTAATCCCGGAATGAAATCGGGTACCATATCCAATGGATTTAAAACATATAACAAGGCAAAAGCAATAGCTGCAATGGTGAACCAGGGAACGTCTTTATAAATTCCCTTGCGGTAATCCTGCAGCATCCCAAACATCACTTTTCCGAGTTCGCTATATTTTTTCAGGACATTCGCATTTAGGATCTTGTCTGAAATTTCCTGCTGATTCTTAGCCGCAAGTTCTACATCAGCTTCATCTACCTTTGCAACTTTTTCTTCTACGTATTTCTCGTTAATATTTGAACTCTTTCTGCTAAACATCTTTTAGATTTTTTATAGTGATTAGTAATTATATTTTGTCGTAAGAATTTCCGTATTCTTTCTTATAGATTTTTAGTATCAAAAGGAATAACGAAATCAATAATGGACCGAATATCAATCCGATGAATCCAAATAAGGGAACTCCTATAATAACTCCAAATAGGGTTATTAGTGGGTGCACATCAGACAGACGTTCCAGAATATATAACCTTATCAGATTATCTGTTACTCCAACCACTGCAAAACCATAAACCAGCATGGCAATTGCCTGCCAGTTGTCTCCCTGAGCGAAGAGCAGGATGGTTACTGGGATTATCCCGACCGCAGTACCTATAAAAGGGATCATTGAGCCAATAGCAGTTATTACAAACCAAAAAAACGGATCGGGCACCCCAAAAATAAGAAAACCAATAAGAGCAATTATTCCCTGGAATAAAGCTACCAACGGAATCCCCAGCGCATTAGATTTTACCAACTCATCGCTTTCATTGCTTATCACATCAATATTATCTCTACCCATAGGGATATATGAAAAAAGTATTTCCCTCATTTTATCCCTGTTGATAAGCATATAATAGAGCATAAAATACATAATGCCAATTGCAATGGTAGCGTTAAAGGTGCCTCCGGCAAGACTTTGTAAATTGCCTGAGATCCAGTTCGTAATGGCCGATGTATCGATGGTACTGCTAATATTGTATCCAATGTAACTTTCAGCTTCTGCCAGTTGATTTTTAATGGCCTTTATCACTCTTTCTGAGTTCGCCACAGCTTTACCTATTTTAGAGGTAAGCATAATAACAACCAGGCTTACCGGGACCAAAATTCCGATAAATGAGCCTGTCATTAGAAGGCCTGCAGCAAGACCAGGATGCCATCCTCTTTCTAGTAGTTTTTTCATCCAGTTTCTGAGAACTACATATAATGTGATAGCTCCAAGAACTCCTGATAAATAGGGGATAATCTCTTTGAAAATTAAAACCGACATAAATAATATGAGCAAAAGCACAAATAGCTGTCTTACAAGGGCCGGTTTTAATCTATCCATATAAAATTATTTAAGACTACGATGCAAAAAGCTGATCCTGATTTTTGAATGCTTTAAATTCCAAAGCATTCCCGCTGGGGTCTTTAAAGAACATGGTCGCCTGCTCGCCGACCTCCCCCTTAAACCTTATATAGGGATCTATTATAAACTCTATTCCCCGGGATTCCATTAATTTGGAAAACTCCTGGAAAACATCCCATTCCAATACCACTCCAAAATGAGGAACAGGCACATCTTTCCCGTCTACGGGATTAGAATGTGCTTTTTCGGTTTCTTGTGGGGGTTTATAATGAATGACCAGCTGGTGGCCGAAAAAATTAAAATCAACCCAGTGTTCACTACTCCTTCCTTCTCCACATCCCAGAGTGTCCCGGTAAAATTCTCGGGCCTTCTGAAGATCGGAAACAGGAATGGCGAGGTGAAAAGGTGGTATTTTCATGCTTAGATAATTACCTGATTAGTGTTGAATTTAAAATTAGGAAGTTATCTTAACATAATATCAATGAAGTTCGCTAATAATCTGTTAAGATTTGAGGCCTGGTCCCCGGGAAGGCCTGTTTTGTTTGGGTTTGAATTTAGTGTGTTTCTTCAAATTGCGGGTTGCTGCTTTATCCAGTTTGGAGGCCTCTTCCGTTTTAATTGAATCGTCCACCATTTTGTTAATCGTTTGCAACTCCTCATCTGTTAAATCCCGCCATTTGCCTACTGGTACATCAAGATTTACGTTCATAATCCTAATGCGTTTTAGGGAAGTGACCTCGTAACCTAAAAATTCACACATCCGCCTTATCTGGCGATTGAGACCTTGGGTTAAAACGATCCTGAACTCATATTTCCCCAGTTTTTCTACTTCGCATTTTTTGGTAGTTGTATTAAGAATGGGCACCCCATTTCCTATCCTTTTAATGAAGTCGTCCGTTAGTGGCCGGTTTACGGTTACTATATATTCTTTCTCGTGATTGTTGCGGGCTCTCAGGATCTTGTTCACGATGTCGCCATCATTGGTAAGAAAGATAAGTCCTTCACTGGGTTTGTCTAACCGTCCGATCGGGAAAATACGCTTCGGATAATTTATAAAATCAATAATGTTATCTTTTTCCACCCGGGTATCTGTAGTGCAAACAATTCCCACGGGTTTATTGAAGGCCAGGTAAACATTAGGTTCTTTTTTTTCTTTTGCTGAAATCAATTTGCCATCAACATAAACTTCGTCCCCGGGAGCAATTTTAGTGCCCATTTCGGGAACTTTTCCGTTAAGGGTAATTCGGCCCTGGTCTATGAGTTTATCCGCTTCGCGGCGGGAACAGTAGCCAACTTCGCTGAGGTATTTGTTGATTCGGGTAAGTTTCTCTTCGGCCATAAAATTGATTTCTGTTGCAAAGATACAAGATTTAAAACGCTCTCTTAAATAACTAATTTTCAAAAAAAAATGCATCCACAGGCAACCTTTTGTAACTTTCCTGCGTCTATGTATATAGAGGCTAATTTAAAAACCACGGGTGAAAGTAATTCAACTCTTTAAAAACGAAAAATTGCTTATAAAACGGGCTGCCAACCAAAACCGGGAAGCGCAGCGCCAGTTATATGAAGAGCATTCGGGAAAAATGCTAAGTGTTTGCAGGCAATATATAAAAGACCTTCAGCAGGCAGAAGAAGTGATGCTTAGTGGATTTTTAAAGGTTTTTCTTCATCTGAAAAATTTTAAAAATGAAGGCAGTTTTGAAGGTTGGATACGTAGGATTATGGTTAGAGAATGCATTTCATTCCTACGGTCAAACAAAAAACTTGAATTTCTGGAGGATGAATTTTCACAACCGGAAATTCCCGAAACGGTTTCTTCAGATTTAAGCGCTGAAGAGATTCAGACTTTAATTGATGAACTGCCGGAAGGCTATCGAATGGTCTTTATAATGTATGCCATTGAAGGCTACAAACACTCTGAAATCGCAGAATTACTAAAGATTACAGAAGGGACTTCCAAATCCCAGCTTTTTAAAGCAAGAAAAATGTTACAGGAAAAATTAATCGCACAAAACACAGCTTATGGCACTACATAGATTTGAAGAGCAGGCAGAGAGGAAGTTGAGGGAACGCCAGATAGCTCCATCAGCGGGAAGTTGGGAGAAACTTGAGGATAAATTGGGCAAGGATGAGGGAAAAAGTAAGTTCAGGACCTGGTGGCCATTGTTGGCAGCCATAATGGTTCTGGCTTTTTTGGCGGGAAGCCTGTTTTTTAGAACAACACCAGAATCACCTTCAATAGTAGAAGACCCCGCCAATAATGTTCCAGAGAATACTCCGGAAATTGAAGATTTTAAAGCTCCGGTTGAGATTGCTTCTGAAGAAAGCGACACAAAACCTGCGCAAACTGGAAAAGTAGCACCTGCAGAACAAATTCCCAAGCAACCTATTCAGGAAATTAAGCACGAAGAATTAGTGGCTGCTTCCGCAGAAATTGAAAGCCTTCATTTTGAGCTTGAAAATATCAGCCTTGCACCGCCGGTTCAGGAAGAAACTCCTGCAAAAACCCAATTGGAGGAAGCCATAGCAATGGTGGTTTCTGAGAAAGCTAAAAGAGATCTCACTGATGCCGAGGTAGATGATTTGTTACTGGAAGCTGCGAGCCGGCTTACCCGTCAGCAGACTTTTGAGGACAGTGGAAGTGTGAATGCATCAGTTTTGCTCGCCGATGTTGAAACAGAACTTGATCAGTCTTTTCGTCAAAAAGTTTTTGAATTGCTAAAAGAAGGTTTTAAAGAAGCGAGTTATGCATTTACCAATCGTAATTAATAATAATAATAATAATAATCCTTTTTAGGGTCATTCATCAATTAATAAATCAAATCAATTTTATGAAAACAATCATCATCTATTTAGCATTAAGTCTGAGCTCCATTTTATTCCAGGAAATTTATTCTCAAGAAAAAAATTCTTCAGAAGAAAGGAATTTGGAATATTTTGAAAAAGAAAAAGAGAAAATTGTGACGTCCGAAAAAGGAAAGTTGAAGTTAATAGTAGAACAAATCAACTCACAATTGGATAATAGTTTAATTGATTCCTCTCAAGCAGAAAAACGAAAAAAAGAAGCTGCGGAAAAACACGCAAAAAATATTGAAAACAGAATTGCAATACTTAAAAATGAAATGGAATTCAGGGAACGAAATGATGAATCTCAATATATAGCAATTGGAGAACACGGAAAGGCGGTTAATTTTAATTTAAACCGGAAGAAATATGATAAACGCACTGTTAGCGACATCGTAATTGCGGCCGGATTTAATAACGCGCTGGAAGAAGGTCAATCCCTAAACGATTCAGATTTCAAATTGGCGGGAAGCCGGTTTTTTGAGATTGGCTGGGCCTGGAAAACCCGCGTTTTTGAAAGGTCTAACTGGCTTCGATTAAAGTACGGTGTTTCATTTCAGTTTAACGGATTAAAACCGGTAGATAACCAGATTTTTGAGCAGGATGGAAATGAAACTTATTTAACTGAATTCAATTATGATCTCAAAAAATCGAAATTCAGGATGGATAATCTCGTTGTTCCTGTTCATTTTGAGTTTGGCCCATCTACTAAAAATGAATATGAAGACAGGATACGATATTCCACAGTCGGAAAATTAAAAATAGGTTTGGGAGGATATGCCGGTTTCAATATTGGGGAGCGGCAAAAGCTTAAATATGAAGTCGATGGCGAGAAAATAAAAGAAAAGCTAAAAAACGATTACAACACCAATGATTTTGTTTACGGTTTAAGCGCTTACCTGGGATGGGGTGGTGCCACCTTATACGGGAAATATGATTTAAACCCGATTTTTAAAGATCCTAACCGGGAGTTGCATAATTTTTCGCTAGGGCTTCGCTTTGATGTGGATTAATGAGACTCCAAATTTTGAAGCCTGAGCGCACAAAGTATGGCTGGCCGAATTAATCCCGCTGGAGAGCGGGACCGAATAAATATCTTCCTTTCTAAAACATTAGATTTAGCCACTTTTTATTTAGTAATTTTGTTTTAAATTATCAAACCTCACAGGTGTTCAAATCCTGTGAGGTTTAAAGCCTTGAATTTGATCTCAAAAACCACCATAGACAATGTGTTTGAAACTGCCCGGGTAGAGGAGGTTATCGGCGATTTTGTTCAGCTAAAAAAATCGGGCTCCAATTTTAAGGGTTTAAGTCCTTTCAGCGATGAGCGTACCCCTAGTTTTATGGTTTCTCCGGTGAAACAGATCTGGAAGGATTTTTCTAGCGGGAAAGGTGGTAATGTAGTGGCTTTCCTTATGGAGCACGAGCACTTTACCTATCCTGAAGCCATTAAATACCTGGCAAAAAAGTACGGGATCGAAATAGAAGAAACTCAGCAAAGCGATGAACAAAAGGTACAGGCCAATGAGCGGGAAAGTATGTACCTGGTTTCTGAATTTGCCAATAAATATTTTCAGAAGATCCTTCATAAAACAGATCCGGGAAAAGCAATAGGCTTAAGTTATTTTAAAGAACGTGGCTTTACTTCTGAAACCATTAAGAAGTTTGAGCTCGGCTATTGCCTTGATGAGTGGGATGCCTTTACCAGAGAAGCCCTTGCCGAAGGTTATAAACTGGAATTTCTGGAAAAAACAGGGCTAAGTATAGTAAAAGGCGAAAAGCAATTCGACAGGTTTAAAGGAAGGGTTATGTTTCCTATTCATTCTATGTCTGGTCGGGTGCTTGGATTTGGAGGGAGAATACTTTCTAACGATAAAAAGGCCGCGAAATATCTGAACTCTCCTGAAAGCGAGATATACCATAAAAGCAAGGTTCTCTACGGGATTAATTATGCTAAGCAGGCAATTGCTAAAGAAGACAACTGTTTTCTTGTGGAAGGCTATACCGATGTGATCCAGTTTCACCAAACCGGAATAGAAAATGTGGTTTCTTCCTCAGGGACGGCGCTTACTTCTGAACAGATTCGACTCATCAATCGGCTTACTAAAAACATTACTGTGCTTTTTGACGGGGATGCAGCGGGTTTAAGAGCTTCCCTCCGCGGAATTGACCTTATCCTTGAACAAGGGATGAATGTAAGGATTTGCACCTTCCCTGAAGGCGAAGACCCCGATAGTTTTGCCCGGAAAAACTCTGAGGTTGAGCTAAGGGATTTCCTTGAAGAAAATTCAAAGGACTTTATTCGCTTTAAAGCTTCCCTCTTAATGAAGGAAGCGAAAAACGATCCCGTGAAGAAGGCTGGATTAATTAGAGAAATAGTTCAAAGCATCTCAAAAATTCCTGATAATATCCAGCAGGAAGTTTATCTCCAGGAATGTTCCAGAATTATGGATATTTCTGAAGAAGTTCTGTATTCCAGCCTGGCACAGTTAACCAAAAAATCTGATGGACAAAGTCAGAGGAAACCTGCTACGAAAACTTTTGACGTTGTAAAAGAAGAAAAACAAACAGCTCCAAGGGTTGACGAGCAATTTGAGCTGGAGAAAAAAATTATAAGTCTGCTTTTATTATACGGAAAGGAAGAGGAAGAATTTGAGGATCTTCTTTTAAAGGAAAAGGAAAACGGAGAGCTGGTTTTAGAGCCTGAAATACAGAAAGCCAAAGTCTTTGAGAAAATTTTCCTCGACCTTCAGGAAGATGAAATAGCTTTTACCAACAAGGATTTCCAGCAAATTTACAGTGAGTTGATTGAGCGGCTTAATAGCAATGATTCCCTTGCAATGGAAAATTTCATCAATGAAATAGACGCTGAGAAGGCTTCTACAATAACCCACATTTTAATGGAGGAGGAGCAATACGAATTGCACGACTGGGACCGGCAGAATATTTTTGTGAAAACCAAGAAAGAAACCCTTTCTCGCCTGGTTTCTGAGACCATCCTTTCATTGCGTCGGTTTTTAATAAACCAGAAAATAGATGAGCTTTCATCGCAAGTAAAAACTCCCAACCCGGAAACGGACAGCGGAGCTATTTTACAGGATATAATGGATTATTTAAGCTTGAAGAAAGTTCTTTCAGATAAGCTGAATCGGGTTATGTAGAGGGATTTATTTCCAGTAATCGGGATCTTGTGATGAGATCGGCGACATTATCTACATTCAATTTTTTCAACAAACGGGTTTTATAGGTGCTTACGGTTTTCTCGTTGATATGAAGGGTTTCGGCTATGTCTTTATTGCGTTTACCTGTAGAGATAAGATTTAAAACCTCGATCTCGCGAGTAGAAAGCTTTTTGAATTTAGTAATTAGGCTTTTGCCTTTGGACATTCCGGTATTTAATTTTTCGGTTATTTTTTTATTCAGGTATATTCCGCCCCGGGCCACCTGATAAATCGCTGATTCTAAGGTTTTGGGATCGGTGGTTTTGGAAATATAGCCGGAAGCTCCTGCTTTAATTGCACTTAAAGCATACATTTCTTCTGCGTGGTAGCTAAAAACCAGAATTCTCAACTCCGGATATTCCTTTTTTAAAGTCCTTATGGCATTAATGCCATGAATTTCCGGAAGATCTAATTCAAGAATTAGTACAGTAGAAACCTGCCGGGTTAAAAACTTAAAGAGTTCATTTCCATTGGTTACTTTACCAATAATTTCCAGGGCGGGGTTCATACGTATGATGTTACCGATGCCCTCGCTTACCACAGGATGATGATCTGCAATTAATATTGTATTCATAAAACAGGTTGGTGTTGGAAAAACTGTATGCCTGTAGGGCGAAGGCATACTTTTACTTACTTAAAAATACCTGTTTTCGTACTAAATATATAAATTTTAACCGCTTATTCGATAAAACGATTAGTTTTTAAGATGAACGGGAATCTCGCATACAGGTATTGGATTGATTTTGTGCAAATTAGCTCTGTGACGGCTCTTGTATATTTGTAAAACCTCTTTTTGTCTTCCTGAAAAGTCATCTGCTGTTTTTCCTTTTTCGGCCTCAATCATTGCCCATTCCAACTCGTCGTAAGAGGCGCCAATTTGCTCTTCGTCGCTTGGGCTATCGTGAAAAAGTCCGTCGGTTGGGTCAGCATTAATTATTTCAGAAGAAAGTTGCAGGTATTCGGCGATCTGGTAAACTTCGCTCTTCATCAAATCTGCGATGGGACTGAGATCCACTCCACCATCGCCATACTTTGTAAAGAAGCCTACGCCAAAATCTTCAACTTTATTCCCTGTGCCTGCAACCAGGTAAGAATGAATCCCGGCAAAATAATATAAGGTAGTCATTCTCAAACGGGCACGGGTGTTCGCAAGACTTAAGGCAAGGTTGTCTGAGTTTTCAGAATCAGGAACGGCCTGTTGAAAATTATCAAAAACAGGAGTGAGGTTTACCTCCAGGTTACTCACGTTGGCAAAATGCTTCTTTAAATTTTGTATATGTTTTTGAGCTCTTGTTACCTGGTTTTTATGTTGGTGAATGGGCATTTCTAAACATAAAGTACGCATTCCGGTTTTGGCACATAATGCAGAAGTTACTGCCGAATCTATTCCCCCGCTAATTCCTAAAACAAAACCATTCATATTGGCCTTTGTTGCGTAATCTTTTAACCAGTTGACAATATGATCTACTACTTTATCAGTCTGCATAATTTTGGGTGAATTAGTTTGTAAATAATACCTTTGTCCCAAAACTACTATTTAAACGTAATTTATAAAAGCCCTCCGGCGTTAAAGCCTTCATAAGAAAATTGTATGATCAGGAAATTGCTGTTGTTTTTCACTTTTTTGACCATTTTTTCCTGCGGAAATGAGTCAGAAACTGAAATGAAAATCGAAAAGGTAGAAGTCGATTTTGAGGTCATTCGGTTTGATGAGAAATTCGCCGAAGCTACTCCCGGGACGCTTCCCGGTTTAAAAGCTGAGTACCCTTATCTTTTTCCCAAGCAGTACGGTGATGAGGTATGGGAAGAGAAATTAACCAATACCATTCAGCTAGAACTCAACGAGGAGGTAGCTAAAGCTTTTCCCGATTTCTCCCGGGAAGAGGATGAACTACACAGATTTTTTCAGCATATAAAATATTATTTTCCGGATTTTAAAACTCCTGATGTAATTACGATTACTTCGGAAGTAGATTATAAAAATAAGGTAGTGATTGCAGAAGATAAACTTTTTATCGCCCTGGATACTTATCTCGGGGAAGATCATCATTTCTATATTGGCTTGCAGGAATACCTGAAAAAGAATTTCCGGAGGTCTCAAATTCTTCCCGATGTTGCCCAGGCATACGCCAAAAAATATGTTCCCAGGTCGCAGGCCCGAACTTTTCTCGCGCATATGATCTACTACGGGAAAATGCTTTATCTTAAAGATCTGTGGATCCCTTTTATAAGTGATGCCGATAAAATTGGCTACACCCCGGAAGAACTGGAATGGGCTGAAAGCAATGAAGAACAGATCTGGCGACATTTTGTGGATAAGGAATTGATCTTTGACACCGATTCTGAGCTGTATACCAGGTTTTTGTATCCGGCACCTTTCAGTAAATTTTACCTTGCACTGGATAACGAATCGCCAGACCGGTTGGGGCAGTATATCGGGTGGCAGATCATTAGAAAATATATGGATAGGAATGAAGTTTCGGTAGAAGAAATGTTGCAAACAGATGCCGAAACGATTTTTAATAACGCAAATTATAAACCAAGAAAATAATGGCCTACAAGAAGTCTGAAATAAATATTGAAGTAATAACCGACGAAAATAAGGTGCCCGAAGAACTTTACTGGAGTGCTGAAGACGGGAATATTCACAAGGAAGAAGCTAAAGCTATGATGCTTTCGGTTTGGGATAGCAAACAACAGGAAACTTTACGAATTGATCTTTGGACCAAGGATATGCCGGTAGATGAAATGAAAAAGTTCTTTCATCAAACCCTGGTTTCTATGAGCGATACATTTAATCGTGCAACCCAGGACCAGAAAATGACCGATACTATGAAGGATTTCTGTGATTATTTCGCTGAAAAACTGGAAATTACGAAAGAATAAATCTACCTCCCTTGGATAAGCTAATCTTTGTTTATAATTCTTTCTCGGGCAGGCATAATGCACTATTGGATTCTGTTCTCAAACTGGTAGGTTCCAGGTCTGCACCGTGTAATTTATCCCAGCTTACTCATGGGGTTTTTTCTGAAAAGAAAGCATGGAAGGAATTTAGAAGAAGTTCCGATCTTGAGATGGATTTTCTGCATTTGGATGAATTCAGGAAAAAGTATGCTTCAAAATTCGGTTACAAGTATACTTTTCCAATAGTTTTATGGGAAGATGAAATGGAAATGGGAATTTTAGTTTCAACCGAAGAACTGGAAGAAATGAAAAATGTAGAAGAGTTAATAGCGCTTCTTGAAAGCAGAACTTAATTCTTAAGCTATTCCATTTGTTGATTAACCGATTCGATATAACCCAGAATTTCGTCCTTACCAAGACCTGAAGTAGCGGAGCTGATAAAGAACTCCGGCATTTCTGACCAGTATTCAAGCATTTCGGCCTGGTAATTTTTAATGTTGGTCTCCAGGGCTTTTGGTTTTATCTTATCGGCTTTGGTGAAGATAATACAGAAAGGAATCTGGTGCTCGCCTAGCCATTGCATAAATTCCAGATCTATCTTCTGTGCTTTATGGCGGCTATCTATCAGTACAAAGGCGCATACCATTTGTTTGCGATTCGCAAAATAAGCGGTTATAAATTTCTGAAATGTTCTTTTTGCAGATTTTGAAACCTTTGCGTAACCATATCCGGGTAAATCCACTAGGTGCCAGTTCCCATTGATTAAAAAATGGTTAATGAGCTGTGTTTTTCCCGGTCTTGATGAAGTTTTGGCCAGGGACTTCCGCTCGGTAAGCATATTGATCAGGGAGGATTTTCCCACATTACTTCGGCCAATAAAGGCGTACTCGGGCAGTTTGGAATCAGGACATTTTTCCACCTTCTGGTTGCTAACCACAAATTCAGCCGATTTGATTTTCATCAGAAATTATTTTATAACCCGGTTTGGGAATAATTAAAATTTGCGTTCTTGTAGCCAGGCGTGGAGAAGCTCATTGAATCGCTCTGGATGCTCCATCATAGCCGCGTGCCCACACTTGTCGATCCAGTAAAGATCGGCATCGGGTAGGAGGCGTTTAAAATCTTCAGCAACTTCAGGAGGAGTGACATTATCATCTTTCCCCCATATAATGCAGGTTGGGGTTCGCATTTTCGGCAGGTCCTTAGCCATATTATGCCTGATCGCACTTTTTGCAATCGCAAGGGTTTTAACCAGTTTATTACGGTCGCTTACCGTGTCGTAAACTTCATCAACTATTTCCTTGGTAGCAACTTCAGGGTCGTAAAAAACGTTTTGTGCTTTTTTCTTTATGAATTCATAATCGCCACGCCGGGGATAACTTTCTCCCATCGCGTTTTCATATAAACCCGAACTTCCCGTTATAACAAGCGCCTTTACCATCTCAGGGTATAGTTTAGTAGTGAGAAGACCAATATGGCCTCCCAGGGAATTCCCTAATAGGATCACTTGATCTAAGCCCTTAAAATCTACAAATTCTTTTATGTATTTCGCGAAAGTACCCACGCTTGTCTTTAGGAGAGACATGGAGTATAAAGGCAATTCAGGAATCAAAATTTTATAGCCCTTAGGAGGAAAAAAATCGATAACACCATCAAAATTACTCAAGCCACCCATCAGTCCGTGTAAAATAACTATTGGAGTCCCTTCTCCTTTCTCCAGGTATGTGAATTTACCCTCTTGCCTTAAATTATTTTTCATTGATAGCCTTTGCGGTTAGCAATCGCAAATATAGCGATTTCGATACAAGTATAATCATTTTTGAGAAATAGCAAAGGCAATTCCTTATAGCATTTAACAGGATTAGCGATCATTTTTAACACAAAATTTTAGGATAAAACCAAGGCTCTGAGATCTAACCTCATAGGTGTATTCAAAAGTCTTTCAGTGCAATAGGATGGAAATATTTATCAACAATGTGGTAAAAAGTGGTAAAAAGTGGTAATATTTTCAATATATTTGGCTTAGAAAATCTAACTAGTGGTAAATCTCATCGGAACATATGAATGCAAGGTTGATGCTAAAGGCCGGTTAATGGTGCCTTCAGCGTTAAAGAAGCAGCTTGCGCCTATGTTGCAGGAGGGATTTGTATTGAAGCGAGCCGTTTTTCAGCCTTGTCTGGAATTATATCCCATGGAAGAGTGGGATAAACTGATGAAGAAAATGAACGGCCTTAACCGTTTCAAGAAAAAGAACAACGATTTTATTAGAAGATTTACTGCCGGGGTGAAAAGTGTGGAGGTAGATGCAAACGGCAGATTATTAATTCCGAAGGATCTTGTGGGTTTCGCCGGAATTGAGAAGGAAATCGTCCTTAATTCGGCAATTAACATTATCGAGATCTGGGATAAAGAGCAGTACGAGAAGACCATTTATGAGTCTACCGATGATTTCGCCGAATTGGCTGAAGAGGTAATGGGTAATGACGATCTAGATGGAATATCATAATCCGGTTTTATTAAAAGAATCTGTAGACGGTCTCAATATCAAGGAGGACGGGGTTTACGTTGATATCACTTTTGGTGGTGGCGGACATTCCCGGGAGATTCTTAAAAGATTAGGGTCTAGCGGAAAACTATTCGGTTTCGATCAGGATAAAGATGCTTTGCAGAATAAAATAGATGACCCGCGATTTACGCTTATCAGCGAGAATTTTCGGTTTATCAAGCGCTTCTTAAGATTCTACGGAATAAAGCAGGTTGACGGCATCTTAGGGGATTTTGGGGTTTCATCCCATCAGTTTAATGAAGCTGAGCGTGGTTTTTCAACCCGTTTCGATGCTAAACTGGACATGCGGATGAATCAGGATAGCAAGCTGAGTGCCTATGAGGTGATCAATCAATATTCTGAAGCCCAATTAAGACAGTTGTTTTACCAATATGCCGATTTAAAGAATGCTCCAAAACTTGCAAAAATTATTGTAGAAGCCAGGGAGCAGAAGGCAATTGAAAGTAGCGAACAATTAAATGAACTTTTGAAACCGCACCTTTTTAAGGGTAAAGAAAATAAGGTTCTGGCTCAAATCTATCAGGCGATAAGGATAGAGGTGAATCAGGAAATTGAAGTGCTAAAAGAATTTTTAAAGCAAACAGAAGAACTTGTGGTAAAAGGTGGGCGAATAAGTCTGATCTCGTATCACTCGTTGGAAGACCGTTTGGTGAAGCGCTTTATTAGAAGCGGATTGTTTGAAGGTGAGCCGGAAAAAGATTTCTACGGAAATATTTCGGTTCCTTTTAAAAAGGTGGGAGGACTAATAGTTCCTTCAAAAGAAGAAATTGAACGAAATAGTCGTGCCCGCAGTGCAAAATTGCGTGTAGCAAAAAGAATTTAAAGCCTCTTAGAAAGTCATGAAAAAGGGTTTTTACAATCTTCTTAGAGCAAATTTTCTCATTAGCCGTGATGCGGTTAATAATTGGAGGTTTATTGTTTACTGTACGCTGTTGGCCATTGTTATGATCGCCAGTTCTCATAGTGCAGAACGAAAAGTTCATAAAATAGCGCAGCTGCATAATGAAGTAAGAGAATTGAGAAGTGAATTTGTAGACCGGCGTTCCGCGCTTATGAAAATAAAAATGGAGTCTACAATCACCAGGAAAATGAGTGGAAGGGGTGTTGGACCATCAGAAACACCACCCTTTAAAATAAGAGTAAATATCACTGAATAAAAATGGCAATAACCGAAAAAGGCATATTAAACAGGTTGTACTTCGTGGCAGCCTGTATGTTTTTGTTTGCGGTTGGCGTAAGCGTTAAGCTCTTGGATATTCAGTTTGTAGATGGAGAATATTATAAACAGTTAGCTGAAGAGCGCACTTACCGAAACTTTAAAATACCTTCCAATCGCGGCAACTTATACGATTCTAACGGGAGTTTGCTTGCTACATCCATTCCCAAATACGATATAAGGTTTGATGCGGTAACTGTTTCTGATAAGGATTTTCAGGAGAATATAGGACCGCTATCCAAAGAATTGGCTGCAATGCTTGGCAATTCAGCTTCCTATTATGCGCAGAAACTTCGTACGGCCAGAGCCAACAAGCAGCGTTACCTTTTAATAACAAGAGGTCTTGGTTATTCAGAATTTCTTAAGCTGAAGCAGTTTCCTATGTTCAATCTGGGAACCTATAAGGGTGGGATGATCGTTGAGCAGCGCACCGTTCGGGAGCATCCATTGGGGAAAATGGGAGAGCGAACCGTTGGATATGAACGACAGGATGACCAGGGTTATTTCACCAGGGTGGGCCTTGAGGGAGCGTACAGTTCTTTTTTAAGAGGAACCGATGGCCGCCGGTTGAAACAGAAAATTGCCAAAGGCCAATGGAAGCCAATTAGCGATAATAATGAAGTTGAGCCTAAGGATGGTTACGATGTTATATCAACCATAGATGTCAATATACAGGATATTGCGCATCACGCCCTTTTGAAACAACTCGAAAAATATAAAGCCGATCATGGCAGTGTGGTGGTAATGGAAACCAAAACAGGAGAGATCAAGGCTATCTCCAATTTAGGAAGAACTTCTCAGGGCACTTATTATGAAAAACTTAATTACGCCGTAGGTGAATTACACGAGCCCGGTTCTACCTTCAAATTAATGGCTATGGTTACCGCCCTGGACCATAAAGTAGTTGATACCGGTGATATCGTGGCAACCGGAAATGGACGTCTTCCAATACGCGGTAGGATGGTTCGGGATTCGAAACACGGCGGGTATGGAGATATTAGCGTTGCAAGAGCTTTTGAAGTTTCTTCCAATGTTGGGACCGTGAAAATTATATACGACAACTATAAAGACCAACCTCAGAAATTCATCGATAAGCTTAATTCGATGCACTTGAATGAGCCGCTTGGCTTGGATATAAAAGGCGAAGGAGTACCTGATATTCCGCAACCGGGAGATAAGAAATGGTCGGGGCTTTCCTTGCCCTGGATGGCTTACGGATATGGAAGTATCCAGATGACGCCTCTGCAAACACTAACCTTTTATAACGCCATAGCCAACAATGGAGAAATGGTGAAGCCGCGCTTTATAAAAGAGGTAAAAGAATGGGATAAAACCATTCAGAAATTTGAAAAAGAAGTGATCGACCCGGCGATCTGTTCTCCGGAAACACTTTCCAAAGTGCAGGAGATGCTTAAAAATGTTGTGGAACGCGGGACAGCCAAAAGTCTTTATTCCCCAAATTTCTCTATGGCCGGGAAAACCGGAACTGCCCAAACTGAATACTGGATGGATGACTGGGCTTCAAACAGACGCTATATTTCCTCTTTCGTGGGATACTTCCCTGCAGAAAATCCCAAATATACCAGTATAGTGGTAATTCATAAACCCGATAACAGAGTGGGTTATTATGGAGCCGATGTTAGTGGGCCGGTTTTTAAACGTATTGCGCAAAAGATCTATACTGACACACCAATAGAAGATGAACTGGAGTCTATAGAAGTAGAAAATGAAATTATAGAAGATGATTTCGAAAAATACTACACCAAGATCCAGAACGAGAAAATAATTATGCCCGATGTGATTGGAATGCCGGCCATGGATGCCGTATCACTTTTAGAAAATCTTGGTTTGGAAGTGAAATTCCGTGGAAAAGGGAAAGTGAAAGCACAGTCAGTTTCGGCCGGGCAGAAGATAAAAAACAACCAACAGGTAAATCTGCATTTAAGTTGAATATTTTAAAAGACATATTATACAGAGTTTCTATGGAGGCCGTAACCGGTAATACTTCGGTTGCAGTTAACAACATTCAGTTTGATTCCCGTAAGGTGGAGTTAAACGATGTTTTTGTAGCCATTCGGGGAACACTTTCCGACGGCCATAAATTTATAGAACAGGCTGTAAACAAGGGAGCACTGGCAGTAATTTGTGAGGAGCTACCTAAAGATATAGTCAATGGGATTACTTATGTACAGGTTAACGACTCTCAAAAGGCGCTGGCTTTTATGGCCGCGAATTTCTATGATAATCCTTCAGGAAAATTAAAACTTGTGGGAGTTACCGGTACCAACGGAAAAACCACAATTGCCACGTTGCTATATCAGTTATTTACCAAAGCCGGTTTTAAAGTGGGATTGCTTTCAACCGTAAAGGTGATGGTGGGCGAGAAGAGTTTTGATGCCGTAAGAACAACCCCCGATTCCCTCAGCATAAACTCCTACCTAAAGCAAATGAATGATGAAGGCGTGGAATTCTGTTTTATGGAAGTCAGCTCTCACGGAATAGCCCAACACCGAACAAGCGCTCTGGAATTCAAAGGTGGGATTTTCACCAATCTGTCCCATGACCATCTTGATTATCACAAGGATTTTGCTGAATACCGGGATGTGAAGAAACGATTCTTCGATGAGTTGCCGGCTTCTGCCTTCGCCCTTACCAATGTAGATGATAAGAACGGCCTGGTAATGCTTCAAAACACCAAAGCGGTAAAATACACTTACGCTTTAAAATCTTACGCCGATTATAAAGCGCAGATTCTGGAAAACCAATTCACAGGTTTATTGCTAAAGGTGAATGGCCAGGAGCTCTGGACCAAACTTATAGGCAATTTCAATGCGTATAATATTTTGGCAATCTATGCTACTGCTGAATTGCTTGGCCTCGAGACTCTTGAAACCCTGAAGATCATCAGCGAACTGGATTCGGTGAGTGGTAGGTTTCAGTATATAATTTCAGATAAAGAAAAGATCACTGCAATAGTAGATTATGCACATACTCCTGATGCGCTTAAAAATGTGTTGGAAACTATAAACAGTATCAGAACCAGGAATGAAAAACTGATCACGGTTGTTGGCTGTGGAGGAGACAGGGATAAGACCAAGCGACCCAAGATGGGACATATTGCTTCGGCGCTAAGTACCGATGTGATCTTTACCAGCGATAATCCAAGAACCGAAGACCCTGATAGAATTATTGAAGAGATTGAAGCCGGAGTGGAGCCGCAGAATTTCAAAAAAACCAATGCGGTGACCAATAGAAAGCAAGCGATAAAAACGGCCTGCCAGATGGCTTCCAAAAACGATATTATCCTCATTGCCGGGAAAGGTCATGAAACCTATCAGGAGGTTAACGGGGAAAGATTTGATTTTGATGATCTCAAAATAGTAGCAGAATTTTTAAAGCAATTAGAAAAATAAGAATCACACCTGCCAGGGCAGGTACCAAACAAGGATATGTTATACTACCTATTTGAATATTTAGATGCAGAGTACCAGGTGCCGGGCGCGCGCTTGTTCCAGTATATCTCGTTTAGATCGGCGATGGCGATTATCCTTGCACTTGCAATTTCTACTATTTACGGTAAAAGAATTATCAATTACTTAAGAACAAAACAAATTGGTGAGAGTGTAAGAGACCTTGGCCTCGAAGGCCAGAATGAAAAAACCGGAACTCCTACGATGGGTGGGCTTATAATAATTATTGCCACCTTAATTCCGGTATTGCTTTTCGCCAGGCTAGATAACATTTATGTTCTTTTACTCATTGTCACCACCCTTTGGATGGGGGCAATTGGTTTTATAGACGATTATATTAAAACCTTTAAAAAAGATAAAGAGGGGCTGTCTGGAAAATTTAAAGTTATTGGCCAGGTTGGGCTTGGGCTTATAGTTGGAGTCACAATGTATTTTCATCCCGCGATTACTGTTAAAGAAGAGACCAATAGGCCTGCAACTCAACAGCAGGAATTATTGGTTGATACCGATGATATCGTTATGGGTCCGGAAGAAAAAACCACCACTACAACAATACCATTTGTAAAAGACAATGAATTTGACTATTCCAGCCTTATAAGCTGGATAGATCCTGCACTTAAAAATTACGCCTGGTTAATTTTTATTCCTATTGTGATCTTTATTGTGACCGCCGTTTCCAATGGCGCCAATTTAACTGACGGGATTGATGGCCTTGCTGCGGGCTCCTCAGCCATAATTGTATTAACGCTCGGGATATTTGCCTGGGTATCTGGTAACATCATTTTTTCAGATTATTTGAACATCATGTACATCCCCCGGTCTGGAGAAATGACGATTTATATTACTGCCTTTGCCGGGTCCCTGGTTGGCTTTTTATGGTACAATACCTATCCAGCGCAGGTTTTTATGGGAGATACGGGAAGTCTGACTATAGGTGGAATTATAGCCGTGCTGGCTATTGCCACCCGTAAAGAATTATTAATCCCGATTCTATGCGGAATCTTTCTTATGGAAAATCTTTCGGTGGTCATGCAGGTTGCCTGGTTTAAGATGACCAAACGAAAATATGGCGAAGGAAGAAGAATTTTTCTGATGTCTCCTTTGCATCATCATTATCAGAAAAGAGGATATCACGAGAGTAAGATCGTGGTGAGGTTTTGGATCGTGGGAATTTTTCTGGCAATTGTGACTATTATTACCCTTAAGGTGAGATAATGAAGAGGGACTGGAGAAATATCAGCGAATCAGGTTCGCAAAAACTAGTGATCCTGGGAGGTGGAGAAAGTGGGGCCGGAACGGCTATTCTGGGCAAGAAAAAAGGCTTTAAAATCTTTGTTTCAGATAAGGGAAAAATTAAGGATAAGTATAAAGAAGTTCTTGAAAATATTGAGGTTGAATGGGAAGAATTACAGCATACAGAAGCTAATATTCTCGATGCAGATGTGGTAATGAAAAGTCCGGGGATTCCCGATACTGTTCCAATAGTATTAAAACTAAAGGAACTTGGGATTCCGGTTATTTCTGAAATAGAATTTGCTGCTGCATTTACTTCAGCAAAAATAATTGGAGTAACAGGAAGTAACGGTAAAACCACCACCACGAAATTCATTCACCATATTCTGAAGGCTGGAGGAGTTTCAGTAGGAATGGCGGGAAATGTAGGAGACAGCTTTGCAAAACAGGTCGCTGAAACCAAACCCGACTGGTTTGTACTGGAGCTAAGCAGTTTTCAGCTGGACGGAATTGAAAATTTTAGGCCAGAGATAGCTGTGTTGACCAATATAACCCCAGATCATCTGGATAGATATGATTATAAGCTGGAAAATTATGTAGCATCAAAATTCAGGATCACCGAGAATCAAACCGAAGATGATTTTTTCATTTTCGATGCCGATGATGAGATCATTGAAGAATGGTTGAAGAACAACAAGGTTAAAGCACAAAAGCTCCCATTTTCACTGGAGAAGAAAATAGAAAATGGAGCCGAAATAGAAAACGAAAATATTGTAATAAACATTAATAACGATCAATTTAATATGCCAACAACAACATTAGGTCTGCAAGGTAAACACAATACCAAAAACGCCATGGCTGCTGCTACAGTAGCGCAATTATTACGAATTAGAAAAGAAACCATACGAGAAAGTATGGAGAATTTTCAGGGGGTGGAACACCGACTGGAAAAGGTTTTGAAGATCAATAATGTTCAGTATATAAATGATTCCAAGGCAACTAATGTGAACGCTACATTTTATGCTTTGGAGAGTATGGAATCTGAAACGGTTTGGATCGTTGGAGGGGTAGATAAAGGAAATGTGTATGATGACCTTTTGCCTTTAGTAAACGAAAAAGTTAAGGCAATAATCTGCCTTGGGGTAGATAATGCAAAGCTGCTAAATACCTTCGGGAATTGTGTTGAAACTATTGTTGAAACACAATCCATGGCTGAAGCCGTTAAAATGGCGTATAGGTTTTCTGAAAAAGGAGATTCGGTTTTATTATCTCCGGCCTGCGCCAGTTTCGATCTTTTTGAAAATTATGAAGACCGTGGGAGACAATTTAAAGACGCAGTAAGAAATTTATAAAATTAAAACTGGAAAGAGCATCAATTAAATGAGCAACTTTTTTTCAAATCTTAAAGGAGACAAGGTTATCTGGGCAACCGCCGGCTTGTTGGCATTATTTTCATTTTTGCCGGTATACAGCGCCAGTAGTAATCTCGCATACCTCTATGGAGATGGAAGCACATTTAAGTATGTGGTTGTTCACTTTTTTCATCTAGTGCTTGGTTTTTCATTGCTTTTTGCCGTTCATAAAATACCCTATCACTATTTCCGGGGGCTTTCTATTTTATTTTTGCCTGTAGTCATCGTGCTATTATTATACACAGCCTTTCAGGGCACCATCATAGATGGTGCAAACGCAAGCCGCTGGATACAGATTCCTGTCTTAGGCGTTTCATTTCAGTCGTCTACTCTGGCGTCGGTGGTTTTGATGGTGTATGTAGCCAGGTACCTCTCAAAAATGACCCATAAAGATTTAAGCTTTAAAGAGTCTATTTTACCACTTTGGGTGCCAGTTGGCCTGGTATTAATGTTAATTTTGCCGGCCAATTTTTCTACTACAGCCATTATATTTTGTATGGTTCTGGTATTGATGTTTTTAGGAGGATATCCTTCAAAATATCTTGGAATTATTGTTTTATCGGGCTTGCTTTTGCTCACCATGTTCATTCTTACAGCCAAGGCCTTCCCAGGACTTTTGCCGAATAGGGTAGATACATGGACAAGCAGGATCGAGAACTTTTCTAATGATGAAGATACCGAAGCCGATTATCAGATAGAAAAAGCCAAGATCGCTATTGCGCGTGGGGGAGTAACAGGAACGGGAATAGGGAAAAGCGTACAGCGAAACTTTTTACCCCAGTCTTCTTCCGATTTTATATACGCGATAATAGTTGAAGAAATGGGGCTAATAGGAGCATTTGGCGTAATGAGTGCGTACCTGATGCTGTTGTTCCGAATAATAATTGTTGCGACAAAAGCCAATACTATGTTTGGGAAACTTGTGGTTATGGGAGTTGGTTTACCCATAATTTTTCAGGCACTCATCAATATGGCGGTGGCTGTAGAATTGTTCCCGGTAACCGGACAAACTCTGCCGTTGATCAGTAGCGGGGGGACCTCAATCTGGATGACCTGTATGGCCCTGGGTATTATACTTAGCGTGAGTGCCAAAAGGGAAGAAATTAAAGAAGCTGAAGAACGATTAAACGAGGAAGAAAATCCGCTTGATATTTTAAGCGAAGCGATATAAAATGAAAAAAGACCTACGCGTCATATTATCTGGAGGAGGCACAGGAGGCCATATTTATCCGGCGATAGCAATCGCTGACGAGATAAAAATGCGTCACCCTGAAGCTGAATTCCTGTTTGTGGGTGCGAAGGACAGAATGGAGATGGAAAAAGTACCTCAGGCCGGATATAAGATCGAAGGTTTGTGGATTAGTGGAATTCAGCGGAAACTGAGTTTGAAAAATCTAGCTTTTCCATTTAAACTTCTGAGTAGTCTGAAAAGATCAAGAAAAATAATAAAAGATTTTAAACCCGATGTGGTTATAGGAACCGGAGGCTTTGCCAGCGGACCTTTATTGAAAGTAGCAAGTTCTCAAAATATCCCGACCCTCATTCAGGAACAAAATTCATACCCGGGAATTACTAATCGGCTTCTTTCAAAAACGGTGAACAGGATATGTGCAGCCTATGAAGAAGTAAAACGATTTTTTCCTGCGGAAAAGACCGTGATCACAGGGAACCCGGTTAGGCAGGATCTGCTGGAAGTTAATTCAAAAAGAGCGGAAGCTGTGGAATTTTTTAAGCTTGATCCTGCAAAGAAAACAGTGTTGGTTCTTGGCGGAAGTCTTGGCGCGAGAAGGATTAATCAGCTTATAGAAAAATTTTCTGAAGAATTTGAGAAAAAGGAAATTCAATTGATCTGGCAAACGGGGAAACTGTATTTCAGTGAATATAAAAAGTATAGCGGGAAATTCGTGCAAACCCACGAGTTCCTAAACAGGATGGATCTGGCCTATGCCGCAACCGATGTGATCATTTCACGGGCCGGTGCCATAAGCGTTTCAGAATTATGCATTGTTGGAAAACCGGTACTATTTATTCCATCGCCCAATGTAGCAGAAGATCATCAGGCGAAAAATGCGCGTGCTGTTGCAGAAAAGAATGCCGCGTTGATGCTAACTGAAAATGAACTGGAAGATAAGTTTGAAACAGAATTTTTTGGTTTGCTGAAATCAGAAGAAAAACAAGAAGAATTAAGCCGAAATATCAAAGAATTGGCTTTGCCCAATGCAACCCCGGCAATAGTGGATGAAGTAGAAAAACTAATAGGAAAATAATTTTGATCGAACTAAATCACATAAAGAACATTTATTTTATCGGCATTGGAGGAATAGGGATGAGTGCGCTGGCACGTTATTTCAAATTCCAGGGTAAAAATGTAGCCGGGTATGATAAAACTTCCACTCCGCTTACCAGAACTCTGGAGAGCGAAGGAATTCAGGTGGTTTATGATGAGGCGGTAGCGAGTATCCCCGAGGATTTTACTCATCTGGAAGGAACATTAGTGGTTTATACTCCGGCTATTCCAAAAGAACATAAGCAGTGGTTATATTTTATTAGTCGGGAATTTCCGCTGAAAAAACGGGCAGAGGTGCTCGGTCTTATTTCCAAAGGAAAGCAAACCCTTGCAGTTGCCGGTACACACGGGAAAACCACAACTACCGCAATTCTTGGTCATTTGCTGAAAGAAACAGGAGCTCCCGTTACAGGATTCCTGGGCGGAATTAGCGAAGATATTCAAAGCAATCTTATTCTTAAGGGAGATGAAGTGATCGTGGTGGAGGCCGATGAATTTGATCGCTCCTTTATGCAGCTTGCCCCCAATATTGCAGCAATCACCTCTATGGACGCCGATCACCTCGATATATACGGCGAGAAAGAAGAACTGGAAAAAACTTTTAGGGATTTTGCAGCCCTGGTTCCGGAATCAGGAACGCTATTTGTGAAGAATGGTCTTCCAATTGCAGGAACAACTCTGGGCATTGAAGATGATGCCGATTATGCTGCAATAGATATAGAAATTGAGAATGGCACCTACCATTTCAATTTAAGAACCCCAAATGGAGTAATTAAAGATTTAAAATTTAATCTACCCGGCAAACACAATTTGCTAAATGCTATAACAGCCCTGGCGATGGCTATTCAGTACGGCTCCCCAACCGATGAAGAACTCGCCAGGGCTTTATTTAGCTTCAAAGGTGTGAGGCGTAGATTCACCTATAAAATTAAAACCGATGAGCTAATTCTAATCGATGACTATGCACATCATCCTGCAGAAATCGAAGCGGTGCATCAGGCAGTAAGAGAAATGCACCCTGGGAAAAAAGTCCTGGCGGTATTTCAGCCACATTTATTCAGTAGAACCCGTGATTTTGGTGATGATTTCGCTAAAAGTCTGGCCAAATTTGATGAATTGTTGCTATTGGATATTTATCCTGCCCGGGAACAACCAATTGAAGGGATTGATTCAGTGTGGTTATTCGATCAGATAAAGATGAATACAAAGAGTCTTATCACCAAAGAGCAACTTTCAGAAGAAGTGAAGAAAAGCGATGCCAGCGTGATCGTAATGATGGGCGCCGGAGATATTGGAGAAGAAGTAGAACCTTTAAAAAAGATCCTTCTAAATGAAAAGTAAGATTGGCTACATAAAAGCTTTGTTTTTAGTGGTGTTGGTGGCCTTTTTATATGGGTTTGCGGAGCAGCGTCACAAATCACGAAAAATCAGTGAGGTGAACATTGAATTTATTGAGGATGAAAACCTCTATATCACTGAGGAAGCGGTTAATAAGTTGTTAATACAAAATAATCTGGAGCTTACGAGCATAGATAAAGAAACTTTAGATTTGAATAGGGTAGAAATCCTACTGAAAAACCACGATATGATTGAAAACGCAGAAGTTTACCTGAATCTTGACGGAAAACTCAAAGCCGATATCAGTCAGCGGAAACCGATTGGGCGTGTAGTGGGAAACTCTTCATTCTACCTGGATAAAAACGGGAAGGTAATGCCTCTTTCACCTTATTATTCGGCCAGAGTGCCATTGCTTTTCGGCTTTGATGGGGACAATGTTTCGGAGGTGTACCCGTTGGTAAAATACATAAAGAACGATAATTTTTTAACTCAGCATATTACAGGTATAAACAGGTTGAACGGCGGAAAATTTGAGCTGGAAATGCGCAAACTTGATTTTAGTGTGTATTTCGGGAAGGCTGAAAATATTCCTTTGAAATTCAACAATTTTAAGGTTTTTTATAAAAAAGCGCTTAAAGACGATAAACTGGATGCCTATAAAAAAGTGAACTTACAATTTGGAAACCAGGTTGTTTGCACGAAAAAGTAAATTATGGAACAAAGCGACATTGCAGTAGGATTAGATATAGGGACCACGAAGATCGTGGCTATGATAGGTCGTAAAAACGAATACGGCAAAGTGGAGATCGTGGGGATTGGTAAATCCAAGAGCCTTGGTGTTCACCGCGGGGTGGTTAATAATATCACACAAACCATTCAGTCTATTCAACAGGCTATTCAGGAAGCGGAAGCTGATTCGGGACTTAAAATCAAGGATGTGGTTGTAGGGATAGCCGGGCAACATATTCGGAGCTTGCAACACAGCGATTATATAACCCGCCCAAATCCGGATGAGGTTATTGATGCCGATGATATTCATACCCTTTGCAACCAGGTGCATAAACTGGTGATGCTTCCGGGCGAGGAGATCATACACGTTTTGCCTCAGGAATACAAAGTTGATGGGCAGGCAGAAATAAAAGAACCAATTGGAATGTATGGAGGTAGGCTGGAAGCTAACTTCCACGTTGTCGTTGGGCAGGTTTCTTCCATCAGGAATATTGGACGTTGCGTTAAAAGCGCCGGTCTCGAACTTTCGGCAGTGACCCTGGAACCCCTGGCTTCGGCGAATGCCGTATTGAGTCAGGAAGAAAAGGAAGCCGGAGTAGCTCTCATCGACATAGGTGGGGGAACCACCGATCTTGCCATTTTTAAAGATGGGATCATTCGTCACACGGCGGTAATTCCGTTTGGAGGAAATGTAATCACAGAAGATATCAAAGAAGGTTGTTCGATCATAGAAAAGCAGGCTGAATTGCTGAAGATAAAATTTGGCTCTGCCTGGCCGGGGGAAAATAAGGATAATGAAATAGTTTCCATTCCCGGTTTACGAGGAAGAGAACCTAAGGAGATCACCCTTAAAAACCTTTCAAAGATTATTCACGCGAGGGTGGTAGAGATCATAGAACAGGTTTACCTGGAGATAAAGAACTATGGCCACGAAGAACAAAAGAAAAAATTAATTGCAGGAATGGTACTTACCGGTGGAGGCGCACAACTTAAGCATATTAAGCAACTCGCCGAGTATATTACCGGTATGGATACCAGAATAGGTTTTCCTAACGAGCATCTTGCCGGAACAAATGATTCTGAAACCACAAGTCCTGTTTATGCTACAGCGGTTGGATTAGTGATGAATAGTTTGGAGCACGGAGCCAAAAAGTTTCAGGAGGAAGCCGTGCTTAAGAGCAAGGAACAACGGGAAGAAGAGCTTAAGGAAAGCTTTGATGAGGATATTGAAAATAAAGAAGACCTGAAACCCGACCCCAATGCCCCGGGAAAACATACCCGAAAAAGTATTTTTGACAAGTGGGCAGAGAAGTTTAAAGATTTTTTAGATAACGCAGAGTAAAAAGAGAGAACCAGTAAAACAGAATTTATGAGCAGTACAGAATTCGGAAACATAGCATTCGATTTACCAAAGAACCAATCGAACGTCATTAAAGTTATTGGTGTAGGCGGTGGCGGAAGCAACGCCATAAATCACATGTTCCAGCAGGGAATTAAAGGAGTAGATTTTGTAATCTGCAACACTGATGCTCAAGCGCTGGATAATAGTCCTGTGCCGAATAAGATCCAGTTAGGAGTCAGCCTTACTGAAGGTCTTGGAGCGGGAGCCAACCCTGAAATTGGTCAGCAGGCAGCTGTAGAGAGTTTTGAAGAGATCAAGCAAATGCTCGATACCAATACCAAGATGGTATTTATTACCGCCGGGATGGGTGGTGGTACCGGTACGGGTGCGGCCCCTGTGATCGCCAAGCAGGCGAAAGAGATGGATATCCTAACCGTAGGTATTGTAACCATTCCTTTTCAATTTGAAGGAAAAATGAGGAACGAGCAGGCGCAACTTGGAGTGGAAAGACTCCGCAGCCATGTTGATTCCTTAATTGTGATCAACAATAACAAACTGAGAGAGGTTTATGGAAACCTTGGATTTAAAGCCGGTTTCTCCAAGGCAGATGAGGTTCTTGCTACGGCTTCCAGAGGAATTGCAGAAGTAATTACTCATCACTACACTCAAAACATTGACCTTAGAGATGCTAAAACAGTGTTGAGCAATAGTGGTACTGCTATTATGGGATCGGCGCAGGCTTCCGGAGCAAATCGTGCCCAGGATGCCATTAGTAAAGCTCTTGATTCTCCCTTGTTGAATGATAATAAAATTACCGGAGCCCAGAATGTACTGCTACTTATCGTTTCAGGTTCCGAAGAGATTACCATAGATGAAATTGGTGAAATTAATGATCACATCCAGGCCGAGGCCGGGCATAGCGCCAATATTATTATGGGTGTGGGAGAAGATGAAGCTTTAGATGAAGCCATCTCGGTTACTATAATTGCTACGGGATTTAATGTAGAGCAACAAAATGAGATCGTCAATACTGAAGCTAAAAAAATAATTCACACTCTTGAGGACGACCAAAGAGCCGAGCAGGATCTTAATCCTAAAAGAACAGGTGGCCTTTCTTCTGTAAATAAGCCTAAGAATGAGGTGAAAAACGAAGAGCAGGCTCCAAACCCAAAAATTGTACATACTCTGGATGATCACCTGGAAGAAGTAGACGAGGTTGGTAATATAAAGACTAAGGAAGATGAATTGTTGAAAACACCCCAATCAGCCAGAAACCTGGAGGTGACCTATGATGAGGTGAACCCCGACGATTTTATCATCAATGAAACTTCAGATGAAGTTAATAACATGGGGGTAAATGAAGCTGAAGAAGAAAAATCTGATAACGAGGAACAAATAATGTTCACTTTCGATTTTCCGCTGAATCACCAACAGGAAGAGGAGCCCAAAAAACAAGCTTCTACCGAAAGTCCTTCAGCTAAGAAACAGGAGACAGAAGTTAAAAAACACGATCTTTTTGAAAGTTCCAGAGAGATAGAGGTTAATGAACCTGTAGAAATCGTCCCTGTGACTGAAAGTTCAGCGCGGGGGGTTAAGCGATACAGCCTTGATGACTATATGGAACTGGAGCGTTCTCTTGAGGGTTCTAAGGTTTCTAAAAAGGAGGAGCCCAAAGATGAGACCATCGCTTTTGAAAAGAAAACTGTGGCCCCTAAGCCGGAAACAGAGAAAAAAGATAATGAAGATCCCTTCAATAATCCTATTTCTGAAGTTTTAATTGAACGCGCAGCCGAGAGAAGAGCTAAAATGAAGGAGTTTAATTACAAATTCAGAAGCAATGCGGCGCAGGTTGATGAATTCGAGAAGCAACCCGCTTATAAAAGGCAGGGTGTAGACCTTGATCAAAACAGGCCGGGGGAAGAAAAGTTATCGCGTACCAGCCTTGGTCAGGATGAAAACGACCAACTGCATTTCAGAAGAAATAACTCTTTTCTTCACGATAATGTTGACTAAACTTTCTAATTACTGCTCATAAAAAAGGTGCCTATTTAGGCACCTTTTTTGTTTTTCAGGATTGAAGTTTAATGTTTTTCCGCTTCAATATCTTCGGTATCTTTTCGTCTTTTAATCAGGGAAATCCCTGCCAAAAAGAATATGAATCCAATTATTGTTAAGGCCCAGGGATTCAGCATTAAAGCAAAACTTCCAAATACTCCAAGAATACCCATGACTAGTGCGATTGCACCGCCAACAGTCATAATGATTCCTAAGATTTTAATCATAACATAGTGTTTTGGTTAGGGTATAAAGTTACTCAAAGATTTTACACAGGGGGTATGATTAACATTTCTTAAAGATTGAAAATTAGTGGGTTTTCAACTTTTTGATCTTCATTATGAAAAGGTTGAAGAAATAAAACCATATCAATCCCAATAGATCATAAAGTATTTAATCTTTGCATCATCCGGTATTTGGGAAGCACTAATCCTGGAATCTGTGTCATAACGTAAATTGGAGGGAAGTTCCTTTTTGTCTATAGTGATATAGGCATTTATCTCGTCCAGGAATACCACTGCTGCATTGAGCGTATTTTCTATTCTGGAGATGTTATAACTCTCTACAATATCCTTAAAAGTGCTTTTGGTACTGATGCCCGCTTTGGTTTCGTAACGGGGGTCCATTATCCTTATATACCCAATAGTGCTTATAGAATCAAATTCCTGTAGAGGTTCCAAAACAAGAAGTAGTTTTCCTCCTTTTTCGAAGATCTTGATCTCATCGGTGGAGCGCAATTGGTGTTCCCCGCTGGTTTGGGATATGATAGAATCATTAGGAAAAACAGAGTCCAGTTTGTTTATTCTGAGGTCTTTCTTAATCGGTCCCACTTGCGTAGCCGTAATCAGGAAAGGATTGTCTTCATCTTTTTGACAGGAAATAATACTTATCGCTATAACTAAGATTAATAGGAACTTACTTTTCATATGGGTTTATTGATTTTTATTTTAATAGTTTATTGAGAATGCCTAAAGCGCCCCTAATAAAGGTTGCACTGGTTAACACTTTGATTATGGCTCCTTCGGTTTTATTTTTACTGCGTGTTCCCCGATGACTACCCGAGGCTTCCTTTTGGCGTTTTAATTCTTCTTCTTTTGCTTTTTCCTTTGCCTTATCGGCCTCAGCTTCGTCAATTTTTTTATTCAGAAGTTCGTAAGCGCTTTCTCGATCTATCTCTTCATTGTACTTTTTTCTTAAAGACGAAGAAAATATTTTTTCTTCTAATTCTGAATCGCTCAGCACATCCATTCTACTCATTGGAGCTCTAAGCATAGTTGCAGCGAGGGGAGAAGGTCTTCCCTTTTCATCCAGGGCGGCAACCAAAGCCTCCCCAATTCCTAACGAGGTTAATTCTGTTTTGGTATCATAATAATCTGAAAGTGGATAATTTTCGGCTGTTAATTTTATCGCTTTTCGATCTTTGGCAGTGAAAGCCCGGAGCGCATGCTGAATTTTCAAGCCCAGTTGTCCTAATACTTCTGAAGGTACATCGGTGGGGTTTTGAGTAACGAAATAAAGTCCAACCCCTTTGGAGCGGATAAGTTTTACGATACTTTCAATCTGGTCTAAAAGGGCATCTGAAGCATTTTTAAAAATTAGATGAGCCTCATCGATGAAGAGTACAAGTTTGGGTTTGTCGCTATCACCTTCTTCTGGGAAGGTGGTGTAGATTTCAGCAAGCAGACTCAACATAAAGGTTGAAAATAACGCAGGCTTATCCTGAATATCGGTTAGGCGCATCACATTTACGTAGCCGTGGCCATTGCTGTTCTTTCTACAAAGGTCATGAACATCAAAAGAGCGTTCTCCGAAAAAGCGTTCTGCACCTTGTTGCTCCAGTGCACCTATTTTTCTTAGAATAGCTCCGGTTGAAGCGCTGGAGATGCGGCCGTATTCCTTTTCAAACTCTTCCCTTCCCCCATCTGTTGCATACTGGATAATTTTTTTCAGGTCTTTCAGATCTAAAAGCGGAAGGTGGTGATCATCACAATATTTAAAGATTATCGCGAGAATGCCGGCCTGTGTAGGGGTGACGTCCAGAATCCTGGAAAGCAATACCGGGCCGAATTCACTTATCGTAGCTCTTAATCTAACTCCATCCTGTTCAGAAATTGTGAGAAACTCGACGGGAGAACTTTCTGCTTCAAAGGGAAAGCCTAGTTTTTGATGTCTTTCATCCAGGAATTCGCCACCTGCAGATTTTTCGGCGATCCCGCTCAGGTCTCCTTTAACGTCCATCAATAGGACGGGAACACCTTTTTTTGAAAGATTTTCAGCAAGGATCTGCAGGGTTTTGGACTTTCCTGTTCCTGTGGCTCCGGCAATCAAGCCGTGGCGATTCATCGTCTTAAGCGGAATCTTCACCGCAGCATCGGCATAGGTTTTTCCCTCAAACATCGCCGCTCCTAAATGGATAAAATCACCCTTAGGTTTGTATCCTTCCTGAATATGTTGAATAAAATCTTCTGATTTTCCCAAGCTGAAGTTTTTATAAATGTATAAAAATTGTTTTTGCGGTTGACTATTGAACGCCTGGTGTAATCAACTCAAATGTACCTTTTTCGGCGTCCATTCTGGCCGGGATACCATTAGGAATGGTTACATTATCATCTATATGTCCGATCATAGCTCCTGAAAATGCCGGAATGCCAAGTGGTTTAATGTAGTGGTCTATAACCTCTTCAAGGGTAAGGGAGCCGTAACCGCTTCCGCCGGGTTTACAACTACTGCATTTTCCAAAGATAAATCCACTAATTTTATCGAAAACACCTCCTAAATAGAGCTGAGACATCATCCGGTCTACGGCATAAATCTGCTCGCCAACATCTTCCAGGTACAGGATTTTTCCTTCCCAGTCAGTAGGGAAATATTCTGATCCCATAATCCCTGTCATTACCGAGAGATTTCCACCAAGCAATTGGCCGGTTGCCTGTCCCGGGATAATCGTTCTGATCCTGTTTTTGGTTTGTGTGAGTTGATCTCCTTTGTCTTCAGGGTTTTCATAAAGTACAGTCTCTTTTTCAAAAAGCAATTTTTTAAGGTGATCGCTGCTGAAAGAATTCCAGACGGATACTGCTACGGGGCCGTGGTAGGTAACCAGTCCGGTTTTTTTAAAAATCGCAAGATGAAGGGCAGTGATATCGCTGTACCCTATAAAGATCTTTGGATTTTTGGCAATGGCTTCATAGTCCAGTTTGTCAAGAATTCTGGCTGCTCCCGAACCGCCTCTTAGGGCAATGATCGCATTTACTTCAGGATCGCGAAACATCTCATTGAGCTCTTCGGCGCGTTCTTCGTCGCTTCCGGCCAGATGGCCATAACGGTTTTTTACGTGGCTTCCGAACTTAACCTTGAGTCCCAGCGCTTCAAAAGATTCTTTGGCGATTTCAAAAGGTTCGGTTTCAAAGATTGCGCTGGCGGGGCTAACAATTCCAATGGTTTGCCCGGTCTCCAAAGCTTTTGGTATTAATAAATCAGAGGATTTATTCCCAGAGAAATCTATTTTATCTGAAAAAGAACTCAGAGGGAAAGCCAGGCTTCCCAGTCCTATATTCTGTACAAAGGTTCTTCTTTTCATTTTTTATAATTTATATCCCAATTTGGGAATTAGGCACTGAATTATAATCATGTTCCTGTACGTTGCCATTTTCGGGTCCGGCAGCATGCCGGTTTCATTCCTTAAAATTTCTATAAACCGAAATTAGCTATTTTTATTTACTTTATTTTTCATCTGTTTATATTTTGATACTAACCTGGGAATTTAACATAGGTTAATAATCATTTCCCGGGATGTTGCCGGTTTTTGCGTCCAGCATCATGCTGGTTTTAATTTTTAATAATTGTCCCTAATCTTCAGTAGGATCTGTTCCATAGCCTCCTTAAGTTCAGAAGTAGGTACAGTATAATTGCTATTCATAAAACTAAATACGAGCAATTTACCCTTTTTTGTAAGCAGATATCCACTAAGGCTATGGTTGTGACGTAAGGTGCCCGTTTTGGCAAAAATGTAAGGTTCTTCAGCTTTATAGAAATTACTTAGAGTTCCCGATTGGCCGCCTGTTGCCAATAAAGAAAGCAATCTATCCTCTGGCACTTCCTCTTTTATTTTAAGCAGTAAGCTTATCATAGTGCGTGGAGTAAATAGATTGTATCGCGACAAACCCGAGCCATCAACCCATTGGGGCTCGTCAGTAAGATCATTTAAATAGGTTTCTTTCATATGTTTGATGGCAATATCGCTTTTTAAAGTGTCACTTATCTCTTGCGCTGCCATTAGTAAAATCTGTTCGGCGATGAAGTTATCGCTCACTTCCATCATCCTTTTATACATACTATCTACAGGTATACTATATAGCTTTTCTGAAAACTCCATTTTAGGAGAATTCTTTATAAAAACAGGCTTTTTAAGCGTATCACTTAAAAGAGCAGCTGCCATTTCTGTTGAATAATGGAAGGGAACATTCTGGCTGAAATTGTTTTCTCTTTCTGAATTCTGAAACAAAAAGGTATTGCTGCGTAGTTCCCTTCTAATCCTGGGTCTTTTCGATTCTGTGACAATAAGTGAATCTGAAAAAATTGCCGGATTGACCTTTGGTTTTTCCTCACCTGATTTAAAAGTGAAATTCACCAGGTTTCCATATATAGGAAAAGGAGTCCTTTCCGCAGAATAATACGAATTGAAATCATCCCACGCCCAGCCCGGCCCTTGGTGTATCTCGGTGTAAACCGGCGGCACCAGCACCAGGGTCTCATTTCGTTCCCTTAAAAACGGAATGACCGGAGAATCGGGAAGATTAGGGTTTAAAAGAGAAGGATCGCCTGTACCGGTAAAGAACAAACTGTCGTTTTCGATAGTGTATTTTAGAGCCGGGACAGAATCCCCCAGGATCTTTAATCCCGTATAAAAGCTGAATAATTTTGTGTTTGATGCCGGAGTAAAATATTTTTCTCCGTTGTGATTATATAGTATTTTTTTCTCTTCCGGATCATAAACCATAAATCCTGCAAAACCTTGTTTAAATGCAGGTGCTTCTTTGAAGCTTTTATCAATATTTTTTGTGGTTCTCTTTGAAACCGAGCAGGAAACAAGGAATATAATAGATCCGAAGAGCAGTAAAGGGCGGATATTCATCTTTGGGAATTTTAAATTTTTTATGAATTGTAATTTTGTTTGAACTTTCTGTAAATAATGTTTTCTCAAAGATAGCTTATCTAAAAATTTAGTAAAACTTTATTTATTAGTTAAGATAAAGTCGCAGAGTAGGCGCAATTTATATATATTTAAAGTTTATTAGCAAAATTATAACACTAAAGGAATGAGAAACAAACTTACAATTTTGGCTTTATTAGCCATTTTTCAGATTTCCAGTATTTTCGCCCAGGAGCGCACAGTATCGGGTACCGTGACTGTTGCCAGTGATGGGATGTCCCTACCTGGGGTGAATGTACTGGTGAAAGGAACCAATCAGGGAACCGTTACCGATATGGAGGGAGAGTATTCCATTGATGTTACGCCCGATGCTGTTTTGGTGTTTTCGTCGCTTGGTTTTGAGCGCCGGGAAATACCTGTGAACAATCAAACTACTATTAATGTAGAAATGGTGGAAGACCTGGAAAGTTTAGGAGAGGTAGTAGTTACCGCTCTCGGTATTTCCAGAGAAAAGAAATCCTTAGGTTACGCCACCCAGGAGGTAGGCGGTGAGGATTTAAATCTAACCAATGAGCAAAATGTTTTAGGTTCCCTTGCAGGTCGAGTTGCCGGGGTTCAGGTTACTGGTTCCTCAGGAGCGAGTATGGGAGGTACCCAGAAGATAAAAATTCGTGGTGTAAATTCCATAAGTGGGGGAGACCAACCTTTAATGGTAGTTGATGGGACTCCAATTTCCAATGCTAACTTCTCAGGCAGTGCCGGAGCAGATTTTGGAAACTTAGGCCAGGATGTTAATCCAAGCGATATTGAATCTGTAAATGTCCTAAAAGGACCGGCTGCTTCTGCGCTTTACGGAATTCGTGGACAATACGGGGTAATCATGATTACCACCAAGAAGGGTAAAAGGGGTGCCAAAGATGTTCAGGTACAAATAAATTCCTCTTATTCAATTGAAAGAGCGGGTAACTTTTTGCCTAAACAAAATATGTACGGTGCTGGATCAAGTCAATCTTTCTCAACCCTTCCTAATGGAGACCCATATGTGGCTATAAGTGTTGACGAAAGCTGGGGGCCAAGAATGGATGGCACACCGGTTAGGCAAGTCTTTAGTTTTTATCCTCAGGATCCTACTTACGGGCAGTTAACACCATTTGTTCCGCATCCTGATAATATTAAGGATTATTATGAAACGGGTTATAACCTGAATAATGGTGTAACTGTTTCAGGTGGAAGCGATAATACGACTTTCAGATTAAGTCTTAACGATACACGTATAGAAGGGGTTGAGCCTAATACTTATTTAAATAGAAATAATTTAGGTTTAAGCGCTGCGCTGGATCTTTCAGATGATCTCACGCTTTCAACCAATATTAATTATGCAAGGAATGATGCCAGAAGACCGGGCCAGGGGTCAGAATATGGTGTGGCTTACTTTAATCAGTGGTTTCAGAGAAATCTTGATATGAACCGTTTAAAGGACTATAAATATGCCGATGGCACGTTTCTTCATTGGAACTTGCGAAATCCTAGTTCTACCACCGGGGAGGTAACCAATTTTAATCCTTTATACTGGAACAATCCTTATTTTGATGCATATGAAAATACTTCGGAAGATACCCGGGACAGGTTCTTTGGGGATGTTTCGTTGAAATATCAAATCACACCGGAAATTGAAATCTCCGGAGCAATAAGATCAGATATGTATACTCAGAATATTGAAGGCAGAACAGCCTTTGGAGGGAAGAGTATACCAGGATATTCTGTAGGAAAGTACCAGAATAAGGAATTCAACTATGAATTGATTGGTCAGTATAATAAAAAGTTTGAGGAATTCTCTGTAAATGGAACTATAGGAGGAAATATTTATAATCGTAATTATACTTATTTATCTCAAGCTACAGTTGGTGGTTTATCTGCTCCAGGATTTTACAATATTGATGCTTCAATTGACAGACCTTCGACTACTTCCTATAAACTGGAGAAACAGATTAGAAGTGTCTTTGGTATGATTTCTTTAGGTTACCTGGATACTTATTTCGTGGATGCCTCTATTAGAAACGATAATTCTTCGGCCTTACCTGCAGACAACAACTCTTACTGGTATCCGTCTATTTCGGGAAGTATGATTTTTAGTGAACTTATAGAATCTGACCTTTTAACATTTGGGAAATTTAGAGCCAGTTATGCTCAGGCGGGATCAGATCTTAGTCCATATCAAACAACACCGGCTTATGGCGTTGGTACCGTTTATGGAAATATAAACACCTTATATGTGCCTGATAATCTTAATAACCCTGATATAGAACCTTCTTTTGCTCACTCTTATGAAGCAGGGGTTGATCTTCGGTTTTTAAATAACAGGTTAGGTTTGGATTTCACCTATTATCTACAAAAAAATAAAAATCAGATCATTAATCTTGATGTATCAGGAGCAAGTGGTTATAGTTCAAGTACCATTAATGCAGGTCTTATCCAAAACCAGGGTATAGAACTAACCTTAACGGGCCAGCCAATTAAAACTGATGATTTTCTGTGGGATGCAGTATTTAATATCAACAGAAACCGAAGTGAAGTTGTTGAATTGGCTCCGGGAATTGATGTTTATACCTACGGATCGACTACTTACTCAAGTGTTTCGAGTTACCTGAATTCTTATGAAGGCGAGCCTTTTGGAAGTCTTATAGGGCAAGCTTACCAGAGAGATGAGGCTACCGGGGAAGTTCTATTAGATCAAAATAACATGCCTTTATATACCGATGCAACTCATAATTTTGGTTCAGTGCTTCCTGATTTTACCGGAGGTTTCCAGAATACCTTCCGCTATAAGAATTTTAATCTGGCTGCAATGATCGATTTCCAGGGTGGAGGACAGTTTTTTAGTCGCTCAAAAATGCTGGGGGTTAGAACAGGCCAGGATCCACTTACGGTAGCAACTAATGATCGGGGAATGAATGTAAGGGATCCACTTGAAGAAGGTGGTGGAGTTAAAGTTACTGGTATTTCTGCTGAAACAGGACAGCCAGTAGAAGCCTATGTAGATGCCAGATCTTATTACAGAAATGTTGTCGGGAGAAGAATTTATGAAGAATGGCTGTATGATGCTTCCTATATTAAACTAAGGGAGCTTAGACTTGGATATACCTTTGGGGAAAATTTAATGAGCAATCTTCCTTTTGACACGGTAAACTTGGCTCTTATAGCGCGAAATCCTGCAATGATTTGGCAGGATGCTCCAGATGGTATAGACCCTTCTGCGATATCTACCGGTAGCCAGTCAATAAGCTGGTATGAATCAGGACAGTTGGCAACGGTAAGATCTTACGGGATTAATCTAAACATCACATTTTAAAAATTATCGCGATGAAAAAAACATATATAATATTACTTCTGTCCACTTTCATTCTGGGAAGTTGCAGTGACTTTGATGAAGACATCAATATAAATCCGAACCTGCCTAGCCAGGCTTCCGGGACCCAATTGATTGCTAACGCCCAACTTTATTTGCCTGGGCTTGCTTCCTCTCCTAAAGGAGAATTTATGGCTCAGTACCTGGCAGAAACCCAATACGTGGGTACCTCGTTATATCCTCAGGAAAGCACAAGTTTCTACGGATATTACCAGGGGCCACTGGCAAACCTCCAGACAGTTCTGGATTCAGACGATCTTAGCGGGTCAGATGGACCCGTTGCAAACCAGGTTGCCGTAGCGAAGATCCTTAGAGCCTATTTTTACTGGAATTTAACTGACCGTTGGGGAGATATCCCTTATTCTGATGCCTTGATGGGATCTGAAAATTTCACTCCTGAATACGATACTCAGGAATTTATCTACAATGACTTGTTCAGTGAATTGAAGGAAGCTAATGATATGATGGTTTCCGGAAGCATAAACAATGATGTTGTTTATGGTGGAGATATGTCTAAATGGAAAAAACTAGGGAATACCATTCGGCTTTTTATGGCTCTAAGACTTTCAGAGGCGGATGAGGATACTGCGCGAGAAGAATTTAATGCAGCCTTAGACGCTGGAGTTTTGACTTCGAATGCTGATAATCTTGTATTCCAACATTTAGCTGATGCAAACAATCAAAATTACTGGTATAGCCAGGTTGTAGCCAGTAACCGCGAATGGTGGGCTTTAACTGAAAATCTTGTTGAAGAAATGAAACCGGTGAATGATCCCCGACTTGAGGTTTACGGTGATCCAGCTCGAGCTACCGGTGAGTACGTGGGGCTTAAATTTGGTGAAGAAGAGAACATAGGAACTGAAGAGTATTCACTTCTTGGGTCCCAAATTTTCGCCCAGGATGCTCCAGTATATCTGGTTACTTATGCACAGGTCCTGTTTGCAAAAGCAGAAGCTGCATCGCGAAATTGGACCACCGAAGGAGATGCCGGTACCTTTTATGAAGAAGCTGTTGAGGCTTCTATTGAACAATGGACTGGAAGCTCAGATGGTGTAGATGAATTTCTTAGCCAATCTGAAATTGCTTTTGACCCAGATAATGCCATTGAGAAAATTTCTAACCAGCGTTGGGTTCATTTATATATGTTTGGTTATGAAGCCTGGTCAGAATGGAGAAGAACTGGCTTTCCTAATGATCTGGTTGAACCAAATGGTGCGCCAGTGCCGAACCGTTTAAGCTACCCCGATAATGAGGTTTTCAATAATGAAGCTAATTATGAAGAGGCGGTACAACGCCAGTTTGGAGGAGAAGATGGTATCTATGGTAAAGTATGGTGGGACCAATAAAACTTAATTTTACTAATTTAGAAGGGCTGCTTTAAGTAGCCCTTTTTTAATTTTAAAAGATATGAAAAGACTTGTTTTAATTACAATAACACTCATTATTGCTTCCTGTGGCCCATCGAAGGAAGTTGCCTACTTTATTATTGATAAACCTATAAATTTTAATGAGGAACGCCGGGAACTCAGCCTGGATTATATGGAAGATCGCTATGATCTATTCAAGAAAACCCCGAAGATAACCCCTAAAATGATCGTTTTACACTGGACGGCAATACCAACACTTGAAGCCTCTTTTAGCGCTTTCGATCCCGTGAAATTGCCAGGAGCCAGAGCCGATATTCAGAAGGCGAGCGGCTTGAATGTTTCTGCGCATTTTCTCGTGCATCGCAATGGAGAAATTTACAGGCTGATGCCGGAAAAACTTATGGCCAGACATGTTATTGGTCTCAACCACGTAGCAATTGGCATTGAGAATGTTGGTGGGACCGAAGAAGCGCCTTTAACCAGGGCGCAGGTTGATGCCAATATCTGGTTGGTGAATTACCTCGCAAATAAATACGATATCGATTATCTTATTGGTCATTATGAATATACTAACTTTGAAGACCATCCGCTCTGGAAAGAAAAAGACAGCGGTTATCGCACCCAAAAAACCGATCCGGGAGTAGATTTCATGAACGCCGTTAGACATGCAACGAGAAATTTTAATTTTAAACCCGTTCCCAGGCCTAAATCCACAGTTAAATGAAAACCTTTTTAATTTTTCCGATTTTCTTCCTTCTTATGAGTTTTGGGCTTTCGGCTCAACAGGATGATTTTTATAAAAAGCTTTATGAAAAATATCCTGATTATAAAGAAGAAAGCATTGACCAAAGAAGATTTACTCACGAGTTGGTTGAAGACCTGATTAAAAAACAGGAAAATAACTCAGCGTTCAGGATTAATAAAGTTGGGGAATCCATCGAGGGCAGAAGTTTAAATCTTTTGAGCATAGGAACCGGTGAGACCGATGTGCTGCTATGGTCCCAAATGCATGGAGATGAATCTACAGCCACCATGGCTCTTTTTGATATTTTTAATTTCCTGAATTCTGATGATTTTAAAGTCGAAAAGGAAGCACTGCTGAAAGAAGTTACTTTGCATTTTCTCCCCATGCTTAATCCCGATGGCGCCGAAAAATTTCAGAGACGAAATGCTTTGGGCGTAGATGTGAACCGCGATGCGCTAAGATTACAATCCCCCGAAAGTAAAACCCTGAAAAAAGTAAGAGATAGCCTTGATGCCGATTTCGGATTCAATCTTCATGACCAAAGCCGCTATTACAATGCTGAAGGAACTGAGAAACCTGCAACTTTTTCGTATTTAGCGCCGGCTTACGATTATGAAAAATCAATTAATGAGGTTCGCGGGAACGCCATGAAACTCATTGTGCTTATGAATAATGTGATCCAGAACTATGCACCCGGGCAGGTTGGCAGATACAATGATGATTTTGAACCCCGCGCCTTTGGAGATAATATTCAGAAGTGGGGCACCAGTACAATTTTAATTGAAAGTGGAGGTTACCCTGATGATCCTGAAAAACAGGAAATAAGAAAGCTCAATTTTGTGTCAATTTTGGCAGCGGTTTTCGCTATTGCAGATGAAGGATATAGAATGGTGGATATAGCGGAATATGAGAATATTCCGCAGAATGACTCCAAGCTATATGATCTGAAATTAATAGAAATTACCTATGAGTTACTGGGAAATGAATATATCCTGGATCTGGGGATCAACCACAGCGAAGTTCCGGGCGATACGCCCCAGGAATATTCCTATCGTGCTTATGTGGCAGATCGGGGAGATCTCTCTACCAATTATGCCTACAACAGCAAAGATTTTTCAGGTTATAAGCTGATTTCAGGAAAGGTATATCCAGAGATCTTACCCGATTTGGAAGCCGTAGGAAAACTGGATTTTAAGGTGCTGCTGGAACAGGCTTATGCCTATATCCCGGTAGAGAATTTACCGGAGAATGAAAATTTCACCGATTATCCGGTAAACCTGGTTTCTCCTGACTTTAAAGCTTCAGAAGACATTTCTCATTCTTTTTTTCTAGAGAAAGATGGGGAGACTGAATACGCAGTTATAAACGGATTTCTGGTTAAAACAGGCGAGGAGCCTTCCGCAGTGAAAAACGCCTTAATCCTTAAATAATACTAGTAATAAATAATCCTGGCTCAAAGCGGAGAGGAAAAAAAGGATATTCCGTATCTTTGCGCGCTATGATTACAGAAGAGACAAGAAGGCTGGTTGATGAGGGAATTATGCTTCCGTTAATGGAAGAGTTCTATACCATACAGGGGGAGGGATTCCATAAAGGAACTGCCGCTTATTTTATAAGGATAGGAGGCTGCGATGTTGGATGCCACTGGTGTGACGTGAAGGAAAGTTGGGACGCAGGTCTGCATCCGCCTACTCATATTGGGGAAATTATTGAAAATGCGACTAAACACAGTGATACTGTGGTAGTGACAGGTGGTGAACCATTAACCTGGGATATGACCCAACTCACTCAGGGGTTAAAAAATAAAGGAAGTAAAATTCATATTGAAACTTCAGGAGCATATAAGTTAACCGGCCAGTGGGATTGGATTTGCCTTTCTCCGAAGAAGAAAAAGCTTCCAACTGATGAGATCTATCCTTTGGCTAATGAGCTTAAGATGATCATCTTCAATAAACACGATTTTAAATTTGCTGAAGAACAGGCAGCGAAGGTAAGTGATAATTGCATTCTCTATCTTCAGCCTGAATGGAGCAAAAGGGATGAAATGATGCCGTTAATCGTGGATTATGTAATGAAAAATCCAAAGTGGAAAGTCTCACTTCAAACCCATAAATATCTCAATATCCCATAAAAAAACGCCCGATCCGGGCGTTTTTGATTAAGAGATAATTTATTAGTTTGCATTTTTAAAAGGCACTTTTACATATTTGTCGTCCCAGCCAATTAAAAGATTAGTTCCACTATCGTCACTGGCACGTTCAAAAGTCATAGACAAGTTTTCTATGTTTGTTGAAGATTGTCTTACAGGTACCGTAATTCTTACTACATCTTCTTCATCGGTATATTCGTAAGCACCCCAGGTGTGGGTTCTCTGGTTTAAAATTATTGTCCATTCCTTTTCCTTCGGAATAGAATATAGGGTATATGTTCCAGCTTCCACAACAGCATCACCTACTTTCATATCCTTAAAAAGAGTAAGCTCGGTAGCTTCATTTGCTCCGGTTCTCCAAACTTGTCCGTATGGTACTAATTTACCAAAGACAACCCGGTTGCGTTTCTTAGGCCTGCTGTAAAGCACTCTGGCAATTACATCGTTATTACTGTCGCGATAGATGGTAAGATCCATTGGACTGGCGTCCATTTTTGGGAAATTTGGAGAAGTGGTGTCTCTCTCCTGTGCTTTTAGCTGCGGAATTCCCATTAAAAAAATAATTCCTAAGGCTGCGATAAAAATTTTCTTCATAGTGTTGTTGATTAATTTTTCCTTTAAATATAAGAGATATTGTGATAATTACAGAAGGGAACTGTAAAAAACATCAATAATTATCAGGCAGATACCTTGCCAAATTTACATGACTAAAGTTTTTGAGCGAAATTTCGCATGTAAAGCTTTTAAAATTATACGGATAATGTTTTTTATGTTTCCAGTTAGTAGCAAAATGTAATTTTTTGTTTTTAAAATGAAACCTTCAACCCATATTTGTCTTGAAATATTAAAGCAATTATTATGTGTGGAATTTTAGCAGTAATCGGAGAGCGATTAAGTAAAGAGAAAGTGAGTGGGATCTCCAAAAGAATGTCTCATCGCGGACCGGATGAAAGTGGATTGCAAATTACCGAAGAAGGATACTTGTTGAGTCATGAAAGACTTTCTATTGTGGATTTGCAAACCGGGCAGCAACCAATTAAAGGTACCAGTAAAGCCTGGATGATCCATAATGGTGAAATTTATAACCACCAGTCACTGCGGGAGAATGAGCTGAAAAACCACCAATTCAGAACAACAGGAGATTCTGAAGTAATAGTGCATATGTATGAAGAGTATGGTTATGATTTTGTAGATAAACTCGATGGCGTTTTTGCATTTGTTGTGGTAGACGGGAAAGATTTCATCGCGGCCCGTGATCCAATTGGGGTTAAGCCTTTGTACTACGGCACCGATGAGGATGGAGCGATCTGGTTTGCCAGTGAAATGAAAGCGCTTGCTGACCAATGCATCAGTTTAGCTGCTTTTCCTCCGGGGCACTACTATACTCCTGAAACCGGATTTGTAGAATATTATAAACCCGATTGGTATGATTATACCAAAGCAGATAAAGAGCTTGACCTTAAAAAACTTAGGGAAAGTCTGATCGCGGCGACAAAAAAACGCCTAATGGCCGATGTGCCTTTGGGAGTACTGTTGAGTGGGGGACTTGATTCTTCGCTTACTTCTTCAATAGCCGCTAGATTAATGAAGGACAGCGGTCAAAAACTGCATTCTTTTTCAATAGGTTTGGATGAAAGCGCTCCCGATTTGGTAGCCGCCCGCAAAGTGGCAAAATTCCTGGGAACTGAACATCACGAAATCCACTTTACCGTTGAAGAGGGAATTGAAATTCTAAAAAAACTGGTATGGCATCTTGAAACTTACGATGTAACCTCCATACGGGCCAGTACGCCTATGTATTTTCTTTCAAAAGCGATAAAAGAAAAAGGGGTGAAAGTGGTTCTTTCAGGAGAAGGAGCCGATGAGATCTTTGGTGGTTATCTTTATTTCAAGAATGCGCCCTCTCCAGATGAATTTCAGAAGGAAACAATTCGAAGAGTGCAGCGATTGGCTACTGCCGATTGTTTAAGGGCCGATAAATCTACGATGGCTCATGGATTGGAAGCCAGGGTTCCATTTTTAGATAAAGCCTTTTTAGAGGTTGCTATGGAAACCCAAGCCAAGTATAAAATGCCAAAAACCTATGATGGGGTAGAGAAATATATCGTTAGAAAAGCTTTCGATACACCCGAAGAGCCCTTTTTGCCTGAAGAAGTGCTTTGGAGGCAAAAGGAGCAGTTTAGTGACGGTGTTGGCTACAGTTGGATAGATGAACTCATTGCGTATGCTTCAATTCGTGTAAGTGACTGGGAAATGGCTGAGGCGTCCAAAAAATATCCTCATAACACACCAGCTACCAAAGAGGCTTATTTTTATCGTGAAATTTTTGCCTCTCATTTTCCGCAGGAGAGCGCAGCTAAAACCGTGAAAAGATGGGTTCCAAAATGGCAGGAGGATCTTGATCCAAGTGGTAGGGCGAACACCTCTCATGTAGCATCAACAGCTAAAAAAGAACTTGAGGAATTAGCCAAAGCTTCATAAATTAAGCGTGTGTTTTGAAAGACCCGTAGTGCGAGGTATAAAATTACCTGCCCTACGGGCTTTTTTTGCACAAATTGTTAATAACTTAAAGGCTTAAAATCAGGCTTCCGCTAGCAGAAAATAAGGGTTTTGTTATATTTGTTCGTTATATAAAACAGACGAATTTAATTAAAGAATATATGAGCGAAGAACCCAAGAAACAATATTCGGCTGATAGTATCCAGGCGCTTGAAGGAATGGAGCATGTGCGCATGCGACCTTCAATGTATATTGGAGATACCGGGGTAAGAGGATTGCATCATTTGGTGTATGAGGTGGTAGATAACTCCATAGATGAAGCTATGGCGGGCCACTGTGATACCATTAAAGTTACGATTAACGAAGATGGCTCGGTAACTACCGAAGACAACGGCCGGGGAATTCCTATTGACCTCCATAAAAAGGAGGGCGTTTCTGCTCTTGAGGTCGTAATGACCAAGATTGGAGCCGGAGGTAAATTCGATAAGGATTCTTATAAGGTTTCAGGAGGTTTGCATGGAGTAGGAGTAAGTTGTGTGAACGCACTTTCTTCTGCTTTGAAAGCCACTGTATATCGTGACGGTAAAATCTGGGAGCAGGAATACGAACTTGGGAAGCCTTTATATCCTGTAAAGCCGGTTGGTGAATCGGATAAGAATGGGACGATAATAACATTTAAACCGGATTCTTCAATATTTCAACAAACGGTAGATTTTAATTATGAAACCCTTGCCAGTCGTATGCGCGAGTTGGCATTTCTTAATAAAGGGGTTACCATGATCTTAACCGATAAACGGGAAAAGGATGATAAAGGCGAATTTTTAAATGAAATTTTCCATTCTGAAGAAGGTCTTAAGGAATTTATCAAATTTTTAGATGGAAATCGGGAGCCTATAATCAGCGATGTGATCGCGATTGAAGGTGAAAAGAATGATATTCCTGTTGAGGTGGCGATGGTTTATAACACCTCGTTCAATGAGAATTTACATTCTTACGTAAACAATATCAATACTCACGAAGGAGGAACGCATTTATCTGGATTTAGACGTGGTTTGACCACTACGCTTAAGAAATATGCGGATGCCTCGGGAATGCTCGATAAGCTTAAATTTGAGATTACAGGTGATGATTTCCGTGAGGGATTAACCGCTATAATTTCAGTAAAAGTAGCCGAGCCTCAATTTGAGGGGCAAACAAAGACTAAACTCGGAAACAGGGAAGTGACGTCAGCGGTATCTCAGGCAGTTTCAGAAATGCTTGAAAATTACCTGGAGGAAAATCCTAATGATGCCAAGACCATTGTTCAGAAAGTGATTCTTGCGGCTCAGGCCAGAAATGCGGCTAAGAAAGCCCGTGATATGGTGCAGCGTAAAACCGCGATGAGTATAGGTGGTTTGCCCGGGAAATTATCAGATTGCTCAGAACAGGACCCTACCCAGAGTGAAGTTTTCCTTGTTGAGGGAGATTCGGCGGGTGGAACTGCCAAACAAGGTAGAGATCGAAGATTCCAGGCTATTCTTCCGCTAAGAGGTAAAATTCTGAATGTTGAAAAAGCCATGACTCATCGAGTATTTGAAAACGAAGAGATCAAAAATATCTACACTGCACTTGGTGTAACCATTGGTACCGAAGAGGATAGTAAGGCCTTGAATATCGATAAATTAAGATATCATAAAGTTGTGATTATGTGTGATGCCGATGTGGATGGTAGTCACATTGAAACTTTGATTCTAACTTTCTTTTTTAGATATATGAAGGAACTTATAGAAGGAGGTAATATATACATCGCAACTCCACCTTTATACCTTGTGAAGAAAGGAAGCAAGAAGCGTTATGCCTGGAGTGAGGAAGAGCGTGATGAAATTGCCGAAAGCTATAGTGGTGGCGTGCAAATTCAGCGATATAAAGGTCTTGGAGAGATGAATGCAGAACAACTTTGGGATACTACTATGGATCCTGAAAAACGTAAACTACGTCAGGTTAATATTGATAACAGTAGTGAGGCAGATAGGATTTTCTCTATGCTTATGGGAGATGAGGTTCCGCCAAGACGTGAGTTTATCGAGAAGAACGCTAAATATGCGAACATAGACGCTTAAATTAATAAGCTATAAAAAGAAAACCCGTGTCTGTCACGGGTTTTTTTGTTTTAGGATTTTTTTCATTTGGGGCTTTTTCCCCGGTTATTAAATATGCTGCAAAAGTATTTTTGCTATTTTTACTCCATTAACTAAACCTGAATCTTGTGAAAATTCTAACCAGAACAATTTGCACCCTACTTTTATTCTTTTCTTCAAATCTCATAACAGCTCAAAATGATATAGATGCCGTAGTTGGCGATTTACTTCATATAGCCGATGAATTTGCCAGTCCGGCTGCATCCGGCGCAGCTTACCAGGCAAGTGCGGGTTGGTTTACCTCTGCACAAAGCCTTGCTCCCTGGAAGTTTGAAGTTTCAGTTCATGGGAATGGACTCATTGTGCCTACAAGTAAAAAAAGCAGTACTATCGGTAATAATGAGTTTAGTTTGCTCAATATTAAAGGAGCATCTAACGCTAAAGTTCCAACAGCTTTTGGAGGGCCAACCGATGTTTATTACGAAGGTACCGTAATGGGGAACTCCTTCGAGTTCCAGGCCCTGGAAGGTGTGGATAAAGGCCTTATCCCGCACCCATTTGTACAGGTTACGATGGGCTTGCCCATGGAATCTGAATTCACCGTTCGGGCTCTTCCGGAAATGACTATAGATGATGTTAATTTCAGCACCTATGGGGCCGGGGTAAAGCATAATTTTAGTCAGTATTTTATGTTTAATGAGCCTGAGGATCTTCAGGTTTCCGCACTCATTACTTATAGTAAGTTTGAAGTGAAGTATGCTTTCGATCCTGTAAATATTCCTCAAGTAGCTGTTCTTGATCTAATTGATGTTAACGGTGATTTGTGGCTTTTTGAGGCTCTGGCTTCAAAACGCTACGAAGATTTTGAGATCTTCGGTGCCCTGGGGGCAACAAATTCCAACTTTGCTTATGCCATGGATGGCAGCGGGCCGTTTTTAGGAAATATAAATACAGCTCTGGAAACCCTCGGAGAAAATGAACTTCAGTTTAAAGGAGACATAGGTTTTAATTTATACTTCAATAAATTTAAAGTGAGCACTATGGTTACTGCAGGAAGTTTTTTTAATATGAATCTCGGCCTTCATTTCAGGATTTAAGGCCTTGGTTTTTACTTCTTTCTATTAGTAAAGCATTCCCTTATTTCGTACTTTCGCTAGGAACTAATATTAATCGATATAAAATATATAATATGAAAGTTACAATAGTTGGAGCTGGTGCAGTAGGTGCCAGTTGTGCAGAATATGTAGCCATCAAAGATTTTGCTTCTGAAGTAGTCCTGCTGGATATTAAAGAAGGCTTTGCTGAAGGAAAAGCGATGGACCTTATGCAAACTGCAACGCTTAATGGATTTGATACTAAAATTACCGGAACTACCGGTGATTATTCCAAAACCGCTAACAGCGATGTTGCTGTTATCACCAGTGGAATTCCGCGTAAACCCGGAATGACCAGAGAGGAATTGATAGGGATTAATGCAGGGATTGTAAAAGAAGTTGCTACAAACCTTATTAAGCATTCACCCGATGTAACCCTTATCGTGGTTAGCAATCCAATGGATACTATGACGTACCTGGTACATAAGACTACAAGTCTTCCAAAAAATAGGATCATTGGAATGGGAGGAGCTTTAGATAGCGCCCGATTCAAGTTTCGTTTGAGCGAGGCTTTAGAATGCCCGCCATCTGATGTTGATGGAATGGTGATTGGTGGTCACAGTGACACCGGGATGGTGCCGCTTACGAGATTGGCAACAAGAAATTCTGTTCCTGTAACAGCATTTATATCAGAAGATCGTTTGAATCAGGTTTCAGAAGATACTAAAGTAGGAGGAGCCACGCTAACCAAATTATTGGGAACCTCTGCCTGGTATGCGCCTGGAGCTGCTGTCTCTGCGCTTGTTCAGGCAATTGCCTGCGACCAGAAAAAAATGTTCCCTTGTTCAGCAATGCTGGAAGGAGAGTACGGGCTTAATGATATTTGTATTGGTGTGCCTGCTATTTTAGGGAAAGATGGTCTTGAAAAGATCGTGGAACTTGAACTTAGCGATGCTGAAAGTGCTAAAATGAAAGAAAGCGCAGAAGGTGTAAAAAAGACCAATACTTTGCTAGAGGTATAAATACTGAAAAAGTTAAATAATTTCTTAAAAAAGGCCGCAGTTTCTGGGGCCTTTTTTGGGTTTAAAAGTTAAATTATTCCAAAAAAAAATATTGGGATTTGATTTATGAAACCCTATATTTGTCCGTTTTTAAAATCGACCTAATTAATTATAATTTAAGGAATAATGCAGAACAAAGGACTGATTAAGGTTTTTGCAATTTTATTTGGACTGGTATGTATTTACCAGCTTTCATTTACATTTATCACAAATAGAGTTGAAAATGAAGCTGAAGAATTTGCCATTCAAAAAATTGGTGAAGATGTAGATAATTATTCAGTTTTAAGAGATGCTGAAGAAAAACGTTATCTGGACTCTATAGGAGGAGATGATATTATCGCCGGGATCACCTACAATGATGCAAAAGATAAAGAGCTTAATAAAGGTTTAGACCTTAAAGGAGGGATTAACGTAATCCTTCAGATCTCGGTAAGAGACATTCTTCACGGTCTTGCCAATAATACTAACGATCCTGCTTTTAACCGTGCCTTAGATCAGGCCGATGCAGCTCAAAAAGACAGTCAGGATGATTATATAGATCTGTTCTTTGAGGCTTTCAATGAAATCCCGGATGCCAGATTAGCTTCTCCCGACGCATTCTTTAATAAGTCCCTTAGCGATGAGATTAATGCTAATATGTCCAATGCTGAGGTTGAAGATGTAATCAGAAGAAAAGTAGACGAGTCTATTACTTCCGCATTTGAGGTACTTCGTAAACGTATCGATAAATTTGGTGTTACACAGCCAAATATTCAGCGTTTAGGGAATTCAGGAAGAATTCTTGTAGAACTTCCCGGAGCTAAAGATATCAGCAGGGTTCAGAGCCTGCTTCAAAGTACAGCGCAGTTAGAGTTCTGGCACGTATATAAAAACAATGAATTCGGAAACTTCCTTGCGGAGGCCAATAATCGTTTGATTGAGTTGGTTGGAGACAAAGAGGAAACCCAGCAGGAAACCGATACTACAGCTACAGAGGATAGTGATATTGATGAGCTTCTTGCTGAAGCCGAAGAAGATGATTCTTCGGATGCTTCAACCGGCAACAATCCATTATTCGATCTTATTAAATCTCCTGGCTCTCAGGGAGGACCGGTTTTAGCTTATTTCTCCGCCAGAGATACAGCTAAAGCGATGGAATATCTAAATAAATCTCAGGTAAGATCTCTACTGCCTGCAGAACAACGTTACACCAAATTTGTGTGGGGAATTCCTGAAGGAGATGCCGATCTTGTAGGTCTTTATGCCTTAAAAGGAAATAGAGATATGACCCCGCCATTAAGCGGAGATGTGATTACCGATGCCAACCAAACATTCGATCAGGTAGGTAGAATTGCAGTTTCAATGCAGATGGATGGCAGGGGAGCAAAGATCTGGGAAGAAATGACCGGTTATGCCTCCAACAACCAAAGCCAGATTGCTATTGTACTTGATAATATAGTGTATTCTGCCCCCGGAGTTTCAAGCGGGCCTATTTCAGGAGGAAGAAGTGAGATTACAGGAGATTTTACAATTACTGAAGGACAGGATTTAGCTAACGTTCTTAGAGCTGGTAAACTTCCTGCTTCAGCAGATATAATTCAGAGTGAGATCGTAGGACCAAGTTTAGGACAGGAAGCTATCGATAGTGGAATTATGTCCTTTGTTATAGCGCTTATCTTTGTACTCATCTGGATGTTCTTTTACTATGGTAAGGCCGGTTTATATGCCGATATAGCTTTAGCTGTTAACATTCTTTTCATTTTCGGAATTTTAGCCGGACTTGGTGCTGTGCTTACCTTACCTGGTATTGCCGGTATTGTTTTAACCATCGGTATGTCGGTTGATGCTAACGTACTTATATTTGAAAGGATTAGAGAAGAGCTTGCCAAAGGTAAAATGCAGAAAGATGCCATTAAAGATGGTTTCAATAACGCACTTTCGTCCATTCTCGATGCGAATATTACCACAGGTCTTACAGGTTTCATTCTTTTGATTCTTGGAACCGGACCTATTAAAGGATTTGCCACAACCTTATTGATTGGTATTGCAACCTCGTTATTTACTGCAATCTTTATTACCCGTCTCTTTATAGATGGTTATGCAAAAAGCGGAAAAGAACTTCCATTCTCCACTTCAGCAACTAAGAATCTCTTCAGGAATGTGAAGATAGATTGGTTAGGAAAGAGAAAACTGGCTTACGTGATCTCAGGAATAATGATCATTATAAGTTTAGGTTCGCTACTTGTTCAGGGACTAAATATGGGAGTTGACTTTGTGGGAGGTAGAACCTATACTGTTCGTTTTGACCAGGATGTTTCTCCTACCGATGCTCAGGATGATCTGGTAGCTGTTTTTGGAAGTGCAGAGGCTAAAACTTTTGGACCGAATAATCAGCTTAAAATCACAACCAATTATCGTGTTGATGATGACGGATCAGAAGTAGACCAGGAGATTCAAAGAACGATGTACGAGGCACTTCAGGATTACCTTCCAGCCGACTTAACTTTTGAGCAATTTACTACCGGTGGAACCGATCGTAGCCTTGGAATTATGCAATCCATGAAGGTTGGTCCAACCATTGCCGATGATATTAAGAATGATTCCTTCTGGGCTATTTTAGGATCCCTGGTCGTAATTTTCCTATATATCTTATTGAGATTTAGAAAATGGCAGTTCAGTATAGGAGCGGTAACTGCTGTAGCTCACGATGTTATTATAGTATTGGGTGTTTTCTCACTTCTTTACAAGGTTATGCCTTTTAGTATGGAGATCAACCAGGCCTTTATCGCTGCAATCTTAACCGTTATTGGTTACTCACTTAACGATACCGTGGTGGTGTTTGACAGGATTAGGGAGTATGTTAATGAGCATACCTCCTGGAATCTTGACAGGACTATTAACAAGGCTTTGGATAGTATGATAAGCCGTACGCTTAATACCTCGCTTACCACCTTAATAGTATTGCTTGCAATCTTCATATTTGGAGGCGAAGGCATTAGAGGCTTTATGTTTGCCTTGATCGTAGGGGTAATTGTAGGTACTTATTCATCCCTCTTTATTGCGACGCCTGTTATGTTTGACAGCGTTACCGATAAGGCAAAAATTCAGAAGAAAAAGAAACTTGAAGAAGAAGCTGAAACTACAGTTTAAGAAAAGTTTAATGCTTATAGAAAAGGCCTTCCAGATATGGAAGGCCTTTTTTTTATTTCCCCCGATTTAGTTTCGTCAGGAATTAATTTGATCGGAAATACAACTAGGCCTTAAGCCTACTTTTTATGTCTAATACGTAAGTAACAAACAAAAAAAGCTTTCCTGAAAGAGGAAAGCTTTAGTCTTATTTAGTAAAAAGAAATGCTTAATCTATTCTTTCAAAAAAGATCTTATCTCCAATTTCAATATTCCATTTTTCAATAAGGCCTGCATTTATTTCAAGAATAAACTGTGTTGGTTCACCTGAAGGTAATGAGGTTTCATCCATAGGTTCAGCATTTTCATAATAGCTCACCGCAGTACTATCTGAAGAATAATAGATTATATCCAAAGGTATGTAAGTGTTCTTCATATAGAAGGCACGTGGCGCTGCATCATCATAGATAAACAACATCCCCTGGAGTTCTTCCATGCTTTCCCTGTACATTAAACCCGTTTCATGTTCATATTGACTATCTGCAATTTCAATGTCTAATTTCCTGATAGTATCACCTTCAGCTTTAATAAGACTTAGTTCGCCTTCTTTGGTGAATTCAATGCTTTCTTCAATTATTTCTTCTTCTGGCTCAGAGTCGTCTTTACAAGAAGAAAAAAGGAGCATGGAGGCCAGGCTTAGACTTAAGAAAAGATTTCTGCGAATCATAAACTACGGTTTTTGCTGGGACGATACATAAAATAGAAACCTGCAATTATGAAAGGAATACTTAGCCATTGACCAGTGTTCAGTAGCCAGGTTGCACGTTCTTCTACCTGAGCTTCCTTTATGAACTCTACAAAAAACCTAACCGTCCAAAGAAGTACCAGGAATAAACCAAAGATGTATCCTACTTTAAAACGTTTTTCGGTTTTCCAGTATAAGTACCAAAGCAAAATAAAGATAAATAAATAACAAACCGATTCGTAAAGCTGTGCCGGATGTCTGGGAAAATCTTCGCCGAGTTTGGCAAAAATGACTCCGTAGTCTGAATTGGTAGGCTTTCCAATAATCTCCGAATTGATGAAATTTCCTATTCTAACAAAAATACCACCACTGGCAACCGGAATAACGATTCGATCAAGAATCCAAAGAACGGGTTTGTCCAGTACCTTTTTTCGGTATAAATACATAGCTATGATGATTCCGATGGCTGCCCCATGGCTGGCCAGACCCCTGAAACCAGTGAATTGGAATTCAGGCTCGAATCGTACAGGCAGAAAGATCTCCAGTAAATGATCCTGAAAATAATCCCAGTCGTAGAAGATCACATGTCCCAGCCGGGCCCCAATAAGGGTTGCCAATACTGTATAAATGAAAAGGGAATCCAGTTTTTCTATTGCAATACCTTCCCTTGTGTAGATGCTTTTCATTATATACCATCCCAAACCAAAAGCGATCAGGAACATTAGGCTGTAATAATGAAGGGTGAAAAACCCTAAATCTAAACCTTCAGAAGGGTTCCAGGTAATTGCATTTAAAAACATGAAGTGAATTTTATGTTAGTAAGGTAAAGATACATATTTGCAGGTTTCTGCAAGTTGCTAGGTATTCTTTTTTGGCGGAACGGGATCATAGCCTTTTCCACCCCAGGGATTGCAGCTAACTATCCTTTTAATGCTTAACCAGCCACCTTTAAATACACCAAACCTTTCTAAAGCAGTTAGGGAGTATTGAGAGCAGGTAGGCGTGTAGCGGCAGGTTGCCGGGGTAAGTGGTGAAATAAAATTGCGGTAAAATTTCACCAACAAAATAAAAGGATATGCGAGTATCTTTTTAAGCATGCCTAATCTATACTGAAGGTCGTGCCTTCTTTTCCATCTTTAAGCTGAATACCCATATCCTGTAACTGATCTCTGATTTGATCGCTTAAAGCAAAATCCTTATTTACCCTAGCTTCGGCTCTGAGTTTTATAAGCAGCTCTATGGTTGCTGAAAGTTGTTTTTGTGTGCTTTCTTCATTTTCTGAAGCTTTTTCCAGAAGTCCTAAAACGTCAAACATGAAATTCTTCATGGTTTTGTGAAGGGTTTCCTTGTCTTCAGAAGTAATTTCGGCTTTGCCTTCTTTAACGCTATTGATGAATTTTACAGCATCAAAAAGTTTAGCAATAAGGATTGGGGTATTGAAATCGTCGTTCATCGCATCGTAGCAGGATTGTTTCCAATCGCTAACAGCTATGGATGAAGATTTGCCAACCGGGAGGTTCCCTATTTGATGGTAGGCGTCCATAAGGCGGTTGAAGCCTTTTTCACTTGCTGAAAGTGCTTCGTTAGAAAAATCCAGCACGCTTCGATAATTCGCCTGAAGCATAAAGAACCTTGTAACGTTTGGAGAAAATGGCTTGTCCAGAATATCGTTGTTGCCGGAGAAGATCTCTTCGGGTAGAATATTATTCCCGGTACTTTTGGCCATTTTCTTGCCATTAAGGGTTAGCATATTAGCATGCATCCAGTAATGAACAGGGTTTTTACCGGTGGAAGCTTCCCCTTGAGCTATCTCACATTCGTGATGCGGAAATTTAAGGTCCATTCCGCCCCCGTGGATATCGAATTCTTCTCCGAGGTATTTGGTGCTCATAGCTGTGCATTCCAAATGCCAGCCAGGAAAGCCGTCACTCCAGGGAGATGGCCAGCGCATAATGTGTTGTGGTTCGGCCTTTTTCCATAAAGCAAAATCCTGTGGATTCTTCTTATCACTTTGGGCAGCAAGTTCACGGGTATTTGCGATCATATCTTCTAGGGAACGCCCGCTCAGTTTTCCGTAGTGATGACTTTCATTGTATTTCATCACATCAAAATAAACCGAACCGTTGGCTTCGTATGCAAATCCTTTTTTCAGAATCTCTTTTATAATCTCAATTTGCTCTACAATATGGCCTGTGGCAGTAGGCTCGATACTTGGTGGTAAATTGTTAAATTTTTGAAGAATATTATGGAAATCTATAGTGTAACGCTGTACCACTTCCATAGGCTCAATTTTTTCCAGCCTCGCCTTTTTGGCGATACGGTCTTCTCCGCTGTCGGCATCGTTTTCCAAATGGCCGGCATCGGTTATATTTCTAACATACCTTATTTTATATCCCAGGTGTTTCAGGTACCTGAAGACCAGGTCGAAGGAGATAAAAGTACGGCAATTGCCTAAATGAACATTGCTGTAAACAGTGGGGCCGCAAACATACATGCCTACGTGTCCCGGATTTATGGGGGTGAAAATCTCTTTTTCCCCACTCATTGAATTGTACAGTTTTAAGCTTTGTTCATCAAAAAGCGCCATAAGCAGTTAGTTATTTAATTGGAAGTAATTAATTATGAAAAGGAAGTGTCCAGTTTTATGTAATCCAGGAATTCACGTTTTACCTCTTTGTTTTTAAAGGCTCCACCAAACTCACTGGTTACGGTACTGCTTTCAATGTCTCTGATTCCACGACTGTTTACACACAGGTGTTTAGCATCAACCACACAAGCAACATCGGGCGTGCCAAGAGCTCTTTGCAGCTCCTGAACTATTTGCATCGTCATACGTTCCTGGACCTGTGGGCGTTTGGCGAAATAGTCTACCATACGGTTCATTTTGGAAAGCCCTATAACCCTTCCTTTAGAAATATAAGCCACGTGTGCTTTCCCAACGATAGGGAGTAAATGGTGTTCACAGGTAGAATAAACAGTGATGTTTTTCTCTACCAGCATCTCTCCGTATTTGTATTTGTTCTCAAAAGTGGAGGCCTTAGGTTTATTTGCCGGGTCAAGTCCTGAGAAGATTTCGTTCACGAACATTTTAGCAACCCGTTGAGGAGTTCCCTGGAGGCTATCATCGGTAAGATCAAGTCCCAGAGTTTCCATGATTTTCTTTACGTCATCCTTGATTAAGGCAACTTTTTCAATATTACTAAGCTCAAAAGCATCCTCGCGTATTGGTGTGTCTGCACTGCTACCCGCATGGGCATCCCCCATTTCATCAATTTCCGTCAAAATTTTGTCTATTTTCATCCCGTTTTACAATAATTGTCGTAATCAGTGGTTACAGCTTGCAAAGATACAATTTTAATGGGTTTTTTACTTCGTCTTAAAAACTGAAGATTTCGCCTTATTATTGAAATTTATATATCTTGCTGTGATAGCTATGAAACCAGTCCTGTCTCTATTAGTTGTGTTGTTACTTAGCCTACCTTCAGTATGGGCTCAGGGAGAAATTTGTGCAAATATTGAGCCTTTTTGTGCTGGGGGAAGCCAATTTGTATTTGAAAATAGCCATAAAGATAATAGTGACCAGGAACAAGCTGAAGAAGGTCCGTATTATGGGGATCTCACCACCCAGCCATATCCGAGTTGGTATTTTCTACAGGTTCAGGAAAGCGGAAGGCTAGAATTTCTTATCTCTCAAAATCAAAACGATGATGGCACCGGAAAAATTCTTGACGTGGATTTTGCAGTATGGGGGCCATTTTCACCATCCGACGATATCTGTGATTACGATATGCTGAGTGAAGAAAATCTCGTGGGTAGCTCCTACCTACCTGATAGTACCGAAAGAATGGACCTTGGGGCAACCGAGGCCGGAGAGATCTATGTTGTTGTTATCACCAATTTCAGTGAAAACCAGGGTTTTATAAAACTTGAACAGGTGAACGCCGGGCAACCCGGAGCAGGGTCTACCGATTGTTTCCAGGGAGGCCTTGAAGATGAGATCTATGGTTGCGAAGGAGAATCGGTAATTGTAGATGGAACCGTTTTGTTTGCTGATGAATATACCTGGTCTGTAGAAAAAAATGGATCATTTGAAGAAATTACAGGAGAAACCGATGCTTATTTAGAAGTAGAGGAGGAGGGAACCTATCAACTCATAGTTTCCAATAGGTTTTCAGAGGTCATAAAGGATACTGTTTTTGTAGGCTTTAATCCTGAGCCAATAGCCATTGAACCCGAAGAGCTGTATATCTGTGATGGCAGCCAGGAATTTATAGATCTTACCAACCTGGATTCGGAAATAACTGCCGGTAATCCACCTTCCGAAGTGCTAGAAGTGATTTATTATGAATCTGAAGAACAACTTGAAGAAGACAACCCAATTGCTGATCCCGGAAATTATCCGAAAGTTAAAACTCAGGAGATACTTGCGTTAATTAGATCTGAAAGTGATTGTTATTCCGATCCGGTAAAAGTTAGTATTGAAGTGGAGATTATTCCGGAAGAGGTTTTAGTTGAAACAGTAATTCTATGTGCAGATCTTCAAGGGAACATTTTTGAATATATTCAACTGGGAGAGGATCTTGGGCCAAATTATGAATACGAATGGTTTTTAGGGGATGATCAGGTTTCTACGCAGGCTATTCTGGTGCTGGATGAAATTCCTGAAGCCGGAAAGCTTAGTTTAAAAATTACTGATGTTATAGGAAATTGCTCCCGAACCTTCGAATCTGAAATATCGGTTTTTTCAGCTCCGGATAAAGTGGATATAGAAATTGAGGGAAATGATTTTGAAGAAGGTTATACAGTAATCGCCGAAGCTATCCCTGGGGTTTCACCAAATGCTGTTTATGAATTTCAGCTGGACAACGGGCCATGGCAGGAAAGTAATGTGTTTGAAAATGTTCCTCCCGGCTTGCACAATATCACGGCTAGAGAAATAAATGGATGCGGGGCAACCAACTCAAAGAATTTTGACTTGGTGGGTTATCCCCGGTTTTTTACCCCAAATTCCGATGGGTATAATGATACCTGGAAAATTGAAGGTGATGAAGATATTCGGGTTTTGAAGCTTTTTATCTTCGATAGGTACGGAAAATTGCTAAAACAATTGAATCCAAATGGGGCCGGCTGGGATGGCAGTTTTGGAGGCCGGGACTTACCTTCTAATGATTACTGGTTTAAGCTGGAATATCTCGATAGAAATACCGGAAAAACCAGCATCTTTAAGTCTCATTTTACTCTTAAAAGATAAAAGCGCCCGGAAGGCGCTTTTGAACTTCATTTATTTTAAATCTTCCTAAAGCCCGAAACTAAGGGATAAAACTACACTGGATAGGTCGCGGTTTATTTTGTAAGTGTCTGTTAGACCCACATCAAACAACTGAGGGTTTTCATCTCGTTGAGCATTGGTGTATGCCAGGTCTACTTTAATGCTTCCAAAATTGTAACCAAAACCTGCCGAATAGCCGGTAAGGTCACCTACCGTGATTTCATCCTGATATGGACTTTCCTCAAAGCGGTATCCGCCGCGGAGGCTCCAGTTTTGAATTCTGTATTCCCCTCCAAATCTAAAAGTTGAGGCCGCCTTTAAATTATCGGAAATCTGAGCATTCTGATAACTGAAATCGGGATCATCTTTTGGTCTGAATTCTATACTGGAATAATCTTTATAGGAATAATCAAAACTTATAAGTCCTTGTGCTCCAAACAAAACGGCGATACTACCGTTTAATTTTGAAGGAGTTTTTAAAGTATAGTCGGGGTAAACGTTCAGTACATTTGGATTTACAGTCACCCGTTCATTATCGTTATTATTAGTCTCGAGATATTGAGTGGTTTGTTCTTCGATATTCAACCAGGTTGGCGATTCGTAGGAAGCTCCCACCCGTACATTTTCATTTACTTTGGCAATGACCCCAAGCTGAAAGGAAAATCCGTTTCCGTTGGTGCTTAAATTATTATTAAATCGAACTTCGTTTGTTAAACTCCCGCTATTGTTGTTTGTTTCAAGATATCGGGTTGACCGGTCGTAGTTAATGAAATGCGTGTTGAGGTTAGCTCCCAGGAAAAGGAAATCTTCATATTGTGTACCAAAGTTAAAGGTAAACTTCCCGTTTAAACCTGTGGCATAAGAAGCAAATTCCTGGTTAAAATTTCCCGGAGCAATAAAGGAATTATAAGTGGTGTTATTTGGATCATCAAGATCATGGTCAATAACATAGCCCTGGTAACCAAGCATAGCCTGCTGAGCACCGAAACCTTCGTTTTCTCCTAAATAAGTGTAAAGCTCTGAAATAGATTCCCCGTCCATAGTTTGCAGAAGATCCAGAGGAAGTCCATCAGCATAACCTAAGAAATATTGATCAATGGAATTGTTTCCGGTACCTGCTGCAACAAAACTATCGTCAAAATTCTTAGTTTTTGAATAATTCATAGCGAGGCTAAATTTTTTCCACGAACTGTTATTGGCAGTATCGAAAACCATCACTCCACCGGCCTGGTTAAAATAGACATCAGATTCCTCATTGGACGTATAGCCATTGAAATAATTTACATCGCTATTGCTGTTTCTGAAATCAAGGGTGATTGTCCCAAAGCTATTAAGAAAAACCGCTGATCCCGCCGGGTTAAGCGAAATCGCCGACATATCTCCTCCAAGTGCCCCAAAAGCCCCACTCATGGCGCGAAAACGTGCTGTTCCCGTGAGGTCTTCCGAAGAATATCTATAGGCATCGGTTATATTTTGGGCTTGGGTGTATGTGAAACTTAATAAGGTGATTAATAAAAAGGCTAACTTTTTCATATCAGATCATTTATATTTTTTGTCGTGAAAAATCTTAAAAAAACCTCACAGGACTTGTCCTGTAAGGTTGTGTTTTATGTCAAATCCATGGTTGCAGATTATCCTCTGCCGCCGCCACTTCTACGTGAACTTCCAGAACTTCTTGTGTTTCCGGAGCTTCGGCTGGAAGAAGATGAACTTCTTACTGCACCGCTGCTACGAGATGAATTGTTAGAAGACCTGTTATAGGTGTTATTATTTCTGGTGGTACGACTTCGGTTATAGGTGGAATTCGAGTTTGAACGTCGCGTGTTTACATTTGTATTTACACGGGTTGGTTCTGAATTTCTAGCCGTTCTGCTGTAAATCCTGGAATTATCACTTCTGCCTACAGCCTGTCTTCGAGCTGAAACATCATTATTTCTAATACTCCTTATGCTTCTTGAGTAAGAGCTTCTGCTGTCAGCTGAAGCATCCCTTCGTGTAGAGGTATAATCGGAATAGGAATTTCTTCGTCCGGTATTGTAGGCTACATCATTATATCTGTTGCGATAATGGTAATTATAGCCCCACCTGTTGTAGGGGTATCCATAGTAGTTTCCGTATCCCATACCATACCAGCTACCCCAGTAAGAACCAAACCCAAAGCCCCATCCAATGCGACTGCCCCATGGGCTGTAGCCAAAGTTTGAGCCCCAGTAGGGATAATAGTAGCCAGGTCCCCAGTAAGGATCTATGAAAAACGGATCATACCATCTATTGTAATATGAAGCACTCCAGCCCCAATGATATGGATTGTAGAATCCACTATACCATCCGGTATTGTAAATGTTTATGGTGTATTGGTCAGGGTCGTTTCCCCAGGGAGCATATCCGCCGGAATAACCTATAGCGTCCTGCTCGTACATTTCATCCTCATATTCATCAGCAGAAGTATATTCTTCTACATCGGTAAAGATCATATTATCTGCCATTTCTCCATAAATTGCAGATTTTTCAGCGAAAAGATTCTTATAATAAGTACTTGCATTATTGTCTTGAGTAGCATATTGAGATTGATCGGTTTCAGAAGGATAAGTCTCACTTCTGTCGCCATAGATTCCGTCTTCATAGCCGGAATACTGTGTGGAACCGCAAGATGCTAACAATAGCAATAATATTAGAGGAGTCATTAAGAACCCCGCTCTTTTAGGAATGTTGTAATTGCGTATCATTAGCCTATATTTTATTGTTGAACATTACAAAAATAGTTAGTTTTGCGCTAAATGTTAGTTATACACAGACTAACTGTTTATTAATAAGTGTTAAATATAGCACAATTTTTGTGCCAAATTACTGGGATGGGGAAGAACATAGTTACACGCAGCGAAGATTATTCAAAATGGTATAATGAGCTGGTAGTTAAGGCAAACCTTGCCGAAAACTCTGCGGTTAGAGGTTGTATGGTTATTAAACCATACGGCTATGCCATATGGGAGAAGATGCAGGCACAACTGGATAAAATGTTCAAAGAAACGGGCCATGAGAATGCTTATTTTCCGCTTTTTGTGCCTAAGAGTTTGTTTGAGGCTGAGGAAAAAAATGCAGAAGGATTTGCTAAGGAATGTGCTGTAGTGACCCATTACAGGTTGAAAACCAATCCTGATGATACTTCCAAATTAATGGTAGATCCGGAGGCGAAACTTGAAGAGGAACTTATTGTTAGACCGACTTCAGAAGCAATTATTTGGAATACATATAAAAACTGGGTTCAATCTTACCGGGATTTACCTCTTTTAATTAATCAATGGGCGAATGTGGTACGATGGGAGATGAGAACCCGTTTATTCCTGAGAACTACTGAATTTCTCTGGCAGGAAGGACATACCGCGCACGCTACAAAACAGGAAGCTCTGGATGAGACCATGTTGATGAATAACATATATGCTGAATTTGCCGAGAGTTTTATGGCAATGCCGGTTATAAAAGGAAGTAAGACAGAAAGTGAACGTTTTGCAGGAGCTGAAGAAACATATTGTATAGAGGCGATGATGCAAGACGGAAAAGCTTTGCAGGCGGGAACTTCGCATTTTCTTGGACAGAATTTCGCCAAAGCCTTTGATGTTAAGTTTACTTCAAAAGAAGGTAAGCTCGAACATGTTTGGGCTACCTCCTGGGGAGTTTCCACAAGATTGATGGGGGCCCTTGTGATGACGCATAGTGATGATAATGGTCTGGTTTTACCACCAAATCTTGCGCCTATTCAGGTAGTGATTGTTCCAATCTATAAAGGTGAAGAGCAATTAGCACAAATTTCTGAAGTTGCCAACAAGCTTGCCGACGAATTGAAAGCTGCAGGTATTTCAGTAAAATATGATGACCGTGATACACAAAAACCAGGTTGGAAGTTTGCTCAATACGAAATGCAGGGAGTACCGGTGAGATTGGCTATTGGTCCTAAAGATCTTGAAAAAGGTTCTGTAGAGCTGGCGCGAAGGGACACTTTGAGTAAAGAGTTTGTTCAACAGACTGAGGTTGTAGAAAAAGTAAAAGACCTAATGGTAGAGATCCAGGATAGTCTTTTTAATAAAGCTAAAAACTTTAGAGATGAGCATATCACCAGGGTAGATTCCTTTGATGAATTTAAAAAGGTATTACAGGAAAAGGGTGGATTCATTTCAGCGCATTGGGATGGTACTTCAGAAACAGAAAATAAAATAAAAGACCTTACTAAAGCTACGATAAGATGTATTCCGTTTGATAGAGAAGAAGAGACGGGAAGCTGTGTTCTTACAGGAAAACCTTCTGCCGGAAGGGTGCTTTTTGCTAAGGCGTATTAATTTTTGATTTTTTTCAGCATAGATTTGCGGCATTGAAAAATAGTTGTATTTTTGCATCCGCATTTGAAGAAAAGAATGGTCCGTTCGTCTAGGGGTTAGGACGCCAGGTTTTCATCCTGGTAACAGGGGTTCGATTCCCCTACGGACTACAAAAGAAACAGGGCACTGTTTCATAGTTACCTGAAAAGGTTTTTTATTGAAAATTAATGGTCCGTTCGTCTAGGGGTTAGGACGCCAGGTTTTCATCCTGGTAACAGGGGTTCGATTCCCCTACGGACTACAAGAAAAGATTAATTAAAGAAGAATATAATGGCAAATCACAAGTCAGCGTTGAAGAGGATACGTAGCAATGAGGCAAAACGTCTTAGAAATCGCTACCAACATAAAACTACCAGAAACGCTATCAAAAAATTGCGTGAGTTGGAAAAATCAGAGGCTGAAGCTTTATACCCTTCTGTAGCTTCTATGATTGATAAATTGGCAAAGAATAATATTATACACAATAATAAAGCTGCAAACCTGAAGTCAAAATTGACGAAACACGTAGCTGCACTTTAATATTTAAGTTGTGTTTAATCTATTAAAAACTGTTGGGAATTATATTCCGGACAGTTTTTTTGTTTTATTATTTTAAAATAAAACCCGATTTTCCCCGGGTATGTGAGATTTTTTTAAAATCTTATCGGGTAATTAAATAAGATCATTCTCAACTTGTGAAGGATTTAGGATTGACAAAATATGTAGTGGGCTACGCACAAATTTTAGATAATCTGTAGAGAATTTGCCTGCGATCAAAATTGTGGACTAAGCATTAAATAACCCTGCCAGCGTTTCTAACGATGGCAGGGTTATGTAGTTTTACAACTTAAAACTTCTGTCTTCCGAAATTTTTTAGTCTTGTTTCTTTGCTCTTGGTTCTTGTCTCTTTTTTTTTTACTTCCGGCTTCTGACTTGGTTTTTCAATCTATTCCCGAATAAATTGCTCGTTAATAGTTTCTATTAAGTTTAGAACCTCGTCCCTTCCTAAATCACTTTCAGCAGAGGTGGTGACATATTCTGGCATTTCAGCCCATGTTTCCAACATCTTGGTTTTATAAATTTCAATATTGCGCTCCAAGGCTTTTGGCTTAAGTTTATCGGCTTTGGTAAAAATAATGTAGAACGGAATTCCGCGCTCCCCCATCCATCTCATAAATTCCAGATCTATCGTCTGGGGTTCATGCCTGCTGTCAATTAAAACAAACGCGCAAAGCATTTGTTTTCTTTTTTCAAAATAAGCTGTAATAAATTTTTGAAAGGTTTTTTTTGTCGATTTTGAAACCCGGGCATATCCATAACCCGGCAAATCTACCAAATGCCAATTTTTATTGATTAAAAAATGATTGATAAGTTGTGTTTTTCCCGGTCTGCCTGAGGTTTTTGCGAGGCTCTTCCTTTCGGTAAGCATATTTATGAGTGATGATTTCCCTACGTTGCTTCTTCCTATAAATGCATATTCAGGCAAAGAACTGTCCGGGCATTTTGCTACTTCAGTATTGCTAACAAGAAATTCAGCAGTCTTAATTTTCATATATATCAGTCTAAAATTCCCTATTTCGGAGCCAGTTAAAGAGAATTTCATTGAACAAATCTGGGTGTTCCATCATTGCTGCATGTCCGCATTTATCAATCCAATACAAATCTGAGTCGGGAAGTAATCTGTTAAATTCTTCACCGACCTCCGGCGGGGTTACATTGTCATTTTTTCCCCAAATAATACATGTAGGAGTAGTCATTTTAGGTAAATCCCTTGACATATTGTGGCGTATTGCACTTTTTGCGATAGCCAGGGTTCTTATCAACTTATTTCTATCGGCTACCGTCACATAAACTTCATCAACTATTTCCTTGGTTGCAATGCTAGGGTCATAGAATACTGTTTCGGCTTTTTTCTTAATAAATTCATAGTCACCACGACGTGGATAGCTTTCGCCCATAGCATTTTCGTATAAGCCAGAACTGCCGGTTATAACCAAACCTTTTACCAATTCTGGATATAATTTTGTGCATAAAAGGGCGATATGTCCACCCAAGGAATTTCCCAATAAAATAACTTCCTTATATTCTTTCAGAACAAGAAAGTCCCGTACATATTTCGCAATTGTTCCCACACTTGTTTTGAGAAGGGGCAATGTATATAAAGGTAATTCCGGGATCAAAATTTTATATCCCTTTTGAGGGAAAAAGTTAACAACACCATCAAAATTACTCAACCCGCCCATCAGGCCATGTAAAATGACGATTGGAGTTCCTTCTCCAATTTCCAGGTAAGAAAATTTTCCTTCCTGTTGTATATTATTTCTCATTGAGGGGCTTTCCTGTTAACATTTGCAAATATAGCGATTTCAGTACAAGTATAATCATTATTACAGAATAGCCTTATTATTTCTCAAAACTTTTTCCTTTAAAAAACTCTAATTTTTTAATGAAAATTTAACAATTATAGTCTAAAAAGCAAGGTGCTGAAACCTAAAGGAGTAGCGCTATTTAGTAGGGTTTCAGTACAATAGGTGGATAAACTTATCAACAATGTGGTAGAATGTGGTAAAAAGTGGTAATATTTTCGATATATTTGAAGCTATAAAGAGCTTAAGTGGTAAATCTAATTGGGACATATGAATGTAAAGCTGATGCTAAAGGTCGCCTTATGGTGCCTTCAGCATTGAAAAAGCAATTGTCTCCGGTTTTAAAAGAAATCTTTGTTATAAAAAGATCTGTATTCCAGCCGTGTTTGGAATTATATCCTATTGAGGAGTGGAATGTTTTAATGCAGAAAATAAACGGGTTAAACCGATTTGTAAAAAAGAACAACGATTTTATCAGAAAATTTACCGCCGGTGTCAAAACCGTTGAGGTAGATGCAAATGGAAGGTTGTTGATCCCAAAGGATTTGATGGGATTTGCTGATATTACAAAGGAAATTGTATTGTCTTCAGCCATTAATATCATAGAAATTTGGGATAAAAATAAATATGAAAACGCCATTGATGTTGCGGCCGATGATTTTGCAGACATGGCCGAAGATATCATGGGAAACCAATTACCTGATGGAATATCATAATCCAGTATTATTAAAGGAATCTGTAGATGGATTAAACATTCAACCGGATGGCGTCTATGTAGATGTCACTTTTGGCGGTGGTGGACATTCCAGGGAAATTTTAAGCAGATTGGGAGAGAAAGGTAAATTATTTGCTTTTGATCAGGATGAAGATGCGCTGGAAAACAAAATAGAAGATCCCCGATTCACACTTATTAATGAAAATTTCAGATTTATAAAGAGGTTTTTAAGGTTTTATGGGATAAAAGAAGTGGACGGGATCTTAGGTGATTTTGGAGTTTCTTCTCATCAGTTCGATATTGCCGAACGGGGTTTTTCTACCCGTTTTGATGCGAAACTGGATATGAGAATGAGCCAGAAAGGAAGTTTAAGTGCCTTAGAGGTTATTAACGAATACGAGGAAGGACAGCTTAAAAAAATGTTTTATGAATATGCCGATTTGCGGACCGCTCCAAAAATTGCTGCCGAGATAGTAAAGGCAAGGGAAGTTGCTCCAATTAAAACCAGTGAGCAATTAAAGGAAGTATTACGTCCTTTTTTGTTTAAGGAAAAAGAACACAAAATTTTGGCCCAAATCTATCAGGCTATCCGGATAGAGGTAAATCAGGAGATCGAGGCATTAAAGGAATTCTTGCTTCAAACTCAGGATTTGTTGAAAAAAGGCGGGAGACTGAGTCTGATCTCATATCATTCCCTGGAAGACAGATTGGTGAAAAGATATATTCGAAACGGACTTTTTGAAGGTGATGCAGAAAAGGATTTTTACGGAAATATCTCGGTGCCGTTCAAAAAGGTGAGTGGGTTGATAGTGCCGGGAGCGGAAGAAATAGGAAAAAATAAAAGAGCGAGAAGTGCAAAATTGCGCATTGCCAAAAAATTATAAAATTCATCCTAATTGGGCTCTGGTTTGGAGGGGTCATTGGTAAAAAGCTATGAAAAAGGGGATTTATAACATACTAAAGGCAAATTTTCTTATCAGTGATGATGCGTTTAAAAATTGGCGTTTTATTGTTTTTTGTACCCTCTTGGCCATTTTTATGATCGCTTGTTCACATAGCGCAGAACGCAAAGTACATTTAATTGCAAAAATAAATAATGAAGTAAGAGAACTTCGAAGCGAATTCGTTGAGAAGCGATCCACTTTAATGAAGTTGAAGATGGAATCCAATATTACCTCCAAAATGGCAAATAGGGGTGTGAAACCTTCAGAAACTCCTCCATATAAAATTAAAATTAAAATAACTGAATAGTGATATTTTGGCAACAACTGAAAAACACATATTAAACCGATTGTATTTTATAGCAGCATGCTTGTTCCTATTTGCTATAGGAGTGGTTGTTCAGTTGCTTAACATTCAAATTGTGGAAGGCGATAAATATAAGGGCTTGGCAGATGAACGCGCCTTTAAAAACTTTACCATAACCGCCAACAGGGGAAATTTATACGATACCAATTTAAATCTACTGGCCACATCGGTCCCCAAATACGATATACGTTTTGACGCTGTAACGGTAACCGATAAAAATTTTGAAGAAAATATAATCCCATTATCCAAAAAGCTGTCGGCTATGCTTGGAAAAAGTCCCACTTATTGGTCGCAATCCTTACGAACAGCTAGAATAAACAAACATCGCTATTTTTTAATAGCAAGGAATTTAGGTTATTCTGAATATTTAAATATAAAAAGCTTTCCCCTTTTCAATTTGGGTACTTATAAAGGAGGGATGATCACAGAACAGCGAACCGTTCGGGAACATCCCTTAGGAGAATTGGCCGCCAGAACAGTTGGATACGATCGCCGCGACGATCAGGGATATTATACCCGAGTTGGCATTGAAGGTGCTTTTAGTCCTTTTTTGGAAGGAACCGATGGACACCGGCTCAAGCAAAAAATTGCCAGAGGACATTGGAAACCTATCAGCGATAATAATGAAGTGGAGCCAAAAGACGGGAATGATGTTATTTCAACAATAGATGTCACGATTCAAGATATTGCGCATCACGCCTTGCTGGCCCAATTGGAGAAGTATGAAGCCGATCATGGGACCGTAGTGGTTATGGAAACCAAAACAGGGGAAATTAAAGCGATTTCTAATTTAGGGCGCACTTCAAAAGGTACATATTTTGAAAAACTGAACTATGCGGTTGGTGAATCCAATGAGCCCGGTTCAACATTTAAATTGATGTCTATGGTAGTCGCCCTGGAAGATCATGTGATTGATACTAATACGGTAGTAGATACCGAAAGTGGAGTTATCACTATCAAAAGAAATAAGGTTCGGGATTCACACCGGGGAGGTTATGGAAAGATAACGGCATCCCGTGCTTTTGAGGTTTCTTCAAATGTAGGAGTTGTAAAATTGATTTATAATAATTATAAGGACAATCCCCAAAGATTTATAGATGGACTCAACCGAATGGGTTTGAACAAGAAGCTGGGAGTTTCTATTAAAGGAGAAGGCGTGCCTTCTATTCCAAGTCCAGGTGACAAAAAATGGTCAGGTCTTTCCCTGCCCTGGATGGCTTATGGATATGGTAGTATTCAAATTACCCCATTGCAAACTCTGGCTTTTTATAATGCTATTGCAAATAATGGAGTCTTGGTAAAACCACGATTTATTAAAGAAATTAGAGAATGGGATAAGGTTATTTTAAAGAATGAAGTGGTAGTGATCAATCCTGCCATTTGTTCTCAAGAGACCATTGGAAAAGTTCAGGAAATGTTGAAAAATGTCGTCATACGAGGAACAGCTAAAAGTCTTTATTCCCCAAATTTTTCCATGGCGGGTAAAACCGGGACTGCACAAACCGAATACTGGATGAAAGACTGGGCATCCAATAGACGTTATATTTCGTCTTTCGTGGGATATTTCCCTGCTGAGAATCCAAAATATACAAGTATTGTCGTAATTCATAAACCAAAGGTGAGTACTGGGTATTACGGTGCGGATGTAAGCGGACCTGTTTTTAAACGAATTGCCCAGAAAATTTATACAGATACTCCTGTTGAAGACGAATTAGAATCCCTGGAAATAGAAAATGATGCGATTTCAAAGGATTTTGATAAATATTTTACCACCGCTCAGGAAGGCCTAAAACTAATGCCAAACGTAGTAGGTATGCCAATGATGGATGCATTGGCAATATTGGAAAATTTGGGATTTGAGGTAATGGTTGAGGGAAAAGGAAATGTAAAAAATCAATCCATTAAACCCGGAGAAAAAATAAATTCTAATAAAAAAGTAACACTTAGTTTAAGTTGAAGAAGTTAAAGGACATATTATACAAAGTTACCATGGAATCTGTTACAGGTAATACCGCTGTGACGGTTAATTCCATTCAATACGATTCACGAAAAGTTGAATTAAATGATGTTTTTGTAGCCGTAAAAGGAACAATTTCCAACGGGCATGATTATATTAACATTGCCGTTAACCAGGGAGCTTTGGCCATAATTTGTGAAGATTTACCTGAGAAAATTATAAATGGAGTAACCTATGTGCAAGTGGAAAACTCTCAAACTGCTTTGGCTTTTATGGCAGCCAATTATTATGACAATCCTTCAGATAATTTAAAATTGGTGGGTGTTACGGGAACAAATGGCAAAACCACCGTAGCCACACTTTTATATGATTTATTCAGTAAAGCTGGATTTAAGGTTGGTTTGCTTTCCACAGTAAATATTATGGTTGCAGACAAAAAATTTCCTTCCACCCATACTACGCCGGATTCACTGATGATAAATTCCTATTTAATGGAAATGAATAAGGAAGGGGTGGAATTTTGTTTTATGGAAGTGAGTTCTCACGGAATAGCTCAAAAACGAACCGAAGCATTACACTTTGCAGGTGGAATTTTTACCAATTTAACCCATGAACATTTAGATTATCACAAAACTTTTGCTGAATACAGGGATGTCAAAAAGTCGTTTTTTGATCAGTTACCTGCATCAGCTTTCGCATTAGTGAATATAGATGATAAAAATGGGCTTGTTATGATTCAAAATACCCTGGCCAGAAAATATACCTATGCATTAAAATCCTATGCGGATTATAGCGCAAAGATCCTTGAAAATCAATTCTCAGGGTTATTGCTGAAGTTGAATGACCAAGAAATCTGGTCCAAACTCATCGGGAATTTTAATGCTTACAATATTTTGGCAATTTATGCTTCAGCAGATCTTTTGGGATTGGAAAAGGTAGAAAACCTTCGGATTATCAGTGAACTTGAATCAGTAGCAGGGAGATTTCAATATTTTATAACCAAACATAAAATTACAGCAATTGTAGATTACGCGCATACTCCCGATGCTCTGAAAAATGTGTTGGAAACAATTAATTTCATCCGAACAAAAAACGAAGAATTGATTACCGTAGTGGGTTGTGGCGGAGACAGGGATAAAACAAAAAGGCCGGAAATGGGGCATATTGCCTCGGCTTTAAGCACTAAAGCAGTTTTTACAAGTGATAATCCCAGAACTGAAGATCCGGAGAAAATATTATTGGATGTTGAAGCCGGTGTTGATCCTCAAAACGCAAAGAAAACTATGACGGTTGTAAACAGAAAACAGGCTATAAAAACAGCCTGCCAACTAGCGCAACCAGGTGATATAATTCTTATAGCCGGGAAGGGTCATGAAACTTATCAGGAAGTAAATGGGAAAAGATCCGATTTTGATGATTATAAAATTGTGAACGAATTTTTAAACCAACTAGGTAAATAATAACTCCCCTTTTTTGATAAGGGCAAGTATAAGTAAGATATGTTATACTATTTGTTTAATTTTTTAGATGAACACTACCAGTTGCCCGGCGCGGGGTTGTTTGAATTCATTTCATTCCGTTCGGCGATGGCCATAATATTTTCGTTGGGGATTTCTACCATTTACGGTAAAAAGATCATCAATTATTTACTCAGAAAGCAAGTAGGAGAAAGCGTTCGCGATTTGGGATTAAAAGGCCAAAACGAAAAAGCAGGAACTCCAACTATGGGAGGTCTTATCATTATAATTGCCACCTTAATTCCAGTTTTATTATTCGCGAAATTGGATAATATATATGTGATCCTTTTGATAATTACAACCTTATGGATGGGCGCAATTGGTTTTTTAGACGATTATATCAAAACCTTTAAAAAAGATAAGGAAGGATTAAAAGGCATATTTAAAGTAATTGGCCAGGTTGGTTTAGGGATTATTGTGGGTGCCACAATGTATTTTCACCCTGGGATCACCGTTAAAGAAGTGTCCAATATATCTGCAATTACCAATGTAGAAATAGTTGAAGGCGGGGAAATTTCTTCCGGAAAGGAAGTGAAAAGTACCATGACCACAATTCCTTTTGTAAAAAACAATGAATTTAATTACACCAGCCTTATTACCTGGATAAACCCTTACCTGGCTAAATATGCCTGGCTGATTTTTATTCCAATTGTTATTTTTATAGTTACGGCAGTCTCTAATGGCGCCAATTTAACTGACGGAATTGATGGTCTTGCGGCAGGTTCCTCGGCGATTATTGTGCTCACTTTGGG
>JAGXIH010000016.1 GCA_024635795.1 Salegentibacter sp. | reverse complement strand
CTGCTTATTGTCAGTCAGTTAGCATTTTTGAAATAATAAACAATGCTAGTTCCAACGGTGAAAGCAACGGCAATTCAACGGTGACGGTTGCATTGTAAAATTAACCGTGGCGGTTACCATAGTTCTTAAATTGATTTGATTTCTTTATTTTTGGTCTTTTGCCTCAAAATATGTTTTTGAATTTTGCCTTCTAACAAATTTTATAAGGTCAAGATTCTTCAATTGTCCTTATTGATCTTTGCTGTGTTTTGAAGAGCCCTAAATCGATAATTCTTTTGGGTTCCAAGTTTTATTATTTGGGAATTTAAAGATTTAAGATTTGATAATACTGTTAGTTTATTTATACTGGCAATGCTTTTCTTAAAAAAAACAGTTAATTAAATTTTACCGTACATTAATCGTACAAATATAGAAAAGAAAAAACCGTAACACTTTGATTTTCATCTGTGTTACGGTTTATCTCTGTGCGGGCGAGAGGACTCGAACCTCCACACATTGCTGCACTAGATCCTAAGTCTAGCGTGTCTACCAATTCCACCACGCCCGCATTTCCATTTTACAACACTTAGGACTCGTTGTAAAAACACTTACTTGTCGTAAGCGGATGCAAATATACATAAATGTTTCAATTCTCAAATAGTCCGCAAAAATATTTTTTACCTTTATCTCACTTAAAAATTCAAAGAATGAAAGACATCAAATCATACGTAGAAGAAAACAAAGATCGTTTTATAAACGAACTCATTGATCTTCTGAAAATTCCATCGGTAAGCGCCGATTCCAAACACAAACCCGATATGCTGAAAACAGCTGAAGCGGTGAAGAAAAATCTTTTGGAAGCCGGTTGTGATTCCGCAGAAATCTGTGAGACTCCCGGTCATCCTGTGGTCTATGGCGAGAAAATAATCGATAAAAACCTGCCCACCGTGCTGGTTTACGGGCATTACGATGTGCAACCCCCAGACCCATTAGATCTGTGGAATTCCCCGCCTTTTGACCCGGTGATCAAGGAAACCGAAATCCATCCCGAAGGAGCCATTTTTGCCCGCGGCGCCTGTGACGACAAAGGACAGATGTACATGCATGTAAAGGCTCTGGAGTATATGACTAAAAACGATGAGCTGCCCTGCAACATCAAGTTCATGATAGAAGGTGAAGAAGAAGTAGGTAGCGAACACCTGGGCTGGTTTATTGAAAATAACAGAGAGAAACTTCAGAATGATGTGATCCTTATTAGTGACACCGGAATGATCGCCAAAGACACTCCATCAATTACCACCGGCCTTCGCGGTCTCAGTTATATGGAAGTTGAAGTAACGGGACCTAATCGCGACCTCCACAGCGGACTCTACGGTGGTGCCGTAGCCAATCCTATCAATGTGCTTTCTAAGATGATCGCCTCCTTGCAGGACGAGGATAACCGGATCACTATTCCGGGATTCTATGACAACGTAAAAGAATACAGTGAAGCCGAAAGAGCAAAAATGGCCGAAGCTCCTTTTGACCTTGAAGAATATAAAAAGAAACTGGACATTAAGGATGTGCAGGGAGAGAAAGGCTATTCAACCCTCGAACGCGCTTCCATTCGTCCTACCCTTGATGTAAACGGGATTTGGGGAGGTTATATAGGCGAAGGCGCTAAAACGGTATTGCCCTCAAAGGCCTATGCTAAAATTTCGATGCGCCTGGTAAGCGATCAGGACTGGAAAAATATCAGCGAATTATTTACAAAACATTTTGAAAGCCTTGCTCCAAAGTCGGTTAAGGTAAAGGTAACGACCCACCACGGCGGACAAGCCTATGTCACTCCAATAGACACCCTGGAATATCAGGCTGCCAATGACGCTTACGCCGAAGCATTCGGAAAGGATCCTATTCCGCAGCATAGCGGGGGAAGTATCCCTATTGTTTCTCTTTTTGAAAAGGAATTGAAAAGCAAGACTATTTTAATGGGCTTTGGTTTTGATACCGATGCCATCCACTCCCCTAATGAACATTTCGGAATTTGGAATTACCTGAAAGGAATTGAAACTATTCCGTTTTTTTATAAGCATTTTACAAAACTGAAGCAGGCCAAATAATTGGAAATACAAGCTACGGCAAATCCAAGCCAGTTTATATATTAAACCTCACAGGTCTTCCGGACCTGTGAGGTTTTTTAAAAAAAGCACGCCAAAGCTTCAGAAGAAGCAGATTATATATCTGTAATTAAACAGCTTTAATATTACAGATGATTCAGCAACCGCCTGTAAAAAGATCGGTTTTTTATTAATTCCGAAGAGAAATCTAATCAATTCCTGTCGGTGATCAGTTTTTTAGCGGTCATTACTGAACGAAGTTTCATAACTTTGGATACTTAAAGAATATAAACATTATGAGAAAAATATTTAGCATTTTCCTGCTGGCGCTTGTCACTGCCTTTACGGCCTGTGATACCGGCAAAAAAGGAAACGATGGATCGCTGACAGCAGCTCACGACACTACCACCGACACTACTGAAACTGGTGAGTTTGATTATATAGTAGACGAGTTCGCTGATATCAAGATCCTGCGGTATCAGATTCCGGGCTGGGAAGACCTTAGCCTGAAAGAACAAAAACTGGTTTATTACCTGGTTGAAGCCGGGCTTGCGGGCCGCGACATTATGTGGGCGCAAAATTACCGACACAATCTGAAGATCAGAAACGCGCTGGAAAACATATACACCAATTACCAGGGCGACAAAACTTCAGGGGATTGGAAAGAATTCGAAACCTACCTGAAAAGGGTTTGGTTCTCAAACGGAATTCACCACCACTACTCCAATTCCAAGTTAAAACCCGGCTTCAGCAAAGATTATTTCGATGCTCTTCTTGCCGATACCAACACTGAACTTACCGGAGAGGCTTACCAGGTGATCTTTAACGATAAAGACGCCAAAAAAGTAAACCTTAACCAGGAGGAAGGCCTGTTATTAGGGTCGGCGGTTAACTTTTACGGTCCCGATGTAACTGCTGAAGAAGCACAGGCTTTTTACGCTAAAAAACAATCCCCAAATCCTGAAAAGCCACTTTCCTTCGGACTCAACTCCCGACTGGTAAAACAGAATGGAGACCTCGTTGAGCAGGTTTACAAAGCAGACGGACTTTACGGTGATGCCATTACCGAAATCATCAAATGGCTGGAAAAAGCCGAAGCTGTAGCTGAAAATGAAAAACAAGCAAAAGCTTTAGGATTGCTTATCGATTATTACACCACCGGTGACCTTCAAACCTGGGATGACTACAACGTAGCCTGGGTAGAAGCCACGGAAGGAAACATAGATTACATCAACTCTTTCATCGAGGTTTATAACGACCCGATTGGATACCGCGGCTCTTATGAGAACATCGTTCAGATCAAGGACTTTGATATGTCTAAAAAGATGCAGGTTTTTGAAGATAACGTGCAGTGGTTTGAGGACAATGCCCCAATTATGGAAGAGCATAAAAAAGAAGAGGTTGTAGGGGTAACCTATAAAACTGTTGTGGTTGCCGGGGAAGCCGGAGACGCTTCACCAAGCACACCTATTGGGGTAAACCTTCCAAACGCCAACTGGATTAGAAAAGCTCACGGCAGCAAATCGGTTTCCTTAGGAAATATCATCGAAGCCTATAACCAGGCCGGTGGTCCCGAAAAGCTTCATGAGTTTGCACACGATGAAGAAGAGATAAGATTAGCCGAAAAATACGGAGAGCTTTCAGGAAAACTTCATACCGCATTGCACGAAGTGGTAGGTCACGCCTCAGGGCAGATCAACCCGGGAGTTGGAGAAACCAAGGAAACCCTTAAGAGCTATGCTTCCACTATGGAAGAAGGCCGCGCCGATCTTGTTGGCTTGTACTACCTGATGGATCCGAAACTGGAAGAGTTAGGACTTGTTGGAGACGCCGAAGAACTTGGAAAAGCTGCTTATGATGGCTATATAAGAAACGCGATGTTAGTGCAGCTGCTCAGAATCGAGCCGGGAGACGACATCGAGGAATCCCATATGAGAAACAGAATGTGGGTAAGCGCCTGGGCCATTGAAAAAGGTCAGGAAGATGGCGTTATCGAAAAAGTAAGCAGAGATGGCAAAACCTATTACGACATCAAAAATTACCAGAAACTTCGTGAAATATTTGGAGACTTGCTACGTAAAACCCAGAGAATAAAATCTGAAGGGGATTACGAAGCCGCCAAAAACCTGGTAGAAAACTACGGAGTTAAAGTTGATCAGGATATTCACCAGGAAGTAATCGAGAGAAACGAGCCTTTCAAATCGGCGCCTTACAGCGGATTTGTTAACCCGGTTCTTGTTCCTACAACCGATACCAGTGGTGAGATCACTAAAATTGAGGTAACCCAGCCTGAGAGTTTTGAAGCTCAAATGATGGAATATGCCAAAAAGTATAACTTTTTGGATGAAAATGAAGCTGCAGAATAAACAGCTTTTTGATTAAATAGAAACAAAGGCGCGGAATTCCGCGCCTTTTCTTTTATACCTTCTTCACAAACTTGGTGAGGATAACGATCTGTTGGCCCTCCACTTTTCCTTCTATCTGTTCGGGATTATCATAAACCAGGGAAACCCGGCGTACTGCCGTTCCCCTTTTTGCAGTTAAACTACTGCCTTTAACGTTAAGATCTTTGGTAAGCACAACGGTATCTCCGGCTTCTATAACCGCGCCATTGCTATCTCGATGCACCGCCTCAGGAGTTGCTTCCTCATTTTTTATGCCGCGTTGGGCATAGGTTTTGAGCTCATCATCCATATACATCATATTTAGGAGATCCTGCGGCCAGCCTTCGGCTTTAAGGTTATTCAGCATCTGCCAGGCGGTAACTTGCACAGCAGGTACTGGGTTCCACATAGCATCATTCAGGCAGCGCCAGTGATTGGGATCAGCTTTTTCCGGATCTTCCAGTTGTTCTTTACAAACCGAACAGATCATAAAACTACCATCCATCTCTTCTCCCGGGAAATCTTCCAGAGTATAAAGGCTTAAATTCTCTTTATTTCCGCAAAGCTCGCAGGTGGAATCGCTGCGTTGCTGTATCTCTTTTTCTAAACTCATTTTGCTTATTTGAAGCCACGAAGTTAAGCTTTAGTTTGAATTACCGCTTTCCTTAGTGTTTTTCTCAATAAAAGCATTCACCCGCTCTTCCAAAATCGGCAAAGTCACTACACCCTGTTCCAGGATCACTTCGTGAAAGGCTCTCACATCGAAATCGGCTCCAAGTGTTTCCTCAGCTTTTTTTCTTAGTTCACGGATCTTGATCTCGCCTATTTTATAAGACACGGCCTGTCCGGGCCAGGAGATATAACGATCTACTTCGGTGTTGATGTTGTGCATAGAGAGCGCTGTATTTTTTCTGAAATACTCTACAGCCTCTTCCCTGCTCCAGCCCATCGCGTGAATTCCGGTATCGATAACGAGTCGGCAGGCGCGCCATTGCTCGTAAGTGAGTTTTCCGAAGCGCTCGTAAGGGGTGCGGTAAATCCCCATTTCCCCTGCAAGGGTTTCAGAATAAAGTCCCCAGCCTTCTCCGTAAGCCGATAAATACATATTTCTACGGAATTCAGGAATGCTGTCTCCCAGCTCGGCATTTAGGGCGTTTTGCAGGTGATGCCCGGGTACAGCCTCGTGCGCGGTAAGCGATGGCAACACATACAATGGTCGGTTTGATAAATTATAGGTGTTCACCCAAAAATATCCGGGTTGGGTTTCATCGGATGCGCCAATATATCTCCCGGTGGTATATTTTGGAGCAATCGCATCGGGTACTGGCGCCACACCATAGGGTTTTCGCGGAAGGGTTTTAAAATAAGCGGGAAGCTTAGCGTCTATGCGCTTGGAGATATCCCGGGCTTCCTTCAGGAGTTCCTCAGCGGTTTTTGCATAGAACTGCTCATCGGTTCTTAAAAAGTGTATGAAATCTTCAAAACTGCCTTCAAATTCCACTTCCTTAATGATCTCTTTCATTTCTGCATTGATAAGAGCCACCTCATCCAGACCGATCTGATGCACTTCTTCTGCCGAAAGATCGAGAGTGGTATAATAATCGAGTCTGTTCTGATAATACTCCCTGCCGTTTGGAATTTCTGATACTCCAAGTTCGCTGCGGGTATTTGGCAGGTATTCGTTCTCGAAGAAATCCTTAATTCTTTTAAACTGTGGCACTACATTTTTGGAAATAGCCTCTTCCGCAGCATTTAAAACCGAATCTTTTTGTGCTTCTGAAAGTCCGCGGGGAAGATCCCCGAAAGGCTCGAAGAAATAGCTTTCGCGGGGAGCATCCACAAGCTGATCGTCATAGGTAGACTCATAACCCTCAAAGATCACCCGGGGCTGCGTGATTCCCTTTTCAAGTCCTTTTCGCAGTAAAACCAGGTGCTGATCTACATATGCAGGAATCGCATTCAGCTTGTTAAGATAGGCCCTTACCTGTGAATAATTGTTGAGATCCCGAACCTGGTAGGCCAGGCTAAGATGAAAACCGGCATCAGAGAGCAGCGGATTGAGATAAGCCCCGTATTTATATTGATCTACATCCTCCTGCAGTTTAAATTTCAGCAATTCCAGGGAGATCTTTTCAGTCTCACTTAGGGAATCGGCATTGATCTTTTGGAGCTCTGCAATTCGTTCTTCAGCAAAACCGGCCTGATTCTTATAATTTTCTTCAGTATAAAGTCCTAGTGGGAATTCCTCCCGGTCGTAGAATTTATGCTCCTGAACCTTGTTGATAAGGGTATCGAGTTTTGTCGACTCGCTCTGCGCTAAAAGCAGATTACTGAAAAAAATTACCGAAATAAGCAGGAGGTTTTGAAAGCTGATTTTCATAAGTAAAGTGGATTTGAGCTAAAGATAAGAAAGCTTTTCAAATCAACTTTTAATTCCCCATAATCCTCTCCCCTAATTGCGCCAGCAATTCTTTAGCATCGCCCCGGGTTTTAGGGGTTTCCTCGGCCATAATTCTACCATCCTTTTCCACCAGTTTATAATTAAAAGCAAATTCAGAATCGGCTCGCGGAAAGGGATCCAGGGTACCGAAGCGTAGATCATTGAAGAATATTTCCCCATTTTTTTCAGAGATGGTGTACCAACCTTCCGAGATCTTAATAAGGCGTTGTACATTTCTGCGCTGTTTCCATTCGCCCAGCAAATGATGGTTTTTTGGATATTCCACAAAGTTTATAGGTTTCGAGTCAAACAGCGAATAATCCCCGATAAGGTATGCATCCTCCACTTCTACATTGGCCGTCCATAGAATGGTATTGAGTGGGGCCGGTTTTGTCTTGATCTTTTTATAGGCAATCCCCTGTTCTGCCAGGGCATCGGTAAATTTGTTATAGGTGTATAATTTTATTCCGGGAGTGATGATCAATAAATAGATGCTGCTGATGATGAGTCCGAGATTATTATACTTTCTGCGCTTCTGGGAATCCCGTTTCTGCCGCATAGCCAGAATGAGAAATACCAAAAAAGGCAAGGTGTAGAGTGGATCTATCACAAAGATATTCTTATACGCCAACCTAATCTCCAGCGGCCACAAGAGTTGCGTCCCCCAGGTGGTGTGGGCATCCAACAGCGGGTGTGTTACCAGGCTCCAGAACATCAGCCAGGACCAGTTTTTCCAGGTGGCAATAGATTTTCGTTCAATTTTCGAAATAAGCCAACCAAAGACCGGAGCAAACAAGACCGCAAATACGATGGAATGTGAAAAACCGCGGTGCCATTCTATGGCAGTGATGGTATCGGTAAAAGCGCCGGCGAAGGTATCGAGGTCGGGAATGGTACCCGCGATCGCCCCATAGAGCATAGCTTTATTGCCAACCTTACGACCTAATACCGCTTCACCTACCGCGGCACCCAGAACTATTTGAGTTAATGAATCCATTTATATTTTAAAAAAATTAAAAAAACCAGAATGAGATACCGGATTATTCTGATAGCCATCGGAACGGTATAACGTTCCATTGATACAGGGTAGTCGAGAACTAATCATCCACAATTTCCATTTTTCGAAGTAAAAACGAGGCATTCATATTCTGGCAAACTCCATCTTTAAACTTATAGTCGAAAAACAACTCATCGTTTACAATTTCAGCATCAAAATAATGATTTTTCACCTGTGGCAATTCAGCAGTGATCTCGCAGAGACTCAGATCGTGAGTGGCGATGATTCCGGTTGATTTTGATCCCACAAGTTTCCTGATAAATTTCTTCGAGCCCGTAGCTTTATCGCTGCTGTTGGTCCCTTTCAGGATCTCATCGAGAATGATAAAATACCTATCTGTTTTGATCTCATCTACGATGAATTTCAGTCGTTTTAGTTCAGAAAAGAAATAGGATTCGTCGTCGCTTAACGAATCGCTGGTACGCATACTGGTGATGAGTTTTATAGGCGAATATTTACAGCTTTCGGCACAAACGGGGAGACCGATATTACTCATCAGAATTTGCAGGGATACCGTTCGCAGAAAGGTACTTTTCCCTGCCATATTGGCTCCGGTGATAATAAAGAATTCCTCATTATTTATGCTGAAATCATTAGCCACCCGTTTCTCAGGGTCGAGTAAAGGATGCGCCAGGGCTTTTGCTGAAATTCCGTTTTCTCCAGGATTGATCTCCGGATAGACATAATTTGGGTGGTTAAAGGAAAAGTTTCCCAGGGAGTTTAAGGCATCGGTAGTTTCTATCACCTCAAACCAGTGGGTGACACTCTGCCGATAGGCCGAGATCCATTTTTCCAGTTTATAGCTCTGTCTTAGATCCCAAAGCAGAAATCCGTTGGCGAAGATCCCAAACAGCATATTGTTACGCTGGTCCAGAGCATCAATGGCTTTGGAAAATTCCTTGAAAATGGCAGAGGCTTTCTTTTTTTCTGTACGGATAAGCTCCTTATTCTTTTGCAGAATTTCCGAGGAAAATTCTTCATTTTCCAGCAAAGCCAGCAGATGATGATACTGGTGAAAGGTATCCTGCACCTTGCTCACGCTGCCCGAAAGCAGGTTGATCTTTTTCAGGTAGATGCCCGTATATAGAAGCCCGGCAAGAAACCACAGGAAAAGATGAATCCCCTTGAAATAATCCAGGGAATAGCCCACGATCACCAGTAGCGAAAGCATGGAGAAGACCGTAGGTAACCATTTCATATAAGCGGGCACGAAATTTCTGTATTCTTTTAACCATTTTACCACGGTATTAGAAGGAGTTTCAATTTTTACCAGACCAGCCAGGGAAGTGAATTCCTGTCTCCATTTAGGCTTCTGTTCCAGTTCTTTTATGGCTTCCTGTTTCTGTGGAATTCCGTCGATGGAATTTTCAGTTAAAATCCCGGCCAGTTTTTTGGTGCCTTCATAAAGCGCTGTCCTGTTGAGATATTGAAAAAAGGAACCCCTTCCGAAAAGATCGATATCCTGACTAAATGCGTGCTGAGGCTCTTCAAACTCAGTTCCCTCGGGAAGATCCTGAAAATTCCGGGTTTTCAGAATATCTATCTCCAGCTCGTTAAGCCTGATGAGTTCCTTTTGCTTATCGGCTTTATCCTTGAGGTCGCTATGGCGTGAAACCAGAAAGAGAAAAAGCGCAATCCCACCAATAACCACCGGCACCAGCACATTCATATTCCCGAAGAAATAATAAACCGTAAAGGCGATGATCAAAAATACCAGCAATCTCAATAAACTTGAGAAAAGAAGTTTTCGGGATAATTGGTTGAGTTGAAATTGATGAGTTTCCTTCTGATTTATATAAAATTCTAAAACCTGTTTCATTTATTTTATTTTGGTACAAGCCCGGGCAGTTAACTCAGGTGAACTATTATTTCCCAAAGTGTTGCCCGTTTTTGCGTCCAGCATCATGCTGGTTTCATTCTAAATTTTGAAGTTCCTGCTGTAATTTCTTTGTTAGACTCTGCACCACCAGCTGATATGAGTGATCGATGAGTTCAAGGACCAGTGCCTGATTTAAATATCCGTCTAAGATAAGGCTATTCCAGTGTTTTTTACTCATATGATACCCGGGAAGGATGTGGCTGCCGTATGTTTCCCGTAACTCCAGGGCACGATCCGGATCACATTTCAGGTTGATTGTTAAGGGAACTTTATCCAGACCGGCCAGTGCAAACATCTTCCCCATTACTTTAAAAACAAGGGTGTCAGGGCCGAAAGGAAGTTCTTCGGTCACCCCTTTTTTGCTGAGACAGTAATTTCTGAATGTTTCTATGTCCATAAATACGTCAATGTCATTTCCGCGAAGGCGGAAATCTACTTCCCAATTTCCCCCAAATGCGTGAATTTAAATCCGGTTTTATATTTGAGTCCGTAGCCCAGCATCCGGTCAAAGGAGGCATGGGCGAACAAAATTACGCCTATTAATTGAAAAATTTGGTTCTCAAGGCTGAAGCCTAAAACCCATATTAAAATGGCGAGCCCCTTGTGGTGAAAGAGATTATATAACAGCGCCCCTGTCCTATTTCCGAAAAGATAACCAAGCATCCCAATATCTGGTGCAAGAAATAGCACTAAAAACCACCACCAGGCAAAATCGAGTAAACTGAAGGCAAATATACCAAGAATTAACATCGCGAGTTCTTCGAGTTTTAGCGTAAATTCCATTATTACTGAATTTTATATAAAACAGGTTTGGATGGCGCAGCATCATTTTCAAAGGAAGCGATCTGTAGATTCAAAACATAATTGCCGTCGGCTATAGAATTCGGCACATACACCAATTCGGTAATTGTAGCATGGAAACGGGTGTTTTTAGGGTAATTCCAAAAGGCTTTATGCGCCAGCAACTTGCCTCCGTCCTTTTCCTTATCAACCGAGGGCAGATCTATAAGTAAATGTTGCACTCCACAATTACGCAGGTAAGTTGCGGCATCTTCGGTGAGATAGGGCCAGTTGGTATTCGAATATTTGCGACTGCGTTTTTCGATATAATTAGGCAAAGTCCGTATCACCAGGGCCTCAGCTCCATCTTTCTGAAAATGTTTAGTGAGAATTTCTTTGGTGATCACATAATCGTCCAGCCAGCTTTCCGGTTCTACCGAGATAAGTTTTGCAGTGAAAAAAAAGTTCTTTAAAGTCTGATTGATACTGTGGAACTCAACCGAAATATGTCCCACACACTCAGTATGCGTTCCGTGAGCGTGCGGATTGAATTTCACGTTATTAAAATTCACAGCAGCGCCTTCAGAAACCTTCCCGATAAAATCTCCGTCTTTCACCGGCTCTATTAACGGAGTACCCAGATACCAGGCTACGGGATTTTTGGAATCTCCGCGTAAACCCAAAGAAATATCCAGGGCTTTGGAAAGATCTATATGATAAATTTTGTCCTTATGGATGATGTTCGCCAGCATCCTGTAAAATTACGAAAAGGCGCAGAAATAATTTTAAGAATATGTGCCGGCTTTTAGGTTAGGAAGAAGAGTTGGGATTAGATACTGTGATTAAGAAATTTGTCAACTTCATCTCATCATCCAGTTTTCCAGACTAATATTTGAGATTCTCTTGAATTCTTTAAGGTTTTCAGTAACCATTATTAGATTATTTGCTATCGCGGTTGTACCGATAAGAAGATCAAAATCGCTAATCATTTTACCCTTTTTCCTTAATCTCACCTTTTCTTTCGCGTAATCAGGAATACAGTTATATATCGGCAGAATGTTAAGTTCGTTTGAGAAATTTTCTACAAGTTTTCTATTATCATCTGGATATGAGCTATTCTCAGCACCAAAACTTAATTCAGCTAAGGTGATTTCAGAAATTGCGCAATTTAAAAGTCTCACAGACTTGAATTTTTCCAGAAGGCCATCATTTCCACGCAAAAAGTGAATACAAATATTTGTATCAAGAAGAAACTTCATTAGAATTTACTGGTAGACTTTTTTTCCACTCTTGAAGAAAGAATCTCCCTAATAATTTCTTCGGAACCTTTCTCATCTTTCCAGGCACCGAAAAGTTCCTCTTCGGGAATTTTGGAATGCCGGTCCTTCAAGGAATCTTTGAGTTTTTTAATTAGAATTTTCCTGGAGCGCACATCAAAAGCCTTCAATAAGTTGAAGTATTTGGTAAGTAATTTATCTGAAATAACTAATTCAGCCATTGGATTGTCTCATTAACCTATTCAAGATACAAAATTATTAATTAACTATAATATTTCTATCCCAGATAAAAAAGATCGGAGGCGATGCCGTCACTCAGGAATTTCCCTTTAGCAGTGATATGAAAAACACTATCCCGTTCTTCCAGAAGTTGTATTTGCTGAAGCGGGACCGCGTTCTTTAGAAAATGCTGTTTGTAATCCATTCCGAATTTTTCTTCTACTTCCGGAAGGGAAACGCCGAATTTAGTGCGCAGGCGCGTCATCACATATTCGTTGTACTTATCGGCGGTGGAGAGTTCCTCGGTTTGCTGCGGAAGATTATCCTTCTCCATTGCCTTGATGTAAAGGCTATTATTGTTCACATTCCATTTCCTCGAATTTCCATCATAGGAATGTGCCGAAGGTCCGATTCCAAGATAAGGTTTACCCAGCCAGTAGGCAGTATTGTTTTGTGAAAAATAGCCAGATTTTCCGAAGTTGGAAAATTCGTAGTGTTCAAATCCGTTTTTGGTCAGTGTTTCCACCAGGATCTCAAAATGTCGCCGGGCTGCCTCATCATCAACGGGTTTCACTTTGCCTTTTTCTATAAATTTCTGAAGGGCAGTATTGGGTTCTACCGTAAGTGCGTAACTGGAAATATGCGGCACACCAAGGTCCAGGGAAATTCTGAGGTTTTCTTTCCAGCGCTTCTCGCTCATCCCGGGTACCCCGTAAATAAGGTCGATGGAAATATTATCAAAATACTTTTTCGCCAGTTGAATGCTTTCCAGGGCTTCTTCCGAATTATGTGCACGATTCATCAATTTCAGGTCTTCTTCAAAAAAGGACTGAACTCCAATGCTTAGTCGGTTGATCTTTGAAGCGGCCAGCATTTTTATCTTTTCCTCAGAAAGGTCGTCAGGATTGGCTTCGAGGGTGATCTCGGAATTTTCTGTAATATTATAATTCGAATAAATTGTTTCAAAAATGCTTTCGAGGTTTTGTGAAGACAGCAAACTGGGCGTTCCCCCGCCAAAATAGATGGTTTGGTATTCTGTCCCTGGTAGTTCATCCTTCCTAAGTTCCAATTCCCTGCATAACATCTCCACTACCTGATCTTTTTTCTTCAGCGAGGTCGAAAAATGAAAATCGCAGTAATGACAGGCCTGCTTGCAAAAAGGGATGTGGATGTATATGCCAGCCATTCTAATTATTTGAAGATTTAAAACCTACTTAATTTTCTTCGGATTTTGCTTTACGAAAGCTTCCCAGCCACTGTAGCTTTTTCCGATCTCAGTGCGACCTGAATTATAAAAATGACAAACCGCTGCGGCAAGCCCATCGGTTGAGTCGAGATTTTTGGGTAAAGATTTCAAATTAAGCAGACTTTGCAGCATCCTGGCCACCTGTTCCTTGCTGGCGTTGCCGTTACCGGTGATAGCCATTTTAATTTTCTTCGGAAGGTATTCTGTTATTGGGATTTGGCGGGAAAGTCCGGCGGCCATCGCCACCCCCTGGGCGCGCCCCAGTTTCAGCATAGACTGTACATTTTTCCCAAAAAAAGGAGCTTCAATGGCAATCTCATCGGGATTATAGGTGTCTATGAGTTCTACGGTGCGTTCAAAAATTAGCTTTAATTTGATGTACGGATCGGAATATTTACTGAGTTGCAGCTCGTTGAGTTGCAGGAACTCCATCTTTTTGTTTTCCACTTTAATGAGTCCGAAGCCCATAATCGTGGTTCCGGGGTCGATACCTAAAATGATCCTTTCGCTTTTCAAAATCGCAGTTGGGGTTTAAAGCCGTCAGAAATTACGTAATTTCGGGCAGCCAGGCAAAGCTAAGGAATTCTAAGGCCCAATGATAATTTTCATATTCATAAGTACCGCTTACCTCATCCTGATGATCTCCCTCATCTACGGCTGGCAGCAAATCCCTGAATTTTTGACGGAATATTCCCCTTCGGAAACCTGCTTTTCGATCATTATCCCCTTCAGAAATGAAGCTGAAAATTTACCTGTCTTACTGAAATCGCTGGCAGAACAGCAATACCCGGCTGATAAATTTGAAATCTTACTGGTGAACGATGCTTCAGAAGATGACTCGGTAAAAATTTGCGAGGAATTTCAGGAGAATTACCGGCAGCTTTCCATTAAAATTCTGGAAAATAACCGCCAATCGAATTCTCCTAAGAAAGATGCGATCACCACAGCAATTGAGAAAGCTGAATTCGAATACATCCTTACCACCGATGCCGATTGCATAGTTCCAAAAATTTGGCTGCAGACTTTCAATGATTTCATTAAAAATACACAGGCTGTATTAGTAGCAGGACCGGTTTCCCTCAATCCCCCCACCCCTTTAACATCCCCCGAAAGGAGAAGAACTGTAAAGCCTTTCCGGACTTTTGAGGGGCTGGATGTTTTAAGTCTCCAGGCTGCAGGAGCGGGCGCTTTTGGAATTGAACAGGCTTTTATGTGTAACGGGGCCAATTTGTGTTATAGAAAAGATGCGTTTCTGGAAGCAGGTGGTTTCAGCGGCAATAACGAGATCGCCAGCGGGGATGATGTGTTTTTGCTTCAGAAATTTCAGCAGAAAAAATACAAAGTAGCTTTTTTAAAAAGTAGGGATGCGATTGTGCAAACCCAATCCCAGAAGAGTTTTAGTGCATTGATCTCTCAGCGGATTCGCTGGGCGGCAAAGGCACCGGCTTATAAAAGTCTGTTCTCTAAATTTGCAGGAGCAATTGTGTTGTTGATGAACGCCGGACTCTTGGTGGGAGCGGTTCTGGCCTTGATGGAGATCTGGCCTTACTACCCGTTATTGATCATTTTTCTGTTAAAATTTAATTTTGATTTCGCACTGCTTTATCTTTCAGCAAAATTCTTTAAGCGGGAAGAGGTGCTGCGCAGTTATTTTTGGAGCAGTCTGGCCTATCCGTTTTTTTCGACCTATGTAGCCCTAAAGTCCCTGCTTTCGGGATACGAATGGAAAGGAAGAAAATTCAGAAGTTAGAGGTACAAAATTAGAAGTACGAGATACGAAGTTTTAAAAATCAGAATTATGAATTACTTTATATTAAAATACAAACCCATCCCCAGCTACCTTGAAGAACGTGAAAAATACAGAAATGAGCATTTAAAACTGGCTGAAATTGCTGCTGAAGATGGTTCATTAGTTTTAGGCGGCGCTATGGAAGATCCCGCCGATGAAGCACTTTTGGTGTTCAGAGCAGAATCTGAAGAAGCAGTTAAAAGCTTTGCAGAAAATGATCCCTATGTTCAAAACGGACTCATTGAAAAATGGGAGGTTCGAAAATGGAAAGTGGTGATTGGAAGTTGTTTTAAGGGATAACATAGGATTTACGAAAAGGAAAAATTTATAATGAAACAGATAAAAGATCTTCTCCCAGTTCGTGAATAGCTTTCTCGATCTCTCTGGCTCTTTTTTCTGATACGTTTGCTTTACCAGTCGCGTATTGTCTCATAAGGGAAGGATTTATTCCGGTTTTTTCAGCGATGGCTGAAATTTTAATTGGCAGCAACTTGAAAAAAGAAGTAATATCCAGCTGATATTCAAATTCAGTAAGCTTTTCGATTTCGGTTACATAATCTTCATTAAGTTCCCGGCCAACCTCCATATAATCCTTAAAAGCAGCTTTTAAGTTTTGCTTTAATTCGTCTAAAGATTTCCCATAAGCACTTACCCCTCCGGGAAGATTTTGGGTGCTCCCCCAGTAAGTTCCATCATTAGCTTTTTCAACAAAAACCTCAATTTTTTTCATCTTTATTATTTAAGTCCGGCTTGTTTAAAAATTGAATTTACAGTGCCTTTTGGAATATCTTTTTTTGGATGCGGAATAGTAACAACACCTTTTCTTAGAAGGATGTTTAAAATGAGGATGACTGCCTATGGTTCTAACCAAATACCATCCGTCCTTTTCTATTGAACTTATTAAGACAGTAGATTTCATCAAACCAAAATTTATAACATTTAAGTTATATAACAAAAATGTTATGTTTTCTTTAAGATAAAAAAAGAGCATCTAATTAACCATATTATAATACCGCCTCATTTTACTTTAATATTGCGGTAACGTCTACAGCAATAAGCCTGCTTATTTTTACAAAAAAATAAGTTATGACAACTACTGAGAAGAATCTACTGGCAATATCTACTATCGATTTCCCGGTTCGTTATGAAGAATCGGCCCAAACCATTCGGGATGCTAAGGGAATGATGGTGTGCGATATTAGGGGATGGAGTAAAATACAGTTTATGGCTAAGGCACAGGAACGCCATGATGCCATAGGAAACCTCATATGTAACCTTCTTAATGATTTTAAAGAAAAGCAGGTCTTTGATTTCGATGAAATGATGCTTGGGGTGTAAAAGCTTATTCAGCCCTGATAACAATCGGCATTTTGAACACCGTAGAAACGGGTATGCCTCGTTTGCTGGCTGGGTAAATTTTTGGAAGAGAATCGATACTTTGAGTTAGCCAACTTCTAATTTCGGGTAACTGTTTTGTGGTGGTGGAATCGATTTCTACCGAATCGATCTCAGGCCGGCCTTCCTTGCTTATCTTTAAATACAGCAATAAGGTATCGTTAATAGCTGCAGTAACCACAGGTTGCTGTTTGGCAAGGTAAGCATATACATTTTCGGCGACTTCCCGCTCAAAACAATCCCGGGCAACAGTGAGCTCGGTTTCATCCTGGCAGTCTTCAAAGGCAGGATACTGGTCTACTTCCTTCCAGTTGAGGGTCTGGGATTCAAGTTCCAGCACTTCTTCCGAAGAGATCTTTTTGGTCTCGAAATTACAGGAAAACAAGAATATTGGTAAAAGCAGGAGTAAAGTTCTTTTCATTAGCAAACAGCGCTTTGACTTTAGACAAAAGTAATGAAAATGAAGGGAACTTCTATCGAATCGAAAGGCTGCTTCTCACCTAAAAGAACAAAAAACTTATACTTCTGTTCCTATAAAGGAAGAAACCGGGCTATCCCGGTTTCTTCATCTGGCAGAGTTATTATTTCCGAACTATGAACTGGCGGGAGGTAGTTGTCCCTCCGGTTTTAACTACAAAGAGGTAGAATCCGTTTGGCCAGTTTCCGGTATTCAATTCAAAGCTGTAATTTGTATCTGGCAGAACATCTCCGGTAAAGAGATTGCTCATTTTCCTTCCGGAAAGATTAAAGACCTCTGCGGAAGCTCTACCCTCAAACAGGGGTTTAAACTCAAGGTTTATTGGTCCGGCAGATGGATTAGGATATATATTGATATTTACAATTTCATCCCCGGAAATGGTAGTTACTGAAAAGTCTTCACAGGCTCCGATGACCGCTCCTTTGGCAAGGAAGGCCTTGACTGCTGCAGGTGGAACTGAAAGAGTTTTTTCGTTATAGCACAGTTCGATCTTGTTCTTTTCTGAGATGTCTGATACCAGGACTGTGACCTCATCAATACCTGAACAACCTTGCGCATCTGTTACCCTTACTGTATAGGTGGTGGTAATCTCCGGACATACTTCCACTTCAGGTCCGGAAAGCTCAGGCAGGGAAGTCCAGCTGTAGGTATATGGGGGTGTACCTCCGGATACCATTACCGACAATTCTGTACAACTAAATTTATCAGGCAAACCGGTATAAACTATTTTATCGTGTCCTGCATCCACAAGAATCTCTGAGGTACAGCAACTTTTCCCCGGACTGGCATAGATATCATATCCTTTATAAGTGCCAGCAAACAAACTAGCATCACTCCAATTCGCAGGATCGTTATTATCCAGGCTGGCATCACAAAGCTCCATAGAGTAACCGCCTCCCGCAGCACCATCTGGCCAGGGTGAACCAATACCATAGGTGACCAGATCAATCATTACATCAGAATGATGATCGGTATTGATAATATAGATGGTTTCAGGTTCATCATTGCTTAGGTTTGCCCCGTGCCATTCATAGGCAGGAATTCCGAAGAAATCGGTGAAGGCTATGCCATTTTTGGCTGTTACCCAATATGCCCCTGGCTCCAGGGTATATTCGGGTAAACGGCCGCTGGTAATTCCCCCTTTGATCCTTAAACCACCTAGCTCTATAGGTTTATCGGTAGCATTGTACAGCTCAATGAATTCAAGGTCATCCCTTTGTCCTACAGGGGGTTCATCATACATAATCTCGGTTATCACCAGGCCTCCCTGCAGTGGATTGTAAATGATATCTGTAGTCATGGGTACCATCGCATTGCCTGCCAGATCCTCAACATTGGATATTCCGAGTTCATAATATCTTCCTATCTCAATAGGCGAAGATAAATGAAGTATTACCACATCCCCTTCTGCTGACATTTCAACCCATCCTTCCACAGGTATCGAATTCAGAGTATAGTTTGAAATGTTGAGGGCGGTATTGTTTACCGGTTCACTGAATTCTATTTGTATCTCATCAGTGCTTATTGGTTTAGGCTCAAGAGCAATCGGGGGGAAAATATCGCTCTCTGCTGCGTAGATCAGCACATCATCTATAAGTACCTTAGCAACTGTTCCTTTTCGGGCACCCCCTTTGGTTAGGAATCTAAGCACGACGTTGCTATTATCAAAAGCGTCGGGATGAAGGGCATAGATAAACTCCGTAAAATCTGAATCCACATTATTAAATCCCCGGCGATCTGAACCCATAATAAGTTTGGAGCCAAAAGTCAGACCTCCATCGGTGGAAACCTGCATAAATAGCTTAACGTGTTTCATGGCTCCTGTGGCTCTGGTAGCTACCCAGAAGTTAGCAGCAACGTTCTCCATTCCAGTAAGGTCGAGACGAACCTGTGCAAAGATCTCTACCTCTTCCTCTTCTTCACCCTCTTCCACTACTGGCCACAGACCTAATGAATGATCCCCTGATTTTGAAAATTGATCTTCCTGAAAAATTCTAATGCCATCTACAAAGTTTCCGGACCAGTTGGGAATAAAGTTTTCATTTTGTAATGTGAAGGTTTCTTCAAAGCTCTCCGTATATGGAAAGCTGGTTTCCTGGCTCCACATTGACCCGGACAATAAAGCCGGAATAATTCCAATTAAGAAAAGTAAAAGTTTTTTCATGACCCCAATATTTTAGTTAAACACAACAGTAGATCCTGCTTACAGCATCCTCTATTAAAGATAGACAACAGGATGTTTTTTTGGAGTGACGAAAGTCATCGGGAGCACGGGGATATATTTCTTTCTAGGATATAATGGATTGATAGTCAGATTTTATTATGATTTTTCATCCGGACCTATGACCTACAAGCATTGAAAATAGATCGCATCCTATAAAGAGGTCAATTCCGTATGCTATGAAGAAATTAGATCATTAAAAAAAGGAAAATAAGGAGAACAATTATTTTTCCGTATTAATATAAATACCTGCTTTTACTCTTCTAAATGCATTTTCCTTTTTATATCCTTAATCCGGTTTCTGGTTAAGCTGAGCATCCCCGGATTTCCATTCTCTTCATATTTTCGCAAATATGTATTGTAATGCTGTAAAACCAGCTCCCTGTCTTTATAATAATTATCGGCAGCCACCGCTTTTTCATAGAGCGCCCGCTGATTATCGGGATTTTCTTCTAAAGCTTTATCAAAATAGTCCAAGGCGTCTTTATATTTTTTCTGAAGTTTATACGTAAGTCCCAAGCTAAGAAATTCAGCATCTACAGGTTGTTTTTTGATGAGAATGGCCATAAGCAAATGAGTTTCCGATTGATCCAAATCCCCGGTTTGGGCATATAATTTCCCTAGGATAAAATGGGTGGCTGCGTTGCGGTCTTCAAACTTTAGGGCTTTTTTATAATATAAAATCGCCCTTTTATAATCGAAAAGTTGATAATTCGCATAACCGAGTTTGGAGTAAATAAACTCACTCTCCTGCCCCAAATCCAGTAATTTTTCAAAGAGTGGAATCGATTTACGGTACTCCTTAATCGAAAAATAGGTTTGAGCCAGAATAGACAAGAGCGATACATTATCAGGATTGGCTTCCAAGCCTTGTTTACTAAACACTTCAGCCATGGTATACCGACGGTTTTTTAGTTCTTCCCTGGCAATTTTATATAAGGCGCCCTGGTGAGTTTTATCCAAAGCAATGGTATGCATATAAAGGGCCCACGCCAGGCTGTCTTGTTGCTTTTCCTTTATAAGTGCACGCTGGTAGTAGAAGTTTGCGTTTTCAGGATATTTATTGGTAAGACTGGAGAAAAGGCTATCGGCTTTGCTAAGTTTTCCGGTTTTCACCAGTAATTTTCCATAATCTATAGCTGTGAGCAGCCGTTTAGGATTAAGTTCCAGGAGTTTTTCATAATGCTCGCTTGCTCTTGCTGAATTCCCCGCAGCCCAATTGTATTTTGCCAGGCTTTGGTGAATTCTCTCAGAATTATCCGAAATCCCTTCCATTACTTCAATTGCCTCCTCATACTCCCCAACAGCATATAAACTATCGGAAATAGCCAAAGCCGAAGTCTGAGCTTCGGCTTTGGCTACTAAAATCAACATAAATATAAGAAGTATTCTATTCACCCACCTGGAAAACTATGGGAAGCGAATACATAACATTTACAGGAGTTCCATTTTGTTCTCCCGGAGTCATTCGTGGCATAGAAGTAACAACTCTTATTGCTTCAGCTTCTAATTCCGGATGTGCAGCCCGGGCTTCCGCATCAACAACTTCTCCGGTTTTATCAATCTTAAACTGAACTATCACCCTGTTTATCCCTGAAAGTCCTAACTTTTCACCCAGGGAAGTATCAAAATTGTCATTAACAAAGTCACCAATTTTTTGGGTTGTACAGTTTTTTCTTGGGTCATCTAGCCATTTTTCACAGCCTTCAAACGCAGGTACCTGATCGATCACTGCGAAGGGCACATCTCCACCAGATTCCCCATTTCTTGTTTGAGAAGGTGCTGAAGGTGGCGGTGGCGGATAGTTTCCATCTTCTATTATCTGTTGCATAAGACTAAAAAATTGCTGCTTTTCTTCTACAGTTAATTCCCGGCCGTCTTCCATCGCCATTTTTATTTCTGTTATTTTCTCTGAAATAGATTGATCATCTGCTCTTATTTCTTCTGAATTTTCAGAACAGGCAACATAAGTGAGCATGATCAGCAGGAGCGGAACGATGATAAGGAATTTGAATTTTGCGATTGATCTTGATCTTGATTTTTGTAACATAATAATTCGTTTTTTGATTAATGAATGATTGAAAAACTGATTGATAAATGAAATATTCTGAGTATTAAAAGCGGTGTTGAGCAACTGCTCATAATAATTATGCTTTTTAGTGGTTTTAACCACGCTCGCATCGGCGATGAACTCGTGCAGGGCAGCGATCCTATGTTGAAAAATATAAACCAACGGATTAAACCAGAAAATGATCTTTAGGAGTTCGAAGAATACCAGGTCCAGGCTGTGTTTTTGCTTTACATGCACCATTTCGTGCGAGAGGATCTGTTGTTTTTCTTCTTCGGAAAGCTGGTCTCCCAGGAAAACCGTTTTATAGAAAGTACAGGCAATTTTAGAGTTTGGAACTTCAATGATCCTAATCTCTTTTTTCTCTGAAATGCTTCTGAAGCCAAAGAGGCGGTTTAGGCTTTGATATTTCTTAAAAAAGAGAAATACACTTAATAAAACTCCACTGAGATAAACCACCAACCACCAGTTGACCTGAAAACCCTTGTCTTGCACCAATACCTCAGGTAATTGCATATTTGCTTGCGGCTGACTTCCTATAAAAACCTCCGGCAACCATACCGAAGTAATACCCTGTACCGCTTCAGTAGGTACCAGATTCTCTAAACCTTCGATCCTAAGGAAAGGAAGGAAAAGGGAAAGCACAGGCGTGAGTAACAAATAAGCCCGGTTAGCATTAAAATAGGTTTCTTTTTTCAGCATGAATTCATATACCAGCAGAAAGACTAACTGAAATAATATTACCTGTAGGATATAATGTGTCATTAGTCCTCTTTTTTATCGATTTCCTTTAAAATTGCCTCCAGGTCTTTAGTGCTCATATCGTTATTTTTCATAAAAAACGAAAGCATACTTTTAAAAGACCCGTTGAAGTAAGAGTTCATCAGTTTATTAATGCTCTGGTTGCTGTAGGTTTCCCGTTCCAGCAGCGGAAAATACAAATAGCCTTTCCCCTTCTTCTCATGGTCTACAAAACCTTTGTCTTCCAGGATGCGGACTATGGTGGAAACCGTGTTGTACGCGGGTTTGGGCTCGGGCATTTTCTCTATGATGGAAGCGACATTGGCCTTTTCCAGTTTCCAGAGGATCTGCATGATCTCTTCTTCTGCTTTAGTAAGTTGTTTCATATAACTTTATTTGTCATTTCCGTGAAGACGGAAATCTAATTCAACTGTTATCATTTGTCTTGTCATCTCCATCCCTCCAAAAAATCGGGAGCTGAAATCTAATTCTACTGTTTCTATCCTTAGTCTTGTTATTTCCGCCCCTCTAAAAACATGGGAATGGAAATCAAATTATATTTTTCCCTTATGCTAATATAAAACTAAATATTTAGTTCTACCTAATTTTTTAGTTAAAAATATTTTCAGCACAATTTCTATTAATTCGTAACTTCCCTTGAAAATAGCAAAAAAACTATGGATTTACTCTTTGTTATTCTGGGTGGAATTTTAATCATCACCGGGATTCTGGGCAGTTTTTTCCCGGTATTACCGGGAATTCCGCTTAGCTGGCTAGGTTTATTAATGTTGTACCTGGCACCATCGGTGCCTGTAAACTATCTTTTTCTGGGAGTTACTCTGGCTATTGCCATACTTATCTATGTACTTCAGCTGGTGATTCCGGCTATGGGTACTAAAAGGTATGGAGGAAGTAAGACCGGGATGTGGGGCGCAACTATTGGACTGGTCATTGGTATTTTTACACCAATCCCATTTGGGATTATCATAGGGGCTTTCGTGGGAGCTTTTATAGGAGAAATTATCAATAAAAGCGATTCAAGATCGGCGGTGCGGGCGGCTTTTGGGTCTTTTATAGGTTTGCTGGCCTCAACTTTTATGGAGTTTCTTGTTGCAGTAGGTTTTTTATTTCTGTTTCTCTATAAGGTGTGGGAATACAGCGATCTCTTGTTTTAAACTTCGGACAATAAAAAAACCCGGCTCTCACCGGGTTCAAAAATTAACACCTAAACTAACTAATGATTCTGAAAAACTGCTTTTCGTTTTTTAAGCTGTTGTTCAAGTTCGGCTACAGTATTTTTCACGGCTAATTCAAAATTATCTGCCCTGGCTTCAGCATAAATTCGGGGTCCCGGGGCACTAAGTTCTATTTCGCAGATCTTATCCTTCCCGATAGCCTGGCTTTCCCATTTGATGAAAACCTCAGCCCGGATAAGCCATTCATATTTATTCTGTAATTTTTCAAGTTGTTGGTTAATAAATTCAGCTAAAGCATCGCTGTTTTTAATCTTCACAAACTGTATATTGATTTGCATAGTAGATGTTTTAATGATTATTCTAAGTTACATTCAGTATCCCAAAATTAATATGACCGGTATCAGCTATAATACACTTAAAATAGCAAAGCTTTTTTAACAAAAGATTATTGCGGTTAGAAATCATTAACTTGATAAATATCATAGCTTTAAAGGCTATTTTTTTCCATTTTTATCTTTAATAAAATCTACCTTATAATGCCGCTGGAAGTTAAAAAACACGGAGTGATACTGGAAAAGACCCCACACAACTTTGAAAATGAAGGGGTGTTTAATCCTGCGGTAATAAAAGAGGATGATACCGTGCATATTTTCTATCGGGCCGTGCGCATTGGCAACTATTCAAGTTTAGGCTATTGCCAATTGAAGGGTCCGCTGGAAGTAGTTAAAAGAAACACCTCCCCCATATTTTTCCCTACGGAAACCTATGAATTCCAGGGAACGGAAGATCCCCGGATCACCAAAATTGAGGACACCTATTATCTTACCTATTCAGCCTATGACGGCATCAACGTTTTTGGAGCTTATGCCACCTCCCAGGATCTGAAAAATTTTACCCGCCAGGGAATACTCACCCCTGTATTTAATTATGAAGAATATTCGGAGCTCATCAGGGAAAACTTCGAGAAAATAAGTGAAAAACACCTGCTGTTCTATGAACTGTTCGTGCGGTATAAGCTCAACGAACTAATGAAGGGAAAGATCTATGTATGGGATAAAAACGTGATATTCTTTCCGAAGAAAATAAATGGAAAATTTGCGGTACTCCATCGTCTGTGGCCTTCCATACAGATCTTTTATTTTGAAGAGAAAGATGATCTCAGCCGGGCTTTCTGGCGGGATTATGTAAGGAATCTGCACAATCATATTGTCTTACGGCCACGATACCATTATGAATGCAGCCACGTTGGGGCCGGCTGTCCCCCCATAGAAACCGAAGAGGGTTGGCTTCTTATTTATCACGCGGTGGAAACCACCGTTACAGGTTTGATCTATCATGCCTCGGCCGCATTGCTGGACCTGGAAAATCCAGGCAGGATGATTTCCAAACTGAGAACTCCTTTATTCTCCCCCACCGAAGAGTATGAAAAAAAAGGAGTAGTAGACAATGTAGTATTCCCTACCGGAACGGCCATTTTCGGAGAAGATTTGTACATCTATTATGGGGCCGGAGACGATTGTATTGCCGTAGCTTCGGTTAAATTAAAGGATTTGCTAAATGAACTAAAACAGGAATCAGAATGAAAAACTTAGATAACACATCCAAAATTCTCTTTATGTCTACTTTTCCGCCTACCACCTGCGGAATAGCTACTTATACCACCGATACTATGCAGTCTATTCAGCGTAAATTCGGGAAAAGTTTTGAATGCGAAGAACTGGAAATTGTAAAGGCCCAGAAACCGGGTTTCTCATATCATTTTAATCCCCAGGAAAAACAAGAATATATACGTATAGCAGAGGATATTAACAGAAATCCTGAGATTAGACTGATTCATATCCAACATGAGTTTGGCCTTTTTGGCGGAGCTTATGGCAGCTATTTATTTGAATTTTTAAAAAAGACAGATAAACCGGTAGTGATGACTTTCCATACGGTACTCCCTAGGCCCGATCCCGAATTGAAATCAGTAGTTCAGAAACTGGCCGAATACTCCCAACAAATTTTCGTTATGACCCAGCAATCGATAAAGATTTTGATGGAGGATTATGATATTCCGGAAGAAAAACTGGCACTTATTCAGCACGGAACCCATATGGTAGCGTGGAAATCCCCGGAACAGGTCAAGGAAAAATACGATTTCGAGGGGAGGCTGATCTTATCTACCTTTGGTTTACTGGGCGCAGGCAAAAGCATTGAAACGGCTTTATACGCTTTACCAGAGATTGTAAAACAACACCCAGACGTATTATATCTCATAATTGGAAAAACACATCCGGGAAATATCAAAAACAACAGGGATGATTACAGGATATTTTTAAAAAGCCTGGTTGATCAGCTTCAACTTTCAAACCATGTAAAGTTTTACGATTCCTATTTGGAAATAAACCAACTCCTGGAATTATTGCAGGCAACAGATGTCTACCTGTTTACCTCCAAGGACCCGAACCAGGCGGTGAGCGGCACTTTTTCTTATGCAATGAGTTGTGCCTGTCCCATTATTGCAACAACAAATCCGCACACCAAAGAAATCCTTAACCACGAACTCGGAATCCTGATTGAAATTGGAGATCACAAGCAGTTATCAGAAGCCGCTATAAAATTACTTTCAGATAAAAAACTACGGGAATTTATGGCTATGCAGGCTTATACCAAAACCAGTTCCAGTATATGGGACAATATTGCAATTCAGCATGCCAGAGTATACCAGGGTATTTTAGGCAAAAATGAATCGCTTAAATTCTCCAGACCGAAAATCAAGCTGGATCATCTTAAAAGACTTACTACGGAAAAGGGAATGATACAATTTTCAAGGATAAGTACCCCCGATCGGGATTCGGGATATACCCTTGATGACAATGCCAGGGCACTTATTGTTATGCTGATGCATCATAAAATTTTCAGGACCAGCGAAGATCTTAATTATATAGATCTCTATTTATCATTTATAGAAAGTTGCCAGACTAAAGCTGGCAATTTTGTGAATTATATAGATGAACATAATAATGTTCATATTAAAAACGATTATGTAAACCTGGAAGATTCTAATTCCAGAGCTATTTGGGCACTTGGTCAGGTGGTTAGCGAAGCCCATAATCTTCCTCCGGAATATATTAAGAGAGCAAAAAGTTGTATGGATAAAGCACGAACCTGGATACCTGGTGTGTTATCGCCCCGGTCAATCGCCTTTACCATAAAGGGTTTATACCTTTATCTCGAAAATTTTGAAGACGAAGAGTTTAAAAAGGCTATAGAAGACTTAGCACAAAACCTTATAAGCAGGTATGACCTCAACAGGGAAAAAGACTGGGAATGGTTTGAAGAATACCTTACCTATGCCAATAGTATCCTCCCCGAAGCTATGCTGCTTGCCTTTTTAACTACTGGTAAAAAGGTTTATAAAAAAACTGCTTTAGAATCATTTGAATTCCTTCTGTCCAGGATGTTTAAAAACGGTAATTTTAAGGTGGTCTCCAATAAAGGTTGGCACCAAAAGCATATAGAGCCGGAAAAATACGGTGAGCAGCCCATAGATGTTGCCTACACCATACAAGCTCTGGATCTTTTTTATCAGCATTTTAAAAACCCGGAGTATAAAATAAAAATGGAAAAAGCTTTCAACTGGTTCCTGGGAGACAACCATCTTAATCGTATAATCTACAATCCCGTTACCGGCGGCTGCGGAGACGGGCTCGAAAAAGAGAATGTAAACCTGAATCAGGGGGCTGAGTCTACCGTATGTTATCTTATGGCCAGGCTAATAATGGAATCATATCCTGAGGCCTCTGCATCCGAGTCTTTGCAGGATAATTCAATAAGAACAAAAAGAAGAAGAGTGAGAGAAGCTTCGAGACCTGAATTCCGTTAAACAAAACATCCCACTAACAAAGAGATGTTTTTATTCAGGTTAAATTTATTTAATTCCTGAAAAGCCCTCTGTGTCTTTGAGGTATTCGGTGATTTTAAAAATATCTATCCTGTTTTTCCTGAAGGATTTTACGAAATCGGTGATCTCATTTTCAAGATGTTCATGTTCCAGTCGAAATATCCTGGAGTCATCGCTATCCTTTTCAATCATGACTCCAAGCTGCTCCCTGTGTTTTTGGGTTTTATGGAGCAAATCTTCGCATCGGGAACGAATTTCCTGAAGTTCAGATCTAAGCCTGGAAACCTCATTTATACTCTCATCATTTTCTATCCAGATAAAATATTTATCGATAAGTTTATTGAGAAATTGTAGATCGTCCCTAAAAAATTTCAGATCAGATTCCCAGTGTTTGGTGAGCAAATAGAGCTGATCCCAATCGGCCTGGATCATAAATTCCCCTTTTGGTCTTTTTCTAAAATTTTCCATAATACTGAAATTTAATTACTACTGAAATTAACTAATTCAACAGTAATAAATAATGATTTTAATCATACAGATGCAAGATTGACTTTTATCATTTCGGGGGAGATATTTTTATAATATCTTCAGATCAAAACCTCAGCGATGTTTACCAACAGGATTGATGCAGGAGAGCAATTAAGCCGGGAATTGGCATACTACAAGGGCAAGCCCGTAGTGGTGTTGGCTATTCCCAGAGGCGGACTTCCAATAGGGGCTATACTTGCCAAAAGCCTGGAAGCGCCTCTGGATGTCGTTTTATCTAAGAAAATAGGCCATCCCCATAATAAGGAATATGCTATAGGCGCGGTAAGTTTAGCGGATGTCACGCTAAGTCCCACCGAGCATTTTTCAGAAGAATATATCACTACCGAAACAGAAAAAATTAGGGATTTACTTCGCAAAAGAGATAGGGAATATCATAAAAATTCCAGTCCGGCTAATCTAAAGGACAAGATTATAATTATTACTGATGACGGGATCGCTACCGGAAATACACTTTTAAGTACGGTCATGTTGGTGCACAAACAACAGCCCCGGGAAATTATAGTGGCTATCCCGGTAGCGCCTCCTTCCGCGGTACAAAAGTTAAGGAACACACCCGAGATCAGCCAAGTGATCTGCCTTGAAACTCCATACAACTTCAGCGCAGTGGGACAGTTTTATGAAGATTTCAGGGCGGTCAGCGATGAAGAAGCTATACGGATACTTAACGAAACCAACCGGGAATTCGGGGATAGGCTAAAAATTTAAATTTTTGGGATTAATTCAATACAAATAATTATGAAAAGATTAGAAAACAAAGTCGCATTAATCACCGGGGGAGCCGGTGGAATTGGATTGGAAACGGCCAGAATGTTCCTTGCTGAAGGCGCCAAAGTATTTTTGACCGACCTGGACGAGGAAAATCTTAAAAAAGCTGCTGAAAGCCTGAAAAGCGACAAGGTAGCCTGGTTTGCTGCCGATGTATCCAAAGCTGAGGACACTAAGAAATACCTGGAAAAATGTCTTTACCATTTCAGCAAGATCGATATTTTCTTCAGCAATGCCGGAATTGAAGGCAAAACAAGTCCCATAGCTGATTATCCCGAAGAAGTTTTTGACAGGGTTATAGCTGTTAATTTAAAGGGAGTATGGTTGGGCTGCCAACAGGTTATTCCCAGAATGGAAGATGGAGGCAGTGTTATCATTACCAGCTCGGTAGCAGGATTAAAAGGTTTCCCTAATCTTGGCGCGTATGTAGCTTCTAAACATGGTATTATTGGGATTATGCGAACAGCCGCCCTGGAGTTTGCTGAACGAAAAATCAGGGTAAATTCCATACATCCCGGTCCCGTAGACAACCGTATGATGCGTTCAATAGAAGATCAACTCGGTCCCGATAATCCAGAAGAAGTCAAGGGTGGTTTCGAAAAAGAAATTCCTTTTGGTCGCTATGCCGAATCAAAAGAAATAGGCCAACTGGCTCTTTTCCTTGCCAGTGATGATAGCAAATACATGACCGGCACACAACAAGTTATTGATGGCGGAATGTTTATCAAATAAAACAAGGTCTAATTTGTTAAACCTAATTTTTTTAAAATCTGTGATAAAAACAAGGATGTAAGGGCGAAGACTGCGATTATCAGGAATTGTTCTTCATTTAAAGCTACCAGGGAAAGGGCCTCCTGCATAATGGGAATAAAATAGACCACCACCATTATAGCAATTGAAAATATTAGGGCAACCCACACCCATGGATTTTTGGTCACTTCATTTATCAGAAAGGATGCTTTCCGACGAGGCAGGTTAAAAACATTCAGTAATTGTGCTAAGACCAGAGTATAAAAGGCCATATTATTAACTTCAAGCGCAGGATAAGCTTTGCCCAAATGAGCATAGACCACAATTCCTATTACTGCTGAAGTAATACTAAGTCCATACAGGACAGTAGAAGTCCACAATTTTCGGGTGAGAATAGGTTCCTGCGGATCCCGGGGCGGCTGCTTCATCACCTGGGGATCACCTTTACCCACTCCCAGGGCCAAGGCCGGAAATACGTCGGTTACCAGATTTAGAAACAGAATTTGCAGTGGTAACAACGGCAAGGGTAGGTTGCTGAAAGAGGCCAATGCTACCGAAATTATCTCTGCAAGATTACATGACAACAAAAAAACCACAAACTGCCTGATATTTTCAAAGATGGTGCGTCCCTGCCGAATGGCCAGTTCGGTCGACGTAAATTTATCATCCATTAGGATCACATCGGCTACTTCCTTGGCAGCCTCTGTTCCCCGAATTCCCATTGCAATCCCTATATCTGCTTTTTTAAGGGCCGGAGCATCATTCACTCCATCTCCAAGCATTCCAACTATTGCTTTATTTTTCTGGTAGAATTCCACCAGATCAAGTTTTTGCTTCGGTACCATTCTGGCAAAAATCCCGGCTTCCATGACGGTTTTTTTCTTTTCGGGAGAAAAGGCCTCAAATTCTTCCAGTTCCCGCCCCAGAATCACTTTGGTTCCAGGGGCATCTTCTTGAATTAAACCTATTTCCTCGCCTATCTTCCTCGCTGTATCCGGGTGATCCCCTGTGATCATCACCACCCTGATACCCGCATTTTTATATGTTTCTATTGCCTGTTTTATATCTTTTCGTGGCGGATCCAGAAAACCAAGAATTCCCACAAAAACCAGGTTTTTCAACAACTCTTCCTTATCTGGTTTTTCCTGAGATTCCCTGTAAGCAAAAGCTAACACCCTAATCCCTTCAGCAGCGATTTCACCTGCTTTTTTTTTCCAAAATTCCTTATCGGTGAATTCCTTTTCTCCTTCCGGAGTTAATATAAGATCACAATCCGGAAGCAATGCTTCCAGGGCGCCTTTTACAGTAATGAGATAATGGTCTTCATAGTTTTGAAGGGTGGACATTTTCTTTATTTCTGCATCGAAGGGAATTTCCGCTACTCTGGAATATTTTTTCCGCATTTCTTCATAACTGAAGCCCTGATCCGCAAGAAATTCAACAAGTCCGATCTCTACCGCGTCACCTTTTTGTTTCCCATCACGCAGGCTGCTATCATTACAAAGCGCAGCTACTTCGATGATCTTTTGAAAGGCTTTATCCTCTTTAAGATTTTTGGCATTAATATCATCTACAGCATACTCGCCTGAAGAAAGCACCATATAATGAATACTCATCTTATTTTCGGTAAGTGTCCCGGTCTTATCGGTGCAAATAATTCCTGTTTCTCCCAGGGTTTGAACTGCTTCCAGTTTTTTGATTACCACATTACGCCGGGAGAGCCTCAACATCCCCCTGGCCAGGGCTATAGTTGCCACAATAGGAAGACCTTCGGGAATAGCAGCTACTGCCAGGGCGATCCCGGTTTTTATCATCAGGGGGAGATCTTTGCCCTGGAAAAACCCGGTTATTACAATTAATAAAGCGAGGCCAAGGGTTAGCCAAATCAACCAGTAACTGAGTTTTTTCAGCTTTTTTTCCAGTGGGGTTGTGTCTTTCTTTGCTTCGTGGGTGAGCTCACTAATTCTTCCGATCTCGGTTTTAGTGCCTGTTGCAATAATTACTGCTTTGGCTTTTCCTCTGGCAGCAATTGTTCCTTTGTAAAGCATATTCCTCCGGTCTGCAAGCGGCGTATCTTCAGGAAGTTCATCCTCAATTTTTTCGACCTGGTTGCTTTCTCCGGTAAGTACGGCTTCTTTTACAGCAAAACTCCGGGATTCCAAAACCCGGGCGTCACCAGGAATCACGTCTCCTGCCTCCAATTCAACAATATCACCGGGTACCAGCAACATCGCCCTTATCTTTTCAGTTTTTGAATCTCTTAAAACATTGGCTATGGTTTGAACCATTTTTTGCAGGGCCTCCACCGATCTTATCGCCTGCCATTCCATAAAAAAGCCGATGAGTGCCGTAATGAGGATTACTATTAGCACGGCAAATCCTTCTAACCACTCGCTAAATGCAAAGGCAAGCATCATAGCCGCAGCAAGAATATAAATTATAGGATCGAGAAACTGTTCAAAGAGAATTAGCCAGATGTTCTTAGTCTTTGCATCGCGTAACTTGTTTTGGCCATACTGTTTCAGGCGTTTCTTTGCCTCAGCGGCAGAAAGGCCTTTTTCGGGATCTACAGAAAATTCAGAAAGAATCTCCTCCTTTGGTCTCGCATATGCTTCTTTGGGCATTATACCGGGGTTTGATTAAAGTCCTAAAAACTCAGTTTCCTTCGGCTTTATTGATGTTTTCGATTCCTTTCAGCAGCGCATCGGGATTGAAGGAGATACTGTCGATTCCCTCTTTCACCAGGAATGCCGCATATTCAGGGAAATCGCTGGGCGCCTGTCCACAAAGTCCGATTTTGATCCCGGCCTTATTGGCTTTTTTTATCGCTGTTGCGATCATTTCCTTTGCTGCCGCATCATTTTCGTCAAATACTCCGGCCATTACTTCTGAATCCCTGTCTACCCCAAGGGTAAGCTGGGTAAGGTCGTTAGACCCGATAGAGAACCCGTCGAAAATTTCAGCAAATTCTTCGGCCAGGACGACATTGGAAGGAATTTCTACCATCATATAGATCTCAAGACCATTTTCTCCCTGTACGAGTCCGAAATTTTTCATCAATTCAACAACATTCCTACCCTCCTCCAGGGTTCGGCAAAACGGAATCATCACTTTTACATTGGTAAGCCCCATTTCGTCCCTTAGCTTTACAATAGCCTTACATTCCAATTCAAATCCGTCTTTATAAAAAGGATGATAATAACGTGCGGCTCCCCGGAATCCGAGCATCGGGTTTTCTTCTTCTGGTTCAAACTCTTTTCCGCCTATGAGATTTGCATATTCGTTACTTTTGAAATCGCTCATTCTAACGATCACTTCTTTGGGATAAAAAGCAGCCGCCATAACCGCCAGCCCGCGAGATAGTTCCTCTACAAAGTAGTCCTTTTTATCCTTGTATTGCCAGGTGAACTCTTCAATGGTTTTTTTTATTTTGGAATCACTTATCTGGTCAAACTTCACCAGGGCCATTGGGTGCACTTTTATAAGGTGGGTAATTATGAATTCCATTCGCAGCAGCCCGATCCCGTTATTGGGATAAAAAGAAAGCTGGAAAGCCCTGTCCGGATCGGAAAGGATTAATTTAACCTCGGTTTCAGGCAGGTTTATTTTACCAAAATCTATTTCCTTCTTTTCGAATTTCAGTTTGCCCTTATAGACGAAACCAGTCTTACCCTCACAGGAAACCGTTATTTCCTCTCCATCTTTAATAATTTTAGTGGCATCATTGGTTCCTACTACTGCCGGTACGCCGAGTTCCCGGGCTACTATAGCTGCGTGGCTGGTGCGGCCACCACGGTCTGTAATAACTGCAGCCGATCTTTTAAGTAGCGGGTCCCAGTCTGGGCTGGTGGTTGAAGTCACCAGAATATCGCCTGGTTTTAATTTATGTGCTTCAGCAGGAGATTTCAGGTAGCGGGCAATACCCGTTGCGATACTGGAGCCTATGGCATTCCCGCTTACCAGCATTTCAGAATGTTCGGTAAGGTGGTACTCCAAATGATATCTGCCTTCTTTTTCCCTATGTACTGTTTCGGGACGGGCCTGGGTAATAAAAAGCTGCTTTGTTTCACCATCTTTAGCCCACTCTACATCCATAGGTTTTGAATAATGATCTTCTATTACAAGGATCCATTTCGAAAGCTGGATCACCTCCTCATCACTTAAAACGTAGGAATCCTGTTTTTCAATTGGGGTATCCATAGTTACAGTAGAGGAATGCCCGTTGGATTCAGAATAAACCATGGTGAGCTCTTTTCTACCCATTTTTTTCTGAACTATGGGGTTTTTATCTTTTTTCAGGGTGGGTTTAAAAACATCAAATTCATCGGGGTTCACCAACCCCTGAACTATGGTCTCTCCCAACCCCCATACACCAGATATATGAATAAGGTTTCGAAATCCCGATTCTGGTTCCAGGCTGAAACCAATCCCGGAACATCCGGTATCTGATCGCACCATCTTTTGAACCCCTACCGATAGCGCTATATCGTGATGTGCAAAGCCGTGATCTATGCGGTATTTTATAGCGCGGTCTGTATACAGGGAGGCAAAACAATTTCTAACTGCCTTTAAAAGAGCTTCTTCGCCGGTAATATTTAAATAAGTGTCATGCTGGCCGGCAAAACTGGCTTCGGGAAGGTCTTCGGCTGTAGCGCTGCTTCTTACTGCCACGGGAATATTGCCCGATTCCCCCAATTCATTATAGGCTTGCCTGATTTCATTGGCAAATGCCTCGGAAAACTCAGAAGATTTTATGATTTTTCTTGCTTCAGCCCCAATTTCAGGGAGGTTTTCAAAATGTTCTTTATCGAGAGTTTTAATGAGGTCTTTGAGTTTTTGTTCCAGGTTATTTTCCTTCAGAAAAGACCAGAAAGCCTCTGAGGTTGTAGCAAAACCATCGGGAACTAATACTCCTTCCGAAGAAAGCTCATTAAACATTTCGCCCAAAGAGGCATTTTTACCTCCTACCTGCGGAAGATCGTTAAGAGACAAGTCGCTGAATTTCTTTATAAACTCCATCATAATTCAGAATTTTAATATAATACCAGTTGATAGCCCATATTCAACAGAAATATTCCCATAAGGAAAAGAATGATATAGATCACCTGCACAAACTTGATGTTAATGGTGGTTAGCCGGCGGGTTGTAGAATCAGGAAACACAAAAAGTCCCAGGCCTATAAAAAGAGATATCCAACCCAGACCTGTAATAATAAAGCGCCAATCGGGTTCCCATATATTGTGAAAAAGAATGTTTAAAAGCCCTAAAATAATCGCTGCAAAGGCGGCCAGAATCAGAAACTTTTGATCTTTGAGATCTTCGAAGATCTGCCTTATCCTTTGTGGGTTGAAACTAAGGATAAAGAAAAAAATAAGCAGATACCAGCCCCAGAATTTGGCAAGAAAGACAGACGTTTCCATAAGCTTAAGCGCATTGGTTTAACCCAAATTTACCAGTTATAAGCCAGAATTAATATGACAAATATCAGTGCAGGATGGCTTAATTTGAGTAGAACTCAGCACTATTATAATCTACTTCCATAATTTCCAGTTCCAGCCAGGTAAAATCTCCCTCTGCCAATTTCCAGGTAATTCTGCATTTATTGGGAATCCTATACCCTGAAAACTCTTTAAAATCAAGCATTTCGATATGCCAGGTTTCTTTCTTTGCATCTTGTTCCCCACCATAAAAGCGTTGGGCCTGGAAAGAAAGTAACTCCCCATCTTCCGAAAAATCAAAAATCCCCGAAACCTTTTTTCCATATATTTTCAGGTCTGCCCGGGCGGCGTTCCCATTCAGGGCTTCCCAACTGATTTGATCGCTTAAGGCTGCTGTGGGAAACCAACAGATCTCGGCGAGAAATCGCTGCATAGCTCCGGAATCTATTTTATCATTATTATATTCATTTACCACGGGAAACAGGGAAAGCAATTTAATGAGCATTTCTCCTTCCCCGTTTATCAACTTATCCCTGCCATCAAAATAAACGAGAGATCCAGAGTTAACACGGGCAGTCCAGATGAAAGAATGCGCTTTAACATTAAAATATTGGTTAGCCTGAAAAGGCATCCAATCTGCATCAGGTTTTAGCTTCATTCTACCCTGCTGCCGAAGCCGAACGAAAGCAACTTCCGGGTTATCTTTCACTCCTGAATTTCGCAACCATTTCCTGACTATTTCGGGAAGTTGAGTATTCTCTTCCAATTCTGCAGATACCTCTGTTGAAGTTTCAGCAAGTTGAAATAAGCGGGTCACCTCTTTTTCTGTTTTTTTCTGAAAATAAAAACTCCCCAGGGCTGGAAGACTTATGAGTAAAATAACCAGGTTAAGAACACTCCCAAATTTTGCGTCTTGCCAGGCAAGAATAATTAGGCTTTGAGAAATTATTATAGCTGCAAGTGCAAAAAACGGCCACCAGGATTTACCCTGAAAAAATAAGTATAGTACAAACAAAAAGAGGAGCGCACAAAACAACCATAAATATCCCAGAGGTTTGGAGATTTCCAGTTGAAGCTGTCGTATTTCAGCCAGGTCGAATGCCTTGAGAAAACCTAGCAGATGGATGAGGGCATGAATCAGAACAATTACACCAACGAGAATTTTCATTTTTCAGGGATTATAGACTATAAATTTACCGGAATAGTATTGAGGGAAAAATGATGAATATCAGTAAAGCAATCTCTAAAAGGCATTTCCTATCCCACTTCATCCCTCTAAGGGTTAGTCTTTTGTGAAAGTCTGAAAACATATTCGCTTTAAAGCAATTGCTGACTAATCAGAAAATTAATTCTATAAGATAAGGTGTAATCAAAGCAGTAATGATACCATTAAGGCACATCGCCAAACCGCTGTATACGCCTTGAAGTTTTCCCTCCTCAAAAGCTCTTGCGGTTCCAATTCCGTGGGCTGCAGTTCCAAGGGCCGTGCCGATGGCGATTTTGCTTTTTATTCCTGTTTTCTTCAGAATAAATGGCCCAAAGGCATTTCCAAATATTCCTACTGCTATGACTATTCCCGCAGTAATTTCAGGGATTCCGTTCAGAAGCCGGGTTATTTCAATCGCGATAGGTGTGGTCACCGATTTGGCTGCAAGGGACCTGGTAATTACTTCAGGAGCCTTCAGCAATAAAAGAAGACCGATAACACTTAGTACACCGGTAATTCCTCCGGCAAGCACTGCCAGTATAAAAATCTTTAAATTCTGCTTTACCTCTTCATATTTTTCGTAAAAAAACACGCCTAAAGCTACCACAGAAGGCCCCAGGAAAAAGCTAATGTATTTCCCACCCACATTATAAGTTTCAAAATTAATGCGGAAGATTAGCAGGAAACAAATTATACCTGCGATAGCGATCAGCACCGGATTTAACAGCACATAATTCCAACTTTTTCTGAGTTTAACCGCAAGGAAATAGGCGATCAAGGTTATAAAAACCCCAAATACCGGAAGCTGAAAAAATTGCTGCATCATTTCCCGGATTTTTCGAGGATTATAGCCGTTACATAGAGCGTAAGAATGCTGCTAAAAATTACAGCTACGCTTATGGGAAGCCAGAATTCGGCTATCAAATTAAAATGAACCATCAAGCCAACGCCATAGGGAATAAAGAAAATCACAAGATATTTAATTAGTTTATCTGATGCAGGTTTCACATCTTCCAAACTAATTAGTTTTAATTTTAAGGCGATAAAGATGAATAGCATCCCCAGAATATTCCCCGCTACAGGAAGTTGGAAGAGCCAGGAGACCAATTCTCCCGCAATCAGAAATCCGAAAATATAAAGCAGACTTTTCAGCATAAAACATAGTGCTTATTCGTACATATCCTGAAGATCGGCATGATGTAGATCTTTGATAAATCCGGCGATCATATCGGTGGTTTTTTCAAAGAATTGCCTGCCTTTTTCTGCGGTAGCTTCTTTGGGATTCCCTACCCCGGTATCTTCTGTAACTTTAGTCCAGGCTCTTTGTGAAGTCGCCCAACCTTCTTTGAGTCCGCGAATTTTAAAGGTTTTTGCAGTTCCGTCTCCGGCTTCTTCCAGGGGAAGCACCAGATCAGGAGTTAGGTGCATCACTGTGGCGGTTTCCAGTTCTCCCGCATGATCTCCGGGTTCCTCAAAATACTTCTTCGAATCTGAGAGTTGCCACCAGTTAATAGCACAAATAAAAACATCGGGATATTCCAGACTAAGTTCCCGAATCATCTGTTTAAAATTATTTCCGCCATGAGCATTCAGAATAACCAGTTTATGAATTTTATGGGTATCGAGCACCTGCACCACATCTTTTAAAACGGCATACTGAGTTGAAGGATTCATATTCATACAAAGCTTCACACCCATTTGGCCAGTATTAACACCAAAAGGAATGGTAGGCAAGACAATGGGCTTTGCATTCTGCTCCCAGGCCTTGGCGGCAGATTCAATAGCATTGGATTCCCCTAAAATATTGTCGGTGGCATAAGGGAGGTGATAATTATGAGCTTCAGTAGCTCCCCAGGGTAGGATGGCAACGGTATAATTCTCTTCTTTAACCTGTTTCCAATTGGTTTCGGCCAATACGTAAGGCCTTATTTTATTGCTCATAGCTTCAGCTTTTTAAATCTAGAATCTATAAAATTAAGGAAACCATAAGGTTTCAGCTATTTGAAGCACAAGGAAATTTGAGAAACCTAATTCAGGTTATCTTTCAGGTTTTTGGAATAATTGCGCCATTTCTCGATACAATCCTGCATATCCTGAGGGATCTCGGTATCGAAACTCAGTTCCTCTCCAGTTTCGGGATGAGTAAAGCCAAGGGTTTTGGCGTGTAAAGCCTGGCGCGGAAGCACTTTAAAACAGTTATCGACAAACTGCTTGTATTTTGAGAAAGTAGTTCCCTTAAGGATCTTATCTCCCCCGTAGCGTTCGTCGTTGAAAAGCGTATGCCCAATATGCTTCATATGAACGCGAATCTGGTGAGTACGGCCTGTCTCGAGTTTACAGGAAACCAGGCTAACATAACCAAAACGCTCCAGAACTTTGTAGTGGGTAACAGCTGGTTTTCCCTTAATTTCATCGTCACCTACATATACCGTATTCTGTAATCTGTTTTTGGGATGACGGCCAATATTCCCTTCAATCCTGCCTTCATCTTCTTCAACATTTCCCCATACAAGGGCCACATATTCCCGGTCGCTGGTTTTGTCAAAAAATTGTTTGGAGAGGTGAGTCATCGCATGTTCGGTCTTGGCTACAACCAAGAGCCCACTGGTATCTTTATCTATACGATGAACCAGGCCAGGGCGCTCACTGCTGTTATTTGGCAGGTTATCGATATGGTAAATCAACGCGTTAATTAAGGTGCCGCTGTAATTGCCGTGACCAGGGTGCACAACCATTCCCGCAGGTTTATTAATAACCAACAAGCTATCATCTTCATAAACAATATCGAGAGGAATATTCTCTGGAGTAAGCAGAAATTCATAAGGCGGGTGTTCAAACATCACCTGTACTATATCGCCCGCTTTTACTTTGTAGTTTTGCTTTACCGGCTCGTCGTTAACATAAATATTCCCGGTTTTTGCCGCTTTCTGAATTTTATTCCGGGTGGCATTTTCTATAAAATTCATCAGAAATTTATCCACCCGCAAGGGATTCTGACCGATTTTTGCTACGAATTTGTGATGTTCATAGAGGGTTTCGTCCTGGTCTTCAACTTCGTTGTTATCGTCTTCTTTTTTCATTAAAATTCCAGTTCTTCCTCGTTATTATCCTCTTCCTCTTCACTTCCGGTATAACGACCAGAGCCATCCCCAAGTACAAGATCTATTTTTGAGGTTTTCATCAATTCGTCTCCAGCTTCTATTTTCTGGCCTTCATGCCTAAGTTCCAGTACCGCATCCTTGGCAATATCCGGTTTATAGGTGATGTCTCCAATTTCAAAACCAAGCGAACGCAGGGTTGGTTCGACCTGACGGCGGGTATCTCTGAAAAGGTCCGGAATAATCACCTTTCTGTAGCCGGAAGGATTAAGGGTTAGATATATTTTTCGGTTTTCTTTTACAAACTGCCCGGGTTCGGGAACCTGTTCGATCACCGAAAAGCGTGGGAAATCGGGATTAAAATTAGCAGAATCCAGGATCTCATACTGCAATTGCAGCGTTGTTAGACGGTCGTCTACCCTATCCAGAGACATTTTGGAAAGATCGGGCACCTCGATGCGCTGATCCTGATTGGTTGAATAATCGAGCCATTTTAATGCCAGAAAAGCGATCACGATCAAGGCGATCACAGCCAGTACCAGCTGAATTAAAAAAGTTTTGCTAAAGATAAATTTAAATAATCCCATACATTTGTTTGTGAGCGACAAAGATATAAAACCCCGGGTTTTGGTTGCAGGCCTTATTAATGATATTTTTGTTTAACGGAAATAAACTCCAAAAATTGAGGATGAAGAAAAAAATCGCCATCGCAATGGGCGGGTATTCGAGCGAATATCACATTTCTATTAACAGCGGCAATATGGTTTATAAACATTTAAACCGGGAAATTTATGACCCCTACAGGGTACATATTTTACAAAACGGCTGGTCTGTGATAGATGAAAACGACAACCCATACCCGATAAACAAGAATGACTTTACGGTAAAGATAGGCGAAAAAACCATAAGCTTTGACTGCGTTTTTAATACCATTCACGGTACTCCTGGAGAAAATGGTTTGTTACAGGCATATCTCGAACTGGTGGGAATCCCTCAAACGACTTGCGGATATTACCAGGCGGCCCTCACTTTTAATAAAAGAGACCTGATAAGTGTATTAAAAGCCTACGGAATTAAAGCTGCAACAAATTATTTTCTGGACAAGGAAGATAAAATTGATGTAAATGCGATAATAGACCGCGTAGGTCTGCCTTGTTTCGTGAAGGCCAACCGTGCCGGAAGCAGCTTCGGAATCACCAAGGTGAAGAAAGAGGAAGATTTAATCCCGGCTACCAAAACCGCATTCAAGGAAGACAATGAAGTAATTATCGAATCCTTCCTGGACGGCACCGAAATTTCAGTGGGAGTGATCACCTGGAAAGGCAAAGTACGTGCACTGCCGGTTACCGAAATTATTTCTGAAAACGAATTCTTTGATTATGAAGCCAAATACCTGGGTAAATCACAGGAAATCACCCCGGCAAACATTTCAGAAGAGAAAACCAAAAAAGTACAGGAGATTGCCAAACTGATCTATAAAAAACTAAAGATGAAAGGCTTTACCCGTTCAGAATTTATTTTTCACAATGGAGAGCCTCATTTTATTGAAATGAACACGACGCCCGGCCTAAGCCAGGCAAGTATTTTACCGCAACAGGCAAGAGCTGCCAACATAAACCTTACGGAGCTTTACGGAAGTGCCATTGAAGCTGCATTGAAGTAAAACCTCCTGTAGATTTTTAATTATATTTACGTGGTTTCCTGTCTGCGCTGGAGGAATTTGAAAATGGGATTTCCGGCTACGCGGAATCAAAATTAGTTTCCCGCCTGCGCGGGAAAGACAAATCAATATTTATGAGAAAAGCTGTATTCCCGGGATCATTTGATCCCTTAACCCTGGGCCACACTGATGTTATCGACAGAGCTTTGCCTTTATTTGAAGAAATAATTCTGGCTATAGGCACAAATTCCGATAAGAATTATATGTTTTCTCTGGAAGAAAGGCTTCATTTTTTAGAAGAAACCTATAAAGATATCCCCAAGGTTAAAGTGATGACCTATAAAGGCCTAACCGTAGATTTCTGTAAAGAACAGGGCGCAGATTTTCTATTGCGCGGGCTTAGAAGCGTGCAGGACCTGGAGTTTGAAAAAGCCATTGGGCAAACCAACTACAAGATGGCAGGTATTGATACTGTATTTCTCATCTCTTCATCCGGGCATAGTCATATCTCTTCTACCGTGGTACGCGATGTCATCAGACACGGAGGGAACTATGAATTTATGGTACCCGATGTAGTTAGAAAATAAGCTTAAAAGATATAATTCAGCTGCACTCCTCCGTAGTAGTTTCGTGGGTTCCCGGGATAATAATATCTTGGAGCAGCACCTCCAAAACCAACTGCATTGGTCAAAATGCTGGCTGCATAATGTTCATCAAAAACATTATTTATTCCGGCATAAAAATTCACTTCAAGATCCCTCAAAATATCAAAGGTCCAGGAAGCTTTCAGGTTTAATAACTGATAATTTTCTGAATAACCGGAATTGGCATCATCCAGCGGAATTTCGCCAACCGCCCTGTAACCTGCAAAAAGATCAATTCCCAGGTCACTTTCAAGATTCAAGCCCAGGTTAATTGTAGATTTAGGTACCCCGGGCAATTCGTTTCCTGAGAAATCCTGATCGTTATTTACGAATTCCTCAAATTCAAAAAAGTTGAATGCAGCGTTTAAATATGGTTTTGCAGAAATCCCAGACGTCAGGTTCAAATTATAGTTCACTAGAAATTCGAGTCCGTTATGAATGGTTTTTCCGGCATTTAGCCCAACATAACGATCTTCGGCCACCCGTTGGGCGACCAAAAGATCTTCTATTCTAATGGAATAAGCTGAGAATTCAGTGTAGAGTCGGTTTTCCAGCCAGTTTCCTTTAAAGCCGAGTTCATAGTTGATCCCGGTTTCGGGCTTAAGGTCTGTATTTATTTGCCCGTCGGGAGTCAAAGTTTCAGCAACAGTTGGGGTAGAAAAACCATGACTTATATTGGCATAAAAGTTTTTTCCAGGGCTCACCTCGTAAGTACTACCAATGCGGGGGGAAAATATAACATCAAACCGATAATCTCCGGATTGGTTTACATCATCCCCGGCGAATAAATCATTAAGACTATAGCGGGTGGAATTAATATTAAACCCGCCTTCCAGCTTCCATTTTTCAGTTAACTCAAGATTCAATTGAGCAAAGAAATTCGTGTAATTACGGTCCTGCTCGTTTCCGCTAAGGCGCTCGCCCATCACACTTCCCTGGTTTTCATATTCCCGAAACAAATTTTCAAAAGTGGCAGTATTGTACCATTCGTTATAATATTCGCCGCCGAAACTTATTTGTGATGATATATTAAAGATAACGGCACTAAGTTGAAATCGGGTTCGGGCTCCAGCTGAAACCTGTTCTTCTTTTAAGATATCAAAAAAACGCGGTTCATACCCGTTCCTAAAATTCAAGTAGATGCTGGTAGTATTGCTGAAATTTTCTGAAAAATTATGCTCATAGGAAGCTCCCAACAAACCCCGATCATAAGATTCAAATCCACGGGCTGCCTCCCAATTTGCATTGGCGCTTTGAGGATTATTCATGAAATCATCTTTATTAAGCGAACTGGGGATATACGCCTTTAACTTAGTGAAACTGGCTAACAGGGAAAGATTAGAATCGTCTAAAGTTTGAAGCCTGGCATTCACAAGGGCAGTGTGCCGGTTATAATCCCCGTTGTCCCGATACCCATCGCTTGTTAGGCTGGTATAATTTGCATTAACAGCGGTGTTCTCACCAGCATGCAGTGTGCGAACAACATTTTTTCTGGTATTAAAGCTTCCAAACTGGGATTTTATTGCAGCTTCAGTTTTTGGTGTTTTCGGTAAAGCAGAATATAAATTTATTGAACCACCCAGGCCGGCTCCATACACACTGGAACTGGGGCCTTTTATCACTTCTATGCGGTCCAGGCTTTCAGGATCAATATCGTCCAAAGTGAGTTCGCCTTCGGCCGTTGTAAGTGGAATCCCGTCGAAATAAGACTGAATACGGTTAGTACTATATTGCGAGCGGGCGCCAATACCGCGAATGTTGATCTTATTAGTGTTCAGTGCGCCCTGATTCACATACATTCCCGGCACGTTATTAAATTTTTCTACCAGGTTGGTATTGTCACCTCGCTTGAGATCACTGGCAGAAACCAGGCTCACAGCTGCGGGTAAATCCTGTAACCTACTTGGAATTGCCGTGCTGGTAATAATCACCTCTGACAAATTTTCCAGGGATGGATTTAGATAGAAATTCCCGGAATGATCAGCGTTAAAAATCTCAACTTTAAGATTTTCAAAACCAAACCCTGATATAGTGAGCATGGCAGGATAATCCTCAATTGTAATTTCGAAATTCCCCCCATCATCAGAAAAGACGACAGTTCCTGTGGCAGGGTTTTCAATACTCGCATTTAAAACAGGTTCAGCAGTTGCGGCATTTATAACTTTTCCCTCAAAATTCTGACCTACAACCTGCCCTGTACTAATTAAAGCCAGAAGGAACAACAATAAATTTTTCAATATTTTTATATTTAAAACTTTAGAATAATAATTTTTCAATGTAAAAATACCCCATAGCCTGCAGGCACACAAGCCGAAATAGATTAATAATACTCAAAGGGTTTTGCTGCTAAGGGCCTTTTAAGTAAGTTTATGCCTAAAATATTTAGGTTTTTTTATGAAAAAAATCATTATAGTATTCCTCGGGGCTTTTTTATTGATTTCCTGCGATCTGGAAAAATATCGTTTGGTAAACGATTTCGATTTTTTAACAAAATTCGAAAAATCTGAAGGCAAAGAAACAGGCACCTATGAAGAAGTAATAGAATTCTACCAGGAGCTAGCCGATGCCCAAACGAATATAAGTCTGGAAGAAATTGGCATTACCGATAGCGGGGAACCACTCCATCTTGCTATCTACAGTCAAAACGGCAATTTCAATCTTGATAATTTAAGAAAGGAAAACGGGATAATTCTTATCAACAACGGGATCCATCCCGGGGAGAGCGATGGGATAGACGCCACTATGATGTTGTTTCGTGATTTAGCCGGGGATTCCATTCCAACTCCCAAAAACACGGTTATTGCCACCATTCCCATCTACAATGTTGGCGGGGCTCTTAACCGGAATTCTACCACCCGAACCAACCAAAATGGACCTGAAGAATATGGGTTTAGAGGTAACGCCCGAAATTATGACCTGAACAGGGATTTTATTAAGGCCGATACCCGTAACACTCGAAGTTTCTATGAAATCTTCCATAAGGTACAACCCGATGTTTTTATAGACAATCACGTGAGCAATGGGGCCGATTATCAATACACTCTAACTCATCTATTCACTCAACACAACAGACTTGGCGGGGAGTTGGGCGAATATTTAAATAAAAAAATGATGCCTGCAATAGAGGACTCTCTACGGAAGAAAAACTGGGAAATCACCCCATATGTAAATGTTTTCAACCAGGTTCCCGAGGAAGGCTTCCCCCAATTTCTTGACACACCGAGATACTCCACTGGTTATACTACTTTATTCAATACCCTGGGATTGATGATGGAAACTCATATGCTGAAACCTTATAAGGACAGAGTTCACGGCACCTATGAGTTCTTGAATTCTGTCATTAATTTCACTGATACTGAAAAGGAGACAATCAAAGACCTTCGGGACAGGGCAAGGAGAAAATACCTTACCGATCGCTGGTACCCGACCAATTTCAAGCCCGATATGGAAAATCCGAGCAAAAGGAGTTTTAAAGGTTTTGAAACGGAAACGATTCAAAGTGAAATCACCGGAGGGCAACGATTAAAATATGACCGTGATAAACCCTTTACGAAAGAGATTGATTATTATGATAATTTCATTGCTGAAGACCGGATAGAAATCCCAAGGGCCTACATCATTCCGCAAGGCTGGTGGAATGTCACAGAGCTCCTCGAACTCAACAATATCGTCCTGGAACCTTTACCGCAGGATACGGTGATACTTGTAGAAAGTTACAGGATCAAGGATTTTGAAACTTCAAACAAGGCTTACGAAGGGCATTATATGCATAAAAACACCCAGGTGAGCAGCAGGATAGATTCAGTTCAATTCAGAAAAGGAGATCTTTATGTGAAAACATTTCAGGACGGCGTCAGGTATTTATTAGAAACCCTGGAACCAACAGCTCCTGATTCCTTTTTCAACTGGAATTTCTTCGATCCAATTCTTCAGAAAAAAGAAGGATTCTCGGGTTATGTGTTTGAAGATACAGCTAAAGCGATGCTGGAACAAAACCCAGAGCTAAAAGAAGAATTTGAGGAGAAAAAACGCAGGGAACCAGAATTCGCGAATAATTCTTACTCCCAATTAAGCTGGTTGCACCAAAAATCTAAGCATTATGAAGAGGTACATTTACGCTACCCTGTTTTTAGAGTTCCCCGGTAGGTATTTCTTCGGAAAGAGTTCCCTTATGTTAGCATAGGATTTTTTGAGTGCTTTGCGAGACTTTTCAAAGTTTTTCCACTTTGCTTTCTCGATTCCCTCTTTTCCCTCCGGAATAAGCTCGCCGGTATAATCTGAATGCATTTCGTACCAGTGGGTGACTTTTAATCTGAATTTACCTTTTCTCTTAAAAACATGATAGGTCTTAGCAAGAAAACCGATGATCTTTAAATCTTTTACTCCGGTCTCCTCTTCGGTTTCTCTTACTGCCGAAGCTGCAATATCCTCACCTTTTTCAGTTTTCCCTTTTGGCAGATCCCAGCGCTTATTCCGGTAAATAAATAAGATCTCATTTTTATCGTTGAAAACCATCCCACCGCCCGCGGTTACTACGGGAAGCTTTTTGAACAAATGCTTCAAAAGTTTCTCTTCCTTTTCATGATAAAGGTTAACATAAAGTAACTCACCTTTAATAACTTGTTTAATGATGCGCTTGAGTTTTACCTTTTTAATAGGAAAAGAGGTGTATTTTTCACCTAAATCTTTTTTAGTGGAAAGGATTATTGGAACATCATTGACAAAAACTTTATACATTTGTATTATGATTTTGAATAAAGAAACAGCAATCAAAACTGCTGAACTACTCCTGCAAATTAAAGCAATAAAATTAGAACCACAAGCCCCTTTCACGTGGGCTAGTGGGTGGAAATCGCCAATTTATTGTGATAATAGGATTGTATTATCCTATCCGCCAATTAGAAACTACATCAGGGAACATTTTGCCCGTCAAACCGAGGAACTTTATGGCAAACCCGATGTTATAGCCGCTGTTGCTACCGGGGCCATAGGCATCGGGATGCTGGTTGCCGAGTATTTGAGCCTTCCTTTTATTTATGTTAGACCAGAACCTAAAAGTCACGGTCGTAAAAACCAAATCGAAGGCGTATTGGAAGAAGGGCAGAATGTAGTGGTGATAGAAGATCTTATAAGTACAGGAAAGAGCAGCTTAAATGCGGTAAAGGCCCTAAGGGAAGCTGGCGCTAATGTAAAGGGAATGCTCGCAATTTTCACTTACGGATTTACCACTGCAGAAGATAATTTTAAGCAGGCAGAAGTGCAATTGCACACCTTAAGCAATTACGATTACTTATTGGAAACCGCACAACGCACAAATTATATAAACGCTTCGGAAGCCGAAACTCTTAAGGATTGGCGGCAGGACCCAAGCAACTGGAAAAAATAAATATGCATTTAGAAAGTAAAAAAGTTACCACCGGAAAGAATCAGCAGGAAATGTTTGATTTTTTAACCAATGTTAAAAATTACGAGCAATTAATGCCGGAAAGCACAGAAAAATTTGAGGTAAAGGCTGAAGACAAGTTTTTATTTGGTTTAAAAGGGATGCCCGAAATTCAGCTGGAGATCAAAGAAACCATAGAACCCGAATTAGTGGTTTTAGGATCAAGTTCAGATAAGCTTAATTTCGTACTGAATATTCATATTGAAGCCGCAGGTGAGCAGCAAAGTGAGGTTTTTATGGAGTTTGACGGTAAGTTCAACGCGATGATGGCGATGATGGTGAAGGGCCCACTTCAAAAATTTATAAACACCCTTTCAGAAAACGCGGGCAAACTTTAAGCTTAAGCTATTTCAGAAAATATTCAACCCTGGAAATTTCCAGGGTTTTTGTTTTTTAATACATTAGCTTAAGTTCCTTGAGATCGAAAGTTTTAAAAACCGAATTTTCAATTTCAACATTGAGTCTTCCTGCAGTTGTTACTCCCCGAATGATTCCGGTTAGATAAGAGTTATCAGGATATTGAAATGTAGAAACCACATCTTTTCTGAACATTCTTTCGGCGTATTCCTCGAGCACCTGACTTTGATTCGTCAAAGAAATCAATCGAAGATCATTTTCGATGGAGGTCAAGATTCCATCAAGTACCTCCTCCAGTTCATAGGTAATCCCGGTGAGCAGTTTTAATGAAGCAGCCTGGGGTAAACCTGGAAAATCCACCTGGTTAACGTTAAGACCAACGCCAATAACCGAGGCTGACATTTGGTTGTTTTTTACAATATTTTCGATAAGGATTCCACCGATTTTAAAATTCCCTGACATTATGTCGTTTGGCCATTTCACCTTAAGGTTAGGAATATTAAAAATCTCCAGTGCCTTCACTACCGCCACTGAAACCACTGCACTTAGTAGAAATTGTCGGTCAACCTCTACCTTTATCTTTGGATAAAGAATGCTAAAAGTAAGATTCTGCCCCGGGTTTGCCATCCACCCTGAACCGCGCTGGCCACGCCCACCGGTTTGTTCGTGAGCCAGCACACAGCATGGTTCAAAATCTGATTTCCCGCGATAGAGCTCCCGGGCAAAATCGTTAGTAGAATTGGTGGCATTAACTTTGATTATACGCATAGGTGATTAAGAAGTCGCAAAGGAGTTAAATCTTGTGTTAACAGGCTCTAAAAAAAGCTTAAAAAGTAATAACTTTGCGAAAATAAAAAAATTTAATGGTAAAAAAGGAAACGAACAGCGATCAACTTATTGCACATATAATAAAAGGGATAGAAGAGGTAAAGGGAAATGACATTGAAATTCTAGACCTTAGAGAAATTGAAAATACAGTTTGTGATTATTTTATCATCTGCAATGGTACTTCAAACACGCAGGTAAACGCCATAGTCAACTCTATCCAAAAAACGGTTAGTAAAGCCCTTAAAGACAAACCCTGGCATATTGAAGGCAGTGAAAATGCCGAGTGGGTTTTAATGGATTATGTGAATGTAGTAGTTCATGTTTTCCAAAAGCACATCAGGGAATTTTACGACATTGAAAGCCTCTGGGGTGATGCAAAGATCACCTCTATCGAGACTAATTACTAAATCATTTAAGACCTACCAGGTATGGCGAAAGAACAACCCAAGAAAAATATCGATCCGAAGAAACCAAAATTTAGCGCATACTGGATCTATGCGGCGATAATCTTAGTATTTTTAGGAATTAATTTCTTCAGTGGAGGCGGTTTCAATGAACCGGCCAAAACAAACCCTGCTGAATTTCAAACTTTTCTTAGAAATGGTGATGTTGAAAAAGTGGTCATCATCAATAAAAATCAGGCCCAGGTATTCCTTACCGAAGAGGCTAAACAAAAGGAAGTCCATAAAAAATCACAAGATCCTGAAATATTTGCTACCGGCGAAACTCCGGCTTATACCTTCCAATTTGGGGATCTTCAGAATTTTGAAAACAGTATTGCAGAGATCAAAAAAGAAGAGAATCTGGACACTGTGGTCACTTACGACACACAAAGCAACGTTTGGGGTGAAATCTTCATAACCTTACTGCCATTTGTACTTATAATAGGGATCTGGATCTTTATTATGAAAAGAATGAGCAGCGGTGGCGGTGGCGGTGCAGGAGGCCAGATCTTCAATATAGGAAAATCCAAAGCTAAGCTTTTCGATCAGAATACCGATGTAAAAACCTCCTTTAAGGATGTTGCAGGTCTCGAAGGTGCCAAGGAAGAAGTGCAAGAAATCGTAGATTTTCTAAAACACCCCGAAAAATATACTTCCCTGGGAGGTAAAATCCCTAAGGGCGCCCTACTTGTAGGCCCTCCGGGTACAGGTAAAACCCTTTTGGCAAAAGCCGTTGCAGGCGAAGCCAAGGTGCCTTTCTTCTCACTTTCCGGTTCAGATTTCGTGGAAATGTTTGTGGGAGTTGGAGCCTCAAGAGTAAGAGACCTTTTTAAACAGGCTAAAGAGAAATCACCGTCTATTATTTTTATTGACGAAATTGATGCTATTGGCCGTGCCAGGGGGAAAAGTAATTTTTCCGGCTCTAATGACGAGCGTGAAAACACCCTAAACCAGTTACTCACCGAGATGGATGGTTTTGGCACTAACACCAATGTTATTGTAGTTGCTGCCACAAACCGCGCCGATGTATTAGACAAAGCCTTGATGAGGGCGGGACGTTTTGACCGTCAGATTTATGTAGACCTACCAGATCTTAACGAAAGAAAAGAAATATTTGAAGTTCATCTTAAGCCTTTGAAAAAAGTGGCAGACGAACTGGATACAGAATTCCTTGCCAAACAAACACCCGGATTTAGTGGAGCAGATATCGCCAACGTGTGTAACGAGGCTGCTCTTATAGCGGCTCGTAAAGGAAACAAGGCTGTTGGAAAACAGGACTTCCTGGATGCCGTAGACCGTATTGTTGGCGGGCTTGAGAAGAAAAATAAGATCATTACCCCAGACGAGAAAAAGGCCATCGCCTTTCACGAAGCCGGACATGCGACAGTTAGCTGGATGCTGGAGCACGCTGCTCCATTGGTAAAAGTAACCATTGTACCTCGTGGACAATCTCTTGGTGCTGCCTGGTACCTACCGGAAGAAAGGCTTATTGTAAGACCTGAGCAGATGCTTGATGAGATGTGTGCCGCTCTTGGAGGCCGTGCCGCCGAGAAGGTAATCTTCGATAAAATTTCTACCGGGGCATTAAGCGATCTTGAAAAAGTAACCAAGCAAGCTAAAGCCATGGTAACGATATACGGTTTAAACGAAGCAGTTGGTAACCTTACTTATTATGATTCTTCGGGGCAGAGTGAATATAACTTCACCAAGCCTTACAGCGAAAGGACTTCAGAATTAATAGATAAGGAGATCTCAAATCTTATTGAAGCCCAATATAAACGAGCTATAGCGCTTCTCACAGAAAACAAAGACAAGCTTACTCAACTTGCTGATATTCTACTGGACAAAGAAGTTATTTTCAAGGACGACCTTGAGAAAATATTCGGAGCCCGTCCTTTTGCAAAAGATAAGGATATGGCCAGAGCTGAACAGGACAAGATAGAAGCTAAAAAGAGAGCCAAAGCTGAGGAATCTTCTAAAGATTCCGAAAAATCTTCTGAGGAGGAATCAAACGAGACAGAATCTGAAATTTCAGAAAACGACTCCGTTAATAAATAGTTTATATCCAAGGTTTAAAAAATCTTATTTTAATGCAAGTTAAAGTAAGATTTTTTACCTTTGGTTAAAATGAGATTTAGAACCACACCCAAACTCTATGAGTCTATTTAGAAGATTCCTTAACCCTAAATCTAAATCAGACAAAAAACAGGAATCCCCTGAAAATGCTGATCGGGGCAAATACATGCCGGAAGTAAAGCTTCCTACCGATGAGCGCTTTATGCTTAACTTCAAGAATAACGGTGGGAAATTTCTTTATTGCGAAGATGAATCTGAGATTAGGGAAGCTTTTGATAATATTTTGCTAGAGAACGATTGGTATGAATCGGAGTGTTGTTGTTTTGATCCGAATCTTAAGGACAGGTTTAAGGGTTTCAACCTGGAGTTTACCAAATCAGGCTCAGCAGCCTTTTACCTTTCTACCAGTGAATTTCTGATCGCTAATGATGGTTCTATTTTAATTTCTTCAAACCAGATAAAAGAGTGTAAACTTCATGAATTACCAGCCAATTTCGTGATTATTTCTTCTACCAGCCAATTGGTAGACACTATTGGTGAGGGGCTTAGAGGCATTAAGTCCCGAAATAAGCAGAGCATCCCCTCTAACATCACCACAATTAAAAACTTCGAAACACAAAAAGAAGGTGATTTCATGAGTTACGGAAGTAGCACGAAAAACCTATATTTGCTCCTGCTGGAAGATCTATAACACATGAGGGAAGCAATTATCAGGACAATTTCAGGATTATTGTATATATCTATATTGGTTGCTTCAATACTTCATGATGAACTTGTATTCATTAGTCTTTTCTATCTTTTAGGCCTGGTTTGCCTTATTGAAATGCAAAAGCTTCTTCACCTCAAGAGCTATGCTCTTTATGCCGTACAGGCTCTTTTATTTTTCCTTTTCAGCTATTTAAAGTTCAATCAGGATGCCACCATTCTATTGCTCTTCATCACAATTTTCGTGAATTTATTTCTGGTAAAAGACCTTATGGTAGTTCAAAAGATACCGGTGTTTGAAAAGAAGAAATATATTATTATTATTTTCTATTTGATTTCTTCGGTAATCTTTCTAACCTTACTTCCCACTATTCATGGATTTTTCAGACCCGATTTAATAGTTGGAATCTTTATTCTGATTTGGACTAACGACACCTTTGCATATATTATAGGAAAGAATTTTGGCAGAAAGAAGCTGTTTGAACGTATTTCCCCTAAAAAAACCATTGAAGGTTTCGTGGGTGGCCTCGTATTTAGTGCGGTGGCTAGTTTTTTTATTTTTTATTACACCCAATTCCTGAGTTTCCCTCTTTGGCTAGGGATGGCTATCATACTTAGTGTTTTCGGGACCTTAGGAGATTTAATTCAGTCAAAATTTAAAAGACAGGCCGGCGTAAAAGACAGCGGAAAATTGATGCCTGGCCACGGCGGATTGTTTGATAGGCTGGATAGTATTATCTTTGCCAGCCCATTTGTATACGCATATTTATACCTATTAAATTATGTTTCATAAAGAAGGATATAAAATCATGGCCTTTACTGCAATAATCCTTATTGCAATAAATGTGCTTTCTTATAGTTTAATAAACAGGTACTGGATTCAATTTTCGGTATTATTGGTTTCTATTTTTTTATTCTTACTGATCGTACAGTTTTTCAGAAATCCAAAAAGAAGGACCCAGCATAACGATGCGCACGTCGTTGCTCCCGTAGATGGTAAAGTAGTTGCGATTGAAGAGGTCTATGAAAATGAATATTTTAAGGATAAAAGACTACAAGTCTCTATTTTCATGTCTCCTCTAAACGTTCATGTTACCAGGCACCCTGTAAGCGGAACAGTGATATACAGCAAGTACCATCCCGGGAAATTCTTAGTGGCCTGGCATCCAAAATCCAGTGTAGAGAACGAACGGACAACAGTTGTAGTTAAAAACATGCTTGCCGGAGAAGTGCTTTACAGGCAAATTGCAGGGGCTTTGGCCAAGCGCATAGTTAATTATGCTGAAGAAGGCTCAGAGGTAATCCAGGGAAGCGATAGCGGTTTTATAAAATTTGGATCCAGAGTAGATGTGCTTTTACCCATTGATACTCTATTAACGGTTAAATTAAATCAAAAAGTGAAAGGCGGTTTAAGCGTGATCGCGAAAATTGAGGAGGATTAATATGTCAGATTCAACACAATCAAAATTCAACAGGGCCTACGAATTAGCCAGTACCACCGACCTTAGTTTCCCTCCGGATGTTATGCTAAGTTTCTATGCTTATTATAAAAGAGCCACCGAAAAGAACGGCTTTTATTTACCCCCTTCTGAACGGGGTGACCTAAGAAGTGCTTTCAAGATAAATGCTTTGGTGCAGGTAAAAGACCTCAGCAAAAAAGACGCACAGGAAAAATATATCTCCCTTGTAGAAGAACATATTGGCGAAATAACCGAATAGGTTAGATCACCAATATTTCACTCCTCTAATAATTATTTCAAATTCTTTAAACTAGCCTCCAGAGCTTCGATCCTGGCCTCGGCATCGGCTTTTTTGGCTTTCTCTACAGCCACTACCTTATCGGGAGCATTATTTACAAATCGCTCGTTGGAAAGCTTTTTGTTTACAGTTTTCAGGAATCCGCGGGTGTATTCCAGCTCCTCCTCCATCTTATTAATCTCGGCCTCAACATCAACGGCACCCGTGATGGGAATATAATATTCGTTGGACCTTACCCGGAAGCTTAGCGCTCCTTCCACCTGTTTATCCACAGTTTGAAATTCGGCGATATTACCCATTTTCCTAATAACCGGATCGAATATTTCGGAAGTATTTTCGTTATTCAACACCATAAAATCTATGGTATTTTTAAAAGATATATTTTTCTCTTTTCTGATCTTTCTTATTCCAGCGATCACTTCAGAAGCAATTGCAAATTCCTCAATGATATTCCGGTCAAAATCTTTAAGTTCCGGCCACTTAGCAACGATCAAGGCCTCTTGAGGAGTTCTGGTGGTAATTTCCTGCCAAATTTCTTCAGAAACAAATGGCATAAACGGATGCAGAATCTTAAGGTTGTCTTCCAGAATAGAGATCACCGCTTTATATGTCGGGGCATCTATCGGCTCACCGTAGGCGGGTTTCACCATTTCCAGAAACCAGGAACAGTAATCGTCCCAAACCAGTTTATAAGTACTCATTAAAGCATCACTGATACGATATTTTGAAAAATGATCTTCGATTTCGGCAAGACTTTTTCTAAATTTAGCCGTATACCAGTTGATCGCGATCTTTGAAGTTTCGGCCTGTTCTTTTTCCTCTGAAACTTCCCAGCCCTTCACCAAACGGAATGAATTCCATATTTTATTACTGAAGGCACTACCCTGCTTACAAAGTTCTTCCTCAAACATCAGATCGTTTCCGGCGGGCGAGCTCAGAAGCATCCCTACTCTTACCCCATCGGCTCCATATTGCTCTATCAATCCAAGCGGATCCGGTGAATTCCCCAGGGATTTAGACATTTTCCGGCGCTGCTTATCACGCACAATCCCTGTGAGATAGACATTCTTAAATGGCTTTTCTCCACGATATTCGTATCCAGCCATAATCATACGTGCTACCCAGAAAAACAGAATTTCAGGGGCGGTTACAAGATCGTTGGTTGGGTAGTAATACTCTATTTCGGGGTTTTCCGGCTCCAGAATTCCATTGAAAACACTCATTGGCCATAACCAGGAAGAAAACCAGGTATCCAGGGCGTCTTTATCCCGGGAAAGATCAGATGCTTGGAGATTGGCATCACCAGATTGTTTTTTAGCTTTTTCGAGGGCTGCTACTTCAGTTTCTGCTACGACAAAATCCTCTTTGCCATTTCCATAATACCAGGCCGGGATTTGGTGTCCCCACCACAGCTGTCTTGAAATATTCCAGTCCCGAACATTTTCCATCCAGTGTTTATACGTATTCAGAAATTTATCAGGCACAAGATTAATATCCTTATTAATCACTGCTTCTAAAGCAGGTTGTGCCATATCTTTCATTTTGAGGAACCATTGATCGCTTAGTTTTGGCTCTATCACAGCCCCAGTGCGTTCACTTGTTCCCACTTTATTGATATGTTCTTCGGTTTTAACAAGAACTCCCAGTTCCTCAAGCTCCTGGATTATTTCTTTTCTGGCAACAAAGCGATCCTTCCCTTTATAATGCAAACCGTAATCATTAAGGCTAGCATCATCATTAAAGATATCTATAACCTCCAGATTATGTTTATCGCCAAGCATTTTATCATTTTCGTCGTGGGCCGGGGTAACTTTTAAACAGCCGGTACCGAATTCCATATCTACATATTCATCTTCTATTATGGGAATTTCGCGATCACAAACCGGAACTATGGCTTTTTTACCCTTCAGATGTTTAAATCGTTCGTCATTCGGATTTATACAAATAGCGGTATCCCCAAGAATAGTTTCGGGACGTGTAGTGGCAATAGTCACCATTTCGTCACTGTCTACAATCTTATAGTTAAGGTAATAAAGATTGCCCTGTTTTTCCTGGTAGACTACTTCCTCATCAGACAAGGTTGTTTTAGCTTCCGGATCCCAGTTCACCATTCGATAACCACGGTAAATGAGGCCTTTTTCATAAAGGTCTACAAAAACTCTTATAACCGAGGCCGACATCTTTTCATCCATCGTGAACTTGGTTCGATCCCAATCACAGGAGGCTCCCAATTTTTTCAGCTGCTCCAGAATGATGCCACCGTGTTTATGGGTCCAGTCCCAGGCATGCTGTAGAAATTCCTCACGGGTGAGGCTATTCTTATCAATCCCTTCAGCTTTTAGTTTGGCCACCACTTTAGCTTCCGTAGCGATGGAAGCGTGATCAGTTCCCGGAACCCAACAGGCGTTAAATCCTTTAAGTCTGGCTCGTCTTACCAGAACATCCTGGATGGTATTATTCAGCATATGGCCCATGTGCAAAACCCCGGTCACGTTTGGAGGGGGAATTACAATGGTATAAGGTTCACGCTCGTCTACTTCAGAATGGAAATACCGGTTTTCCATCCAGTATTTGTACCATTTTTCCTCTACTTCTTTCGCGTTATATTTGGAAGCTATCGCCATAATTGGTCTGATTTTTGAAAATAATGGCAAAAGTAACCATTAGTTAAGGAATTTAAAAGGAGTTGAATTGAATATAATTTTGTGAATAACTCTAATTCAGCTTATATTTACTATTCCGAAAAAACTAAATTATAATGCCTTCTTTAAGGCTATGTTCAACCAAAGTTCTCTGAAAGCCCAGGCTTTTAAAGACTTCTAAATAATGAGATATGAAAAAGTTAATTGCAATCGCTGTTTTTGTTTTAGCCGGAGTTGGTGTAGCCACCGCCCAGAATACCGCAAAAATGGAATTTAAAACAGAAACTATTGATTACGGCGAAATAAAAAAAGGTAGTGACGGGGTACGTGTCTTTGAATTCACCAACACCGGAAATGCACCTTTAATTATCGAAAATGTGACTTCCAGTTGTGGATGTACAATTCCGAAGAAACCCGAAGAGGCTATTATGCCCGGGGAAACCGGAGAGATCGAGGTGAAATACGATACTAAAAGGGTTGGTCCAATCAGAAAAACGGTTACCGTATATTCAAATTCTGATGTTCCTACCAAAGCCCTTAAGATTAAAGGGAAAGTGATAGACAACGATACCTTGTAACCACCCAGTAATTTTACTAAAAACTCCTGCTCATTGGCAGGAGTTTTTTTATTTTCTTTTCTGCAAAAATTAAGAATTTCCCCAGGTCTCATCCAATTTTTCTTGAAAAGTTATAGTTTAATTTTATTTATAAACATCATAAAAGAACCACAAGTTTAATTCCTCAATTTATTATTAATATTTCACTTAAATAATGATCAAAAGTGGTCCTTCTTTGTGACAATTATTTTGCATTTTTGCATACCATTAAAAATGTAAATCATGCCTAATATTTCTAATAAGGGTAGAAACATGCCCGAGTCACCGATACGAAAGCTGGTACCTTATGCTGAAGCAGCTACCAGAAAGGGTCGTAAGATCTACCAGTTAAACATTGGACAGCCCGACATAAAAACTCCTCAGGCCGCGCTTAATGCAGTAAAAAACAATGATATTGAGGTGCTGTCTTACAGCCATTCAGCAGGTTTTGAATCTTACCGCACTAAGCTGGCCGCATATTATAAGAAAAACGATATCCCGGTAAACGCAGATGAAATTATTGTGACTACCGGAGGTTCCGAAGCTTTGATGTTCGCCATGGGTAGCATTACCGATCCCGGGGACGAAGTAATAATTCCCGAACCATTTTACGCCAATTACAATGGCTTTGCTACCGCTTCAGGAGTAAACATTGTACCGATAAAAAGTTCCATAGAGAATAATTTTGCTTTACCTCCTATTTCAGATTTTGAAGCTTTGATAAGCGACAAAACCAAAGCAATTATTCTATGTAATCCAGGAAATCCAACCGGTTATTTGTACACCAAAGAAGAAATCGAGCAGCTTGCAGAGGTTGCCCTTAAACACGATCTTTTTATCGTAGCAGACGAAGTTTACCGCGAATTCGCTTACGATGGAGTAAAACATCACTCTATTATGAGTATTCCTAAACTTGCGCAGAATGCCATTATGGTTGATTCTGTTTCCAAGCGTTACAGTATGTGCGGCGCCAGGATTGGTTGCCTGGTATCAAAAAACCAGGAGGTGATGAAAACCGCCATGAAATTTGCACAGGCCAGGCTTAGTCCTCCAACTTTTGCCCAGATTGCCAGTGAAGCTGCTTTGGATACCCCGCAGGAATATTTTGATGAAGTAATTGAAGAATACACCAGCAGAAGAAATATTCTCATAGAAGGCCTGGAAAAAATTGAAGGCGTGAAGGTGGCCAAACCAAAGGGAGCATTTTACTGCATCGCCGAACTCCCGGTTGAGAATGCCGATGATTTTGCGCAATGGTTGCTGGAAGAATTCCAAATGGACAACGAAACCATTATGGTAGCCCCTGCTGCAGGATTCTATTCCACACCCAATACCGGCCTTAATCAGGTTCGTATTGCCTATGTGCTGAAAAAAGAAAACCTGATACGAGCTATTGAAATATTGGAAGTAGCCTTAAAGCAATACGACAAATAAGTTGATATGCAGGTTTCTGAAAATATCTCTTTAAAGAATTACAACACATTTGGTATTGACGTAAATGCCAGAAAGTTTATTTCGGTTTCTTCTTCGGAAGAATTAAGGAAAGCACTTCAGCAAACCTATGCATCAGAAATATTTATCCTGGGTGGCGGCAGTAATATGCTCCTCACCCGGGATATTAACAAAACAGTGCTTCATATTGGCTTAACCGGAAGACAGATCATTTCTGAAACTAAAAATGAAGTTGTGGTTGAAGCCAATGCCGGTGAAAACTGGCATCAATTTGTACTATGGACGCTGGAGCATGACTTCGGCGGACTTGAAAATCTCTCACTAATTCCAGGAAACGTAGGAACAGCCCCTATTCAGAATATTGGTGCCTATGGCGTAGAGTTGAAAGATGTTTTTGAATCCTGCACCGCAATACATATACAAACTCTGGAAGAGGTAAACTTCAAGCCTGAAGATTGTGAATTCGGTTATAGAAATTCAGTTTTCAAACAAAGATTAAAGGGCGAATACATCATTACCTCGGTAAGGTTTAGGTTGAGTAAAAACCAACACAAATTGCACACCGGATATGGGGCCATAAACGATTGGTTGGTTAAAGAAAAAATAGCCCAACCGGGCATACAGGATATTTCCAATGCAGTAATCGCAATCCGGCAGTCTAAATTACCAGACCCTCGGGTGCTTGGCAACAGTGGAAGTTTTTTTAAGAATCCAATTATCAGAAGAGAGAAATATTTAAAGCTTCAGGAAAAATTCCCGGAAATCCCTTCTTATCCCGTGGATGAAGACAAAGTAAAAGTACCCGCCGGCTGGCTTATTGACAGGGCAGGTTTAAAAGGCTACCGCAGAGGCGATGCCGGGGTGCATCAAAACCAGGCGCTGGTGCTGGTAAACTACGGCGAGGCTACAGGCGAAGAGTTACTGGACCTTTCTCATGAAATCAGGAATAAGATATATTCAGAGTTCGGAATAAAGCTGGAAGCCGAAGTGAATATATTTTAAATCTTTGTAAGAAAATATTTAACAGCTCCTACGACTTAAAAAGCTTTTTTTTAAGAGTTTCTTATCAAACTCCCTCTTTTTATTTTCTATCTTTAATATATCAATATCGGGGTGCTTAGGCTGAGATTATACCCGCATAACCTGATCTGGATAATCCCAGTGTAGGAATTATTGAATCTAGCGAGGCTGAATGCCTTATTAGAGAAGCTTCATTTCCTTTACAGGAAATGAAGCTTTTTTTTACCCCAATTTTACACCCTACGACATAAAAAAACTACCGGATTGCCGGTAGTTTTAATTTTTAAGCTTTGTAAATTTTACAAAGTTCTAAGATTTCTTCCGCATCACTACCCCATCTATTTGATGAATGACACCGTTTGAGGCCTCTAAATCAGTTTTAGTGATTTTAGCGGTGTTACCATTCTCACCTTTTAGGAGGATATCATCTCCACTCTTAAGAGCAGTAAGCGAAGTACCGGTTAAGGTAGTTAAGGAATATTCACCATTCCCCTCGTCAATTCTTTCAGAAAGTTCTTTTGCAGTGATCTCATCCTCCACTACGTGATATTTAAGCACATCGCTTAACATTTCACGGTTTTCACTTTTCATTAAAGTATCCAAAATGGCCTGGTCTACCTTCTCGAATGCCTCATTGGTAGGAGCAAAAATAGTATATGGTCCCTCCTCTTCAGTAAAGGTTTGCGCAAGTTCGGCATTCTGTAAAGCTCCAGAGAAAGAGCTCAGTGAATCATCTTCCATAGTTTTTGCGGCAATACTGTTTGCTTCCCATTCCATGCGTTCTTCTTCGGCCTGCAATTCAGCGGCTCGTTCTGCTTCTTGCCTTTCTAAACTTTCTTTTTCTTCTTCAGCTTTTTTCTTTCCATCTTCACACGAAGTAAACACAAAAAAGCCTAGAAATAGTATAACTAAAATCTTACTGATTTTCATAATTGAATTATTTAGTTTATTAACCTGCAAATTTATCGCGCAACATAAACATTATTAGAGTTTTACGCATAATGTTTAGTTAAATAATGTAAAGCTTTTCCTAATGTACCGTCTAATTTTACCAATCCTGTTTTTATTGTTATTTTTGCAGAAGAAATCTATCACCATGAAATTAATAATTATAAGTATAGTATTGCTTGCTCTTGCATTTGCAGGGCTTGCTATAAAGATCTGGAGCAAGAAAGACGGAAAATTTGCCGGAACCTGCGCCAGCCAAAGTCCGTATTTAAATAAAGACGGCGAATCCTGCAGTTTTTGTGGAAAGATGCCTGAAGAAATGGGTAATTGCAGCACCGATAAGGAAGGGAAACAGATTTCATAACTGAATGGCCCTCACTTTACTCGGTTTCTATTTATTATTCAGTTTAATCAACTTCATTTTTTTCCTGGCTTTTCTTTCGTTTTCCAATGCCAGAAACCGAAAGTCTCAAAAAGCTGGTTTTCCGGTTTCTGTAATTATTTGTGCAAAAAATGAAGCTGAAAATCTAAGGAATTTTCTTCCCTCTATTCTGGCACAGGATTATCCCGATTTTGAGGTTATAGTAATCAATGATGCTTCTACAGATAGTACTCTCGAGGTTATCGAGGAATTTCAGAAAATAGACGACCGTATAAAGATTGTGAATGTTCAGAATAACGAAGCTTTCTGGGCGAATAAAAAATATGCTCTTACTCTTGGTATAAAAAAGGCCAGGAACTCCCACCTCTTATTCACCGATGCCGACTGTGCCCCTCAAACTAACAAATGGATCGCGGGAATGGTCCAGAATTTTAGTGCCGAGAAAAGTATTATTCTGGGTTACGGTGGTTATTTTAAGCATAAAAACTCTTTTTTGAATAAATTGATAAGGTTTGAAACCCTGCTTACTGCCATTCAGTATTTTTCATATGCCAGGCTAGGAAGTCCTTATATGGGAGTAGGCCGAAATCTGGCTTATACTTCAGAAGAATTTTATGCGCATAAGGGGTTTGCCAGTCATTTGCATCTGCGCTCGGGGGATGATGATCTTTTTGTGAATGAAGCCGCCACCGCACGCAACACAGCTATCTGCTTTGATAAAGAAGCAATTACCCGAAGTGTTCCCAAGAAAACTTTTAAAGAATGGTTTCAACAGAAAAGAAGACACGCTTCTGTTGCTAAACACTATCGGTCAAAGCATAAATTACTACTGGGCTTATTTTTCAGCTCGAAATTATTATTCTGGTTTTTACTGCCCATCCTTTTAATAGCACAGGTTTATCCGGCAATTGTACTATCGGTTTTAGGTCTTCTTTTGTTGCTGGAGTTTCTGATCTATTACAAATCGGCACGGAAACTTGGGGAAACAGATGTGGTTTGGTTATTTCCGTTTTTAGAAGTATTTTTAATCCTATCGCAATTAAGCATATTTATAGCTAATATTTTCTCAAAACCAAGCCATTGGAAATAAACCGGGAGGAGCTGCTTACCAAAATAAAAGCCGCCAAAGATGGGAACCAGGCTGCTTTCAATTATCTCCTGGATAAATTCTGGAATGACGTGTATGGTTTTCAGCTTAAAAAGACCAGGGATGAGTATGAGGCTGAAGACATCAGTATTCAGACTTTTTCCAAGGCCTTTAACAAGATTCATACTTTCGACGAGAATTACTCCTTCAGCACCTGGTTAATAGCAATCTCAAAAAATCTTCATGTAGATCTTATCAGAAAAAGAAACGCTTCAATAAGATCTAAAACCACTTCAGAAAACGTTACCCAGGTTCACAGAATCGCCGATGAAACCCCTACCATTGAAGACAAACTCATCAAGGACCAGCATCTTGCTCAATTACTAACCGATATCAAGCAGTTGAAACCCCATTACCAGGAAGTGATCAACCTTAGATATTTTCAGGAGAAATCCTATAAAGAAATCGCCGAAGCCCTTGATGAACCTATGAACAATGTTAAGGTTAAACTCCTTAGGGCCAAAAAACTTCTGGCAGAGATTATTGAAAACAGAAACAGGCTGTAAGCAATAAGAACAAAGGCTGTCTAATTTATGCAGTTAAACAGATTATTGTATCTTTGACCAATTGAATTTTGCTATGAGTACAGAGACAATTTCCCCTAAAGAAACCAGGACAAAATCCAAACCTAAATGGTTAAGGGTTAAATTACCCACCGGAAAAAAATACACCGAGTTACGTAACCTGGTAGACAAATATGACCTTCATACTATTTGTACCTCCGGAAGCTGCCCTAATATGGGTGAATGCTGGAGTGAAGGTACTGCCACTTTTATGATCCTGGGAAATGTCTGTACCCGCTCCTGCGGATTTTGCGGAGTTAAAACAGGAAGACCGGAAACAGTAGATTGGGATGAACCTGAAAAAGTTGCCCGTTCTATTAAACTCATGAAGATCAAACACGCGGTAGTCACCAGTGTAGACCGTGATGATCTTAAAGATATGGGGTCTATCATCTGGGCTGAAACGGTAAAGGCCATTCGAAGAATGAATCCTGAAACCACACTGGAAACCCTTATTCCCGATTTCCAGGGAAATGAAAGAAATTTAGATCGTATTATTGAAGTTGCTCCGGAAGTGGTTTCACACAATATGGAAACCGTAAAACGCTTAACCCGGGAAGTTAGAATTCAGGCAAAATACGAGCGAAGCCTGGAAGTTTTACGCTACCTGAAAGATCAAGGCATCAACCGCACAAAATCGGGTATAATGCTTGGTCTTGGAGAACAGGAAGAAGAAGTTATCAAAACCCTTCACGATCTAAGAGATGCAGGAGTAGATGTGGTAACCATTGGGCAATATCTTCAACCCAGCAAAAAACATCTACCGGTGAAACAATTCGTAACTCCCGATCAATTCAAAAAATATGAGGCTATTGGACTGGATCTTGGATTCCGACACGTAGAAAGCAGCGCCTTGGTACGCTCCTCTTATAAAGCACAAAAACACATAAACTAAGCAAGAGCTTTCAATGCCGGCAAAAATCAATATAGCCATAAATGGTTTTGGTCGCATAGGGCGTAACCTTTTCAGGTTGTTAATTGGGCACCCCCATATCAGGGTTGTAGCCGTAAATGATGTTGCTGACGCCCCCACCCTTATTCATTTACTGAAATATGACAGTATTCACGGAGTTCTGAAAAATGAAGTTCGTGCTTCTGAAGATGGTTTTATTATTGACGGAAATTCGGTAAAACTCCTAAACAAATCTTATCCTCAAGAACTAAACTGGCAGAATTATAAAGTTGATTATGTAGTTGAAGCTTCCGGAAAATTTAAAACAACCGAAGATCTTCGGCATCATTTAAAGGAAGGCGTGAAGAAAGTGATCCTTTCTGTACCACCACAGGACGACAAGATCAAAATGGTGGTATTAGGAGTAAATGAGCATATTCTTGACGGTACAGAGAAAATTATCTCCAATGCTTCCTGTACTACCAATAATGCCGCACCCATGCTTAAAATTATTCACGATAATTTTGAAGTAGAACAGGCTTATATCACCACGGTTCATTCTTATACATCAGATCAAAGCCTGCATGATAAACCACACCGTGACCTTAGACGAAGCAGGGCTGCAGCACAATCTATTATTCCAACCACAACGGGCGCTGCCAAGGCCTTAACGCACATTTTCCCCGATTTACAGGATGTTATTGGCGGCTGCGGAATTCGGGTTCCCGTCCCCAACGGTTCCTTAACCGATATGACCCTTAATATCAAGAAACAAACCTCAATCGAGGAAGTAAACAAACTGTTTAAGGAAGCTTCAGAAACAAGCTTCAAAGGAATCTTAAGTTATACCGAAGACCCCATAGTTTCAATAGATATACAGGGAAACACTCATTCCTGCATTTTTGACGCCCAAATGACCTCTGTGATTGGCGGAAAACTTGTTAAACTTATCGGCTGGTACGACAATGAAATAGGCTATTCCAGTAGGCTTATCGATTTAATTTCAGCGGTTAATGATAATTAACTATATTTAACAACTAATTAGTCGCCAACCACCCCAAGTGATGAACATTACGCATATATGGGTATTTTTTATGTTGTTCTTGTTTACCTTCCCATCCCAGGATGTTGATGAGGTGGAAGAAACCAATACAAAAATCCGGAAACTACTGGGTGAAGCTGAAAAATCAATAAATATTCTGGATTTCGATCAGGCCCTGCAGCAGCTAAATACTTCCCTGGAATTTTCAAAAGCCATAGAAAACAAACAGTATATCGCACTTTCAAGTAGCATTCTGGCTAAGCTGTACTACATCCGGCATGAATATAGCAGAGCTACTACCGAATTGAATCGTGCTATTTCCATCCAACGGGAAATCGAAGATGATATGGGGTTGGCCTATAGCTATATAAATTACGCCAAAATCCTCATTGCAGAAAAAGATAGCAACCGGGCTCACAAATATTTAAATCTAGCTGAAAGCCTATCTGTTAAAAATGACAATATTGAATATTTCGGAATTATCTACCTAAACCGCGGGATCGTAAATTTAAACGTGGATCAAAAACCCTCTTTAGCACTCTCCAATTTTAATAAAGCCGAAGGGTACTTAAAAGACGATCAGACTCCTGATCTTTACGAGATATCCCGACTCCATTATTTTCGTGGTAAAACTCATTTCAAATTAAAGAATTACAATTTAGCCCTCACCGATCTCCAAATAGCAAGAGATATTGGGGTGGAACAAAATTTTAACGGGGTATTGATGAGTTTCAATAAGTTACTTAGTGAGGTACATGAAGAAATAGGCAACCCGGAACAGGCTCTTGAATTTCTAAAGATCAGTAACATGATTAGAGATTCTATTTATAACATAAGCAAGGAGGCCATAGCAGTAGATGCCACTACCCGTTATGGAGTTGATGCCATGAAAAGCAGCCTGAATGAACTAGCCCTACAAAACGCCGAACAGGAACGATCATTAAAGGTAAATAAGCTCACCACCATTTTAAGTGTAGCCTTAATCACTATTCTCTCATTATTAACCTTATCACTTTACAAAAACAATAATCTGAGGGCAAGAGCCAATGAGTTGCTTCAGAAGAAAAACACCGAACTCACAAAAGCCAAAGAAAATGCCGAAAAAGCATCTATGGCCAAAGCACAGTTCCTTTCTACAATCACGCACGAGCTCCGTACTCCATTATATGCCGTAACCGGACTTACCCATTTATTGCTGGAAGAGAGTCCTACCGAAAACCAAAAAGAACACCTAAATTCCCTGAAGTTCTCCGGAGAATACCTCTTATCGCTAATCAATAATATCTTAGACCTCAATAAACTCGAGGCCAACAAGGTTGAAATAATGGAGGCCAGTTTTAACCTGGAGAAAAGAATTTCTGATGTGCTTATCGCTCTTAAAAATTCAGCCGATGAGAAGCATACCAAAATCCACTTTAATTTTGATAAGGAGATTCCCCATAAACTAAAGGGAGATCCGCTCAAGATCTCGCAGGTACTTATTAATTTAATAGGGAATTCCATCAAGTTTACCGAAGACGGAGATATTTGGATAAGCGTTAAGAAGACCAAACAGGACGGCCCATTTATCTGGTTACATTTTGAAATAAAGGATAATGGCGAGGGCATTACCAAGGAAAAACAAAAGGCTATTTTTGAAAATTTCACCCAGGGCTCTACCCAGATAAACCGAAAATTCGGGGGTACGGGACTCGGCCTATCCATTGTTAAAAACCTGCTTCAATTACTGGGAAGTGAGATTAATCTGGAAAGCGAATTGGGAAAAGGATCCTGTTTTACTTTTGAACTGAAGTTTGAAGCCGAAGAATTCACAAAAAATGAAACTCCTGAACTTCCCTCTTCAATAGAAAATATGGAGTTGATGAAAGGCAAAAAGATCCTGGTGGTTGAAGATAACAAGATCAACCAAATGATCACCAGGAAGATTCTTGAAAAGAACGGCACTATTTGCGATGTCGCCGATAACGGTACCGATGCGATAGAAAAAATAAAATCTGAAGATTTCGATCTTGTGCTTATGGATATTCATATGCCGGGAATTAGTGGTATTGAAGCTACCGCAGCAATCAGAAAGTTCAATGGTAGCATCCCGATTATCGCGTTAACGGCGGTCACTCTTGATGATAATCTGGACGAGTTTTACACTAATGGATTTAGTGATATTATCCCAAAACCATACAAGACGGAAGAGTTCTACAGGAAGATTAACAATCATTTAGCATTAAGAGAATCAACGGTTTAGCGCTTTGGCATATGCTTTGCAAAATACAAGGCTAGTAAGATTATATATCGCAGATCACAACATATATAGTTTGAATTAGCCTAAAAAGAAATGAGGTGCCTGCGCACCTCATTTTTAATCCAATAAGGACTACCAATGGATCCAAAAATTAATTTGAGTTTAATATTTCTACTATGCTTAATAATGACCACGGGGTCTGTGACAGCCCAGAAAAAAAAATCAGGGTCTGTATTTTATGAGCAAATCCGGTTGCTTGATTTCGAGGAAAGAGAATCATTGATTTCTAAAGAGTTGGTAAGCGGCAATTTTCCTGAATTCCTTTTGAACTGGAAAGAAATCACTACAATTCAAAAGGATGCTTCGGGTAAAGCCCGAAATCTTAGCTTATTTATCTCTCCGGATTACCTTTCAGTAGGAAATGAGGAAGATTATTTTACTATTCCGGTAAGCCCAATGACAGCTCAAAAAGTGACAAATAGATACAATGCTTCCCTACCCACCCCCAAAGTAACAGATATAATCTATCGCCACGCCGAATTAAAATTAGAACCATTCAATTATATTCCCCGGAAGAATCGAAATGAAACTGTAGATATTTTTTACGACCACTCCCGGGTCATCCAGGCTCAGATAAAAGCAGCAGGTTTTCACCCAGGCACCTTCGTTGCAGGCACCAAAAAAGATATTGTTATTTCATATAAGCTCAGCGATTCCACCAGAACCCGGCACGTGAGTATTTACGGATGGCATAAATTAAACGGAAAGCCTATTCAATCCCTCTATAATGGCCATAACAACACCTATGTAGATTACAGTCACGGTGCGAGGTTGATTTCCAACCGTGTTCTTATAGATGGAAGAGAATTTAATTACCGGGATATCCTTAAAGATAAAAACCTGTTTAAATTACTCAGTAACGAAAAAGAACCCCTGGAAAAGACTACCTACTCTCACTAAATTCAAACCGGTTCACAAAGGCCAGAATTTCTTCAAAGAATTTCATTTTCCCATTTATAAAGACGACCTCAATAGGAAGATAAAACAGTTTTTCCTTAGATATTCTATTCTGAAGGCGCATATAATCTTTCTCGGTCGTAAGAATCAGATTTTCTTTTTGTAGTTCAGCGATTTCAGATGGATTAAAATTATGATGGTCTCCAAAAGCTTTATGCTTAAATTTTAGCTTTTCCCCTTCCAAAAATTTCAGTAAAGGCTTGGGTTTGGCAATACCAGTAACCAAAGTAAATGGAGTCTCTTTTAAATCCCTGAATTTAATTCTTTTTTCTGCGGAAATGATTTCTTCTGAATATCTGATGGAGGTGAAGAACAATTCCTGATAATTACGAAGTTCAAGTTTTGTTCTAATGTGCTCCTGTTCGGTCCTATTAAGATTTGGTGGACATTTTGTGACCAGGATAATATCTGCCCGTTCAGCCCCAAATTCAGGTTCTCGTAAATTTCCTGTTGGTAACATAAAATCATCCCTATAAAGATCTCCAAAGGCGGTGAGCAAAATATTGAAGCCCGCTTTAACCTTCCTGTGCTGAAAGGCATCATCCAGCAAAATAACCTCAGGGTTTTCTTTAAGTAAATTTGCAATTCCATTCCGGCGGTCGGCATCAACAGCCACAAGAGTCTCAGGGAATTTATTTTTGAATTGAAGCGGCTCATCCCCCACTTCAGCAGCGGCCTCTGTCCCTTTTAAAAGCCGATATCCACGGGTCTCGCGTTTATATCCACGGCTTAGGCTGGCTACACGATATTGCTTACCCAAAACTTTCAGAAGAAATTCAATCATCGGCGATTTTCCAGTTCCACCGGTATTGAGATTGCCTACACAAATAACCGGAACATTATAAGATTTGGATTTTAGAATTCCGCTGTCATAAAGAAAATTCCTGATGAGCATTACAAAACCATATAAAAGTGAAAAAGGAAGGAGGATTTTTCGGAAAAGTTCCATAGGGCGAACTATAATATTTATATTTGAAGTTAGGCTAGTTCAAACAAAATTAACAAAAGCAGGCTTCTGCTTTCAATATAATAAAATTAAATGCAGATTCAGGAAGTTATAAATATTCTGGAAGATTTTGCACCTACCTCCTACGCTGAAGATTTTGATAATGTAGGCCTTCTTGCAGGAGATCCCACCACCCAGGTAAAAGGAGCCCTCATCACGCTGGACACCCTCGAAGAAGTGGTAGATGAAGCTATAGAAAAGAATTGCAACCTTATTATTAGTTTTCATCCTATTATCTTTTCAGGTTTAAAAAAACTCAACGGAAATAATTACGTGGAGCGTACTATAATAAAGGCCATAAAAAATGATATCGCTATCTATGCGATTCATACCGCTTTGGATAATCAACATAAGGGCGTGAACGATATGATCTGTGAAAAGTTGGGATTAAGAAACAGAAAAATCCTTATCCCGCGGAAGCAAAGTATAAAGAAACTCACCACTTTTGTTCCGAATAATAATGCCGATGAAGTCCGCAGAGCCCTGTTTGATGCGGGCGCCGGTAGCATTGGAAACTATGACAATTGCAGCTTTAACCTGAAAGGTTCTGGTAGTTTTAAGCCAAATGAAGATGCGAATCCTGTTGTTGGACAAAAAGGAGAGGTACATTTTGAAGAAGAGACTCAACTAGGGTTAACCTTCCCTGCCCATCTTGAGGGAAAAATTTTGAATGCTCTTTTCTCCAGCCATCCTTATGAGGAAGTAGCCTATGAGATAACCACATTAGATAATTTCAATCAGCATTTAGGAATGGGAATGATAGGTGAACTTGAGGTAGAACAGGATGAGGCAACATTTTTACAGGAGGTAAAAGGAATATTTAATTCAGGTTGTATCCGGCACTCCAAACTACGACAAAAACCGGTGAAAAAAGTCGCCGTCTTGGGAGGTAGTGGCAGTTTTGCCATCGAAAATGCAAAAAGAGCCGGTGCCGATGTTTATATCACTGCCGATCTCAAGTATCACGATTTCTATAAAGCCGAGAAAAAGCTGGTACTGGCAGATATTGGCCACTATGAAAGCGAGCAATACACAAAAAATCTGCTACATTCTTATTTGACAAAAAAAATTAGTAATTTTGCACTTATTTTAGCAGAGACAAATACCAATCCTATCAAGTATATTTAACTATGGCAAAAAAAAACGAAGTTACTGTAGAAGAGAAGTTAAGAGCATTGTACGATCTTCAACTGGTGGACTCAAGAATTGATGAAATCAGGAACGTACGCGGCGAGCTTCCCTTAGAAGTTGAAGATTTGGAAGATGAAGTAGCTGGATTAAACACTCGTTTAGAAAAACTGGATGCCGATATTGAGGTTATTGAGAATGATATAAAAAGCAAGAAAAACCAGATTGACGAGTCTAAAGCCACCATTAAAAAATATTCTGAGCAACAAAAGAATGTGCGTAACAACCGTGAATTCAATGCGCTTTCCAAGGAAGTTGAATTTCAAGAGTTGGAAATAGAACTGGCAGAAAAAAACATCACAGAATATAAAGTTCAGATAGAGCAAAAGAAAGAAGTGATCGGGCAAACAAAAGAACGTTTGGACGAAAGAGTAAAACATCTTGAGCACAAGAAAAGTGAATTGGACGAAATTCTTTCAGAAACTGAAAAAGAGGAGCAAGCCCTTATCAAAAAATCTGCAGAGTTCGAGAAAAACATCGAAGAGCGTTTAGTAAAAGCTTATAAAAGAATTAGAAGCAACGTAAAGAATGGATTAGCCATCGTTCCCGTGGAGCGTGGTGCATCAGGAGGTTCTTACTTCACTATTCCACCACAGGTTATTATGGAGATCGCCGGTCGCAAAAAAATCATTACAGATGAGCACAGTGGCCGTATTCTGGTAGATGAAGAACTTGCCAAAGAAGAACAGGAAAAAATGAACAAATTATTTACTAAAGTAGGTTAAGGATTCATTCTAAATAATTGCGAAAGCCCCAAGCCTACTGGTTCGGGGCTTTTCTATTGGCTGCTGTTTAAGCATTGATTAACAAGTATTTCACACTTATACGTAATATATATTCTAACTTTAGATGTTCTAAACCTACTTTAATGAAAAATTTTCTATTAATATTCAGTTTGGTTTTTCTCATGGTTTCCTGTAAAAACCAGGAGGAAAATCAGGAGGCTGATGATATCCAGAATATAGAACTGGAAAATGACAGAAATGCCTATCCGGATTCGAGCAAACCTGAATCACGATCAGGAACATCTGAAAATAACAAGACTCCCCAGCGTACCAACAATATTGAAACTCCAGATAGCGTAAAGGGTAGAGATACTAAGGAGGAAACTCAGGGTAGAATAAGTAACACTAAATATGTGAAAGTTGATGAAAACGATGGGGGATGTAGCTGCTACTGCGTTGATATTGTAACTACAGGCCAGACTGAACTTTGCCTGAAACAAGATGAGATCTATATCAATGCAAGATTTTCTCAAAGCGGAAACACTACCCTGGTCTATTTTTCCGGGCCTTCTGCAAAAAACACCAACGATGAGCTTCCGTGGGAAGATTTTGACACCAATACTCCAATCGCTGAAATTACTCCAACAGCTGAAGGAATGAAACTGGACTGGAAAGGATTTTCTATTAACGGGGAGTTGGCGGTAGATTATGCCATTTACGGAAAAAAAGCCCTGGAAGGATCCTATAGAAAACAATAGATAATGAAACGATATATTTTTAGCTTTTTAGCCATAGTTCTCTTTTCCTGCGGAAACAATGCGCAAGAAAAATCAGTGACTAAACCAGAAATAGCCAATGCAGACCCCGTTGAAGTCGAACCAGAAAACGGCCTGGAGAAGGCTTATTTCGCAAGTGGATGTTTCTGGTGTGTTGAAGCCATCTACGAGAGTATAGAAGGTGTAAAGGAGGCTGTTTCGGGCTATTCGGGTGGACATACTAAAAATCCAACCTACGAGTCAAGCAATACCGGAAGAACCGGCCACGCCGAAGCCGTGGAAGTAATCTATGACCCGGAAGTAGTGAACTTCAGAACCCTTGTAGAAGTTTATTTTGGTTCCCAGGATCCAACCCAGGTTAACGGACAAGGACCAGATCAAGGCTCCCAGTACCGCTCGATCATATTTTTTCAGAATGAAAAACAAAAACAGATTATTGAAGAAGTAAAAGCAGAAGTCGCTGAAAACTACAGCAAACCTATCGCAGCTGAAATTCTTCCATTTCAAAAATTCTGGATTGCAGAGGATTATCACCAGAATTACGAAAAGAATAATCCCAATAACCCCTATATTCAAAAAGTATCGATTCCCAGATTAAACCGATTTAAAGAAAAATTTCCGGATATTCTCAAGAAAAAAGAACATTGATCATTAATCTAAATCAAAAAGAATGGCAGCCAGTTAGCTGCCTTTTTTATGAATTAGATTTATTCCTACCCGCCAAAAAATGTATTTTTATCCTCAAATTTAAGTGTAGATGAATATTACCATTGAAAACGTACTTTTAATTGGTTCTCTGTTGCTCTTTATTAGTATTCTGGCAGGAAAAACCTCGTATCGCTTTGGGGTGCCAACTTTGGTGCTTTTCCTGGCAGTGGGGATGCTGGCAGGTTCAGAAGGAATTGGTAATATTCATTTCAATGATCCCAGTCTGGCTCAATTCATTGGAATTGTCTCCCTGAATTTCATCCTCTTTTCCGGGGGGCTTGATACCAGCTGGAAAAGTATACAGCCCGTACTCTGGCAGGGAATTTCTCTGTCTACACTCGGAGTGCTTTTCACAGCCCTGGGGCTGGGAACTTTTGTATGGGCTATTACAGATTTTACCATTTATGAAGCCCTGCTCCTGGGAGCAATTGTTTCCTCTACAGATGCTGCTGCCGTGTTTTCTATTTTAAGGTCTAAAAATCTGGCACTAAAATCTAAACTTCGACCAACACTCGAGCTCGAAAGCGGTAGTAACGACCCCATGGCCTATTTCCTTACAATTGCCTTTTTAAGCCTTGTGCTAAGTCCCGATAAGAGTTTATGGAGTATTATCCCATTTTTTCTTCAGCAGATTCTTATAGGTACTGCAATGGGATTTCTAATGGGGAAACTCAGCAAGATCATAATTAATAGGATAAGACTTGATTTTGAAGGCCTTTATCCGGTTCTGGCTATCGCTTTGATGTTTATCGTGTTTTCAGCTACAGATTTTCTGGGAGGTAACGGCTTCCTTGCCGTTTACCTTAGTGGGGTTTACCTGGGGAACCACAGTATAATTCATAAAAAGACCATTATGAGGATGTTTGACGGACTCGCATGGTTAATGCAAATTGTGTTATTCCTCACCTTAGGACTTTTAGTATATCCATCCCAGGTATTACCTATAGTTGGAATAGGCATCCTGATTTCGGGCTTTTTAATATTTATTGCGCGCCCGCTCGGGGTCATGCTTAGTCTTTCATTCTTTAAAATGAAGATGCGGAGGCGATTGTATATTTCCTGGGTAGGACTTAGGGGTGCCGTACCTATTGTTTTTGCCACTTATCCTCTTATCGCAGGAATTGAAAAGGCTAATATGATCTTTAATATTGTATTTTTCGTATCTCTCACCTCGGTTTTATTACAGGGAACTACTTTATCACTTATTGCAAAATGGTTGCACGTTGCGCTGCCGATGAAGGTGAAACCAAAGTCTCCTGTAGATGCATTCATGGCAGATGGCGCAAAATCATTGCTTAATGAGATTAACATCCCGGAGAACAATCATTCTATTGGAAAAAGAATAGTGGATTTAAAATTTCCGCGGAAGGCTATAATCGCTATGATCTCCAGAGGAGATAAATTTATTACTCCCAATGGGAATACCGTTATTGAATCTAATGATATTTTAATTGTATTGACAGAAGACAAAGAAACTCTTCATGGAGTCTATGAAAGTCTGAAATTACCTCCCAAATTAAAGGAAGAGGAAGAAGCTTAGGTGCTTTCATTATTTTTAATGATCTCCAACATCTTATCTTCAACCTCCTGAGAATTCCATTTTTCCTCGATCCCCGGTATTTCCATCACTTCATCCATAACCGCACGCTGCCAGTCCCCTATCGCCAAAGCTTCAGTATAAGGATTATCAGAAAAGGTCACGCGGGAGTACATAGGAAGCCAAAGTTCCGGATACTTCTCACCAAAACGCTTTTCGATCTTTTTCCGAAGAATAAATTCGGGGTCTGCCGTTTTACTGCTCATCTCAAGAAAATTACGATAACTGAGTTCTGCAATAGCATCGGCATTGGGTTTCCGCTCTTGCTGATATTCCAAAAAGATTTGTTCCCAGTTGTCACCGTGTTGCTGCATTTTTTCAAAAAGCACCGAAATATCTTCAAAACCGGCATTCATTCCCTGCCCGTAAAACGGAACAATGGCGTGCGCCGAATCTCCTACCAAGGCAACCTTATCCCAGTAAGTCCAAGGGAAACATTTAATAGTCACCATGGAGCTGGTGGGATTTTTAAAAAAATCTCTTTTAAGATTGGAAATCTCTTCTTTGATATCGGGAAAATGGGTTTCAAAGAAAGCCTCAGCCTGAACTTCCGTGGTAAGGGTTTCAAAAGATACCTCCCCTTCAAAAGGTAAAAACAGAGTACAGGTAAAACTCCCATCGAGGTTAGGCATAGCGATGAGCATAAATTCACCCCGGGGCCAGATATGAAAAGAAGCATTGTCTAGTTTGTGGCTGCCATCTGGGTTTGCGGCAATAGTGAGTTCTTTATAACCCACATCTACAAAATGTTGAGAATAATTAAAGCGGCTGCTACGTTGCATTTTATGCCTTACCCGGGAGAAAGCCCCATCAGCACCAAAGATCAGATCATATTGGTATTCCTTCCATTCGCTTTTTTCAGACTCACCGGTATATAAACGTGCATTGGCCAGATCAATATCCCAAACTTTTTCTTCAAATCTGAATTTTACTCCTTCAGTTTCAGCCAGATCTATCATTTTACGGTTAAGAACTCCCCGGGAAATGGAATATATAGCTTCTCCTTTTTTTCCGTAAGCCTGAAAATAAAGCGGTTGTGAAGAGACGTGTAAAGCCCTTTTATCTAAGGGAAGGGCAATCTTTTTAATCTCGGCCTCTATTCCTATCTCTCGTAGTGCTTTCCAGCCACGATTAGACATAGCCAGATTAATTGACCTCCCCGAAAATTCTACTTTTCTCACATCGGGACGTCGATCAAATACTACTACATTATGACCTGCCTTTTGAAGGTAAAGTGCCAATAAGGAACCAACAAGACCGGAGCCTACTACGGCTATATTTTTGGAAGACTGCATAAATACTGATGAAAAGCGATTTAAAATCACCGGGTTCGTCTACGAAAATACTCATTTCCTGAAACCTGAAGCCGGTTTTAATCCAATTACCCTCAAATGTGCTAATATTTTTATAAAAAAACCTAAAGCAGGGTTAAGAGCAACAAAGGTCCAGTGTGAAATCTCTAAATTTAATTTAATAACCAAACTAAAAACAGCTATGGATGAACAAAAACTGGAACAGATGCGATCTGTCCTTAACAAACTTGAAGACATCAAAAATACTCAGGAGAGTATAATTGATAAGATTAATCATGTTATAACCGATCTTTTTCAGCATCCCGACAAGGATTTGGAAAAAGTAATGGAAGAGGCTCATCAGAAGGCATCAGATAATGTAGATGCTATTCGGGAAGCCATGGATGATTATGAAATGAGAATCAACAAAATAGAAACACAAGACTGATTGAATTTTCAGGAATAATTTAACAACAAAGTTAAACACTCGTTAAATAAAATAGCCTGACAGGTTCGATATCGTAATTTCGTTTGAATAAATCTTAATCAGAAACAAAATGAGATATCTTATTTGACTTATTGTTGTAATATTTTTTATCCCATTTATACCGGCTCGCAACTGGAAAAAGGGCCATAACAGCTTCAACCTCAAATGGATTCGTGAAAATAAATTTAAAATCATTATATTTAATACAATCAATTAACCAACGCAACTAAGTTGCCTAAAAACCACTATTATGAAAGATTTAATTTGGCTAATCGTAGTTCTATTAGTAATCGGATGGCTGATAGGGTATTTTGCCTTTCCTGATTTAGGAAGCATTATTCACATCCTTATCGTTATTGCCGTTATCTTAATTTTATATAAGCTGCTAACCGGCCGCCGACTATAATCGGAAGATTAAAACAAATTTAAAATACCCTTTGGAAAAAATTCCAAAGGGTATTTTATTTTCTGTTATATTTATCTTCAAAGACTAATCTCATGAAAAAAGCTTTACTGTTACTATCTATTCTTTTTATTATTAGCTGCAAAAACGAGAAAAAAAGCGAAATTTCTTCGGAAGAGAATAAGGAAGAAAGCATAGCTCAGCAAATTGCCAGGGCACATGGTTTTGAAAATTTTAAAGATATTGAGGAAATTAAATTCACTTTCAATGTAAAGGTAGGAGATTCTGTTAGAACAAGCCGTAGTTGGCACTGGAAGACGAATACTGATGAAATAAGGCTCACCGAAGGCGATATTAGCCGCACATATATTAAAGACAAAAGCATAGCCGATGATGAAAAAGAACTAGACCAGAAATTCATCAATGATTCATACTGGTTGTTATTCCCTTTTCAACTGGTATGGAGTGATGCTGAAATTTCAAAAGAAAAGAAAGCTGAAGCTCCTATTAGCAAAAAGGAAATGAGAAATATCACGGTTTCCTATCCTTCAGAAGGTGGTTATACCCCTGGAGACAGTTACGAATTATTTTATGAAGACGACCTGATACTAAAGGAGTGGATCTATAAATCGGCCAACGGAAGCAGAGAATCTCCTACTACCTGGGAAGATTATAAGGATTTCAATGGACTGAAGATCGCCAGATCACACAAATCACCCGATGGCAGCTTTGAGTTGTTTTTCAGCGGGATTGAGGTAAATTAATACCTCAGACCCCGAACCAGCTCTCCATAATTTTCTGCAGGTTCCCAGTTGCTTTCCGGCTCAAAATAGTTCCATAACATTGCTGAAATATTTCGCTGCAGTTCCCAGGCTTCATTCCCATAATCCCAGGAAGTATCCTGGTTATCTTTAGTAGCGATATAAAACACGTAATCGGCCGAAGGCGCATTAACGAGCACAGCTTCAGAACGGGATTTATTAACCATTCCCTGCTTGGCAGCAGTCTGAATATATGGTGGAATCTGGGAAAGCGCGTAGTCAGTATAAAAAGAATTGCTGAGCATCCGGTACATTTCATCGCTTGCAGCATCGCTAACCAACTCCCTGCTTCTAATCTTAACAAGTAGTGTGGCCATTTCACGAGGTGTCGTTTGTCCCCAGCCGTATTTTTCCCATTTTTTTTCCCGACCCTCAGTTCTTGAATTAACTCTGGTATGTTCCATCCCTATTTTTTCCATAAGTGGATTAATCGATTCTCCCCCACCGGCAAGCTCCTGGCTCCAGATGGAAGTCACATTATCGCTGTAAGTAATCATCAACGCGGCGAGAGTGCGCAGGTCAGTCACCGTTGAATCCTTATAGAACTGCATTACCCCTGAGCCTCCATAAGCACGGGTATCCCGGTACAAAAGTGTATCATTAAGCGTTAATTCTCCTTTTTCGATCTTATCGAATAATCCTATAAGAATTGGGATTTTTACAATACTTGCCGTAGGAAATATAGTATCGGCATTTATGCCGGCCTGTTTTCCTGTTTTAAGATTAAATACATACACCCCGGCAGTGCCTTTGAAATCTTTTGTGTACGTTTCAAGTTTCTCTTGCAGGCTAATGTCAATATTATTTTCCTGGGCAGATAAGAATCCGCCAAGCAGCAGGACAAAAAAGCTAATACGCTTCATTTCTTTAAATCTAGAATTTTGAGATTGATTTCTTGTTTTGAATTCCTTGTTTAAGCACCTGCCCAAATCTATACATATCTTCGTATGAACAATAAAAGGGTGCAGGGGCGAGCCTTATCACATTTGGTTCCCGCCAATCGGTAATTACCCCATTTTCCATAAGGTAATTAAATAACTCCCTTCCTTCCCCGTGCAGGAAAACTGAAAGTTGTGTGCCACGCTCCTCCTGATCTGCGGGAGTAATAATTTCAAAACTGCTATCAACCTCTTTATCAATTTCGTGTAAAACAAATTCCAGGTAAGCTACAATCTTATTCCGCTTTTTTATTAGAGCCGGCATTCCAACTTCATCAAACATTTCAAGCGAAGCAAGGTATGGCGCAAGTGCCAAAACCGGGGCATTACTAATTTGCCATGCATTAGCTCCAGTTTCAGGCTGAAATTCGGGCTCCATTAAAAAGCGGCGTTCCTTGTTGTGACCCCACCAACCTTCAAAACGTGGAATATCTTTCTTTCCGTGGTATTTTTCATTCACAAAATATCCTGAAACATTTCCCGGACCACTATTCATATACTTATAACTACACCAGGCGGCAAAATCCACCTTCCAGTCGCTTAATTTCAATTCTATATTTCCCGCAGCGTGTGCCAGGTCCCACCCAACATTCGCCCCTATCTGGTGACCGGCTTTTGTGATTTTCTCCATATCAAGTACCTGCCCGGTATAATAATTTACGCCACCAATCAGAACAAGGGCACACTCCTCGCCTACTTCAGCGATCTTAGCCAGGATATCCTCTGTTCGAAAATTATGTTCTCCTTCCCGCCTCTTTAGCTCAACTATAGCATTATCCGGATCATATCCGTGGAATCGCACCTGGCTGGAAATCATATACTGGTCGCTGGGAAAGGCTTTCTCCTCACAAATAATTTTATATCTTTTTCCTGAAGGCCTGTAAAATGAAACCATAAGCAGGTGAAGGTTTACCGTTAAGGTGTTCATCACCGAAACTTCGGCAGGTTTTGCACCAACTACTTTCGCTAGTTTTTCTGAAAAGCGTTCATGATACTCCCACCAGGGTTTTTCCGCATAAAAATGTCCTTCTACGGCAAGATTTGCCCAATCGGTCATAATTTCCTCTACGTACTTCGCTGCAGAGCGTGGCTGAAGTCCCAGGGAATTTCCGGTAAAATAAACAACATCCTTTCCCTTATGCTTCGGGAAATTAAATTGAGCTCTATAATTAGCTAATTCGTCCTGTTTGTCTAGTTCCCGGGCGAACTCCAGGGTATTTTTAAATTGCATATTGGCGGTTTGATTAATTTCAGTAAAAATACAATTTAAGCTGAAGTTTCATAATATTAGCCTTTTACCCCTGACATATTTTCGTCAGAATCCGTTTATCTTTGCAAGCATAAATCTTTATCCTAAAATCATGCATTTTCTTCCTGAAGCCATAGATGATTACATAATTGAACATTCAGCAAAAGAGCCAGAGTTACTGGCAAAACTCAACAGAGAAACCAATCAGAAGGTCTTACAGCCAAGAATGCTAAGCGGGCATTATCAGGGCAGAATTTTAAGTATGTTATCAAAAATGAAAAGCCCAAATTCAATTCTGGAAATTGGAACTTACACAGGATATTCTGCCCTTTGCCTGGCGGAAGGACTGACTGAAGATGGTACGTTGCATACAATAGATATCAATGAGGAGCTGTATGATTTTCAGAAGAAATATTTTGAAGCTTCAGCCTATAAGGAACAAATAAAACAATATTTAGGGGATGCCCTTGAGATAATTCCAACGATAGATGCTAAATTCGACCTGGTTTTTATAGATGCCGACAAACCGAATTATCCCGCATATTTTGATATAATCATTGGGAAAATGAATAAAGGAGGAGTTATACTTTCAGACAATGTTCTATGGAGCGGGAAGGTAATAGAAGCTCCAAGTGATGAGGACGAATCCACAAAAGCGTTACTGAATTATAACGATCTTTTAGCCAAAGACGAGCGCCTGGAAACTGTGATTTTGCCGATAAGGGATGGTTTAACCTTAAGTCGGGTTAAATAAACCTTCTGCCAGATTTATTATAAAGCCAGAAAAAGATAAAGGCAAAAATAAGGCCTACCAATGCGCCAACCAGTAAATCGCTGGGATAATGAACCCCAACATACACACGGCTCATTATAAAGAGAAGCGGCCAAATATATACCAAATAAATCCAGCGGAATTTTTCCTTTAAGGTTAGTACTATAAAGGTCGAGGCCACCATAGAGGAGGAAGCGTGACCCGAGAAAAAACTATAATTGGTAGGTTCCTGCAGAATCCTTATCAAATCTACAAGCTCAGGGTTGTTATTTGGCCTTAACCGCACAAGGAGAACCTTAACTGCATTGGTAAAACCCCAGGTAGTAAGAAAAGCACTTAATAAAAATAAGGAAGAAAATCCCGCTTTTTTCCAGTGAAAAGCGGTAAAGTATAAAAGGAATAAAAAAATATAAAAGGGAATCCAGTTCTCTATTTGGGTTACAAAAATCCAAAAGTAATCGTAGGATTCTATTCCTAAACTATTAAGGTAAACAAATAATTCCCGGTCCCATTGTTTAAGCTGTTGCCACATTTCAACAGGTTTTTAGAATCTACGTTTAACCGAACCGGTAATATCGTCTATATCTTCTTTCACCTTATCGATCTCTCCTTTTATATCTTTAGAAATATCAGTGTCTATGCCTTGTTTTTCGGCACTTTTCTGAATCTCACTTTTAATATCATTGGAAGCATTTCTAAGTGTACGCATACCTTTCCCAAGTCCCCGCGCAATCTCCGGGATCTTATCGGCCCCAAAAACCATCACGAGAATAAACATAATAAAGGCGATCTCAGCGCCACTTATAAATAATGGATATACTACCATAACGCGCAAATATAATCACAAATTTAGCCATAAAAAAAGCCGACTCGTTAAAGTCGGCTTAATTATTTTATTTCAATAAGCGTTGCTTAGTTATCCAGGCTTTCTTTAAATTCTTCAAATTTATCGGTAGTTTTATCCTGCGGCCAGCTATTGTTAGTAACATCAACATCGGCTGTCTCCAGATCAGGATCTACCACTACAGAAGTGATTTCTTTTTCTGAAGCTATTGCCTTGGTTACCTCAGCATCGTTTTTCCTCCAAAGCTGTACCGGATAAGTTACTTTTTCTGAAGTCCCGTCGGCATAGGTGTACTCCACGATTAGTGGCATAGGGATCCCGCCCGGCTTTTCAAAAGTGATTTCATAGAAATACTTTGGATTTTTCATTCCTGCACGTTCCTGTTCTGAAAAATTATCCATCACATATTCATTAAGAGTAGATGCATTCTCCAGCGGATCTTTACCCTTCATTGCTTCCTCATAATCTTCGCTTCCTTCTTCCACAACATAGATCCCATCTATATCTTCAGGTTTTGCACCGTAGCGCTCAAGGAACTCAGCACCCTCTTTTGTAGCCTTATCGGTGATATAATATTTCTTGATAGATTTTACACCCATATCCACATTATCAGTGGTGTAGAACCAACCTCTCCAGAACCAATCCAGATCTACACCTGAAGCATCTTCCATAGTTCTAAAGAAATCTTCAGGTGTTGGATGTTTGAACATCCAGCGGTTTGCATAAGTCTTATAAGCATGATCAAAAAGATCTTTCCCCATAACAGTTTCTCTTAGAATATTAAGAGCGGTTGCGGGTTTTCCGTAGGCATTATTTCCTAACTGAATAACCTGTTCGGGGTTAGACATGATAGGAGCGATAAATTGCTGGTCCCCTTTCATATAAGGAACTATTTTGGAAGGAATTCCCCGTCTGGAAGGATATTGATCAAGAGGCGCGATAGCTGCCGGATATTTTTTTCCAAATTCCTGCTCTGCAAGGTATTGAGAGAAAGTATTCAAACCTTCATCCATCCAACCCCACTGGCGTTCGTCGCTATTTACGATCATCGGGAAAAAGTTATGTCCAACTTCGTGAATTATTACACTTATCATCCCGTATTTCACTCTGTCGCTATATTCTCCGTTCTCATCAGGACGGCCATAGTTCCAGCAAATCATTGGATATTCCATCCCCTGATTTTTGGCGTGTACCGACACTGCTTTATGATAAGGATACTGAAAAGTTTGATCAGAATAGTTTTCAAGAGTAGTAGCTACGGCTAGAGTTGAAAATTCTTCCCATAGCGGGTTCCCCTCTTTCGGGTAAAGTGAAATAGCCATCACCTCTTTCCCCTGAATATCGGTATTCATCATATCCACAACAAATTTTCTCGAAGTAGAAAAGGCGAAATCCCTTACCATATTGGCTTTATATTTCCAGGTTTTGGTTTTGTTTGAAAAACCTTTTTCGGCTTTTTCAGCTTCTTCCTGGGTTACGATAATAACAGGTTTATCGAAAGATTTTTTAGCATCTTCGTAGCGCTTCAGCATATCTTTGGTATATACTTGTTTACGATTCTGAAGTTCTCCGGTTGCTTCCATTATGTGATCTGCAGGAACGGTAATGTTCACTTCATAATCTCCAAAAGGAAGCGCGAATTCTCCATTACCCCAGAATTGCATATTCTGCCAGCCTTCTACATCATTATAAACGGCCATTCTCGGGAAGAACTGTGCAATAACGTAAACATTATTCCCATCTTCAGGAAAATGCTCATAACCTGAGCGGGCTCTATCGGTAACGTGATTATTGATCTTATACCACCAATCTATAGAAAAGGTATAGCTTTCTCCTGCAGCCAAAGGTTCAGGTAGGTCTATTCTCATCATTGTCTGGTTAATGGTATAATTTAGCGGTTTCCCGTTCTGGTGAATCTTTTCTATATTGAAACCACCATCGAAAGATTCTTTCAAAAATTGACTTGTAAATCTTTCAGGAGTAGAAACGGGGTTCATTCTACTTGGATTCTTCTCCTGAGCAGGTGAATTTTTTGAACGGATATTCTGGTCCAGTTGAACCCAAAGATATTCAAGTTTATTTGGTGAATTATTATGGTAAGTAATGGTTTCCTTTCCCGTTAATTTCGTGTTCTTGTCGTCAAGCACGATATCCATTTTATAATCGGCCTGATTCTGGTAATAAGCTTCTCCGGGTGCCCCGGATCCTGTACGGTATTGATTAGGAGTTGAAAACTCATCGTAAAGCTGTCGGAACTTGTTTTGGTTTGTGTGACCTTCCTGGGGTTCTGATTGCTGTTGTTCTTCCTGTGCAGAAAGACCAACAAAAAAGAGCATTAAAAATGCGGAAGTGTAGAATTTAATTTTTCTCATGAAAACTGAATTGTTATTTAATTTTTCTAAAAATTAGACTTTATATTAGGTAAATGGTTTAATTTCTAAATTTCAAACTTTTTTTACCCTCGTTTTTTTGAAGCAACAAGCTTTTTGTAACTCCGTTTACTTTTACGTGAACTACGTTTTTCTGATCATCAAAAAGATCGGTCAATATTGAATTTGTAATGCTAATCTCAGTGAAAGGTGCAACCTTTTCAACTTCGATATAGAGGATCACCTGGTCATTATCGTATTCTTTTCCCAGGTATTTTAACTGATGCTCCTTCCCGTTTGATTTAAGATGAAGCTTCTGCCCAAGATATCGCTCTATCACTTTTTTAACCGGACCTTCTTCAGCATCTTTCACAAGACGAATATCATCATTAAAACGCTTGCGCAAAACATTCTCAAAATCATCTATAAAAACCCGGGTCATTATCTGAAGGGATTGACTTTCGGCTTTGTAATTAATTTCGGTAACGCTAAGGTGATATTCGTGAGCGATAACTTTAGAAGAGGTTAAAACGAAGAAAAGACCAAAGAGAATAAAAATATTTTTCATTAAAGGCTTTTAGTTTTAGTTATCAAGATTCAATCCAAACTGATATAATCCTGATATTTAGGAATTGTCTCTTTATAAAACTCAATGAGTTTCAAAAGATCATCTGAATTAACGAGGCCGAAATATGAGGAATTTTCTGCGCAATAATACAGAAAATCCATGATCCTGGCTTCTTCCAGTTTAAGTTCATCTATATAAAAATCTTCTGAAAGCAGATAACGGGCTTTTAAAATTCGGTTTTTTAGACGTTCATTTTCTAAGGCTTGCTTGAGTTTTTTTCTTTCTCCGCTTATGGCTCCGTAAATTAAACTTACAGGATCCATTGAGCTGCTAACAGCCCTTAATTTGCGCGAGATTACAGAAGGAGGCTCTCTATCGGAAAAAGGGATACCAAATTCTGCGAGGTTTATGGTTTCAATATTTCCAATATCGCGCTGCAGGTTTCCGGAAAGCTCATGAAGTTGCACCTCGTCAAGCTCGGTGAGCTCATTTTCCAGTTCTATTTCAAAAGTTTCGGCCAGCATCTTCTGTCTCACAGCAATAGTAATATTCTTATACTGAACAGAAGAAAAAAGAATAGAATCCCCAGGTTTTACACTTAAAGCAAACTCCCCTGATTCTCCACTAAGGGTGCCCTTTTCAGAAGTAATATTAATAACATGAACCTGAGAAAGAAGAGAATCATTAGTGATTTTCCCTTTTAGTAATTCTCTTTCCTGAGCCTGAAGAGAGAAACTGAAAATGACGGCTGTGAATATTAAAAAAATTAACCTCATCAAGAATTTTGTGAGGTTTTAATGTTGAACAGAGTACGTTGAGAGCTTCTATTAATTTTCAACTTGAGTCTTGTATTCTTTACTTTTAGCGATAAGAAACTCTATGAGATCTAGCTCATTACCTTCCTGCATCATCTTGGCAGTAAGGCCGTTATCTGAAGCATAAAAAATAAAATCGTTGATATTTTCTTTTTTGATATCCAGGTTTTCCTGAAAAAATTCATTGTCATATAATTGACGGATATATTCATCTTTTTCCCGTTGCTTAATTTGATGGCTTCCATTACTATCACCTACAAGAACCTTGAAAATATTCACAAGATTAAGTCCGTGAATAAGTCGGGTTTTACTTGCAGCCATCGCTTCATTTTTACCGGGCCCGGTTAAGGCATCGGGTTCAGTAACAACATTCATGTTTTTCAAATCGGCAGCGCTGTATCGCGGCACGTCAGGATCTACAACCTGTATGCGAGCCACATCCACGTTAACGTTTCCGGAGAGGTCATGAGGCAATACTACTACCTCAGGAAGTTCGGTTACAGTCTCGCTGATAAAAACATTCAATTCCCCGGAATCAATAACTCCTTGATCTACCACTACGGTAAATTTCTGAAATTGTAAAGCTGAAAAGCTTATGCTATCATTAATGGCTACAGATATCCGGAATTCACCATCAGTATTGGAAATGGTTCCTCTTTGAGAAGTTTCATTATAAACAGTCATCCCCTCGGGGTTTTCCCCTTCAGGAACAATAATTTTTCCATCTACCACCACTCTTTGCACCTCCTGGGAAAGAAGTGGAAAAGCAGCTATCAAGAAAATCAAAGTAATTACAAAGCGTATCATAATACAATTTCTATAACTTAAAGGAACAATTTATCTTCTTATGAGAAAGATAAGTCGCAGGTAAATTTTTGTTAAACCTGCCTTTTCCTCTAAATTTACAAAAAAACAAAGATGAAAAAAGCGCTTCTAGCCAGCACCTCTACCCTGCATGGACAGGGATACCTCGAATATTTAATCCCGGAAATAAAGATATTTTTCGATGGAGTATCAGAAGTTTTATTCATTCCTTATGCCCGGCCCGGGGGGATTTCTCTTGATAAATATACCAAAATGGCCGCCATTGCATTTTCCAAAGCCGGATTAAAATTGAAAGGAATACAGGAATATCAAGATCCCGCAGAAGCGGTAAAAAATGCTGAAGCAATCTTTACCGGTGGTGGTAATACCTTTTTACTGGTTACTCAGTTATACAGAAAAAAAGTCATGAAGGTTTTACAAGAGGCTATCCTTTCAAGTACACCATATATGGGCACCAGCGCAGGAACGAATATTGCCGGACTCACAATGCAAACTACCAATGATATGCCAATAATTTATCCGCCATCATTTAAAACACTGGGTGTCGTTCCTTTTAATATAAATCCTCATTATTTAGATCCCGACAAGAATTCAACTCATAAAGGAGAAACCCGGGAAACCAGGATCAAAGAATTTCATACTCTGAATACCCAGCCTGTGATTGGATTACGAGAAGGAAGCTGGCTGGAAGTTTCCGGTGATAAAATTACGTTAAAAGGAAAACCAGAGGCCCGAATTTTCAAGCCAGAACAAGTACCTTTCGAGGTAGAAACAGCAACTTCCTTAAAGAATTTACATTAATGGATTACCAGAAAATACTAAATACTATTGAGAGCGAGATGAACTACCGTGATGTAGAAGGAAAAGTCGCCTCTTACATTCCGGAACTCGCAAAAGTAGACCCGAGAAAATTCGGGATGCACGTTTATTGCGGAGATAAGCAACATTTTTCTTTTGGCGATAGCAACGAAGATTTTTCCATACAGAGTATAGCAAAAGTTTTTTCACTTTCTCTTGCGATGATTCTTATGGGTGAAGATCTTTGGCAACGCGTGGACGTAGAACCTTCTGGCGATCCTTTTAACTCTCTCACGCAGCTGGAATATGAGCATGGTGTACCCCGTAACCCTTTTATAAATGCCGGGGCTTTGGTAATCGCAGACATTTTGGTTGACCAGTTAGAAGACCCCAAACAGGAACTGCTGGATTTTGTAAGAAAGATCACCGGTAATCCAGAAATAAATTTTGATAAGAAAATCGCTGCTTCCGAAAAATCTACCGGCTATCGCAATATTGCGCTCGTAAATTATATGAAAGCACTGGGAAATATTAAATGTGAGGTTGAACCCATTGTAGATTTTTATTTCAATCTCTGCAGTCTTTCTATGTCCTGCCAGGAATTGGCACAAGCTTTTATGGTCTACGCCAACAAAGGAAAAATCCTTGACTCGGGAGAAGAAATTTTAACACCAACCTCGGTAAAACGTATAAACGCGTTAATGCAAACCTGTGGTTTTTATGATGAAGCGGGGGAATTTAGTTTTGAGGTAGGTCTACCGGGGAAAAGTGGCGTAGGCGGCGGAATAGTTGCGATTCACCCAGACCAGTATTCTGTTGCGGTTTGGAGTCCTATCCTTAATCATAAAGGGAATTCGGAGCTGGGAATGAAGGCTCTGGAAAGGCTAACCACCCTTTCGGGTCTTTCAGTTTTCTAAAGTCATTTACCGGAACCCGAAGTTCCAATGGAAATTTTTGGGCACAAAAAAATGCTTTCCGTTTTCACAGAAAGCATTCAATAATTGAACACTGTGATAATATTAAAGCGCTGCTACGTGCTTAGCAAGTTTAGACTTAAGGTTAGCAGCTTTATTATTGTGTATAATGTTTTTCTTTGCTAATTTATCTACCATAGAAACTACAGAAGGAAGCAAAGTTTCAGCTTCTTTCTTATCAGCCTCACGCAATTTTTTGATTGCGTTTCTGGTAGTTTTATGCTGGTAGCGATTTCTAAGACGTTTTGCCTCATTGCTACGAATCCTCTTCAACGCTGACTTATGATTTGCCATTATATTTTATTTAAAAGTTTTTTAAAAGTAGTCCGTAGGGGAATCGAACCCCTGTTACCAGGATGAAAACCTGGCGTCCTAACCCCTAGACGAACGGACCATAATCTATTTCAAAATACAACTAAAACAGTTGTTCTAAATTCACACTTCTTTCAGTGTTACTCTTCGTAGTCCGTAGGGGAATCGAACCCCTGTTACCAGGATGAAAACCTGGCGTCCTAACCCCTAGACGAACGGACCATTTTTCTTTCAAATGCGGATGCAAAAATACAACTATTTTTCAATGCCGCAAATGTTGACTAAAATTTTTTATTTTTTTTAGTAAGCCTTTGCGAATAATACTCTGCGCGCCGAATCTTTACCGGTTAAAATACATTTTCCGGGCTCTTCTTTGCCATTAAATGGAATACATCTAATGCTTGCTTTTGTAAGGTCCTTAATCTTATTTTCAGTTTCAGGGGTACCGTCCCAATGAGCAGAGATAAATCCACCCTTTTCTTTTAGTACTTTTTTAAACTCATCAAAAGTATCTACTTCAGTAATATGTTCGTCGCGATAAGTCCTGGCTTTTTCAAAAAGGGTTTCCTGAATTTCAGTCATAAGTCCTTTAATTTTTACCACCACTTCATCCCTGTTAACAAATTCCTTGGTAAGGGTATCTCTTCTGGCGAGCTCAACCGTTCCTTTTTCTAGATCTTTAGGACCAATGGCTAATCTTATCGGAACTCCCTGAAGTTCATACTGGGCAAATTTCCAGCCTGGCTTTTGAGTATCACGGTCATCATATTTAACCGAAACTCCTACTGCTCTAAGATCCTTAACCAGCTCGTTCGCTACTTCCGAAATTTGCTCCAACTGCTCCTCTCCTTTATATATAGGTACAATTACCACCTGGATAGGCGCAAGATTTGGAGGTAACACAAGACCTTTATCATCACTATGAGTCATCACCAAAGCCCCCATCAGCCTGGTAGAAACGCCCCATGAGGTTGCCCATACATATTCAAGACCACCTTCTTTTGTGGCAAATTTCACATCAAAAGCTTTCGCGAAATTCTGACCCAGAAAATGGGAAGTACCTGCCTGTAATGCTTTTCCGTCCTGCATTAAAGCCTCAATACAATAAGTCTCTAAAGCACCTGCAAATCTTTCATTTTCAGTTTTCGCACCTTTTATAACCGGTATTGCCATGAATTTCTCGGCAAATTCGGCATAAATATCATTCATTAATTCAGTTTCCTCCAGAGCTTCCTGTTTGGTGGCGTGAGCTGTATGCCCTTCCTGCCAAAGAAATTCTGAAGTTCTTAGAAACAAACGTGTTCTCATTTCCCAACGCACCACATTAGCCCATTGGTTTATTTTTATTGGAAGATCTCTGTATGATTGAATCCAATTTTTATAGGTGCTCCAGATAATCGCTTCAGAAGTTGGTCTAACTACCAGTTCTTCTTCCAGTTTAGCCTCGGGATCCACCATAAGTTTCCCCGGTTTATCAGGGTCATTCTTTAATCTGTAATGGGTTACCACGGCACATTCCTTTGCAAAACCTTCCGCATTCTTCTCTTCGGCTTCAAATAAATGCTTTGGCACAAATAGAGGGAAATAGGCATTTTCATGACCTGTTTCCTTAAACATCCGGTCCAGTTCTGCCTGCATTTTTTCCCAAATTGCAAACCCGTATGGCTTGATCACCATACAACCCCGAACTGCCGAATTCTCGGCCAGGTTGGCCTTAACCACTAATTCATTATACCACTTAGAATAGTCTTCGCTTCTCTTAGTTAGATTCTTACCCATTATTTGTTATTTGGCATAAAACTTGTATCTTTTTACTCGGATAATGCTAACCCGTTCGGGCAAAACTAACTATTTTTAAGCTGCCCAACAATAAAAAGAATTACCAATGAAAATTTCTTCCTTTTTACAAAACAAACTAGGTCTCCTAATGGCTCCTGCCTTTATTTTGGTATTGGTGTCATGTGGTTCCTATCAGTATTCCGGATATGAAGCTGATGGTATTTATGGAGAATCCAGACCCGGAATCTGGGAACAGGAACAACAACCTCAAAATAATGAGGTTAGACCAAATAATAATAGTTCTTATTACAAGAATTTATTCGCCCAGCAATCTGAAATGTATGGAGAAATTCTTGAAGGGGATATTTTTACCGATGTAGACAGTTACTCTTCTGCAAATGGTGAAGGCAACTATCAAGAAGAGGGAGATATAGACTATCTCTCAGGTAATGCCCCCTGGGGACAGGACCCTGATTCATATACAATTAATATTTATAACGACAATTATGGACCTTACGGCCCATGGAGAAGAGGTTACTACTTAGGTTATGCATGGAGTGATCCTTATTATTCTTATGGATATTACGATCCCTTCTTTCCAGGATACTGGGGTGGTCCGGCAG
>JAGXIH010000015.1 GCA_024635795.1 Salegentibacter sp. | reverse complement strand
CGAAATATTACAGGTCCTGGGCATCTCATTATTAGATAAAACCCCTATAAATGAGCTTTTTATAAATATAGAATATAGTAATGTCAAAGAACTTGATTATAACCAACTGTCACTCAGTCTATTTTAACTGGACAGTAATGATCTTATATAGTAATTAATTTTAGAAAATATATTATTATGGGCACTACTTCAACAGGCGACAGAGGTCACAACGCCGAAAAACCGCAACAAATACCAAAGAAAGGCTGGAAAGATATTGCTTTACGAGTAAAAGACCGGCTGACAAAGGATCATGTATCTATCGTTTCAGCAGGAATTGCATTTTATTTTTTTCTTGCAATTTTTCCCGCTATTGCAGCTGCTTTATCCATATATGGACTGCTAATGGAGCCGGTACAGGTAGAGCAGCAGATGAACCAGATAGCAAATGTTCTTCCTGAGCAGGCCCACCAAATGATTAGCAATGTTTTAAAACAGCAATCCGAAAAGCCAGGATCATCCTTGGGCTGGAGTTTAGTTTTGGGTATAATCATCAGTCTCTTGAGTGCCAATAAAGGTATAAAGTCAGTTTTTGAAGGAGTAAATATTACATATAATGAGATAGATGAACGTGGCTTTTTTAAAATAAATGGCATTACCCTAATTTTTACAATAGGCGGCATTATTATCGGTTTTATTGCTATTGCAATGGTTGTAGCTTTTCCCGCACTTATAGATAAGATTGGTTTACCTTCAACATTAGAAACAATTATTCAATTATTACGATGGCCTATACTGGCAGTAATAGTCATGTTTGCTTTGGCAGCAGTATATAAAGTTGCACCCCATCGTAAAATTCCTGCATTTAAATGGATTAGCTGGGGAGCTATTATAGCTACAATATTCTGGCTTGCAGGATCGCTGCTTTTCACCCTTTATGTAAATAACTTTGGCAGCTTTGATGAGACCTATGGGAGCTTTGCAGCAGTAATTATCCTTATGCTGTGGTTCTTTCTTACGGCATTTATTATCCTCCTCGGTGCAGAAATTAATTCTGAAATGGAACATCAAACGAGACGGGATATTACACCCGGTGAAGATAAACCCATGGGACAGCGTGGCGGCTATCATGCCGATCATGTTGCAGGTGAAAATAAGGAAAATAATAAAAGGCGGTGAATAGAAATTATAATCTGTTCTTATTTACATATTACGCTCTAATGAAGTTTAGATACCTAAAAGGCTTTCATCAAAACTTTGCTAAAAAACAGTGCCCTTCTATTGTCCCTGTGTTTGGCCGGTTTGGTTTCCGCCACAGTTGCTATGGAAATCATCTTAATTTTCAGAAATATGGGACGCAGGCTTGGTGAGAACTAACGATTGGTGGTTAATTAAAATTAGGATTTATTCTGAAAACGCAGGTTTTTTACCCATAGCCTTCAAATGCTGAAAATGAGCTTGTATGGCTGCCATCATCGTTTCATATTCATTATATGGCAAATTGCATTCCCTGGCAGTTTGTTTTACTATTTCTGCTATTTTACTGTAATGAATATGGCTGATATTCGGGAAAATATGATGTTCTACCTGGTGATTCAATCCTCCGGTGAACCAGTTAACCAGTTTGTTATTCGTAGCAAAATTAGCCGTGGTATAAAGTTGATGAATGGCCCAGGTGTTTTTCATAGATCCGGTTTCATCCGGTAAAGGCATTTCGGTTTGCTTCACAACATGAGCCAGTTGAAAAACTATGCTCAAAATAAGTCCTGCGGTATAATGCATCACAAAAAATCCAATCAGAACTTTCCACCAGGCGATAGAAATAAAAAACATCGGAATTCCTATCCAGATGGCAAGATAGATCAGTTTTGTTATCGCTATAATGCTCCATTGCCTCCCTGCGTTTGGTAATTTACCGTAAGAAAGCTCTTTGGAAAGATATCTTTTGGTTTGCTTAAAATCTGTGGTAAGCGCCCAGTTGAAAGTCATAAGCCCATATAAGAAAACGGCATAGTAATGCTGAAACCGGTGAAACCTGGACCATTTGGCGTGTTCGGTAAAACGAATGATCCTTCCGGCATCAAGATCTTCATCGTGACCATGGATATTTGTATAAGTGTGGTGCAAGACATTATGTTGTACCTGCCAGTTATATACATTTCCGGCTAAAATATAAATCGTACCCCCCATAAATTTATTGATCCAGTTTTTGGAGGAATAAGCTTCGTGGTTTCCATCGTGCATAACGTTCATTCCAACACCAGCCATACCAACGCCCATAACTATAGTTAATGCCAGCATCCACCATTGCGAAATATCCAGGCTTAGAATAAGAAAATAGGGAGCCAGAAACAGGCTGAACATTACCACAGTTTTAAGGTATAATTTCCAGTTTCCTGTTTTAGAGATATTGTTGTCCTTAAAATAAGAATTTACACGCTTGTTGAGGGTCCTGAAAAATTTTGTTGAATCGATTCGGGAGAATCTGACATAATTGGGATTTTTCATGTCATAAAGATTTATTGAGTTACACTTTCTATCTTGTCACATCCTTCCGATGTAGAGTATAAAATATATTTAAATATAGGGGGAGAAATTCACGATAAATTTTAAGCAGGTATTAAAATTAGAATAAATATATTAAGACTTCAAATTTTTTGCAGCCTAAATATTAATATTCAAAAGATCAATATAAAAGGGGAGGATGGTGATGTTTTTATAACATTCGTAGAAAGCGGACAAGCTATATCGTACTACCAAATTTTATTATCGCATCCCTTTTGACTGATATTATTGTTTGCACCCTCTTACCTTTTAGGGCAACAGGTTTTTTATTCTCCCTTTACTTAAACTTTTCCAACGATCTTCGCAACTCAAATAGAAGATGTTAGCCGGAGAACTATTTTTGAAACCAAATTTTTTAATACTTCAGGTCATTACTCATTTGCAGATCTCCTCCATCATATGTGAATTCAGCGTCAAAAAACGAAGGAGCACTCAATGAAGCTTCGGCACCACTGGAAAAGCCATAGCCTTCTTTAGGTATACCCAACCAATTGGTTTCTAGTTCGCCGTCGTAGTTTTCATCATGGATTACGGCAATGGCGTATTTTCCGGGTTTGATATCTGAAAACTCAAAACTCGCATCTTTTCCTTTTATTTGTGTTATCATGACCTTGGATGCGAATCTCAGGAATTTATCGGGGAAGCCTTCAGAGGTTTCAAAAATCGCACAGGCGATAACTCCGGTATTGTTACCAATGTTTTGAATTTTTACGTTAATGGCAGGACATTCCTCCTGAGCAAATCCATTTGATGGTACCAACAAGAAGCTCAGAGCAAACCAAAAAAGCAATTTTTGGAAAATCCGGGACGATTCACAGGGGCAGATTCTTTGAAAAAACGATTTGAAAAGTAAATTATTCATGATCCTAAGAATTTTAAATGTCACATATCTACAAGATGTAAAAAGGATCTAAATGGAAAGCATTCTTCTCAAAATTGCCTAAACAAACCTTTTTAATCACTCATTATAGCATATAATATACAAAAAATCCTGAAGTATTTTCTGGGTGATAGTCCGAATAATTTCCTATAGGTTAAATTGGCCATTATTTAAAATAAAAATTCGAAAGAGACCCCCTACAGATTTTGATAAAATTAACAAATAACTCGCTTTAATATGCCATAAAATTCAGAATACCACCTTCAACTTCCTGCGACCAAAAAACTCCAAAGACATAGTATTTTTACCCAAACTATTATGAGAGAAAACTAGCGAGAACATCTTCTAATTTTGGTTGATTTTTATATGCGAATTCTCCTATCACTTTTTTGTATCTTTTTGTACCTTCATACGTCACACCGCATGTAATGGGAAAAGTAAAAAGATGTATTGGAAAGTAAAGATCAGTTACCTCCCGGCTCTCTTTTGCATCTTCTTTACAGACTTTGCTATATCCTTTAAATCTGAATTCTTTAGATCATAGGACATAGGTTTATACCGATTAAAGACAATCTCTCCGCTGGTGCTATGGTAAACGGTAAAATACTTTTCTGATGAACTTCTCGTGAACACGAGGTAATAAAAATCCTCACCTGCAGTAATCGATTCACTTATCTCTAAGGCGCTTTTAAATTCGTAGGGATAGGGATAATTCTTCATCAGCTGGTCAGGATCATGTGAACCGGCTACAAGACCATACATTTTGCTCTTTTTTTCCAGGACGTATTTCGGGACATAAAGAGTTTTATTGGCCATACCGGAAATGGCGGGAACTTCATCTTTACCTTCGTAAAGCCCTTTACCCTGCCCTGTTTCCAGAAGGTCATTTATATTCCTAAAATAATTTCGTAAAAAGCCGGGAGTCCAGTTATTTATTTCGGCATTGCCATACAGATAATCAAATATTTCCCCTTCATCCTTCAATGACATCTCCTTCATTGCTTCTTCAGTAGGGAAAAGATCCAGCCTTGCATAAGTTTGCTTAAAATCTTTTCCTTTTTTATCTGTAAGGTCCATATATAAATGTAAAAATACATAGGAGTTATCAACCGTAGTGTACTTCGTGGTGACTGTTCTTAATCCCTCGATAATAAAAAATGATTTTCCTCTAAGATCTGTTTTACCGGCTTCAGCATAAGGTATAAGTAAAAGCTCGGAGATGGTCCAGACATCTTCAAGAGCCTGGCGTAATTCAGCAAGATCATCATCTGCACGATAAAAGAATACAGTCTGGGAATTCCTTAATTTTTCTATGGCTTCTTCGCTTAGGTCCTCTGAGTGAAGTTCTTTTTTCTCCACAGGTTTTACCCTGAACTGACTAAAAGTTGGAAGAGAGAACCATACAACCGCAATAATTAAAAGAATGGATTTTTTCACTTTTAAGAAGGTTTACATGAATAGTACTCTCAATATAGTGGAAAAAATGACTGATTTTCACTTTACAAAGCAGATATTCGACTAAGTGTCAGGAAAATAGACCAAGATTTAAAAATATACAGATCATATCAAATACCTTTAAGGATTAAAAAAAAATCCCTTACCGAACTTCGGTAAGGGATTTTAAGCTTTGGGAAATTTATTGTTATAGCCTTTTAAATTTTCCAGCTTCAGCTTTATCAGCTTCCATGATGCTTATTGCAAAGCCACCGCCGGGCGCTGAAAATTGTTTCAAATCTGAGCGGTGGTTCACCCGATATTTTTTAATCTCATAGGCCTGTGGATTTTCCTTGTAATGGGCGTCTTTAGCATCGGCATATACCGTAGCAATATAGGTTTTCCTTTTCTCAAGAAAATCAAAATCTATCTCGGTTGTTCTGGGGGTTTCTCCATTAACATTCCCAACAAACCAGTCGTTGGTGCCTTTTTCTTTTCGGGCAATGGTGATGTAATCACCGGGCTCCGCTTCAAGGTATACGCTCTCATCCCAGTCTATTCCCACATCTTTGATGAACTGAAATGCGTCAGGAAAACGCTCATAGTTTTCAGGAAGATCGGCTGCCATCTGCAGCGGAGAATACATCGTCACATAAAGCGCCAACTGATTGGCTATCGTACTATTCACCCATGAATCATTATTCGGGCTAAAAGTACTGATATCCATCTCAAAGATTCCCGGCGTATAATCCATTGGTCCACCTATAAGCCTGGTGAAAGGAAGTACAGTTACATGATTAGGCTTAGAACCTCCAAAGGCCTGATATTCTGTTCCCCTTGCCGATTCGTTGGCAATAAGGTTTGGCCAGGTACGCGCAATCCCCGTAGGTCTAACGGCTTCGTGTGCATTAACCATGACCCCATAATCGGCAGCTTTTTCAATCGCATACTGGTAGTGATCGACAAGCCACTGACTGTAATGGTTCTCCCCTCTTGGTAAAATATCTCCAACGTAACCGCTTTTTACAGCGTTGTAACCGTGATCTTTCATGAACTGGTATGCCGTATCCAGGTGGCGCTCGTAATTTCTCACCGAAGAAGAAGTTTCGTGGTGCATTACCATTTCCACTCCTTTGCTCTTTGCGTAGTCCTCTATTTCTTCAAGATGGAAGTCCGGATAAGGCGTTACGAAATCAAAAACGTAATCCTTGGAATTTCCAAACCAGTCTTCCCAGCCAATATTCCATCCTTCTACTAAAACTCCGTCAAAGCCGTGCTCGGCAGCAAAATCGATGTAGCGCTTAACATTCTCTGTAGTTGCCCCGTGAGTATCATTTGGAGTAGCGTTTTCAAAATCTGTTTCTCCCAATTTTACTGCGGGAAATTCATCTGTATAATGCCATGAGCTTTTACCTGTGATCATTTCCCACCAAACTCCCACATATTTCATCGGCTTGATCCACGAGGTGTCATCAATTGCAACAGGATCATTCAGGTTATAGGTCATTCTGGAAGCCAGGATATCTCTTGCATCATCGCTCACGATAATGGTTCTCCAGGGCGTCTTCCCCGGCGCGATCATATAAGCTTTATTACCTGTAACATCGGGAGTAAGCCAGGATTCAAAGATCATGTTTTCATCATCCAGATTAAGGTGCATCGCAGAGTAATCATGCAGGGCAGCCTCGTGCAGGTTGATGTAAAGCCCTTCATCTGTTCTTAGTAAAAGCGAGGTTTGCACCCCGGTATCTGAAAATGAGGTTTGGGAAAGGTTATCTGTAATAGATCCTTCCATTTGGCCTCTAATTTCTGAAAGACGTGATTCAATATAATCGTACTCCTGGGTGTCGTAATCTCCGGGAATCCAAAAGGCGGTGTGATCCCCTGTCATGGCAAATTGGGTTCTTTCGTCTTCTACAATGAAATGTCCCAGATTTTGTTGCTGCGGAAATTCATATCTGAATCCAAGTCCATCGTTAAAAACCCTGAACCTTATAATCATTTCCCTATCGGTAGGCGTTTGGTTGAGCACTACTGCCAGTTCATTGTACTGGTTTCTAATCTCGCTTTCTTCTCCCCAAACCGGTTCCCAGGTTTCGTCAAACTGAGATTCTTTATGTTCTATCACTTCAAAGTTGTTAAGCAGCGAGTGCTCATCATTCTTTAATTCTAATCCCAGTTTACTGGTCTCGATCACAGGCTGGCCTTTATAAGAAAAGCTATAGGCTGGCGTGCCGTCTTCCAGCAATTCGAACTGCATTTGCACCTCCCCATTGGGGGAAGCCACTTTTTGCGCCACTGCCACAGCGGTAAAACTTAACCAGAGGCAGGAGATCATTAGTAATTGCTTCATCTTCAATTTTTTCATCAGATATTTATTTATTTATGGTAATTAATTGTTTCTTTTTATTGTCGGGCAGCCTTAGGTAAAGTCGATTCTTTTCGGCGTCATAATGATATCCCGATACGTCAAAGATAGTATTCCATTTTTTCTTAAGCTCCCCGGAAGGTATTTCCGCAAGCTCATGCCCGTTCAACTTTACTCCTGTTGGTTTCTCCTCCAGGAAAATATCAAGCCAAAAATTTCTTTTTTCATCAATGCTGAAATTGTTGACCTGGGGCTCGTTTATGGTAATAATTACTTCGGAAGAAGTGGTTTTACTTTCAATTTTCGTTTTTACAAATTGGTCTTTTTGGTAATCATTTGTGGTGCCTTCATCCTCATAAAGCGTAAATTCTGAAGGTTTTGCTGCCGGAAAGATCTCCAGGATCATCGGCGCATTTTCCATGGCGCCTATGTAAGGCATCACCGGCATCTTCGGAATTATGGCACCTTCCTTTACAAACATCGGGATGACATCTAAAGGAGTATCATAATCTATCGTCTGTCTGCCTTTAAAGCTATTCTGTGGGTTATTATAATCTCTCCAGTTTCCTTTTGGTAAATACACCTGCCGGTAAGTTACACCTTCCTCTACCACGGGAGCTATTAGTAATTCTTCACCAAATAGAAATTGGTCATTGATCTCGTAAGTCTCTTCATCTGAAGGATATTCCAGCAACAAGGGACGCATGATTGGCAACCCCGTATCATAGGCCTCCCTCGCATAAGTGTAAATGTATGGGTGCAGTTGATATTTTAATTCTATTGCTGCCTTGGAAATATTTTCAGCCTCCTCGCCAAACAACCAGGGTTCTACTGCATTGTTTCCTTCGTGGTGCGCCCGACTCAATGGATTAAATATTCCAAACTGCAACCAGCGGACATATAGTTCTGAAAATTCTTCATAATCTGTGATCTCGCCGCAATAACCTGAAATATCTGTTGTCCAGAATGGGATAAGTCCGAGGCCTGCAGACATTCCCATCGGCACCTGATCGGCAAGATTTTCCCAGCCGTCGGTTACATCTCTGCCGTTTCCGCTATCGCCGCTCCAGCCAAAAGTGTAGCGCTGCATTCCGGCATAAGCAGCTCTGGTCATTTGGAATACCCGCTGATTGGGATTTCGCTTCTCAAACTGCTCAGTTACCACGCGATCCCATTCCAGGCCGTAAACATTGTGGATCTCTGCATGCATCCCTTTATGATGCTTCATGAAAAGCCTGTCTGTGCTTTCTTCGTTGGTCCAGGCAGGTTCGCCCATATCTGTCCAAAAACCTTTCACGCCGTCATCCAGAGGTTTTTGCTGAAGCTCTCCCCACCAGTCGGCTACTTCGGGATTGGTGAAATCAACTACTCCGGCGTTTCCACCCCAGGGCCATGGCATGTCATAGGGTTTTCCGGTACGTTCATCTAAGGTTAAATAGCCTTTTTCATTAGCTTCTTGCCACTGGTCTTCGACAGCCTGTGAAATTACCGGATCCTGAGAGATAATTATTTTAAATCCATCTTCCGCTAAATCTGAAAGCATCTTTTTAGGGTTTTCATACCTGTCTTTTCTCCACTCAAAATTCTGCAGTCCCTCAACCCAGCCAATATCCTGGTAAATAATATCGATAGGAATTTCCCTTTTTCGATACTCAGCTGCAATTTCTCTTGTGAGGTCTTCATTAACCAGCATTCCGCGGCTCTGTGACCAACCTAATGCCCAATTTGGCGGCATGATAGGCTGTCCGGTCAATCTCGTATAGCTTTTGATCACTTCTTTCAGGTCTTTGCCATACATAAAGTAATAGATGAATGCGCCATCGGGTGCCGAAAATGAAAAATATTCATCAGATTTTTTTCCGAAGTCAAATTCGGTCTTATAAGTGTTGTCGAAGAAGATTCCGTAGTTATAGGTACTCATAAAGAAGGGAATACTCTTATACAGCGGATCTTCGGTATCGGAATAACAGGGTTTATCGCTATTCCACATGGTAAAAGAGCGACCTCTGCGATTAAGCGGCCCTGTTTTTTCTCCCAGGCCAAAGAATTGCTCTTCATCTCTAAGCACTTTTCGGGTTTCAGTCTTGGCACCTTCAGTGACGTAAGCTTCTCCATCGAGGTCACCAAGCACAAGGCGTTGATACCTGTCAAAAATCTGAATTTTGAAAGGTTTCTTATGAACCATCACCCGGAGGTCCCCGGTGAAAATTTCAAAATTGGAAGGGTTTTCCTCCACGTTAAGGCTGAACTCTGAATCAAATTCTTCATTTACAACAGCAAAAGATTCATTGTTCCGGGTAAATTCTCCATTATGAGCATACCAGAACTTAATGTTTTGCGAGTCGAGGAATTCCAGAGAAAGTTTTGCCTCATTCTCACAGCCGAACACCACTTTATTCCCATTCAGTTCATAGGAACTGCAGGAAAGTGCTGGAATATCCTGGGCAAAAATATTCAACGAAATAAAAATGCTCAGAAAAGGTATTAGGGCGATTTTAATAGGCTTTAGCATTTATTGTGTTTTAAAATAATGTACCGGACTGAAACTACTATTCTGTCCGTCGGAGGATTTTATCCTCCAGAAATAAGTTTCATTTTCATCTAATTCAATCTCCACAGATGTCCCGGTGATATTTTGTAAATCTTCCGGTGGTTCCTGCTCTCCATCAACTTTATCGATATAAACTGTGTAGGTCAATTCATCATTCTCATCCGGATCGGCTCCTTGCCATTCAAGTACAACTTTACCATCTGAAAGTTCTACTGAGGCAGATTGTTCGGGTGTTCTAATTTCAGCCGGGAATGGAGCATAATTACTCTGAGGATCACCTACCAGATAAAAGTTCCAGATTTCACTGGTGCCGGTTTCTGTAGTTTCCGAATTTTCGGCAATTACCTCCCAGCTATAAGACTTATCTTTCGCAAGGTCCACCTTTCTTGTAGGAGAGGTTAGGTTCAGAAATGAAACTACTTCGTTACCGCTCTCAGAATCTGTAATAATCAGATCATAAGTTTCGGTATTTTCAGATCCATTCCATTCAAATGTGATTTTGCTCAGATCATCTGATACATCAACACCTTCTTCACAGGTTTGATTTTTCAATGGAGCAATCAGGAGAACATCTCCCGGAACCTTTGCTTCTTCTTCGATAATATTATCATCATCCTTATCGCAGGAAATTATTGCGATAAGGAATAGAACTCCAAGAATAATGTTTAAGTTTTTCATTTTATAATCACTTTAAGTGTATCATTTGTTTCTTCGCCGTTTATCTTAAGTATATAAGTCCCAACTTCAAGATGCCCAAGATTTATTTCTATAACCCTGGAATCATTGACCTGCACTTTATCTATCCAAACCTGAGCGCCATTGAGACTTAGCACGCTTATATCAACACTGTTATCAAGCCCGGGTATGTATATTTGCACAGGACCGGAGCTAGGATTAGGATAAAGCCTCACAGCTTCAGAAACAAAGATCCTTTCAAAATACTCACCCTGGCATTCCTGCTCACCTGTTATACTTATTTCATTCATTCCGTTTTTAAGGTCTATTTCGTATGTGCCTGCGGTTAGTATCCGGACTTTATTGTTTACAGACACATAAAATTTATCGGGACCATCTAATCTAATTTTCATCCTTGATGCATTATAGTCTATTTCGGTAGTTGCCATGACTGCTTCAGGTTCATTAATTTTCACCTCAAAACACTGTTTGTAATCCTCCTGTCCTTCAATGGTAAAACATACCGGATAAATGCCGGGAGCCAACCCGGTGAAGGTATAGTCAAGAGAATAAGTATCGGGCAGGGAGACAGGATCATGATCTGGTATACTGACCATGTAATTGTATCCCGAAGCGGCCGCACTTACACGAATTTTTCCATTCGTTTTGCCATTACATGTGGTGTTAGTAGATTCAACCGTATAATTATCCAGTGGTAAGGAGAAAATTTCACAACCATTTAAGCCTACTACGGCATCGGGATCTGTATTAGGACACTCGTCCTGAGAATCCTCTACTCCATCCCCGTCATCATCGGGATCCACACAATCGGGTATCCCATCATTATCAGTATCAATTGAAACTGAAGAAACATCTAAAGGATCGGAACCACAGGCAATTTCATCTTCATCCGATTGCTCGTCACCGTCATCATCCGGGTCTTCATTATTACCTATACCATCATTGTCCGTATCAGTATTTTCCGAAGCATCAAGAGGAAAAGCATCGTTTTCATCTATCACTCCATCCCCGTCATCATCGGTATCTACACAATCGGGTATTCCATCGTTATCGGTGTCAGGAGAAACTGAAGAAGCCTCTAAAGGATCGGAGCCGCAAGCAATTTCATCTTCATCTGTTTGGCCATCCCCGTCATCATCTGGATCAGCATTATTTCCTAAACCATCATTATCGGTATCAGTATCTTCCGTTGGATCAAGTGGAAATGCGTCATCCTCATCGGGAACGCTATCTCCGTCATTATCGGGATCCACACAATCGGGTATACCGTCGCCATCAGTATCAACAGACATTGAAGAAGGATCTAAAGGATCTGAACCGCATTCAAGCTCATGTTCATCTGTTTGCCCGTCACCGTCATCATCGGGATCCACACAATCGGGTATCCTATCGCCATCAGTATCAACAGATATTGAAGAAGCATCTAAAGGATCTGAACCACATTCATTCTCATGTTCATCTGTTTGTCCATCACCGTCGTCATCAGGATCAGATACATCAGGAGTTCCATCTGAATCTGTATCTGTATCATCATTTGAATCTACACAGTCAGGTATTCCATCGTTATCAGTGTCATCAGAAATAGAAGTAGCATCTAAAGGATCTGAACCGCATTCAATTTCGTATTCATCTGTTTGCCCGTCACCGTCATCATCCGGATCTTCATTATTTCCGACACCATCATTATCTGTATCGGTATCTTCGTTTGGATCCAGAGGAAATGCATCTTCTTCATCAGGAACACCATCGCCGTCATTATCGGGATCCAAACAATCCGGTATTCCATCGCCATCGGTATCAACAGATATTGAAGAAGGATCTAAAGGATTGGAACCACAAGCAAGCTCATCTTCATCTGTTTGCCCATCACCGTCGTCATCGGGATCTTCATTATTTCCTATGCCGTCCTCATCGGTATCGGTATCTTCTGTTGGATCTTCAGGAAAAGCATCTTCGCTGTCCTTAGTGCCATCGCCATCTGTATCCAAAATGATATTTATAGTATTGGTAGCCTGGTCTAAAGTGATGGTATATATCCCGGCTTCGGTTATAGACCACTTAAAATCATTGCCTTGTCCCTGTCGGTTTATTTCATAATCGCTGGCCGAGATATCCTGGTCTGCTGCGGAAGGGACGATGTCGTCTCCCCAGTAAAAGTCCCCAATGTAAGTGTGGATCTTGAAGCTGCCAGGTGTAAATTCACCTCTATAGCTAAATAACTCAGGGTTGGTTTCATTCTGGGTAAATTTCAGGTCTTCGGACCAGGGGTAAAAACCTTTGGCTGTAGCATCTCCAACTACATAAAGATTTGGATAATAATCAAGTCTTTCGAAATTTATTTCTTCAGAATCCAGGTTTAGGGTGATCCGGTAGCTACCACGATTAGCATCGGTGATCTGCCACTTATAGTCATTTCCGGTTCCTCCTTCTTCCACTACAAAAGAATTGGAACTCAAAGGATCTGCGTTGGCCGAAGTAGCTCTTATTTCATCCCAACCGTCTTCAAAAGTACGCACGCTGAGGATCTTGAACTCCCCATTATTGAATCCCTCATCATAGTTCTGGTCAAGATTTCCTTCCCAGGTGAAAATGGCAGGATTGGAAGCGTCCTGTGTCATTTCCCTTGCAAGATCTGCACTCCAGTCGCTCACAGTGGCAGAGCCAATTATATATAAATTGGATAAATGGGTCAATTCTTCACTTACGATAGTACCGGTATTCGTGTCAACAGTAATAGCATAAGATCCATCTTCCGGCACAGCCCAATTATTGTCATTAGCTTCACAACCAAAGGAAACATTATAGGAATATGCAGTAGAAGACAGAATATCTTCGTCATTTGCAGGGACTAACCATTGACCATCACACCAATCACCTTCGACGGTGTGTATTTTAAATGTTCCGGAACCTTTAAGGGTGCCTTCCCATTTCCAAACGCCGGAGGAGACCATCTCCATTCTTGTGTCTATGGTCCCATAAGGATTCCAGCCTGCAGAAGTCCCGTCGCCAACCAAGGCAAGATATTGATATGGAATTTCTTCCTTACAATCGGGAGTTCCGTCACCATTGGTATCAGTAGCCATAGAAAGTGGATCCAATGGATCTGAACCACAAGCGAGCTCATCTTCATCTAATTGCCCATCCCCGTCATCATCAGGATCGGCATTATTGCCTATTCCATCATTATCGGTATCAGTATCTTCTGTTGGATCGAGAGAAAAATCATCTTCTTCATCGATTACTCCATCCCCGTCATCATCGGAATCCACACAATTAGGTATCCCGTCGCCATCAGTATCATTAGATATTGAAGAAGCGTCTAAAGGATCGGAGCCACATTCAATCTCATGTTCATCTGTTTGCCCGTCACCGTCATCATCAGGATCAGTTACATCAGGAATTCCATCCCCATCTGTATCAGTATCGTCATTTGAATCCACACAGTCTGGTATCCCGTCTTCATCAGTATCAGGAGACATTGATGACGAATCTAATGGATCTGAACCACAAGCAATTTCATCTTCATCTGTTTGCCCGTCACCGTCATCATCCGGATCGGCATTATTGCCTATTCCATCGTTATCGGTGTCGGTATCTTCTGTAGGATCTTCGGGAAAGGCATCTTCGCTGTCCTTAGTGCCATCTCCATCTGTATCCAGAATTATATTTATTGTATTGGAAGCCTGATCCAGGGTAATAGTATACATCCCGGCCTGAGTTATAGCCCACTTATAGTCATTGCCCTGTTCCTGCCTGTTAATTTCATAATCGGTTGCTGATATATCCTGGTCTGCTGCGGTTGCGACAATATAGTCTCCCCAACCCCAGTCACCAACGTAAGTGTGGATCTTAAAACCGCCAGGATTAAATTCCCCTCTATAGCTAAAAAGTTCAGGATCTGTTTCATCCTGGGTGAATTTCAGGTCTTCGGACCACGGATCAAAACCTTTTGTTGTAGCATCTCCTACTACATACAGATTTGGATAATAATTAAGTCTTTCAAAATTTATTGTCTGAGCATCCAGATTTAACGTGATCCGGTAGCTCCCCCGATTAGCATCGGTGATCTGCCACTGATCGTCATTCCCGGTTCCTCCTTCTTCCACTACAAAAGAATTTGAACTCAAAGGGTCCTCGTAGGCCGAGGTGGCTCTTATCTCATCCCAGCCGGGCTCAGAAGTACGTACGCTTAGAATCTTGAACTCAGCATCATTGAATCCCCCATTATAAAAGTCCTGGTCCAGGTTGCCTTCCCAGGTGAAGATGGCAGGATTCGAAGGCTCCTGTGTCATTTCCCTGGACTGACCTGCATCCCAGTCGCTCACAGTGGCAGAACCTATAAGGTATAAATTCGGGTAATGGGTCAATTCTTCACTAATGATCATACCGGCATTGGTGTCGACCGTAATGGCATAAAATCCATCTGCCGGAACTGCCCATTTAAGATCTTCATCACATCCATTCCAATTATTATAGGGGTAAGGAGTAGCAGGCAGAACATCTTCGTTATTTACAGGTCCTAACCATTCACCATCACACCAGTCGCCTTCCACGGTGTGTATCTTAAACAAACCGGAACCTTTCAGGGAGCCTTCCCATTTCCAGACACCCGGAGAGGTCTCCTCCATTCTCGTGTCTATCGTTCCGTAAGGGTTGTAGCCGGCAGAAGTCGCGTCTCCAACCAGGGCAAGGTAATCGTAGGATTGAGCTTGCAGGCTGGTAAAACTGCTTATGCAAAGAATTACAAATAAAATTTTGAGTAGTTTTTCTTTCATAATAATTGGTATTGGTGGTTGTTTATAAGAAAAGTCCAATAGCAAAATCCTATTTGAGAAAATCCAGCGGAAGCTATCAAAACCTTTAGTTGAATGTTTTAGTTAGCATTATTACATCAGTAGATTAGCCGGGCCTCTCATTTTTTGCACTGAAAGGCCCCCAGGCTAATTATTATTTTATTTCACTTTATTTACTGAACTTCGAAAAGTATGGTTTCATGGTAAAGGTCTACCGTAATAAGATAATTACCTTCTGCCTCTGGGGCTACTCTCCATTTATTGTCGGGACCGTCGCAAGCTGTGGTCACGATATATTCCGCATCACTCAACGGCTGATCTGCTTCAGAAGCATTAAGCCACTTCCCGTCACACCATTCTCCCTTGAAGGTGGATATTTTCAATTCACCGGGGCTCAGGTAAGCCTCATAGGTAAAAACAAAAGGATCTTCTGAACTTTGAGTAAAACCTTCCGAAGGGCTCTGCGGGTTCCAGCCATTAGGGCTGGCATCTCCAATGGCATATAATTCGGAAAATTCTGGGGTTAGTTCCTCGAATGAAATAGTGTTTTCCGCAATATTCACGGTAATAGTGTAACGTCCCTGTGTTTCTTCGGTTACCACCCATTGGTTATCGGGACCATCGCATTCCTGGGTAATTATGAATTCTGAAGCTCCGGAAATTGCCTGATTTTCTTCAGTTGCATTGAGCCATTCACCATCGCACCAGTCACCTGTATAAGTAGATATCTTGAAATTCCCCGGACTTAGTTTCGCTTCATAAGTAAAAACGGAAGGGTCGGTCTCACTTTGGGTAAAGGCTTTAGGAGTGGCAATATCCCAGCCACTTTCGGTAGCGTCTCCCACCATATAAAGATTGGAATAGCTGATTACATCTTCTTCTTCAAAAGAAATGCTTTCGCTGTTCAGATCTACAGTTATCTTATATCTTCCTTTCGTATCCTCGGTAACTACCCATTGATTATCGGGACCATCACAAGCCTGGGTGATTATAAAATCTGAAGAAGTTAACGGAGCCGAGGCCTGAGCTGCATTTATCCATTCACCATCACACCAGTCTCCGGTAAAAGTCGATATTTTGAAATTCCCGGGATTAAGATCAGCTTCATAGGTAAAAATAAATGGATCTTCCTCACTTTGAGTGAAGGCTTCAGGCGAGCTGATGTTCCAACCACTTGGAGAAGCATCGCCAACTATGTAAAGTTTATCATAATCTGGCATAGGATCGGTCACCTCAACCTGAATAGTGGTTTCAGCAGAACCTCCATCACCAGTTGCCGTAAGAGTCACACTGTAAGTTCCAGTTTCAGAATAAGTGTAGGTAGGATCCTGCTCGGTTGAAGTTCCTGAACCGTCTCCGAAATCCCATGAAAAGGTATTTACATTCTGACTAAGATTTTCAAAATGTATGGTCAGGGAATTTTCATCATCGGCCTCATAAGAAAAATCTGCCATTGGGATTCCAAAAACAGTGATCTCCTGAGATATTTCTGCAGACTTATCGCCGTTCACAGCCGTAAGATTAACATTGTAAGTACCCGGTTCTTCATATTTATGGGTAGGATGTTTTTGGGTAGAACCTTCAGATTCATCTCCAAAATTCCAAACAAATTCTTCGGCATCCACGCTGGAATTGGTAAAGCTTACCAGTTGTGGATTATCGGGTACCGATTCAAAAGAGAAGTCGGCTGTTGGTTCGGGGGAAACTTCCGTGAAATCATCATCAGAACTGCAGGATGCAAGTCCGAGGACGAAAAGGAAAAGAGTTGATAAGACTTTGATATTTTTCATGATGTTCGTTTGTCCTGATTAGTATTCGAGCACTAACATGCTCCAGAATTTTAGGTAAGGTACTTCAAGAGTGATCTGGTTACCAGCCTGGCTGAATTCGATTTCCTGTGAGGCGCCGCCGTTAATATCGGGAGAGGCAAACCACACTTTTGAAACACTTCTTGCTGCCTCTATTGTGATACTGAAATTGTCTTTTACCAAAGGCTGCTTTTGGATCTTGCTGTCATCCCTCCATTGTAGGGTAGAAACACCATCATAATTCAAGAGATGAAGCACCTGGTGGTTTTCAAGTTCTTTCCCAACTACAGCAGCCTGTCCAACAACCGGAGGCCAGTTGTTCAGTTTTACATCAGAATCCTGAGATTGTACAGCTGGGAAATTGAAGCTTCCGCCGTCACGTAAAAGGTTCTGGTAAGCGGTGTGGAAATCGTAGTACTCTTTCACATTACTGCGCAGTTCTACGCTCATGTCTAACTTCTCATTAGGGAAATATTCACTGGATAACATGTGCTCTCCCAGTTCGAGATGCGCACCACCAAAAGCGAAGATCACAGCATCTGTCATTAAAACAGATGGAGTATTGAAGCTTCCATCCTGGGAGTTGTAGTTCATATAAGCCGCCAAGACCGTGTTAAGCTCCCCATTGGAATACTCATGATTCTCAAGAATCACTTTTGCAAGATCCTGATACTGGTACCTGCTCCAAATCTCTGAGTAAGCAAAATCTACCGGAGCTTCCAGAATCTCCTCCTGTTCATATTGATCAACCGCATTTAGGGCCAATTTCTTGCCTGGAAAACGGTTTTCAAGAGAAACAAGGAAATCCTTGTATGCCTCTCCTAAGTCGATCCTGTAACCTTCATAGTTGTACACGGTACCGCGGTTACCTAATTGATCAAGGTGCCAGCCATCAAAAGCCAGATTCTCATAAACCGTAGCGGTTTCTCCAAAAATGTGCTCCTGCCATTCTTTGTTCGCCGGATCTGTAAGCTGAATGTCTCCAAAACCGGAAAGTATATGACGATCTACTGAATTGTGGTTACGATCGTTAAACATCAACCACTCTAAAGGTACCGGCTGCACTTCATCCTTTTTCCAGGCTCCAAAGAGGAGATTGTAAAACATGGAAGCCATGTTGCGCTCCTGCGCCTGCTCTATATATCCATCAACAGTTGATAAATATATCTCCCTGTTAAAAAGATCAAGCCAGCTTTCGGCAGGTTCATTATTCTCATCGAGAGGAAGAGGTCTTTGATGCTCAAAATGCCAGTCATAGTACTGTAGCCCGTTAATGTGATAATCCTTTAGATTATTAAGAACATCGGCCCTTTGAGCAGCGGAAATATTTCCGAATTTGGAAAGGAAGCCATAGCGCGGGAATTTTGTCCAGTCTGAAGACACATCCACGGCTACTGTTCCAATTATGGTTTCCTCACCACTCGTTTCTTTCACAAGCTCCACCATGTAGCCTCTAAAATCTTCAGAAGGTGGTTCCCAACTCCAGGAAGTGCCGGTAAGAGGCTCCTCTTCTATCACCTGTCCCAGGTAGCTATAGCGTACTGTAGTATTCTGGTGAGTTCCATTCACACTAAAGTTCACTTCTTCTCCCGGATTGTACTTTGCTTTGTCCTTTTTGAAATTAAGGACCTCGCTGTAACTTATTTCCGCCCCTTCGTCAATGGGGCTTAGAAGTGCTTCATCGTCGTTGCTACAGGCGCTCATCACAAGTAGCGTCATCAATAAAAATATGCTGTTTCTTTTCATTTTTTTTGTTTTTTAGCCTTAGAGGGCGGTAATGGTCATGGTTTCAGTATCGAGATTAATCCTGATCTCATAATCCCCGGCATCATCGGCAGAAAGCATCCATTTATTATCTGGTCCTTCACAACCTACAGTGGTAATGAATTCGGTATTTGTAATAGCCTGCCCATTCTCTTCAGAATTCACCCATTCTCCATCACACCAGTCTCCCTGGTATTTTGAAAACTTTAGTTCTCCTGCTGTAAGTGGACCTTCATACACGAAATCTCCATTCACATAATCCATTGGAGCAGGATTGTTGATATTCCACCCATTAGGCCCTGCATCACCAACAATGTGCAGGTTAATTTTGGTAAACCTTATGGTATTATTAGCTGTGTTGAGGCTGATTCTATATCTACCCGCAGTTTCTTCGGTCACCATCCAGGTATTATCGGGTTCACATCCGGCAACCTGCACTACTTCGTCATTTTCAAGTGCCTTATCATCCACCTGTGGTCTGTACCAGTCGCCACACCAGTCGCCCATTGGACCGGCAAATATCTTCAACTCTCCAGGAGCAAAATTGCCTTCGTAATTAAAGACAAAAGGATCAAGCTCACTCTGAGTAAAGGCTGCGGGATTTTCAACATCCCAACCGCTTTCGGTAGCGTCTCCTACAATAAATAATTCTGAGAAAGGCGCGTCTTCTACAGGGGCAATTTCAATAGTTTTGTTGAGCAGATCGACTCTCAACCTGTATTTACCTTCTTCAGAAATTGTCCACTGTATATCTTCCCCGCTTCCGCCTTCGTTATATACAATCTCGTTGTCATTATCAGGATCTTTGTTATAGAAATCCTGACAGAAACAATCGTCTCTGTTTACTGCGAATTTAAAATTACCTTCAGTAAGTTTTCCTTCATATATAAACACGGCGCGTTGATTTGCAGCAGTGAGTTCAACAGCATTGGAGATATCCCAACCATTTGGAGTTGCATCTCCAAAAATGAATAAACTGCTGGATACCGGCTTAAAAGTAGTCACCGAAAAGGTCTTTTTTGCCACCTGATCTTCTACAGCGTCATCTGTCACTTCTGCAGTAAGTCTCGCCTCAAGTTCATAGGTATTCCCTGCCTCAAGTCCGCTATTAAGCAATCTGTGATTAAGGGTTCCGTGATCTATAGAAGCCAGATATTGGTTTTTTGCTCCTTCCACCAGGGTAAGTAAAGGATTTGAAAAGTCGTTACCCACAAGATCTATTTCGAGGGTATACTTTATGGCAGCCCCGGTGCCGCGGTTTGTACCGCTGGACCAGGTGAAACCAAGTTCGTTTCCTATAAAACGTTCTTCCAACTCCACATTTTCATCAGAAACGGCAAGAACCAGTTCATTATCGACATTTTTGAGGGAAGGGTCTTCCAGCTCGTCTGTATCACAGGAGCCGCTCATTATCCCCAGGATCAGGGCGAGCGTGATTACGTAAAATCGCTTCAGGTTTAAAATTGAATTCATAGTTCTCATTTTTTAATAACCGGGATTCTGAACCAGGTTCGGGTTCCTGTCTAATTCTATCTGTGGGATGGGGAACAACAAGTGCTTTTGGGAAGCATTGTTCCTGCCAATTGATCTAAGAAAGTTAAGGCCGTATTCGCCGTCGTTCACTCTAATAAGGTCAAACCATCTTTGTCCTTCAAAAGCCAGCTCTATTCTGCGCTCGTGCAGTACGGCATTCCTGAAATCGGCCTGACTCAGACTTTCGATATCATCAAGTCCGGCACGGTTACGCACCAGGTTCAGGTTATTTTCGGCAAGATCTGTTTGTCCCAACTCATTCAAAGCTTCGGCTTTCATAAGCAGCACATCGGCAAATCTTAGAATTGGGAAGTTCAAAGGGCTGTTGTCATAGGCAGAAACCTGACTCAATGGGACTAAAAACTTTCTCGTATTATAACCGGTGAAGGAGTAACGGCTCTCATAAACCTTTCCGTCGAACTCAGGTGCTCCCTCGTATAGTACGGTGGCGTCCTTACGCTCGTCTCCTTCTTCATAAGCATTTACAAATTCTTCTGTAGGCTGATTCCAGCCGTAACCACCGGCCACAAAATTGGCGCCTCTTGGTCCCATAAAAGGACTTGCCCAGGAAGCCTGGTTTTCATTGCTCCAGAAATCATAGCCTCCGTTTGAAGCATACTGCACTTCAAAAAGGGATTCTACAGAATTTTCATTCGTAATAGAAAAATTATCAGCATAATTGTCGTTCAGAGCATAGCCAAGGCTTTCAACTTCCTCCGTGTACTGGACTACTTCCTGATAATTTCCAAGGCTTAAGTGTACTTTTGCCAGCAAACCATAAGCAGCTCCTTTTGATGCACGACCTTTATTTTCGGAACCGTAAGTGCTTTTTTCCGGCAAAAGTTCCGCAGCAGCATTAAGGTCACTGATAATTAGCTCATATACTTGAGCAACAGGATCACGTGGCGGGAAAAGATTACTGTCTGCACTTTGAGGTTCAGTGATCAAAGGTATATCTCCAAAGAATCTTGCCAACACAAAGTAATAATGGGCTCTAAGAAAATGAGCTTCACCCATGCTTCGGTTTCTGATATCCTCGTTAATTTCAAGTTTGGGAGCCGCATCAAGAACTATATTTGTCATCAAGATTCCGGGCCATGGTCCTCTCCAGAGATCCAGTACTCCAGCATTATCTGTAGAGGTCACGAAGTTGGCCATATCCTGAGTTTCAATCCCATCAGATCCTCCCCCGGCACCTACTATGCTGTTTCCAGCCATAATATCGGTAGACCACATTCTCAAATTGTAAAGCTTTGGCCACTGTAATGGCTGATAAGCTCCATTAACCACAGTCACCAATTCTTCGGCGGTTGTGGGATAATTTTCAGTGTTGATGGTGTCCAGGGGCTGCCTGTCAAGAAAGTTGTCACTACAGCTCATAAGGAGCAGGGCAACCAGGGACATTAGGTATATTCTAAAGTGTTTCATTGTTTTATTTTAAAATCCTAGATTAATTCCTACTGTGAAGTTGCGGGTCACAGGATAAATGTTGTTGTCAATTCCGTTAGGTCCTACTTCAGGATCGAATCCTGAATAGTCTGAGATCGTGAACAGGTTTTGCCCTGCGAGATAAACCTTTGCAGAACTGAACATATTATCTCCAAAGGTCTCTACAGGTAAATTATAGCTTAGGTTAACGTTTCTTAGTCTCAGGTAAGAACCATCTTCTATGTATCGTGTAGATGGACGGGTATTGTTGTTTGGATCACCAAATACTGCCCTTGGCATAGTATTGCTGGTTCCTGGTCCTTTCCATCGATCAAGCACAGCCACAGATTGATTGGTGGTAACTGACATACTTTCATTGTAAAGCCTATTAGCATTAAAGATGTCATTACCATAAACTCCCTGGAAGAAAACACTCAGGTCAAAATTCTTATATCTGAAGGTATTGTTGAGAGAGAAAGTGAAATCGGGATTTGGGTTCCCTATAAAAGTACGGTCATCATCTGTAATACGGCCGTCGTTATTGAGATCCTTAAATCTGATGTCCCCGGGAGCAGTACTCGTTGCCGGATTGGTTCCCGGAGATTGGACTGCAGCATTGTCTATTTCAGTTTGATTCTGAAAAATTCCCTCCTGAACAAATCCGTAGAAAACGTTTACCGGATAACCCGGCTGAATGCGCGCAAGGTTGTAGTTTAACCCAATTCCTCCTGTGGTAAGCGGTGTATCACTGTTGATGTTGATCACCTCATTGTCATTGTAGGTGAACACGTAATCTGTGCTCCAGCTGAAATCCTCTCTGGCAAAGTTGTAAGTGGTGACTATGGCTTCCACACCCTGATTCCTAATCGCTCCCGCATTTATGTAAGGCACATAAATATCTGAGTACCCTGAAGTCACAGGCACAGATTGCGGCACCAGCATGTCTTCAGTATCCTTTCGGTAAAAATCTACTTTAAGATCTACAGCCCTGTTAAAAAGTGTAGCATCAATACCTATGTTGTACTGCTTCTGTGATTCCCATTGTACATTAGTATTAGGCAAAGTAGTTGGAACCGCGGCAGTAACAAAGTTACCGTTGAAGTTATACACGTTGGTGTTGTAGGCCGAAGCAAAAGCATAATTACCAATCTCCTGGTTTCCGGTAATTCCGTATCCCAATCTTAATTTAAGCTCGTTAATCTTATCGGAGTCTTTAAGAAAGTCTTCATCTGCAATTCTCCATGCAGCCGAAGCTGAAGGAAAGGTTCCGTATTTGTTACCTTCTCCGAACCTGGACGAACCATCTCTTCTAACGGTTCCGGTTAAGTAGTACTTATTAAGATAATCAAACTGAACCCTGGCGAAGTATGAAAAGATAGCCCATTCCGATCCGCTTCCGTTCACGGTTGGCAGTTCAATTCCGTTATTGATCTGCTGAGTAGCTTCACTTGGGAAATTTTGTACAGAGCCACTGAGGAATTTGAATTCATTCTCCTGTGCACTTGTTCCAACCACCGCCGTTATAGAAGAACCATTGTCAAATTCCTTATTATAAGTAAGCGTGTTATCCCAAAGAAGGGTAATGCTTCGATTTGAAGATTCAGAAAGGTAAGCATTAGGCGCTATATCAGAATCCCAGCTGTATGCCGGGCTCCAGGTTCTTCCATACCAGAAATTCGCTTCTGCTCCAAATAGGGATTTAAAAGTAAAATCTCTGAAAAGGTCAAGTTCTCCAAATACATTCCCCTGCAGGTTATACCCCTTTGTGGTGTTATCTACTATAGTTGCTTTTCCTATAGGGTTCTCAACATCTCCGGAATATATTGGCTGACCAATTGGACCTGAAAAATCCCCATCCTCACGGTATATAGGTTGCGTAGGAAGCGAAAGTATGGCTCCGGTGATGTTCATCTCACCCTGATCCTTAATATCGTGATTTATTTTAAGTGAGTTTCCAAACCGAAGGCGCTCGTTAACATCAGTATCGCTATTTAACTGAAAAATATACCTTTTGTAGTTATTGTTGATGATTATCCCCGACTGGTCAAAGACGTTCAGCGAGGTGTATACATTTGAGTTTTCATTTCCATTACTATAGGCCAGAGTGACATTATTTTGATGACCTGTAGTGAAAAGCGCATCCAGCCAGTCTGTCCCTGCCCCAAGGGCGATGGGGTCTGCAAAATCCGGATTGGTAGTAAATCCACCTGCGGCCAGCATTTCGTTGCTTAGCTGTGCAAATTGCTGTGCATTCAGGACGTCGATCATATTAGTAGGCTCCTGCATGCCTGAGAATATATCAAGAGTCAATTGCCCTACTCCTGCTTTTCCTCGTTTAGTCGTAATAATTACCACCCCGTTCGCTCCACGTGAACCATAAATAGCAGTGGCCGATGCATCCTTAAGTACCTGCATGGAAGCAACATCCTGCATGTTGACCTGATTAAGGCCTCCGTTCAACGGCACTCCATCTACAACAATTAAAGGATCATTGTTTCCGATGGTTCCAATACCCCTTATCCTGATTGTAGGATTACTTCCGGGTTGTCCCGAAGTAATCACCTGCACCCCTGCGGCACGCCCCTGAAGGGCATCACCAATGTTGGATGCCGGCTGGGACTCAATATCGTCTAAATCGATTGCCGAAACAGACCCGGTAAGATCTCTTTGACGGGATTGACCATACCCAATTATCACAACCTCTTCTAAAGCATCAGTATCGGTAGAAAGTTGAATGTTCATTGGCATACCTGTGGCCGCAAAGGTTTGCGTAGTAAAGCCAATAAAACTAACCTGTATTTGAGAATTTTCATTTACAGTTAATTCGAATTCCCCATCAAAATTAGTAGTTGTTCCATTGGTTGTGCCAATTTCCTGTATAGTGGCACCAGGTAATGGTAGACCGGTGTCATCAATTACAGTCCCGGTAATAGTAATCGAATTATCCTGAGACCAGGCGGTTGAAAGAGCACCGAACCAAAGCAATATAAAAAGCAAAGCTCCAGTGCGTTGTTTAAGTAGATTTCTTGTGTAGTACATGTTTGAAGTTTATTGTTCCCTTTAATTTTTTTGATTGATTCTAAGAACACTTCAAACTTGCGAAAAATTAAGAACGAAAAATAGAGATTATCATCTCCATATCGAAAAATACTGTTAACTAAAAATATTAATTTATTGGTTTTCAGTATATTAAATCTGTATAGGTAGGTAAAAACATATAGAAAGTTTTAAAGGGTTTTAAAACTTCAATGTGGTATTTTCCATAAGTTTTCTATCAAAATCCTTTTTACCCATTCTGGATTTTTTACGGATCTTAGTTTTATAGGCATATATTGAATTTACAGAATAACCTAAAATCTTAGCGATAACCTCGTTGTGGCTAATTCCTAATCGCATAAGCGCGAAGATTCGCAGTTCCTTGTTTAAAAGCTGCCCTTTTTTTAAGGTTATTTGCTCTTCCGGTTTCAATAAAGAATTGAACTCTTCTATAAAATTGGGAAAGAGTTTAATAAATGCCTGATCAAAATTATTAAGAAGCTTTTCTTTTTCACGTTTTAGGTCAAGATGGTCTATGCTATATTTTACTTTTTCGATATTACCTTCCTGTAAATCCGCTTCAATAGATAATTTAAATTCCCGGAATTTTTCAAAAATATTAGCATCCTGGATAAAAAAGAATCCGATATATTCCTCTTTAATCTTATTAGCCTCCTGGAGTTTATCGTTTAGAAGATTGAGCTGATCGTTCACAGAAGAGATCTTTTGATTTGTAGCCTGAAGATCGGAGTGAGCTTTTTCGATAATTTTCCGGGCTTCCTGCATTTTAATTACCTGAAAATAGATTACGATGGCAAGGATCAGGACAAAAACAATAAAAAAGCTTAGAATAATATTCCGCTGATACAATTTCGCCCTTTGTTCTTCTATTTGAGAAACCATTTGTTCCTCGATAATCGGTAATATCGCTGCTACTCTTAATTTTCGCTGCTGAGCTCCATAGAAGGCCGCATCCTCATTGGCCTTTCGGATTAATACGGAGGCAGTTTTGGTTTGGCCTTTTTCGAAATAAAGTTCGGCTAGCCTAATCATAGCCAGAGTTTCTTTCGTTGAGGTTTGTATATCGGCAATTGCAGCTTCGGCAAAATGATACAAAGCTTTATCCTTCTCGTTAAGCTGGGAATAAATATCACCTAAACTATAATGCAACAATGCCTGGTCGCGAAGGCTTAAATTCATTTTAAGCAATTCACGGAATCCACTAATGGCTTGATGGAGACTACCGTGCTTATACTCAATAAAACTTTGAAGAAAGAGATTGAAGAATGTTCCGGATTCGGTATAACTCAGTGCAGATTTTCGATATTGAGTAGCCTTATCGAGATAATCCTCGGTATAATAACTCAGGTTACTATATTCGGCCATTTCATTGTATAGACGTCCATACAATCCATGATAAAGAGAACGCATGTTTACGGGAAGTTCTGCTTCCCGGATAGTTTCCATAAATTCCAGGGCTTCTTTATACATACCGGCAGAAACACTAATATCGGCAAGATTAAAGGCAGCTGCCGCTATTAAGGGCAAACTATCGAGATCAATTGCCAGTTTCCGGAGCTTTAATCCATATTGAAAAGCAGAATCCTGTTTAAAAATTCGGTACTCATTATAAAGCTCACGGTTTAAATTATATCTCTGAAGGGTATCGGTTCTTTCAAGACCTCTTAATTGTTCCCTATAAGCATTAATTCTGGCCTTTTTCTGTGCGTCGTATTCTTCGGTTTTTTCAATCGCAGAGAGAACTCTTTCTTCAATTTCCTGAGCATTTAGAGAAAGACAACATTGTAAAAAAAAGAATAAGCCTAAAAAAGAGAGTAGCTTCAAGGGATAACTTTTAGATTTTACTATTCCAATTAATTAATAACAAGGATCAAGAGTAGCGTAAAAATAGGAACAAAAATGCACATAGACTTATTCTCTTTGTTTTACCGTAAAACTGAGTTTAAGCTGAAACTGAAACCTCTTTCTAATTTCAATGTTATCCTAATAAGAACTTTGAAAAAAATAGTTCTGCTTCATTATGATGTTAAAATAGATAATGAGGATCCGCAATAAGATGAATATTTTTTTGGGTTATTTTAAGGTTTTTAGGCCTTCCTGAGTATCTTTATGTTTGTTTTTATAAACCAATCCTCTACTCTAATGAAAAAGCTATATTTTTTCCTGATCTTTTCAGGCATTTGTCTTTCGGCTAACGCCCAAACAATGACCCCCGAAAAACTGTGGGAACTTCAACGGGTTTCTCCGATAAGTTTAACCAATGACGGGCAGCAGGTAATTTTTTCCACCAGCTCTTATGATATAAGTACCAACAGCAGCAGCTCTAAAACCTTTGTACTTCCTCTCAAAGGAGGAGATCCAACTCAAATAAAATCCTATGACAGCATATACACTGATGCCAAAGTATCTCCTTCAGGTCAATACAAATTAGTATCTAAAGAAGTTAAAGTTGAGCCGGTTAGCGGGGAAGATTTCTATCCAGAGATGGAGAAGTCTGATGTCTATATTTATGATGACCTCAACTACAGGCACTGGGATACCTGGGAAGATGGTAAGTACAATCATTTATTTATTAAGGATCTTTCTTCGGAAGAAGAATGGGACATTATGGAAGGAGAGCCCTATGATACTCCTTTAAAACCATTTGGTGGTTCAGAAGATTATATCTGGAATAGTGATGGTAGCAAAGTTTTTTATGTTTCTAAAAAGCTAAAGGGAAAAGACTATGCAGAAAGCACAAATTCAGATATCTATTCCTATGACCTCACTTCAAAAACTACTACCAATCTAACTGAAGACAATGAAGGTTATGATACTTCCCCTGCAGTCTCTAAGGACGGAACTCTTGCCTGGTTGCAAATGGATGAACCCGGATACGAAGCCGATAAGAATGACATTATTGTTCTGAGAGATGGCCAAAAACAGAATCTTACCAAAGACTGGGATGGGACTGTGAGTAGCTTTCTATGGAGTAAGGATGGAAAAAAGCTCTTCTTTTTAGCTCCTACTATGGGAACAAAACAATTATTTGAGGTAAATCTTCCAAAAGAGGGTTCAGGTGAGGTTAAACAAATCACCGAAGGCCAGTTCGATATTACCGGCATGGTAGGTCAGACAGATAACAGCATGGTGGTGACCAGAACAGATATGAATCATGCTTCAGAGATTTATATAGTAGATCTTAAAAGCGGAAAAATGGATCAGCTTAGCCATGCGAATGATTCATTCTATAATGGAATAAAGCTGAGCAAGGTGGAAAAAAGGATGATCCCAACCACCGACGGAAAAGAAATGCTAACCTGGGTGATCTACCCACCAGACTTTGATCCCAATAAAAATTACCCGACCCTTCTTTACTTACAGGGTGGACCGCAATCTCCGTTGTCCCAATTCTATTCCTTCAGATGGAACTTTCAACTGATGGCTGCTAAAGGTTATATAATTGTTGCTCCTAACCGAAGAGGGATGCCGGGATATGGAGTAGAATGGAACGAGCAGATAAGTGGCGACTGGGGCGGACAAAATATGGAGGATTATCTTTCAGCAATAGATGAAATAAGCAAAGAAGCCTTTGTAGATAAAGACAGACTTGGAGCTGTTGGGGCAAGCTACGGCGGGTATTCCGTTTATTACCTTGCCGGTCATCACGACAATCGGTTTAAAACATTTATTGCTCATGACGGTATCTTTAATACCCGCAGTATGTATGGAACCACAGAAGAACTCTTCTTTGTAAATAGAGATCTAGGCGGCCCTTACTGGCAAGATCCAACACCCAAAGCATATACCGAATTTAATCCTATCAATTTTGTAGATAAATGGAACACACCCATTTTGATCATACAGGGAGGAAAGGATTTCAGAGTGCCAATTGGGCAAGGTCTTGAAGCCTTCCAGGCCGCACAACTAAAAGGTTTAAAAAGTAAGTTGTTATATTTTCCTATGGAGAACCACTGGATCCTGAGCGCCCAGAATGGTATAATCTGGCAAAGAGAATTCTTTAAATGGCTGGAGGATACCTTGTAATCTTAAGCTCAATTTTTCTATAAGCTCAGGTGTGATGATGTTTTTCTTTTTGCCATCTTCACACCTGAGCTTATAATAATGGCCAAAGCTTAAGCTGTTAATTCATTTTTCAGATTGGTTGTTAGTTCCTTCTTTGAAATTTGTGATATTAAAAAAACATAGCTTCCATTAAAATAATTTTTTAAAGCAAATGATTCTGAAAATTGCATTCTAGCATTTAAAAATTTCACAACAAGAATTTTAAATTATTTGGTATGATATTTTTAAAAGAAAGAAATCATTCTAAAACTACACCAACCCCAATTTTTCCCAACAAATACGGATTATGATCAATAATCAGAATATCATTGGCCTGGCTGAGTTTGTTTAGTATCCCATACAAGAGATCAATATCAGCATAATGCAAGCCGGTGCTGGGTTCATCTAAAACATAAAGTGCATTAGTAGCCCGGTCCTGCAGCCAGTTCAATAACAACAATCGCTGCTTCTCCCCCGAAGAAAGGGATTGCACCGGCTGATCTATGCTAAGATGCATTAACCCGATTTCCTCCAACTGATTTAAGAATTGAAGGGTTTTATCAGTAACCTTCATCTCCTCAAACCATTCCTTTAATTCGTTAAGATTAAAGCCGAGTACCTCCGCGATATTTTTAGAATCAACAGTATGTTCCAAAATATGCGACTGATAGCGTTGCCCTTTACATACTTCGCATTTTTCAATCGCATTGGCGGCTACATCCAGGCTGGTTTCCAAATAGCCTTTGCCTTTGCAGTTTGGGCACTGACTTGTTTTTGTTTTATAAGAAAAGTCACGAGCCTTGAGTCCTGTTTCGCTTGCAAAGATCTTGCTTATTTCCTTCAGCAGATCCAAATAAGAAACTAACAAGGTATTGGCATGGGATCGTAGTTTTTTAGACTCAAAATAATGTGCACCTAAATACTTCTTTGGGAAAACTATACTTTCACAATTGACCGGCTTGCCTGTCTCAATGCTCGGAATCAGGATGTCTTTAACCAGGGTGGTCTTCCCTATTCCCGATTTACCACTAATGGCTGTGATTCCTCCAACAGGCACTTCCAGTGCATCTTTCACTAAGGTGTGTTTGGAGAGTTTCCGGATGGCAATAGCCTTTTTTGCTCCTTTTAGCTCGATCGCTTTGGAAGCTTCCTTCAAAAAAGGATGACAATCGGCTTGTTTCAAATAATCCTGAGGACTGCCCTGATAAGTAATATAACCTCCCAATTTACCCGCCTGAGGGCCGAGTTTAAGCAACTGATCAGCCTCCAGAATAATCTCCTTATTGTGCTCAATCACAATGACCGTATTGCCTTTTGCAATAAGTTCTTTTAAAATGTTGATCAGATCGAGAATATTGTCATTGGATAATCCTGCTGAAGGTTCATCTAACAGATAGGTGATGCCTTTGAGCGGTGAGTTTAACTGTTTGATAAGTGCTACCCGTTGGTTTTCTCCACCGGAAAGCGTAGTGGATTTGCGGTTGAGTTGCAGATGATCTATATGCAACTGCTTTGCCCGCTTAATGGTGTTGATCAAATGAGGTTGAATATTGGAGATGAGTTTTTGATCCATCTCCTCTTGTTTAGAATCATCAGAAAGCCAGTTTTCCAAAGCTTTAAAATCCATCAACCTTATTCCATGAATGGATCTCCCTCCAATTTGAAAGACCAGTCGTTCCGGCTTTAATCCACTTCCCGCACAATGGCCACATTCCGAAAGAGAGAAAAGTGCCTTGAGTTTGTCTATATTTTTATTTTTCCGGGTTTTATAATATTCTTCTTTTAAGTAGTGAAAGAGCCCTTCCCATTTCATACTTACCTCCTGAATTCCTTCCCGGGTTTTGGTCTTATATACCCATTGGGCTTTCCACACCGTTTCACCCGCCCCATGGAATAAAATGTCTTTTTGTTTATCGGTCAGTTCCTTAAAAGGTGTTTCCAGGCTAAATCCATATTTGGTGCCCAGCTCCTTTACGATCGCCATATACTGGCTGCTCGCCTGACCATAATAGGCCAGGGATTTGTTGTGCTCAAAAATTCCTTCAGCGATACTCTTTTCATCATCGAGCACTATTTTATCCAGATCAGGGAGCAATTCCTGACCCATACCATCACATACGGCACATTTTCCCAATTCGTGATTATTAGAAAAATGACTGGCTGATAATTCCTTTCCTTCATACTGCGCTTTTCTGGAGAAGGCAAAACGTAAAATCTTATCTATTCCCGTTTGTTTGGCAATATCGGAGCGGTCTGTAAAGCTCTTTTCTTTCCGCGTAACGCAAATAGTTGGACTCAGCCCTTCAATATGATCTACTTCAAACTGAAAATTCACTCCTACCCTGGACAGCTGATAACTCGAAAATTGTTTGGTCATTTCCTGAAGCCCGTAGCCATGCAGGGTGTCAATCACCAGAGATGATTTACCTGAACCAGAAATTCCCGTAACCACGGATAATTCATTTTTGGGTATTTCTACGTCCAGGTCTTTGAGATAATGCGTTCGAGCCCCCTTTATGGAGACCGTATCCCTGCGCTGATCTAGTGCTTCTTTTAGCTCCAGCACTGGAGCTTTTATGGCATTATCTACCCACGTATCGCAGGAAGATTGAAAAAGTGGTTGATTCTCAAAGCAAATAATACCAGCCGTTTGATTTTTGAGCTGGTGCAAAGCTTTTAGCAGCTGCCTCACATTTTGCTGATGTAATCCAATACTGGGTTCTTCCAGCAATAAAAGAGTTTTTTTTGATTGTTTGGCAAAATGCTTAGTGAGTTTAATGCGTTGCGCTTCCCCCCCTGATAAGGTGTTGGAAGGTTGGCCAAGTTTGATATACCCCAGGCCCAATTGCAACATCAAAGATAGTATTTTGGTGATTTTCTTCTCATCGGTAAAGAAATCATAAGCTTCCGTTATACTCAGATTATAGATTTCAGCAATATTTTTATTGTTCCAATGCACTTGCAATACTTCATCCTTAAAACGCTTACCATTACAGTTCGGACAAATCTGGTTGATAGTGCCCATCACATTCATGGAGAGGGTGATCACACCCGCCCCTTCACAGGCTTCACATCTTCCACTCTTATTATTAAAAGAAAAGGCTCCTTTAGCCAATTTCAGGGATTTCGCTTCCGGGGATTTAGCCAATAGGTCACGTATTTTGTCAGCCAGGCCGGTATAAGTAGCAGGATTACTTCTGGGGGTTTTGCCAATGGGTTGATCGGATACCGCAAGCAGTTTTAAGTCCTCTTGTTCACAATATCGGGAAAGCTTTTGCAACATTTGAGGTGTTTTCCTACCCACTACAGTCAATTCCCCTAATTGAGGCTGAAATGAATCTGCTGTTTCTCGTTTAGGTTCTTTATCAGATTTGGAATCTGCTTTTTGTAATTCAGCTAAGGTGGGGCTCGATAGGCCTTTCGCATTTAAAAATTCCTGTATCGGACCGTTAAAAACTACTTCTCCTCCGTAAGCACCAGCGGCCGGGCCTAATTCCACTATCCAATCTGCAGATCCGATAAAATTTAAGTCGTGTTCTACCACCATGACCGTATTTCCACGGCTAATCAAGCGATTAAGAATATGGAGTAAATAGTTTTGGTAGTCTTCAGATAAACCGATGGAAGGTTCATCAAATACATAAAGAATACCTTGCAGGCTACTGTTTACCTGCTTGATCAATTTGATACGCTGTGCGTCTCCGGAAGAAATTTCAGTACTTGGAGTGCTTAACCGGTATTCCTCCATTCCGAGTCTTATCAGGTCGAACAACTGAGTACAAATCTTATCAACCAATACTTGTTCCCCGGCTGTCACCTCCAGGCTTTTCAGGCTATCATATAAGTCGATTAAGGGAAGATCCATCCATTCCCGAAAGTTCAGGCCCCTCCATTTATATTTCAGGTGTTCAGCTTTAATCCGTGCTCCCTTACAATCCGGACAGGTTTTGGAACTGGCAAACTTCAGGATATTCGGATTGCGATCGCGTTTTAGAATATCCTTCATAATGGGAAGCATGCCTTTATAAAAGCCTTCTTCCCGGGGTTTTGCCTTCAAGCCTTCCCATCTTAGCCGGGACTCCAAAGTATGTTTTCCATAAAAAACTTTGATGCGATCACTTCCATTTAAAACCACATCTTTTTGTTCATCCGTGAGTTCCTTCCAGGGAATATCTACACTAAAACCATGGGCCTGGCAGACTTTATTTAATTCATCAACGGTGATCTGGGAATAGACGATATAGCCATTAGGTAAGGTAGTGGTGATGGCCCCTTCTCTAAGGGTTTTGTTTTCATCTCCGACCAACTTTTCAAGATCGATATATTCTGCCTGACCAATACCATGGCAGCGCTCACAAGCCCCTTTTGGGTGATTGAAAGAAAAGAGCGACTTGCTCATGGTCTCAGTGCCGGCATAACGGGCAAATAAAATTCTAAAGACAGCAGCGAGTTCTGACAGGGTACCGAAAGTGGCATTAATAGACTGGAAGCGTTTTGATTGCTCCACCTTGATCACCGGTGGTAAGGCTTCTATATCGTCCACTTCAGCAGTGGGAATCATCTGCGCATTTTGTTGGTTATAAGCAGGGAGACTCTCCAGAAAATAGCGATATCCTTCATTAGCAATAACGTCCATAGCCAGAGACGATTTCCCGGAACCCGATAAACCGGTCACCACAATCAATTGATTTTCAGGAATGCTTAAATCAATATTTTTGAGATTGTTTTGGTGGGCATTAATGATGTGCATAAAGGCTTGTTGTTTCTTTTAAGAAAAAATAAATATAGAAAGATTATAACAGCTTAAAGTTGGTTTTTCAGTAAAACAAAGCATAGCCTTCATCTCCCTTAAAATCAGGGCGAGGGGAATAAAACAAGGGTTAATTAACGTTAGTTTACCTGTTTAAAGTATTCTTTACGATATATTTATGTAAAAAAGAAAATGTTCGGATTATTTAAGAAAAAATCGAAAGTTGAAAAACTGGAAGTGAAATACAAAAAACTACTGGAAGAAGCACATAAACTATCTACCACTAATCGTAGTAAAAGTGATGACAAAATGTTTGAAGCAAATGAGGTTTTAAAGGAAATCGATCAGATTAAAAAGTCATAAATAGACACATAATAAAACCGGGCCGACTCGAAAATGAATTTATTTGGGAAATAGAAATTCAGTCTTCAGTTATAGGTTTGTGTGAACCTTTTATATTTTATAAAAAAAAGAACCAATCCCGGTTCCCTTCATCTAAACTTTTAATATCAATCTGGTTAGCCACGGGTAAGCCAACCCTTTTTACTTGCGGTGGTAATCGCGTAGAGAGTAATCCAGAATAAGCCAAAGGTGTAAACAATGTTATAGGAATACTCCCAGAAAGATTCAGATAAATTATATCTCTTCGCATAGAACAAGACCGGGAAGCCAGACCACAGAACCGGATCCATAGAGATAAAGAAAAGCATCAGGAAAATTGTAGGATAGCTCATCACCAGTTTTAATACCTGGTTAAAAAACAGAAGTCTCGATCCTGTTTTAGAGCTTTCCCTGAAATCTGTGAATACATATTTCGCCATTGCAATATTCTCCCGAACATTATTTCTTCCCCACCTGACATCTTAGAGTCCTGTGTATTTTTCGGGTACGTTGGTATAGGCGAAGGCGTTTCTAGTAAAAGGACGTGATACCCCTGCTTCAGGATCATATTGGTCATTCCGCGATCCTCACCGATATCTGAAGTTTTCCCCATAAAGGTTTGGTTGATCCAATCATCAAGACAGCTAAAAACAGCTTTTCTTCTGTAGGCAGCAGGGCGCCCGCACCCATTCACACCATAAAAAATCATTTGATGTTCAATTGTTTATAATTATATAATTATTTGGTATATTAGAATTCCCCTTCTTACCACCTACCTGAAATTAAGCTCAATTACTAATCAAAATCAGAATTATGAAATCTCTTTTTTTGCTCTTTATGCTGTTCGGATTTACGGCATTTTCACAAGATTCAACTTCCGTAGAGAATTATACCATCGAACAATTTTATGGTAATACCCGCGTGGGTGGAGGTGAATTTTCAAATGATGAAACAAAGCTCCTTATGAGCAGTGATGAATCGGGTATCTTTAATGTTTATGAGATCAACATTAAAGACGGCTCTAAAAAACAGGTCACTAAATCTAAAGATGACTCCTTCTTTGCTGAAGACTATGTCCCCGGAACAGGCGAAATAATATATTCAGCAGATAAAGGCGGAAATGAAATAAGCCATTTATACCTTCTTAAAAAGAACGGAGAAGTTAAGGACCTAACCCCTGGGGAAAATGAAAAAGCCAATTTTGCGGGCTGGAGTGATGATAAAGAATCCCTTTATTATTTTTCGAACAAGCGGGACCCTAAGTTCTTTGATATTTACAAAATGGACGTGGATACGTGGGAGCCCCAAATGCTTTATAAAAATGACGAAGGCTATCAATTAGAGGGTCTGTCGCACAACGAACAATTGATCGCGCTTTCTAAACCTATCACTACCAGCGAAAGCAAATTATTTATTTATGATCGGGAAAAGGATCAACTAAAGGAGATCTCTGAAGAAAAAGGAAGTTATTCGGCTTCAGGGTTTAGTAAAGATGATAAGAAGTTCTATTACATCACAGATGTGGGAAAGGAATTTTCTTATCTGGTAGAATATGACCTGGAAACCGGAGAAAGGTCCACGATCTACGAAACTAATTGGGATGTCATGTACAGTTACCTCAGCGAAAATGACAAGTATCGTGTAATTGCCATTAATGAAGACGGAAAGAACCGCCTTATCGTAATAAATAATCAAACAGGAGAAACAGTAGATCTTCCGGCAGTACCCGATGGAGATATTAAAGCGGTAAATCTGTCCGACAGTGAAAACCTGATGAGACTCACCATTGGAACATCCAAAACCCCTAATAATCTATATGTCTATGATTTCAGAACCAATGAGATCAAAAAACTAACCAACACCCTGAATGAGGAGATCGACCCTGAAGATCTGGTTGCTTCTGAAGTTGTTCGGTATAAATCTTTTGACGGACTCGAGATTCCGGCTATTTACTACAAACCACAGCAGGCATCTGAAAGGAATAAAGTACCGGCCCTGGTATGGGTTCATGGCGGTCCGGGGGGGCAGTCCAGAATAGGATATTCTGCCCTCATTCAGTATTTGGTCAACCACGGGTATGCAGTTTTAGCAGTTAACAACCGGGGAAGCAGTGGGTACGGGAAATCATTTTATAAAATGGATGATAAAAAACACGGCGAGGAAGATCTTAAGGATGTGATCTGGGGTAAAAAATGGCTTCAGGAGCAGGATTATATTGATAAAAATAATATTGGCATCATAGGCGGCAGTTATGGCGGTTATATGACCATGGCAGCCATGACTTTTACTCCTGAAGAATTTGACGTCGGGGTCAACCTCTTTGGGGTGACAAACTGGTTGCGAACCCTTAAATCTATACCTCCTTACTGGGAAGCTTTTAAAACAGCCCTGTACGAAGAAATGGGAGACCCTGCCACCAAAGATTCCATAGCACTTTACAACAAATCGCCGTTATTCCATGCAGACCAGGTGAAGAACCCGGTAATGGTCTTGCAGGGGGCGAATGATCCGCGGGTATTACAGGTAGAGTCTGATGAAATTGTAGCTGAATTGAAAAAGAACAATGTGCCGGTAGAATATGTGATTTTTGAAGATGAGGGCCATGGGTTTATCAAAAAGGAAAATGAGATCAAAGGCTACAAACAAATTCTGGAGTTTCTGAACAAATATCTCAAGGATGAAGAGATGTAACCGAATTTATCAGATCCGGGTATTAGCTAATTAACAAAAATATTCTTTGATGCTATATTACCTTGGAAATCGTTCTAATTTTTCTTAAATTAAGAAGACAGAATTAGGGTTAAAAAAATCAAATGTTATGAAAGAAAATGTAGGTAAACAAGATCAGCTCATCCGCAGCATTGCAGGTCCCACCTTAATTGCAGTAGGATACCTGGCGTTGGGTGGAAATAAAGGAAAAATTGAAGGTCTTGCCTCCATAGTGGTGGGAAGCCTTCTTACAGAGAGCGCCATTACCAAAGTCTGCCCCGTGAATTATTTTTTCGGTATTGACTCTCGCAAACGTAAAAGTCCTGTCAAAAAGATCAGGGAAGCTCTTATCTAAGCCTGGTAAGTAGAAAATGTATGATGAGCGATGAAGGAATGTAGAAGACAAAGCGGAATCCATAAGGATCCCGCTTTTTTCTTTCAACCAGCTATGTTCAGAATTATCTCCAAAGTAAAGCTCAAAACTCCTAAGGAATCCTTCTTTTTAACTTTTAATATCAACTTCTTGTGACTTACCCACGGGTAAGCCATCCCCTTTTACTCGCGGTGGCAATAGCGTATGGAGTGATCCAGAATAGGCCAAAGGTATAGAGAATGCTGTAGGAATACGCCCAGAAGGATTCGGATAAATTATATCTCTTCGCATAGAACAGCACCGGGAAGCTCGACCAGATCAAGATGCTCAGAAGGGTTGAACTTAAGAACAGGACAGGATCCATAGAGATGAAGAAAAGCATCATCAAAATTGTAGGGTAGCTCATCACCAGCTTCAATACCTGGTTAAGGAATAGCAGTCGCGATCCTGTTTTGGAGCTTTCCCTGAAATCGGTGAATACATATTTTGCCATTGCAATATTCTCACGAACATTACTTCTCCCCCATCTGATAAACATTTTATAGAGTCCGGTGTATTTTTCGGGTACGTTGGTATAGGCAAAAGCGTTTCTCTGAAAGAGGACGTGATACCCCTGCTTCAGGATCATGTTGGTCATAGCACGATCCTCTCCGATATCTGAAGCTTTCCCCATAAAGGTCTGGTTGATCCATTCATCAAGACAGCCAAAAACAGCTTTTCTTCTGTAGGCAGCCAGAGCACCCGGAGTACAAAGCACCGATTCCAAACTGCTTTCAGCAGAGCGAACAAACTCGAAACTCAGTACGAAGCTCACATCCAGCATCTTGGGCAGCATAGACTTTTTTTCGTTGTTGAGAACGCGAATGTTCCCCGCTACCGCTCCACATTTTTCGTTCACTATGAAAGGACTCACCAGGTTGCGCAAGGTATCATTGGTAACTTCAGAATCGCTGTCTACAGTGACAAAAACCTCCCCGGTTCCAATGTTAAATCCGCGGTAGAGGGCGTGACGCTTTCCTTTGTTTTGAGTTTGTTGATAGATGCTCACACGATCACCCAGTTCACGTTTAGCCTTCAGCATCCATTCCCAGGTATCATCCTTACTCCCGTCGTCAATGGCCAGTAACTCCAGCTTATGGGCAGGATAGTCACTTTTTGCCAGGCTCATCAGTGTAGCCCATACCTGCTTTCCTTCATTGTAGGCAGGCACTATCACGGTGCAGGTGGGTAGGTTCTCATTGCTTACTGAGGAAATCGGTTTATAGCGCAGGTAGAGATACAGGTTATAGAAAAAGAATCCGGCTCTGAATAAAAGCAAGAAACCTGTGATCACAAAAATGGCCATTCCCCAGGTTGAATTAAGGCCATCAAGATTATATCGGCTGAAATCACCTTGTAAGGCATAAACCAGGTATGCGGCACCAAAAAGTAGGGCCAGGCTACTTGCCCGTACCATTATCCCTCTGAGATCCCTGACCTTGTTTTTCTGTTTGGAAAATTCATTAAAAGCAGACTTATCTGCGGAAGAAATTACTTGATCTGAAGCTATGGTATTAGTTTTCATTCTTTTTTGTTTTTACCTGATCCTGATGGTTTCCTATCACCAACACGATACCTGCCAGCCTAAGCAATCCACGTACCAACTTACTAAAAGGTTCATCCTGAAGCCTATGTTTTTATCTATCCGGAATGAACTGGGGAATTTTTCCACGATTTTATGGTCAAATGTTCCCGGTTATCTGTTCTCTGTTCCTGTGGGTTCTCTGTTCCCGGTTGCTTCGAACATTTGACTCATTTTTTGTCCTCATAGCCTGATCTATTAGCCCTAAAACTCAACTGCTGGAAAGGGGTTAATTCGAAAAGTGTTTTATTTTTCTTAAGTTTAAGATTCATAAAATCAAATCTATATGAAAAACATATTAGTGGCCATAGACCGAAAGCAAGAGGCGGAACAATTAATAGCCAAGGCGGTGGAAGTCGCAAAGCTTTCCAAAGCGAAGCTCTGGATCATCCATGTAACCGAACCTGATCCCGATGATTTTCTCGCGCGGGAAGCCGGTCCGCAATATGTTTATGACAAGAGATCTAAAAAACGCAAAGAAGAGGCGGCGATTATCCAGGAATGGGTGGAAGCCCTTAAAAAAGAAAATGAAGTAGAGGCCGAAGGACTTTTAATTGAAGGCCCGGTTATTAAATCTCTCCGGAAAATTACAGAGGAACATCATATCGACCTGGTGGTGGCCGGGCACCGAAAGAAGAATTTTCTCTATAGCCTGTTTACTGCGAACAAAAAGAAGGATCTTGTAGATGAACTGAAGATACCATTACTGGCCGTGCCTTTAGTTTAATCTCCTAAAAACAGGTATTAAAAAACACCTCCTGCCGGAGGTGTTTTTTAATTTTAGGAAATTCAGGATTAAGCAGTTTCCGATTCCTCTGTTTCCACTTTTTCTTCTTCTGAAGTTTCAGGATCATCCAGGACATTGAATTTCTCCAGTTGTTCTTCTTCCCCGGTGAAATACGGGAAAACATCCAGGATTGGAGATTCTGTAATAGACGGGATGGTGTAATCGCCCATAGTATCTTCCATAGCTTTAGTGGTATTCTCAAAAGCCTCTTTTACATCGTTGGCCTGCACCAGTAAATAAATGTTGGTCTTCTTTTCCTTCCCGCTCTCTTCATCGAGTGCTACCAAAGAAACCTTTGATTTGAACCAGCGATCGGAGTTTTCGAAGGGGTGGACTTCTGAAAAGTTGGCGACTTTAATATTCATTATTCTGAAATCTTCGCTGGTATAGGCGGTCATCTCTTCAGTAATTCTTGACTCTGCCTCTGTAAAAGACACCGCATCCAGCAAATAGGTGTCGGTGCTAACTTTTTGCTCTCCGGTTTCGTGTGTTTTTTTGTATTTCACCTTACATTCATACCAAGTTACGCTCATATCATTTTTTTTAGGGAGCCAAAAATAGAATTAATAAAAGGCTTGCTGAATAATCCTGCGAATAGATATTCACAAATTTTCTTTTCCGGTATCAGACTTATTTTTCTTCGAGCTGCGGAAGGGAGATGATGTGGTTCAGGCTTTCAGTGGAGAGGAGATTTATAGTCGGTAGCTTTTAGACATTAGTCGGTACTTTCCCTGTTCAAGGTTCAATGTTCCTTTTTGTTGGGGTTATGGTTTTGAGGGTGGGCTAGCCTCCTGGCCTCGGGATGGGACTTCTCGCTGCGCTTCGAAGTGACAAGGTTTACGGTTCTTATGGTTCAAGAGGTTACCCGAATAAATTTATCGAATAAAGGAGTTTTGGTGATGCTGGTGTTTTTGGAGGGATCGAATGCTGAGTCGGGTTTGGAAATGAAATTAAAATACTGCAAAAAGCGATCGAAGGTACGCAGGGCGTAACAGGCGGCAGCATATTCCTCCCGGCTACGGTATCCAGGTTGGATATTTAAAAGTAAGTTGGGAAATGCCGTAAAATATTTTTCAGCATAGAAATTGGCCTGGTGGGGTCTATCTCCGTATTTGCTTAACAACACGAGAGAAAAACCCATTGCCATTTGGCCTATGTGCTCGTCTTCATAGCCGTCGAAATAAGACCAATTAAATTTTTGAGCAAAAGTAATGAAGAGCAGTTCCAGTAATTCCTGATCATTAGATACGATCTTTTTACCGGCTTTTGTAAGACTTAATTTACCATGGCGTTTTTTAGTTAACCCTGAAATTTCCAGCAGGATCCGACTTAAACTCACCGACATAGAATCGCTTTCCTTATAGAGTTTTGAAATTCCTCTTTCAATATGATCTTCCCTGATAAAGGCCTTTTGATATAATTCGGAAACCATTTTAATGGGAAGGTTTCCTATTTTGGTAAGTTTCAGTTCTCCTTTTTGCTGTAGATGATTTGTAAGATACTTTACCTGACTGAGCATAGGAATCTTTACATAATCTTCCTCTTCAAGTTTCTGAAAACTTATAGGACTTTTAACTCCAAAGGGATCATAAATGACCTGATGCATCTGTTTAGGGGAAAGACCGTTAAAATCGGCAGTAGCTTCCGCATTAAAGTCATTGATGAACTTTTCAATTTCCTTTTCCAGGTTGCCAGATTCCATATCGTTTCAGAGTTTTATCAAAGCTAAGAAATTCTTAATAAGGTTTATCCTTTATGGTTTCGGCTCTTTCACTCATTTTTCAAGCTAAGGTTTCCTGTTTACTTTATTGGTCTACGCAATTCAGGAGTAGTTCATAAATATTTAATCCTCAATTCACTTCAGCATTATTTTTTCATTGGTTTAAGAGTCCATCATTTTTAAATTTCATAAATTATGATTTAATAAAATTTTCCCATGGTTAGTATAAGCGACATCCCAAAATTCCTGCTGGCTTTTTTCCTTGTACTGCCGTTGATCTCCATCATACATGAGGCCGGCCATGTTTTTTTTGCATGGATTATGGGTGGGAAGAACATTAAAGTCACCGTGGGTAGCGGAAAACCGGTTTATAGGTTAGGGATGATCGAAATAAGGCAGTACTACTTCTGGTATGGGATGTGTATCTTCGATAATATCAAGCGTAAGAATAAATTCGCTAATATCCTGATCTTTTTTGGAGGGTCTTTGTTTAATTTTCTGGGAACACTCGGGGTGATCATCCTTGTCGAAAATAAATTTCTGGAAGCCGGAATGCTAACCTATCAGTTCACATACTTCTCTCTCTACTATATTTTTTTCGCCCTTTTTCCCATGCCCTATCCAGACGGAACCTACAGCGATGGAAAAATGATCCTCGACCTGTTAAAGAATAGGAAGAATGTAACAAAGGAGCATCAGTACCGTATTAAATGGCAACCTAAAAAAAAACAATGGCATGTTATAGACCATAACAATGAGTTAATTGAAGGTTTTGAAAAGGAAGAAGATGCAATGAAAAAAGCCCGTATCGTGGCCCGGAAGAATCGCCCAAGCTCTGTCATCAAAACCACAGAGGATGGAGAAATTGAGGTACAGAGCTATCCAAAGATCCCTTTATAGGTTATTTCACAACTCAGCCTAACTATATAACCATAAAAAAGAAGCACAGGAGGAATCCTGCGCTTCCTTGTTTTTAACAGCTTGTTCTTAAAGGAAGGTTAGCTCATTCGGTCGAAATGATACCCTGACAAATTCTCCATCCTCATCTTCTGCCAGAGGGTCAATATCATTATCATCAGCATATTCAAAAGTGGCATCCCCATCATCAGAATGGAAAACGAGCCAAAGGATTTCCTGATTGGAAATCTCTACTCCAGATTCAAAACCAATACGAGAAAAGCCCTCTTCTGCTGTCACGTATTTAGGTTTTGAAACAGGTTCAGACATCGAAGGAGCTCCGAGGTCGTTATCCCGGTATTTCAAAAGCCATCCCGGGTTGTTTTCAAAATTTGTCCAGGCTGTTATTCCCTGGTAAGCAATCATTAGAAAAAAATATTTCAAAGAGGTAGTTTTGTAGGCTGTAAATCTTTCCGCTACTGGACTTCCATCCTGGTTTAGGAAAGCAGTATCTGTTTCTCCAGATCCATCAAATTCGTAGATGTTGTCCCCATCCGGGATGACGTGATTAGATTTGTTAGTTGTTTCATTGATAAAGAGGGAAAGGGCTTCGACCTTCCGGTTAGTGTCCTGCCGACCATAAACAGGGCTACTATTGACTTATTTTCAGGTTAATTGCCTTTAAAATTTATTTAAAACCTATTTGGAGTTGTCCCTCCTTTCATTTTTTGCTCGCCCAAAAAACGAAACAAAAAAGGGCGCCCTTTGTGGAGGTGTTTTTTTGGCAACAAGGCCAAAAAAACACAAACGGGGTTTAAACTCGACAGGCTCGCAGCACGTTATCAACCCATGCCAGGTAATTTTCTAGCATGGTATCAACCTGACTGGATAACCAGATAAAAAAAGGGTTCAACTTTTTAAAGTCAAACCCTTTTAATAAAATTATAAAATAAGATGTATTAAAGGCCTATACTTTCAGCTCTTCGGGTACTTCTGTTGTCTCGGTTTCCGGGACTTTAGGTTGCTCTGCTTCCCCTGCTTCTCCTGTAGTTTCAGGATCCTCCAAAACATTGAATTTCTCCAATTGTTCTTCCTCCCCGGTGAAATATGGGAATACGTCCAGGATGGGAGATTCGGTGATCGAGGGGATGCTGTAATCGCCCATAGTATCTTCCATAGCTTTAGTGGTATTTTCAAAAGCCTCCTTTACATCGCTGGCCTGTACCACTAGATAAATGTTGGTCTTCTTCTCTTTCCCACTCTCTTCATCAAGGGCTACCAGGGAAACCTTTGATTTAAACCAGCGATCGGAGTTTTCGAAGGGGTGCACCTCTGAAAAGTTGGCGACCTTTATATTCATGATCCTGAAATCTTCACTGGTATAAGCTTTCATCTCTTCGGTGATCCTTGACTCTGCCTCTGTAAAGGATACCGCATCAAGCAAATAGGTGTCGGTGCTTACTTTTTGCTCTCCTGTCTCGTGTGTTTTTTTGTATTTCACCTTACATTCATACCAAGTTACGCTCATATCATTTTTTTTAGGGAGCCAAAAATAGAATTAATAAAAGGCCTGCTGAATAATCCCGCTAATAGATATTCACAAATTTTATTCTTCAGGTCTAAGCGGTTGATTCCCTTTAAGTGACAAATATCATTCGGAAAGACGGAAAACAAAAAACCCTGAAACCTAATCGGGTTCCAGGGTTAATTCCATTTAAACTATATTCTGAAAGGGGGATTATTTCTTATGATTCTTTCTTTGTGTTTTCATGAATTTCTTTTCACGTTCAGCGGCTTTTTGTGCACGCTCCCGGTGCCATTCGGCTTCTTTTTGGGCATATTCCCTGTCGAATTCAAATCCGGCTTTCATCATCTCTCTTTCGCGTTCAGCAGCTTCTTTCTCGCGTTCCCGGTACCATTCGGCTTCTTCTTTGGCTAGTTCGCGGTAGTATTCATTTTCCGACTTTCTCATCTCGCGTTCATATTCAGCGGCTTCTTTAGCTCTTTTGCGATAGAATTCTCTTTCGGCTTTGGCCATTTCCCGCATTTGCTCAGCATCTTGCTTGTCGAATTCTTTCATCTCCTTCATTCGCTCCCTGTGCCACTCTGCTTCGGCTTTCGCCTGTTCTTTGAAATATTTTTCTCTGGCTTTATCGGCTTTTTTGGCCTCCTTAGCCATTTCCTTTTCGGCTTTGTTCTCCCATTTCTTTGACTTGTCCTGGGCGTTCACAGCTGTGCTTAACATCCCGAACACCGCTATCCATATAATTAATCTCAAATTCTTCATGACATTATATTTTCATTATGTATTACAATCATTGTACCGCAAGCAGTCTGCTAATTTTCAATACTCAGAGCGGGGAGTTGTGCTGTATTTATTGGGAATGAAAAAGAATTAACTACCGGAATACTCTTTTACAGGAAGCAACTTAAGCTATGCCAGCGGTTTTACAGGAAGAAGAGGCGGCATATAGTCGGCATAAACACGACATATATACGGTATAAAGACGACATAAAGTGGGAGTAGCCTGCCAGAAGACAGGGAGAAGCCCGGAAGGAAGGAAGGAAGGAAGGAATATAATAAAAATTTATATATTGCTTTAAAACAGGGGCTTATGGCAAAACAAAGCGGAATCATCAGAATTGAAGGGAGTCTGGAGGGACTTAACTTTTATATGCGCAAAGGAAAACCAGTGGTGCGCAAGGCCGGGGGCGGATTTACCCGAAAGTCGATAAAATCCAAGGCCAGTATGGTGAGGGTACGGGAAAACAACTCGGAGTTTGGGAGGGTTTCCCAGACTAAAAAGACCTTTCTGCAGGCTTTGAAACAGATGTTTGGAGAGTTTCGCGAGCCGGAATTGCACGGCCGTATGATGAAGCTTTTCCTGAACATCAAGGATGAAGACAGAGTCTCAGCAAGAGGTGACCGAAACCTGGTTGAAGCTTTTAAAAATGAGGGCGCGAAAAAACTCATCCAAAATTTCCAGGTAAACCCGAAGCTGGCCCTGCCCGACAGCCTGGGGGCACAGGCTCGTTTAGACTGGGCTCAGCAGCAACTGAAGCTTAGCCATGTTAATCCCGGGAACTTATTAAGAGAAAAAGAACAACGGCTGGAGCTGAGCTTTGGAAGCCTGGGATTTGATTTTGACAGTTTGAAGTTTCATGCTGAAATGGCTGAGCCGGTGCTGTTGGGCCCTGATGATATCTCAGAAGAACTGGTGTTCACGACCGCTCCCCTGCCCGACCAGGCTTCACGGAAATTTGCTGCTTTAGGCTTACGGGTAATGGAGATGGTAAACGGAAAAGCTTATCCTTTAAAGGGAGTTGCTAATTTTGGGGTTGGAATTCTAGAGATGGAATAAGAAGTTACAGCACATTTGACCAACAAAATGGGAAGAATACACTTATTTGAATTTGAAGATCAAAAATGGTTTCCGTCTTTTTTAAGGGATTACGGAACCGACTTTCTGCAGTTCCTGTCCAATAAAACAAAAATGTACAAACCTATAATTCCCATAATTAAAAAAGGCGTGAAAAGAAGTGGGGAAAATCAAATAATTGACCTTGGTTCAGGTGGAGGTGGCGGACTTATTTGGCTGAATTCTGAATTAAATAAAGACATCCCGGACTTGAAAATAATTCTGACTGACCTTTATCCGAATATTCCGGCTTTTAATTTCACAAAAGAGAAAGCTGACAATTTTGAATATGTAGAAACGCCTGTGGATGCCAGAAATGTACCAACAGAATTAAAAGGATTAAGAACATTATTCTTGACATTTCACCATTTTAAGCCCGAAGACGCTAAACTCATTTTGCAGAATGCTATTGACACCAATAGTTCTATTGCAATATTTGAAGGTCAGGAAAGAAGTGTGCAAAGTATTATAGCAATGCTTTTATCGCCAATAAGCGTTTTATTGACCACCCCGTTTATAAGGCCTTTTAAAATCGGGAGAATTATTTTCACCTATCTAATTCCGGTTGTCCCCTTATTTGTATTGTGGGACGGAATTGTTTCTTCGTTACGGACTTATTCGGTTAAAGAAATGAACAGGCTTGTTGAAGATCTGAACGGTACGGAAACCTATGATTGGGAAATCAGTAAAGTAAAATCCGGGCCAGGTGTTGTGTTTTATTTGTTAGGAACAAAAAAGGATTAGATACGTGCGACAACAATGACGGTAGGTAATGCAGGCGTAAGTAAGTGCTCAAATAACCTAAGCTCTACGCTATCCTCTTTTCTTGCTTAAAATTGATCATACCGGCAACAAAAGTTCGTGGATCTTGCTGTTTTGTTAATTTCCTACCGGAAATTCTTGCCGAAATTGTTGATTTCTGTTCCGTTTTTAAAACCCTTGCAGGGCTTTAGGGTTGTACTTTATCTTAAAGTATAATTGCATTTTAAGATATTTTTTAGTAAATATGTTAATCCTTTCGAACAACACCCTACCTTTTTTCGGAATGATCAAAGTTTGTAAACATTTCTGTTTAAAATTTTAGCACAAAAAAAGGAGATATATAAATATACCTCCTTGAATGTTTTCACAACGGAATAATCCTTATTGTGAATTGCTTTCAAAATTGTGAAACGAATATATAAATAAATTCAACATGAAAAAAATTTTAGGACTGGATTTAGGTACAAATTCCATTGGTTGGGCATTAACAGAATTAGACTTTGCTAAAAAAGAAGGTAAAATTAATGCTTTAGGCAGTAGAATTATCCCAATGAGTCAGGACATACTTGGGAAATTTGATTCCGGAGTCACAATATCCCAGACTGCTGAACGCACCGGATATAGAAGTGTGCGCAGGTTGTTACAACGTAATTTGTTAAGGAGGGAACGTTTGCACCGCGTTTTAAACATTATGGATTTTCTACCGGAACATTATGCAAAAGAGATTGATTTTAATAAGCATTTAGGTCAATTTAAAAATGAAGTTGAGGTAAAACTCAATTATCGCGAAAACGAACAAGGTAAACATAAGTTTATTTTTATGAATTCCTTTGATGAAATGGCAAAGGAATTTGAAACTAATGGACTTAGCACAAAAATTCCTTTAGACTGGACACTTTACTATTTAAGAAAAAAAGCACTCTCTCAAAAAATCAACAAGGAAGAATTGGCCTGGATTATTCTTAATTTCAATCAAAAGCGGGGTTACTATCAATTGCGGGGTGAAGAAGAAGAAATTCAAGATAAAAATGAAGAATTTTATACTTTAATAGTTGCCGATGTTAAAGAGACTGACGACAAAAAGAAAGATGGTTCCATTTGGTACAATGTAATTTTAGAAAATGGTTGGATTTATAAACGTTCCAGTAAAATTCCATTATTTGACTGGCTTGGTAAAACAAAAGAGTTTATTGTAACCACAAATTTAGAAAAAGATGGAACAGAGAAGAAAGACAAAGATGGGGAAGTAAAAAGAAGTTTTAGAGCAGTTGATTCTGAAAAAGATTGGATAGCCATAAAAAAGAAAACCGAGCAAGATATTGCTAATTCCAAGAAAACCGTTGGCCAATACATCTACGAAACACTTCTACAAAATCCCACTCAAAAAATAAGAGGGAAACTTGTTAAAACCATAGAACGAAAATTTTACAAGGAAGAGCTGATCGCTATTCTAACCGAACAAAAAAAACACCATCCGGAATTAGGTGATAAATTACTTTATGAAACTTGTGTTGAAGAATTGTATCCAAGAAATGAAGCACATCAAAACAACATCATCAAAAATGATTTTACATACCTGCTTGTAGAAGACGTTATTTTTTATCAAAGACCTCTAAAAAGCAAAAAATCCACAATATCCAATTGTCCTTATGAGTCCAGATCCTTCATCAAAGAAGGGAAAAAAGAAGTTCAACCTATTAAATGTATTTCCAGGTCAAATCCTATTTTTCAGGAATTTAGATTATGGCAATTTATCAAAAATTTAAAAATTCATCAACGGGGAATTACCGTAAATAACATACCGGAAATAGATTATCCGGTAACAGAGCAATTTCTAAAAACTCCAGTTGAAATTGTTGAATTGTTCGATTTTTTGAATGATAAAAAAGAAATAGATCAAAAGCAGTTGTTGAAGCATTTCAAGTTATCGGAAAAAACACATCGCTGGAATTATGTTGAAGATAAAAAATATCCTTGTAACGATACCAGAGTTTCATTTTTAAGCAGGTTAAGCAAAGTTGCCAACTTAAATCCTGAAACATTCTTAACCAAAGAAACCGAACATGAACTTTGGCATATTGTTTATTCGGTAAAAGACAAGAAAGAATTTGAAATTGCATTGAAATCTTTTGCCGTTAAAAAAAATATTGACGAATCATCTTTTGTTGAGAATTTCAGAAAATTCCCACCCTTTAAAAATGAATATGGCGCTTATTCAGAAAAAGCGATCAAAAAGCTTCTGACTTTAATGCGCCTGGGAAAATATTGGAATGAGGAAAGTATAGAAAACACTACCAAAAATAGAATTCAATCCATTATTGGAAGGTTGGGAACCATAGATTTTGATAAGGAAAAAATTGATACCATAACTGATGATGACATTCCAAAACAAGTTTTAAAGAGTTTTATAGTAAATAGAGAAAATCCATTTAGCGGATTGAACACATACCAGGCTTGTTATGCCGTGTATAACAGACATTCTGAAGTTAGTGAAATTACCAAATGGAAATCACCCAATGATATTGCAAAATTTTTAGAAGAATTTAAACAACACTCTCTAAGAAATCCTATTGTAGAACAGGTTGTTACAGAAACCTTACGGGTAGTTAAAGATATTTGGGAACTATATGGCGAAGGTCGTGAAGATTTTTTCAATGAGATTCATATTGAGTTGGGCAGGGAAATGAAAAATCCTGCAGAAAAACGTAAACAATTAACTCAAAGGAATTCTGAAAATGAAAACACAAACCAACGCATCAAAGCTTTATTGCAAGAGTTGAAGAATGATATTAACGTAAAAAGTGACGTAAAACCATACTCACCAAGTCAGCAGGAAATTTTAAAGATTTATGAAGAAGGGGTTTTTCAAAATTCTCCGGAAGAGTATAAGTTTATAAAAATAGAAGAAGTAGAAAAAATTAGAAGTAATAATTCGCCCTCAAGATCTGAAATCAGCAAATATAAATTATGGTTAGAGCAAGGCTATATTTCTCCATATACCGGCAAACCCATTCCCTTGAGCAAACTGTTTTCAACAGAGTATCAAATTGAACATATTATTCCTCAATCCCGCTATTTTGACAACTCCCTCAACAATAAAATTATTTGTGAAAGTGAAATCAATGAGCTAAAAGACAATAGAACAGCTTTTGTATTTATTACTGAAGAAAAAGGGAGACTTGTAGAACTCACCGAAAACAAAACGGCGAAGTTATTTACTATTGAAGAATATAAAAATCACTGCAATAATTATTTCAAAAAGAATCGGTCCAAACTAAAAAATCTTCTAAGTGATGACATCCCGGAAGGTTTTATTAACCGGCAACTAACTGACAGCAGGTATATCAGTAAATTAATAAAAGGTTTGTTGAGTAACCTTGTTAGAGAAGAAAATGAAGAGGAAGCGACCTCAAAACATATTGTTCCGGTTACCGGCGCAATAACTTCACAATTAAAAAACGATTGGGGTTTAAATGATAAATGGAATGAAAT
>JAGXIH010000014.1 GCA_024635795.1 Salegentibacter sp. | reverse complement strand
ATTCATAAAGTATGAAATAGTTTCAATTGGTGTAAAGAGCGATTGAAAAGATGGATTATGAACCGCCGTATACGAGACCCGTACGTACGGTGGTGTGAGAGGCGCACTCCGTCAATTAACGGCGGAGCCGTCTACTCGATTACCTGCTGGCCTATATAGGTTGTTGCTTATCTATTCAGTTTTCTCTATTTGCATTCCCTTATTATAGCCTGTTTTAAATCCTTTTTCAAAGTCATCCCAATCGTAAATAATTACGAAAATAAACATGGCAAATACGCCAATCATAAAAAATTTAAAATCTCTACTAGTAATCTTGAAGTTCATATTATTGAATTTTTAATTGTTATTTAATGTTTCGATTTTTCATAGTCAATTTTTCCATCTGCAGTGCCTTCTTGGACATCATTTACATTATTTGTCCAGTCGTAGATGAATACAAAAGCGAGGGCGAAAATTATTCCAAATGCGAAGGTTTTAATATCTCTATTTGTAATCTTGATTTTAATTTTCTTGGTGTTATAGGTTTCAAGTTACTTTTATTTTTTTTAATCTATTCGACACTGTTTTCAAATATTCCTCTCAGAAAGAATTGTTATTAAACTGCTCTAATCACTCAATATTGGGTTTTGCGCATTCATTTTTGTTAGATATGTTCTTAGCTGAATTTCAATTCGGCTTGCAGGTACTCCCTATATCCGCAGCAATATACACTTTTAACATAAATAAATTCGGTATAAACGCAGGTTGTGCTTCTTATGATAAGATTACAAAAAGAATTTAAGAGGCTTATAAGGTATTGCTTTCCAAATCTACTGAATACGTTTAGAGGACAGGTTCCGGGTCTCATATTCCGGGAGGAGTAAAGCCTTAATAATCAATCTTTAAAAACCGGGAAACCTCCAATAATCGACGTGTTAAGCCCCTTTCAAATTATTCAGCTAATCATAAGCAACTCCGGTTTCCTGTTAAAGTTTGTCCTGTCAAAAAAGCAATATTCTGAATATCCCGATTAAATGCAGAAAATCAGGATAAAGCATTTTTATTTAAATGATTGAACTACAGAATTGTAAGAAAAACAAGTGTTAATATCCTGTTAATAAGTTCTATGGATTAATAAGCTGATAATGAGCTTTTTGTAGTAATTTACTATGCTGAAGTCTTACCTAACTAAAACAACTATGAATGGAAAGGGGTTAAAAGTTTTAAAGGCCGGACTTCAGGTTGAAGAGGATCCCTGATTTTCGGTAATGTTAATCAATTTGTCCTCAAAAAGTGATTTATGTTAAACTATAAATCAATTAGCAAGAAGAATCCTCGTGACCTTCTTGCCCCGCCCCTTCACTACGCTGCTGTGATCAGCACCGGAGTGAGTAACCTGGAGAAGCTCTCAGAGCTTGCTTCCAGAGAGAGTTCAGTAGGCCCTCAGGATTGTTATTCAGTCCTTATTGGCCTGGCGCGTGCCATTGAACTCGAACTCAAGGAAGGCCGTATTGTTGAACTTGGCCAGTTGGGCAAGTTCCGGGTCTCCGTGAGCAGTGAAGGAAGTGAAACCCCGGAAGAGGTTTCACATACGTCAATCACCAAAAGGCGGTTGATTTTTTCTCCTTCGCCTTACCTGAAAGAGGTTTTGGTAAACCTCAAATTCAAAAAAGCCCCGAATCAGCCTTAAACAGCTGATTCTCAACTTTTTTAAACCTCCTGAACTGACCTTCAGGGGGTTTTTTGTTGTCTAAATGTATACATTTTTTATATTTTTTACCACCTCTTGCCACGTTTTTCCACGTTAAAATTTTAAAATTCCCGGTATCGCTGTTTAGAGAACTTCATCTCCGGGTAAATAGATCTTCATCTCGGGCTTAATTGATCTTCATCTATCGCAACATACATCTTCATCTCCCGGCCCACAGATCTTCATCTCTTCCCCTGCCCGCCGATATCTCTTTAAAATCGGGGTTAATTATGATAGAAAATTGCGGAAATTGACCTTTAAAACCCTGTGAGTTTTAAATGAATCCCGGTTAAATCATATTTAGTCTCAAGTTTAGGGCCGGTAGAAAGTCCGTCTCCGTGCCGTTTCATTTATTTACTAACTTTATTCTTCTCTTTTTTCATAAGGATTATTGCAAGGACAGACATCCAGATCATTGGTGAAAAAACACTGATTCTTTCATATATACCCATCCAAGGCGTTGGTTCTTCAGCCGCAACTGCAGGAGCCATCATACCGACTAAGGATCCGAAAAACAACATGGTTAATATCGTTAGAATTGAATAAATTCGAAATTTTTTTCCTCCAGCGCCAGAACCAAATGCAAGAATTAAGGTTAATAATAAAACAGTTATTGCTGACATAATTAAATGGCCTGTGTCGGATGCTGATCCAATATTTCCGCGCATATTCATTGGAAAAAACCACCATGCATATCCTGAGATTCCAAATAAAGACAATAGAATTCCTGAAACTCTCAGCCTCCTTTTTTTATTTGACAAGAATACTCCTATACCAAATAGAATAATTAATGGGCTAAATGGCAAAAGCAAATACGCCCATAAAGATGCAGTGGGAGAACCAATAGCTGATAATTCGCTAATTGCTTGAGAAGTATAACTATATCCAGGATAAACTATAGCACAGATACTATCTGAGGCTATATAGAGTAGTGTAGATAGAATTCCACAAAAAAGCAAAGCTGATATGTATTTTTTTGCTAGTTTCATCCTAGGATTAAATATATAAATTTTACTTAAAGGCACGGAGGCGGATTGCATATAACGGTCTCGTGTCGAGGTGACAAAGGAAATTTCACCCTAAGCCTCTCAGAGAACCGTACGTGATAGTCTCCCCGCAGGTTCCAACAGAAGGGAACAGCGCAGAACATTCAAGCGTTGCAAGTGAGTAGGGAGTTTTAATTAAAGACTGATTTAAACATCTTTGTTTTTATATGTTGTTTTGAGATTGTTGTTTAACTTAATAGTCGCTGAATGAGTTTCCATAAAATGGCATTTTTTAAACCTGATTTTCATTATTAAAATAGTTGGTAAACCCTCAAAGTCACTTGGCGCTGATCCTAAAAAAGTCCTTCCTTAAAATGTTCCCAGTCTCCGAATATTTCTCTAAAGATTAAAAATGAAATAAGAAAAAATACCAACAAGATCGTTAGCCTAACAGCTCTTGATTTAGATGTTTTAGTCATAATTAAAGTGTTATAAATAATAATTGTTTTAGAATAAATATCTCAAAACTCCTTTTAGTTCCTTTTGTTTTACAATGTCTCAAAACTCCTCATAACCGCAGCAATATACATTTTTAACACAATTTTTTTCTGGATAAACGCCGGTTCTTGTCCTTTTACCGAGCTTTCAATATAAATTTAAGAGGCTTGACCCGACTAAGTAAAAATAGGAATTTGAGTACAAGGAGAATGAGATTCCGGGTCGTCCCGATAGCTACAGGGCCGGAATGACGTCAGAAACTACGAACCACCCTTAAATTTTAAGTTTCTTTTCTAAGCCTGCAAGGGTTTAAAACCCTTGCAGGCTTTCAAGGATGATGAATAATTTCCCTAAAATTTTCTTAAATTGTCCCACTTAACAGGCCCTACCTTGTTTTATTTTGAATTTAGCATCTTAACCAAAACTGAATGATCCAAAATTACCTGGACAATATCATTACCCGATACCAACTGGGTAATGCTACTGAACACACCTTCCGAGGAGACCTGCAACAGCTTATCGAAAATATCGTGCCCGGGGTGAGGGCTACTAATGAACCCAAACGCCAAAGTTGCGGCGCGCCCGATTATATCCTTACCCGTAAAGATATTCCCGTGGGCTTTATTGAAGCCAAAGACCTGGGCGATGCCGACCTGGACGGACTCAAAAAAGCTGGGAACAAAGAACAGTTCGACAGGTATAAGGCCTCGCTTAACAACCTTATTTTTACCGATTATATCAACTTTCATCTCTACCGCGAAGGCGAGCTCATCACCAAAGTATCCCTGGCCAGCTTCAACGGCAACGGGATCGAACCCCTGCCGGAGAATTTCAGCAATTTTGAGAACCTTATAAAAGACTTCACCACGCACGTGGGCCAAACCATTAAAAGCCCTAAAAAACTTGCCGAAATGATGGCCGGCAAAGCACGCCTGCTTTCAGAGATCATTGAAAAGGCCCTCACCAGCGACGAAGATAACCGCCAGGATTCTACGCTTAAAGACCAGATGACGGCCTTTAAGGAGATCCTTATCCACGACATCACTCCAAAAGGTTTTGCCGATGTCTACGCTCAAACCATAGCCTACGGGATGTTTGCCGCCCGCCTGCACGATCCCACGCTGCCCACATTCAGCCGGCAGGAAGCGGCCGAACTTATCCCAAAATCCAATCCTTTTCTGCGGAAGCTCTTTGGCTACATCGCCGGGCCCGATATAGACGACCGTATTAAATGGATTGTAGACAGCCTTACCGAGATCTTTCTGGCCTGCGATGTGAGCAGGATCCTGAAGAATTACGGGCGCGCCACAAAAATGGAAGATCCTATTATTCACTTCTATGAAACCTTTCTCAGCGAGTACGATGCCAGCCTGCGGAAAGCCCGCGGGGTTTGGTATACGCCCGCCCCGGTGGTAGATTTTATCGTGCGTGCGGTAGATGATATCCTGAAAACCGACTTTAACCTGCCACAAGGCCTGGCAGACACTAGCAAGACCAGGATAAAACTAAACACCCAAACGCCGGACAAACGCTCGGTCACTGGCTATAAGCAAATCGAACAGGAAGTACATAAGGTACAAATCCTGGATCCTGCCACAGGCACGGGCACCTTTTTGGCGCAGGTGGTGAAACACATCTATAAAAAATTTGAAGGCCAGGAAGGCATCTGGACCAATTATGTGGAGCAGCACCTTATTCCCCGGCTTAATGGTTTTGAGCTGCTTATGGCCAGTTACGCCATGGCCCACCTGAAACTGGACCTGCTGCTCACCGAAACCGGCTTTAAACCTCAAACCAACCAACGCTTTAGGGTGTACCTCACCAACAGCCTGGAAGAACACCACGAAGATACCGGCACCCTCTTTTCTAACTGGCTAAGCACCGAAGCCAATGAAGCCAACCATATTAAACGCGATACGCCCGTGATGTGCGTGATTGGGAACCCGCCGTATAGTGGAATTTCTTCAAATAAAGGAAAATGGATAAGTGATTTAATAGAGGATTACAAATATGTTGATGGAGTTCATTTTAATGAACGTAAACATTGGCTTAATGATGATTATGTGAAGTTTATGCGCTACGGCCAGCATTTCATCGAAAAGAACGGGGAAGGAATCCTGGCTTTCATCAACCCACATGGTTTTCTGGACAACCCTACTTTTAGGGGAATGCGCTGGAATTTGCTGAAAACCTTCGATAAGATCTATACTATAGATTTACACGGAAACAGTACAAAAAAAGAAACTGCACCTGATGGCTCTATAGACCAAAACGTTTTTGATATCATGCAAGGGGTATCCATTAATATTTTGGTAAAAACTGGTAAGAAAAAGCCCTCAGAATTAGGAAAGGTATTTCATTATGATTTATACGGAAGGCGAGAGTTGAAATATGAATATTTGACCGATAACTCTTTAACTTCCACTGATTTTTTGGAAATAAAACCAGTCTCACCGAACTACTTTTTTATTCCAAAAAATACCGATTCATTAGCTGCATATAAAAAAGGGGTTTCAATATCTGATTTATTTATTCAACAATCAATGGGCATCACTTCGGCTCGGGATTCATTTGTAATTGATTTTGATAAAAAGAATTTAAGAACAAGAATAAAAGACTTTTGTGATAAAGTAATTGCTCATAAAGATTTTCAATTAAAATATAAATTGAAGGAAAATTATCAATGGAAAGTTCCTGAACAAAGGGAAATGGTGCCAGAGTTTTCTGACCATTATATTAAGGTGATTGCCTATAGACCTTTTGATAATAGGTTCATTTATTATCAAGAGAACTTAGTTTTTAGAATGAGAAATGAGATAATGAATAATTTAAATGATAATAATATTGCTTTCTGTACAGTAAAGTTGGGGAGAAATTTAAATTATCATAATTACTTTTTATCAAAATATATAACTGATAAGGGAATTTCTTCTTCCCTCGATAACGCGAATATATTTCCCCTCTATCTCTACCCCGAAACCAATGAGCAGCAAAGTCTGGAGCAGCCCCTGACAAGAACGCCAAACTTAGACCCGGAGCTCGTGGAGCAAATAGCCACCGGTTTAGGCCTGGAGTTTGTTCCGGAGAAGCCCGAGGGCAACCTCTGCTTCGCCGATACCAACGAGGAACTGCAGGATGCCTATAAACAGAATTTCGCCCCAATAGATCTGCTGGATTACATTTATGCGGTCTTGCATTCTCCGGCATACCGAGAGAAGTACAAGGAGTTTTTAAAGATAGATTTCCCCCGGGTGCCCTACCCTACAGACCAGGATACTTTCTGGAAGCTGGTAGAACTCGGTGGGGAGCTTCGGCAAATACACCTGTTGGAGAGTCCGCTGGTAGAACAGTACACCACCGGTTATCCCAAAGGCGGCGATAATGTGATCACGCGCAAGCTTACTAAAACGAGTCCGGGTTTCGAGCTTTACGACAAAGAAAACGGCCTGGGCCGGGTTTGGATAAACGACCAGCAGTATTTTGACAAGGTACCGCAGCTCGCCTGGGAATTTTACATCGGCGGGTATCAGCCCGCACAAAAATGGTTGAAAGACCGCAAGGGGCGCGAGCTTCAGTTTGATGATATTCTGCATTACCAGAAGATCATCGCAGCCCTCACCCAAACCCACAGGATCATGCAGCAAATAGATGACCTGAAGATCACCGGAGAGGAATGACGAAAAAACGTGATGAGATCCCGGGTCACGCCCGGGATGACGCTGGGTTCAAACATAGCCGGAAGTCGTCACTCTGAGCTTGACTCAGGGTCTCATCTGAGTGAACTTTTATGTTTGCCCGTTTCAACCTGGACTTGTCCTTTCGACCCCTTCGACCACAGCTCAGGACAAGCTCCGGAAGAAATCGCATCTGAGTGAGCAATAGCAGTTCCCACAATAAAACCAGAAAGGGAGCTACCTTATGAGATTCCTCGTCGCTCCTACCTCGCTCTGTCGGAAGGACAAAAATTCACACGTATTTTGTCATTTCGACCCCTTCGGCCACAGCTCAGGACAAGCTCCGGGAGAAATCCCATCTGAGTGATGAGGATGAGATTCCGGATCAAGTCCGGAATGACGGCTTTTTCAAACATAGCCAGGCGTCACCCTGAAACGGCCCTAAGGACGTATTCAGGGTCTCATCTGAGTGAGCTTTTATGTTCAACCGCTTCAACCTGGACTTGTCCTTTCGACCCCATCGACCACAGCTCAGAACAAGCTCCGGGTGAAATCCCATCTGAGTGAGCCAATCAGGATGAGATCCCGGGTCACGCCCGGGATGACGTTTAAAAAAAAGGTAAAAGATCACACCAGAAGTCTGAGATAAAAAATTTATATACAGAAGATTGAATGAGATGATTCGAGCTTGCGAAGTATTACTCTGTATGTGAGTGTAGTAAATCAGCAGCGTGAATAATTTTCGAAGCCTTGGAGAAAATTTAGCTGCTGATTTGCGATTTTTTGGCCTTGTTGCCAAAAAAACACCTGCACATGCAGCGCCCTTCCTGCCCGTCCGTTCAGGCGGGTTTTGTTTCGTTTTTTGGGCGAGCAAAAAATGAAAAATAAGGATTTCTAAACTATGTATGAAACTGAAGTTTAAATAGAAAAAAACAGGATAAAATTGAATTTTATAATACGTCAATGGTAGCATGACTCAAGGTCTCATCTCAGTGGGGGGTTAAGTTAAAACCAGGAATTAATAAAAGTTACCTTATGAGATTCCTCGTCGCTCCTACCTCGCTCTGTCGGAATGACAAAATTCACACGTATTTTGTCATTTCGACCCCTTCGGCCACAGCTCAGGACAAGCTCCGGGAGAAATCGCATCTGAGTGAGCAATAGCAGTTCCTACCATAAAACCAGAAAGGGAGCTACCTTATGAGATTCCTCGTCGCTCCTACCTCGCTCTGTCGGAATGACAAAAATTCACACGTATTTTGTCATTTCGACCCCTTCGGCCATAGCTCAGGACAAGCTCCGGGAGAAATCCCATCTGAGTGAGCTTTTATATTCGCCGGTTTCAACAAACAAAAATCAATAAACCACGACATTCACAACCCAAAACTCAGAACCGAGAACCGCAGAATGAGGTTCCTCGTCGCTCCTACCTCGCTCTGTCGGAATGACGAAAAACCACACGTATTTTGTCATTTCGACCAACGGGAGAAATCCCATCTGAGTGAGCTTTTAAGTTTGCCCGTTTCAACCTGGACTTGTCATTTCGACCCCTTCGGCCATAGCTCAGGACAAGCTCCGGGAGAAATCCCATCTGAGTAAGCTATTATGTTTGCCGGGTTCAAAAAAGAAAAACCTTAGACCATTCTGTAACAAATCATGGCAAAAGGACACCCATAAATAAATCTTCCAAGACTTATCTAATGCAAAAATCCCTTTTAATCTTAATACTGCTTTTTAGCTTCACCACTTACAGTCAGGATTTCGGCGACCTGTTAACCGCCGGGAAAGGCATAGCCGGTAATTCAACCGGTGATAAGATCCCTAAGCGATGGTTTTCCACCGCCGAAGCAGAATTCAGCGTTAACTATGAGGTGCGTTATGATTATTCAAGATATGCAACCAACGGCGATCTCATTTCCGACGGCACCACCGACCTCGATAACAAAGCCTCCTTTGGCCTGTTGTACAGCATCAATTATCCTGTTTTTGATAAATTCAGTGTAGGTGCCGTGGGTGGGTTTCAGTATCAGGGGCAGCAGAAGATTTCGGCTCTTAAAGTAGGTGGGATCTTCAGATATCATTTTATCAATTTTGAAAATGTAAATATAAACCTGATGACCGCTTACAATATCGGCCTTAGCGATAAGATCAAAAGCGATATGGCCAATGCGCGGCTGGGACTTCAGTTTCCGATAGTAAAGAATTATGATTTCATTCTAAACCTGAATGTCTTTGGCGATTACAATTACTATGTGCTCGATAAGCCCCTCCTGGACGAACCCGGCGAAAAGGGAAAGAACATCATCTTCAGATCTTATGGAGTGAGTTTAGGATTCCTTTTTTAGATCCGATAACCAAGCTCCGGGAGAAATCCCATCTGATTAAGCAATAGCAATTCCCACAATAAAACCAGAAAGGGAGCTACCTTATGAGATTCCTCGTCGCTCCTACCTCGCTCTGTCGGAATGACAAAAAACCCGTGAAGAGCTCCTGGGATGACGGTACAAACCGGTACAAACAATGACCAACGACGTCACCCTGAAACGGCCCAGAGGACGTATTCAGGGTCTCATAATGAATTATTGAAGTAAAAAGAACACAGCTCAACAGGGTTCTTATTTGGCTGTTTTTAAATTCGGTTTAGGTTTTGTTGGGTGTAGATTTTTCATTCATATTAAGTGGAGGTATTTTAACAATTTCAAATGTCGCTGAGGCAAGGGTTACTTTCCCATCTGTTTCCTGTATTCTTTTGCCAATCTCCTGATTAAGAATATTATTGGTGTGTCTCCTCTTTTTATAATCAACAATATATCTTAAGTTGATTTGAATCCAGTTATCCGTCAAACTAATTGCTAGTGATGGATCAACCTGTGCATCTTCAATGTAGTATTTATTAACAATATTTTTCCAATCCTGGATAGAATCCCTCACATAATCAGACAGCTTCTCTTGTGCAACTGCGATAATTATGGATTTTGCCAGCTCTATGTCTGAGCCATACCTTATTGGAATATTAAATTCATCCCAAACAAAAGGGAAGTCCCGTGAGTAGTTATAAACAGGCCCTTTAAAAACAAAAGAGTTGCTTAACTTCACAATTCTGCCACTATAATTATCAGTGGAAACCCATTTCCCAATTTCCATCATAGTTGTATAAATATTATCAATATCAATTACATCACCTTTGATTCCATTAATCTCAATTCTATCTCCCGGCTTATATACTTTGACAAGAAATATGTAGAAAGAACCAGCAATACTAAGTATTATTTCTTGTAAAGTAATTGTGATTCCGGCAGTCAGCAAACCTATTGCAAGCCCAAAATCTTTAATGCTCCCGGTAAAATATGTAATAGTTATTAGTACAATAAGAATATAACCGAATATTTCAATTCCCTTCTGGGTCTTATATTTTATTGAGCTGTCGTCAAGATTTTTCTTTAACAATCTTCTTATCCAGGCAATAAGGACGAAAACCAAAATAACCCATACCAAATACTTCATGATATTTGTTGAGGTTGGATGTTCTGCAAACCAATATTTTAAATCTTCTATCAATTTCTGGCTGGTTTAATTACACACTATCCACAACAATTTACGATATTAATCCAAATTATTTCGGTCACGGAAGGGGCTGAAAAGTTATTTTCCTGTTATAAAAACCGGGAAAGCTTCTGTCCTTTAATAATTCCTTTACTTTTAGATCCAGAACTAAAGCGGTTTTAAGATGAAATCAAAACCTGGCGATCACCCTGTTACCAAAGATGCCAATAATCAGGAAGCTGCTTTGGCAGCGCATCCTTTTGAACAATTTCCGGTGGCTGTTTTCACCTGTGATAAGGAAGGTAAACTTGATTATGCCAATACCCGTTTCAGAGCGCTTTGGAAAAATCCACCTCAAAAAGCCGATAAGAACTTTCTGGAAGAATTCATTGAATTTAATCCCACCCAGGCAACGAGTCAAATAACTGCAACCTCTCCCCTAAAACTGAGTTTAGACCAACAAATCCCACTGGAAAACCGGAAAATAATTCTAAAAACCTCCAACCACCCGGTGTTTTTGATTTCCTCTCAGCTTATTTATGAGGAAGACAACAGCTTCAGCGGGGCAAGCTTTAGCCTGGTTCCTTTGCCCGATGCACAGGATGATGGTATTAACCAGGCCATCCTTTCGGCTATAGTAGAATCTTCAGATGATGCCATTATTAGCAAGGACCTGCAGGGTTATATCACCAGCTGGAATAAAGGTGCGGAAAGGATCTTTAAATATTCAGAAGAAGAAGTAATCGGGAAACATATTACAATGCTTATTCCCGATACCCGCCAGGCCGATGAAAGCCTTATTCTCGAAACCATAAAAAAAGGAGAACGGGTAGATCACTTTGAGACCATTCGCCTGGATAAAAAGGCGCAGGAGATCCCTTTATCTATAAGCGTTTCTCCTATTAAAAATTCAAGAGGTGAGATTATTGGAGCTTCTAAAGTGGCCCGGGACATTTCTGACCGGTACAAAAGCGAGGAAAGACAGGCCAGGCTTTCGGCTATAGTAGAATCTTCAGACGATGCTATAATCAGTAAAGACTTTAACGGGATGATAACCAGCTGGAACCTTGGCGCCTGCAAGGTCTTTGGTTATAAGGAAAAGGAGGTTTTAGGCAAACATATCACTATTCTTATTCCTGAAGAACGTTTAAAGGAAGAAGAACTTATCATTTCAAAGATCAGAAAGGGAGAGCGAATTCAGCATTTCGAAACCTATCGTTGCACCAAAGACAGCAAAAAGATCCCCGTCTCGCTCAGCATCTCCCCTATTAAAGACAGCCATGGGAATATAATTGGAGCTTCCAAGATAGTCCGGAATATTCAAGCCCGTAAAGACGCAGAAGACAGGATAATGACCTATAGTAAGAAGCTCGAGATCCTCAACTCTATAGGAATGGATATTTCCCAAAACCTCGATGTGGAAAGCGTGCTACAAAAAGTAACCGATGCGGCTACCAAAATTTCCGGAGCGGAATTTGGTGCCTTCTTTTATAATACAGAAAATGAGGCTGGTGAGTCTATGATGCTGTATACCCTTTCGGGGGCACCCAAAGAAGCCTTCGAAGATTTGGGAATGCCCCGACACACCGAGATATTCAAGCCCACCTTTGCCAATCATAAAGTCATTCGCAGTGCCGATATCACCACGGATAAGCGTTATGGAAAAAATGCGCCTTACCTCGGGATGCCCTCCGGCCATTTACCGCTGGTAAGCTATATGGCGGTTCCCGTTATTTCTAAATCGGGTACGAGCATTGGCGGACTCATCTTCGGTCATACTAAAAAAGGGGTGTTCACCCTTGAACACGAGATTACTGTAAAGAATATCGCTTCCCAGGCAGCCATCGCCCTGGATAACTCAAGGCTCTTTGAAAGGGTGAAGGCCCTTAATGAGAAAAAAGATGAATTCATCGCGCTTGCCAGCCACGAATTAAAAACCCCACTTACCACGGTAAAAGGATATCTGCAGGTACTGGAAAAACGAATAGAAGAACCTATGTCTAAATTATTCCTGGGAAAATCCCTAAACCAGGTAAATAAACTCAATACTCTTGTAGAAGACCTGCTTAATATGTCCCGTATAGAAGCAGGGAAACTGGAATTCAGGTACGAGGCCTTTGATCTTAAAGATATGTTGCAGGAAATTAGCGAAACCTTTGTTTATAGTACCGGGCAACACGAGTTAATCACAGATCTTGGAGATACCAAAGTAATGGTAAAAGCCGATGCTCCAAGAATAGAGCAGGCAGTTCTTAACTTGCTTAGCAATGCCATTAAATATTCTCCACTCGCTGAAAATGTCTATTTGAAACTTGCTATGGAAGGCGGCAAAGCGATAGTGAGCGTTAGAGATGAAGGCATTGGTCTAACCCCCTATCAGCAGAAACAGGTTTTCAGCCGGTTCTACAGGGCAGAATCTACCAAGGGTATAAACGGTCTTGGCCTGGGGCTTTACCTTACCAAACAAATCATTGATGCTCATAAGGGAGAACTCTCGGTAAAGAGTGAAGTGGGAAAAGGTTCAGAGTTTTCATTTTCCCTGCCAATTTTAGATTGATCTATTGTTAAACTCTTGCCCTTTAACAAACTTTTGGAATTTTTATGTTTCATCAGGGCTATATTTGCCTTTTTAGAATGAGCCATGAAATAATGAAAAAGATATACCTGGTTGAAGATGATTATAATCTAAGAGAACTAATTTGTTACCTTTTAACCGATCATGATTATGAAGTGGAGGCTTTCGCTAATGCTACTTCTTTTAAAGAGAGGATATCTGGCTTAGATATCGATCCCGACCTTATTTTAATGGATATCATGTTGCCGGATGGCAATGGTGTAGAACTTTGCAGGGCTATAAAAGCTGATGATAAGACCAGCTCCATCCCGGTGATCCTTATGTCGGCACACGCCGATCCCTCTATAACGCAAAACTCCGGGGCCATAGATTTTATTGCCAAACCTTTTGATGTAGATCAGTTCTACAGCCGGCTTAATAAATATCTAAATTAGGTTTTCCCCACAAAAAGAGGGAACAGGTTTCAGATAAAAATTTATCTTTTCCACTGTTCCCTCATCACAATAATGAAAAACTCACGCTTCCTGAGACATCTCCCGGGAAACTCTTACTAACCTTAAACCTAATTAACCATTCCGGTTAAAAAGCGTACAGTGTACTAAGTACGCACTTTATATTTATTTCTACTAAACGGGAAAACCCTTGGTTTTAACCAGGATTTTTGTCTTTTTTACTTATAGGGCGATTGCACCTAACCAAGGAACTTTTAGGAACTGACAAAAAAAGCCCTGAACAAGCCAGGGCTTTTATGATCAATAATCCTCTATTATTAAAATAGGTAGGGCACGAATTATCAATCTTCTATAAAGATGAAAAATCTAAAAGGATAAAAAGGGGACAAAAAAGTGTGAACTCAAAGAGTTGTAATAAATATAGGTACTTTTATTGAATGTTTAGGAATTATTCTATAAAAGCCCAACAAATTCGACAAAAACCTATATTTATCTTAATCTTGTAGTTATTCTCCTATAATTAATTCAATTATGCGGCACTTAGAGCCTATTCTCCATAAATTGGATTTGGCATAAGCAGAAAACTCCTATTTCAGCCCAACTATATTTCTGTTTTTTATATCCTAAAAAAAACCCAAAGTCTGATTTTCAACTTTTTAAGCCCGATTTTCTTTCTAAATTTAATAGAGCGGATCAGGGAAATAAAAGGCTTCACCAAAGACTTTCAGACCCTTACAAAAAAATAGAATCATAATAACAAACAAAGACGTTTAAAAGAATGCTGGATATATCGGAATTATCTGAGAAATCGATTAAGCAAATTTTAACAAACCTGGAGGAAGAAAAGGAGTTAAGCTGTAGTCTCCCGGGGGGTGGAATGCTCCATATTGAAAAGGACCTGCCCTATTTAATTGTGTATCGCCGCCGGGAAAACGATGCCGGGACAGCCCGTATGGTAATGAGCGAAGCTTCCTATCTTATTATAGGAGATACGGATTTTGAAGCATACCAGGACTTACTTTTTCAGGTTTCAGATAAACTGGCCAGCGAATTTAAATCTTATCTGCTCTTTGAAATATATACCGGAGAGCCGGGATCCAGTTGTTTTACCATAAAAGGTCCGGCCAAAAAACTGGCCTCTACCCTGGAGCTTTTACAGGAAGAATTGGAAAAGATTAATGAACACTATTCAGGACTTTATCTAAAATCTGAAATAAAAGATACTCCCAACAGGCAAAAAGAAGGCGAAACGACCTTAATGGAGATCGAACAAGCCAAGCAATCGGGGGCTGTAGTAGTAGGCCTGGAAATCCCTCCTGTTTATCGAAATATGGATGGAGAGCTCTATCCGGTATTTTTCCGCGGGTATCGTGATTTTATTTTAAAGGCTATTCATAAAGGGATCTTTGATTATATAAGAGTGCAAACTTCCTGCGGGGTTGCCAGCTTTCATGCCTTGGGTAGAAAATACCTGAAAGACAAAATCTTTGAAATTGATAAAAAGCTGGGCGAAATTGAGAGTTCTTTTGAATTTCTCTGGCTGATTTCCCCTTCTAATATTCACGAAATAAAGGAGGAATTTTTCGATTCTCATTACGATAAAGTACTCGATTATCACTACCGCCTATTACCCATAGATCCCGATGTGCTTAAAAGGGAATTATACAATCTTAAAATAGAGGAAGTAGACGATCCTGCGATGTCTCATCTCTTCAGGGAAAAACGGGAAGAATTGGACCAACAGATCACTATGCTAAGTGAAAGAGGTACCAAAAACTTCTTCTATAACAGTATCAGGTTATATAAAGGGATAGACAACATTTTATGTGAAGAAGCGGGAAATTTACTTCGGGAAGTAGATGAGGAAGAACCTGTGAAAGATGCTGAAATGATAGACTCAAAAGGTTTTTCCAGCCTTGCGCGTCGGGAATTCGATTACTTCGCAGAACAGGATGAAAATTTTAAAAGCAAGGTGCATATCCGTAAGGATGTAAACATTATGATGGTCTCCAAAGGGGAACTTTTTATCCCTGAAGATTATAAGATGAATAAAACCGAAACCGATGCTCTTATCCAACACGAGGTAGGCACGCATGTGCTAACCTATTACAACGGTAGCCAGCAACCGCTGTCCTTGTTAAAAACAGGCCTTGCAGATTACGATCCCTTACAGGAAGGCCTGGCGGTTATGGCCGAATATCTTGTAGACGGACTCACTGCAAACCGACTAAGAACACTGGCCGGTAGAGTAATTGCCGGATCGGCCCTGATGGAAGGAGGAGATTTTCAGCAGATCTTCCGTCTGCTGTCCTCAGAATATGGGTTTTCAGGAGAAAGAGCCTTTAATATTACCTCCAGAATTATGCAGGGAGGCGGTTTTTTAAAAGATATCATCTACCTCAAAGGCCTGGTAGAACTAAGGCATCACCTTCAAAATGGAGGCGAATTTGAACCCCTGCTGGCCGGGAAATTCGGCTTAAAACATATCGGGATCATCAAAGAACTAACCGAGAGAAAAATATTGAAAGAACCTGTGCTTAAGCCCAGCTATTTATTAACCGAAAACGTTCAAAACAAATTAAACCTAATCAAAGAGGGATTACCTCTTTCAAAAATGATAACCAGATGAAAATATGCTTTGTATTAAATGATGTAGAGACCGAAAAAGTTGGAACATCGCTATTGCTTATGAGTGCAGCTTTTAACCGTGGTCACGAGGTATTTGCCATGGGAGTAGGAGATTTTAATTTCCACCATGACAGTCCTATTAGCATTAATGTTACTCACGTCCCAAAAAACACAAAAACCAAATCTCCCAATAAATTCCTCGAGATCCTGCAAAGCAGCAAGGCCAAGAAAAAGAGATTGACCTCTAAAGATATTGATGTGCTATTCATTAGAAATAATCCTACAGAAGAGGAATCTGGTCGGGAATGGGCCGAGCAATCCGGGGTGGCCTTTGGACGTATGATGCAACAGGAAGGAGTCCTGGTTCTTAATGATGCCTATGCCCTATCCCACGCCTTTATCGATAAGCTTTATTTCGAAGAATTACCCGAATCCATAAAACCCGATTCCCTTATCACCCGAAGCAAGGAAGATATACTAAAATTCTGGGAAAAACACGATAAGAAGATGGTCTTAAAACCTCTGGAAGGATCAGGCGGAAGAGATGTCTATCTCATAGATGAAACTGAAAAGAACGTCAACCAGATCATTGAAACTATAAGTCAGCAGGGCTACGTTATAGCCCAGGAGTTTCTTCCTGCGGTGAAGGATGGCGATGTAAGGATTCTGTTGCTGAATGGACGGGTCATGGTTCAAGATGGCGTTCAGGCAATAATCCGCCGCTCTCCGGGTGAAGGGGAATTCAGAAGTAATTTTACCCAGGGCGCCACGGCAAACAGTAGTGAGCTCACCCCGGAAATGCAGCGCATCGTAAATCTTACTGCACCAAAATTAATTCGGGACGGGCTCTTCTTCGTTGGTCTTGATGTAGTGAAAGATAAGCTCATTGAAATAAATGTGCTAAGTCCCGGGGGGATGGAAAGGTTTAAGGATATTGGCCTGCCGGATTTCACTCCAATGGTTATTGAAGCGATTGAACGAAAGGTAGATTACAAAGCAATGTATAAAGGGCAGCTCTCCAACCAGGTGCTGGCCACAATGGATTAAAGGGAGAAAGTATGCAGAAACAAAAGAAAGAGATTCCAAGAATAATAGGTAAATACACCAGTGGTAAGAAAGGCCCGCTCCTTTTTGTTACAGGTGGTGTGCACGGAAATGAACCCAGTGGCGTGCAGGCCCTGGAAAGAGTCTTTGCTGAACTGGAAAAATCCAAACCTGAAATAGTAGGAAGCATTATTGGCGTTTCCGGTAATAAAGAAGCGCTTAACCAAAATAAGAGGTTCCTGGATGAAGACCTGAACCGCACCTGGACCGAGGAAAATATTCAGCAGAAGAAAATGGAAACCCACGAGCAACAGGAAATGTGGGAGATCATTGAAGTGCTGAAACAATATCCTGAAAGCGATTTCACTAAACGCTATTTCCTGGATTGCCACACCACCTCCTCTCCCAGCCTGCCTTATATTTCTGTCAGGAAGTGCATGATAATGATGAATGGGCGCATAGGTTTCCAACTTATATCGTACGCGGTTTCAGCGATATGGTATACGGCTGCATAGACCATTATTTAAGCCGAACCGGTTTAACCGGCTTTGTGTTGGAAGCCGGGCAGCACACCGATAAGACTTCGGTGGAAAATCACGAGGGAGTGATCTGGCTGGCCCTGAAGGAGGCCTGTAACCTAGACCTCACTAGGATTTCCTGTTATCCGGATTGCATAGATAATTTTGCTGAAAAGAATGCTCCTGAACAAAAAACCTTTGAACTTGTGCACCGTCACGGTCTGGAAGATACTGACGAGTTTAAAATGGAACCCGGATTTGAGAATTTTCAGAAGATCAAACAAGGAGAACTTCTGGCAATTCAGAATGGTAAGGAAATTAAAAGTGAATGGGATGCACGCATTTTTATGCCGCTTTACCAGGCCCAGGGCAACGATGGCTTTTTCGTGGTAGAAGAAGTCGATTAATATTTATTCCCAAAATATGGCCAAGCCTTTATCTCGGGAATTCTTTATTCTGCAAATTCAATACAAACCGGGGTTTTTACTCCAACCGGCTCTAAATGCGGAATCAATTTACCATCTATCTTATTAATTCTGAAAATACTGATATTATCGGAATTCTGATTTGCGGCGTATAAAAAGCTACCATCGGTAGAGATCGCGAAATTCCGCGGAAATTCACCTTGGGTAGAATAATGGTCTATAAGTTTAAGTTTTCCGGTTTCCTTGTCCACCTGAAATGCAACAATACTGTTATGGCCACGGTTAGAAGCATAGAGAAAATTGCCACTTGGGTGCAGGTGAATATCGGCCGTAGAATTCTTCTCGCCGAAATTTTTCGGGAGGCTGGGATAAGTTTTGATTAGACTCAGGCCACCTAAGGAATCTTTCCTGAAGACACTCAGGGAGCTGTTGAGTTCATTTATAGTATACGCGAATTTTTCGTCCTTTGAAAATGTAAAATGTCTTGGTCCGGCGCCTTCTATAAGCTTGACATACGGTTTATCCTGAGGAGTTAGCTTCCCCGCTTCTGCATCAAAATTATAGATCCAAACTTTGTTATTACCCAGATCATTGATGTAAGCGAATTTGTTATCGTCAGAAATACTCACCGAATGTGGATGAGAAGTTTCAGGATTTTCAAGCTCTATCTTTTGTTTTTTCTTAAGCTTGCCCTGTTCGCCTCTTTCGTAAAGCATTACCACGCCACCAACATAATTTGAAACAAAGACATATTTCCCGCTTTGATCGATCTCTATATGACAGGGCGCGAAGCTTTCAGTAGAAATTTTCCCGAGTTTTTCCAGGTAATTATCCTCATTTCTGTGAAAAGAGTAAATATAGCCTGATTCCCCGTCACCTGGCCCCAACTCACTTACCGCATAAAGGTTTTTACCATCCTTTGAGGTTTTTACAAAGCTGGGATTGATAACTTCGGCAACACAGACAGGTTCACTTAAATCTCCGGTTTCCGCATTTTGATGCATCAGGTAAATACCATCGGCCTTACCATCTACGTGTCCCTCGGTTTTTGTATAAGTTCCAATGTAAACAGGGTTCTGGGAGAGACCCGGAATACTCAACAAACTGAATAAAAAGACAGGAAATAATTTCATTTTATAACCAATTTTTGCGTTTAAAATAGAAAAGCATAAAGATGAAGATAGAGAGCATAATCCCCCAGAGCACATAATAACTATATTCCCACTGGAGTTCTGGCATATACTCGAAATTCATCCCGTAAATCCCTGCAATAAAGGTAAGCGGAATAAAAATAGTAGCGATTATGGTAAGTACTTTCATCACCTCATTCATTTTATTGCTGATGGTGGTCATGTACATATCCATAAGGCCCCAGGTCATTTCGCGATAGATATCGATATTATCTGAAACCTGGAGAATATGGTCATAAAGGTCCCGTAAATAATTTCGGGTACGATCGTTAATTAGATCTCCATCCATTTTCTCCAGTCTGCTCACCACTTCCCGAAGCGGAAAAACAGCTCTTCTTATCCGTAAAATCGCGCGCTTAAGTTCCTGAATCTCGAAGGTGATATCATCGTTGGGCTGACTTTCAAAAAGGCGTTCCTCAAGGTCTTCTATCTTATCGGCAATATCTTCAATTACTATAAAGTAATTGTCTACAATGGCATCGAGTAAAGCAAAGAGCAGGTAATCGGAACCATTAGAGCGTATTCGCCCGTGCGACTCGCTAAGCCGATCTCTAACATTATTGAAGACATCTCCCCCGGCTTCCTGGAAACTTAGCACGTAATTTTTACCCAGCACAAAACTGATATGCTCATTTTCAATATGCCCATTCTTCCCGTGATAAAGCATTTTTGCCACTACATAAATGTAATCTTCGTACTCATCAATTTTTGGTCGCTGGTTGGTGTTTACAATATCTTCAATGATAAGTTGGTGCAGGTCGTAATATTTGCCCAGTTTTTCAATGTCTTCGGTATTGCTAAGCCCATCGATATTGAACCAGGTAACCTTATCGGGTGCTTCAAATTTAAAAGCATCCTCAGGGGTTTTTGAGACAAAGCGGTCGAAGCTTTTTTTATTATAATCAATAACCTCCAGTTTAGTCTCAACCGAGTCCTTATGGCCTACGTAGGTGGCCGTGCCCGGAGCCTGGTGTAAGGCTTTATTGGATTTGGGACGCCTAAGGGAATACCTTTTTCTTTTAATCATTAAAGAATCTTTCCATAAAGGTAGGAAAAAGACTTAAAGTTTAAGCGAAGAATAAAAACCCCGGCAATTTTCAGAAAAAATAGAAGGCATTTAAAAATGAAAAAAAATGTAACATCGAAGCCTTCACCTATCGCTCAGTACAGGCTCAGGCTTACTTCATGAATCTTGAATCTTGAATCTTGAATCTACTCTACCACATACATCTCATTAGAAGCCTTGATATACTCCTGCGGATTAAAGGTATTTTCAAAACTGTTTCTCACCAGGTCTAACTTCAGTTTGAGCTGAGCCATTCTGTCCTTAAGGTATTTATCGTCATTATATTTCTCTATAAGGTGCTCATACTTGTTGAGGTTCTCCAGAATCCTGAAGGTGATAGTCCCAAACCTGATCTTAAGGTTCTGCACGGCGATCATCTGGTCGTGATAATCCTGTTTCCAGTTTTCAGGGTTTTTCGCTTTTTCTTCTGCAATCTTATTTTCGGCGACCTTTGAAATATCTAAAATATACTGGGTTCGTTTTTTAGCATCGGTTTCGTCGGTGAAATTCTTTTCGAACTCTTTGAGGTCAATACTCAGCATTTCGGTAAGATTTTCTTTCAGAGCTTTATTCTGAAGTTCCTTCAGCTCATCTAAACTCTTATTGATAGATTCCCATTCGGTTTCGATAAGGTCTTTGTCGTGAGTAAACTGGGCCACCGTGGTGGTTAGCTTTAGCATTTCGGTACTGTGCTCTCTAAGCTCCTGATCACGGCGTTTAAGGTTATTAATGAAACTACCAATTCCGTCAAACAGGCTGCCGGCAAGCATACCGGTGAAGGGCGTTCCTTTAGTAAGATCACCGGTTACGGTTAGAATATGACTTAGAGCATCGAGGCGGGCATCATCTTTTTTTTCTTCATCCACATATTTTTTGAAGGTGCCAAACCATTCCTTGTAACCATCATAATTCATAGGATTACTCACCTGATCCAGGGTGGAATAAAACTCCCGTGAACTGTTGAAAAGGTTGAGTGGTTTTATCTCCCGCTCCATCGAAGCCAGGTTAAGCACCGCAGAACTATAATTGTATTTATAAACACTCACGGTGTTCTTATCTAGCTCTTCCTGTCTTTCTTCCAGGTACTTTACACGCTCCAGAAGCTTTTCAACCTTCTCGGCAGAGGAATTTGAATTTTTAATGCTTTCATCAAGGGTACTGATTTTAGAATCGATCTCTTTGATTCTGTAATCGAGGTTCCGGCTTAGGAGGCTTCGCTCCCTGTTGAGCTCGTTAAGCACCTGCTCGGTCACCGATTGATTTTCATTAAAGCTTTGAGCCTGAATTATTGCAGGAAAAGAAAGCAGTAAACTAAATATATACAAGTGTATCTTTTTCATAGTCTTTGGGTTAATAAACCTGAGTTTCAATTTATAAGGTTAAAACGCACAGGATTTTTACATATTTTGTGCCAGCCTGCTATAGGGGTGAATTTACCGCCGGTACCCTTGCTTAAGCCATAAACTTTTCTAAGGATTTGTAATTCAAGTGTTCACTATTTCCCCACTTTATGTCGCAGGTATCAGTTCCAGGAATCATTTTTATAACTTAAAACCTGAGCCTTATCATATTCCTTATTTTTAAGAGGTTGTAACTTTAAAAACAAATCAGCAGCTGAATTATGAAAAAATCTGGCCTCGATCTCTATTTTTTACTGCCCATAAAGAATTTTATAGAAAAACAGACCTCCGTTGGCCTGGTGTTGATCTTTTCGGCCGTTCTGGCGATGATCGTCGCTAATTCTCCCCTCGCTGAAGCTTATCACAGCCTTTGGAAACAATATATCCACCTTGGCATAAACGATTTTGTTTTACGAAAAAACCTCTTGCATTGGATTAATGATGGGCTGATGTCTATTTTCTTTTTTATGGTAGGCCTGGAACTAAAAAGGGAGATCCTGCAGGGGGAATTGTCCAGCTTTGGGAAATCTATCCTACCTGTGGCTGCAGCGATTGGAGGTATGCTCGTGCCGGCTGCTATCTACTATTATTTGAACGCAGGAGGACCGGGAGTCTCCGGTTGGGGAATCCCGATGGCTACCGATATCGCCTTTGCTTTAGGTATTCTTTTTCTGCTGGGCGACAGAGTTCCATTTACCTTAAAGATCCTACTTACGGCAATTGCTATTGTAGATGACCTCGGGGCTGTACTGGTGATCGCATTTTTCTATACTTCTGAAATTTCTCTCGAAAGCCTGGCAGTTGGAGCTTTCTTTCTATTAATCCTAATAACCGCAAATATTATTGGAATAAGGAATACGCTCTTTTACGCGATTATGGGAATAGGCGGTTTATGGATGGCAATTTTGCTTTCAGGGGTTCATGCCACTATAGCCGCGGTGCTGGCTGCCTTTGCTGTGCCTACTTCCAAACGTATCAATACACCACTTTTTCTGCGGAAGGCAAAAATGCTTGTCTTTGAAATAAAACAACATTACCGGGACAGAGAAAAAAATCCCGTTGAAGCCGAAGAAAAGATTACCCATACCATAGAAAAGTTCTCTTCCCTAACCGAAGATGCAACTCCTCCCCTCCAACGTTTGGAACACGCACTTTATCCCTTTGTGAGTTTTGTAGTGCTCCCACTTTTCGCCTTTGCCAATGCAGGGGTTACTATAGACGTTGCATCTTTTGACATTCTTCACAGCCCGGTAACCCTGGGCGTCATCTTTGGTCTTATTTTCGGAAAATTCTTAGGAATTGTCATTTTCACAAGGCTAATGGTCTTCTTTAAAATTTCGGCGCTACCCAGAAATGTAAAATGGAAACATATCTACGGGCTGGGATTTCTTGCGGCAATTGGATTTACTATGTCCTTATTCATCACCGAACTCGCATTTGTTGACGAAGCCTTACAGGCCCAGGCAAAGATCGGGATCCTATTCGCTTCGATGCTCGCAGGATTAATAGGGTATTTCTACTTAAACATCATCTCAAAAGCCAAAAAACGAAAGAGGAAAATTTAACATCGGAAGGATACCGCTTATTAAAATTTTCTTAAATTTAACTTGTAAAAGTTGATAGTACAATTCTTAATTAACTCGTAAACCTGATTCTAATCATATTTCAACCGGCGCAATTGCCTAAAATTTGCCGAAAAATCTACGTTGCATATGACCAGTTGCTTTCACTGCGGTGAAGAATGTAAAGAAGAGCATTTAAGATTTCAGGAAAAGGATTTCTGTTGCACGGGCTGTAAAACGGTTTATGAGATCCTTAATGAAAGTGATCTTTCCTATTATTATGATTTGGATAATAATCCCGGAATCTCTCCGGCTTCTTCCGAGCGGAAATTCGATTTTCTTGATAATCAGGAGATCGTGGCAAAGCTTTTAGAATTCGACGAAAACAACACCCAGGTGGTCAACCTGCTCATTCCGTCTATGCATTGCAGTTCTTGTATCTGGGTGCTGGAAAACCTCAATAAACTTAATCCGGGCGTAAAAACCTCTCAGGTCGATTTTCCGGGTAAAACAGTTCGAATCACCTATAATTCTGAAGATGTCTCGCTAAAAGACCTGGCATACCTGTTAAGTAGAATTGGTTATGAGCCTTATATTAGCCTTAAAGATTTTGATGAAAAGAAACCGGATATAAACCGAAGTCTTATCTATAAATTGGGGGTGGCGGGCTTTGCCTTTGGGAATGTGATGTTCCTCTCTTTCCCCGAATATTTTGAAGTAAATGAATTCTGGTTGGACCGGTTCAAAAATTTATTCCGCTGGATGATGTTTGCCTTCTCTCTTCCCGTAGTTTTTTACGCGGGCTCCGGTTATTTTATTTCAGCCTATAAAGGTTTGCGGGCTAATATGCTGAATATAGATGTGCCTATAGCCCTGGGAATTGCTGTATTATTTCTGCGCAGTACGGCAGAGATCGTCCTGAACCTGGGAACAGGCTTTTTCGATAGCCTCACCGGCCTGGTGTTCTTTCTGCTTTTAGGAAGATTTTTTCAGCAGAAAACCTATTCCTACCTCTCTTTTGAGCGGGATTATAAATCTTATTTCCCTATTGGAGTTACCCGTCTCAATTCAGAAAACACCGAAGAGCAGGTGCAGGTTTACGATATCGAACCCGGAGACCGCATCCTGATAAGAAACAGTGAGTTAATTCCAATAGATGCTGTACTGATGAAAGGCGATGCGCTAATTGATTACAGTTTTGTAACCGGAGAAGCCAACGCCGTAGAAAAATTACAGGGAGAAACCCTGTTTGCCGGGGGCCGCCAACAAGGCGGATTAATTGAGATTGAAGCGATAAAAGCAATAAACCAGAGTTATCTAACAAAACTCTGGAGCAATGAGGTTTTTAAAAAGAATAAGAATACGGCTTTTCAAAGCCTTATCAACCAGATCAGCAAGCGTTTTACGGCGGCCGTTTTAAGTATTGCATTCCTTGCCAGCCTGTTTTGGATATTCTACGATCCTACAAAAGTTTTAAATGTTTTCACCGCGGTGCTCATTATAGCCTGTCCCTGTGCCATAGCCCTGTCTACGCCTTTTACGCTAGGTAATTTGCTTCGCATTTTCGGAAGAAATAAATTCTACCTCAAGGAAGCAGGAATTATTGAACAGATGGCACAAATTGATTGCCTGGTCTTTGATAAAACCGGAACGATCACTACCAACAAAAAAGCCGAAATATATTACGAAGGCCTTAAGCTTACCGCAGAAGAAGAAAAATTGCTCAGCGGAAGTCTTCGGGCATCGGGACATCCACTCAGCCGACAGTTATATGATATTCTCAATAAAAATGAAATCCTTACTCCAGATGAATTTACCGAACATACCGGAAGAGGGATTGAGGCCAAACATAAACAAAGCAATTTAAAGATAGGTTCAGCCGAGTTTGTAGAGCAGCCTCTTACCGAAACCAGGCAAGCCAATAAAACCGCTGTTCATATTAGCAGTAACCGGGAATACAAGGGGCGTTATATTTTCAGAAATTCTTATCGGGAAGGCCTGGAAGAACTCCTGGAAAAACTTGGGAAAGGCAAACAGATCTTTATTCTTTCAGGAGATAATGATGGGGAGAAAGAGCACCTGGAGAAGATGCTCCCACTGCAAACCAAATATTATTTTAACCAGAAACCTGAAGATAAGCTGGATTTTATAAAAAGGCTTCAGCAGCAAGGCAACAAAGTGATGATGGTGGGTGATGGTCTTAACGATGCCGGAGCACTGGCCCAAAGTGATGTGGGAATATCGGTTTCAGAAAATATAAATGTTTTTTCTCCTGCCTGTGACGGGATTTTGGATGCTTCCAGGTTGAAAGATCTGCATAGCTTCTTTGAAATTTCAGAAAAAGGGATGAAAATCATTAAATGGAGTTTTGTGTTGAGCCTGTGCTATAATGTTGTGGGTCTGGCATTTGCAGTAACCGGGAATTTAATGCCGGTGATCGCGGCAATCCTTATGCCCCTGAGTTCCATTAGTATAGTGGCTTTTACCAGCCTGGCAACTAACCTTGTTGGGAAAAGACTTAAGCAATTTTAAACTTATGAAACCTGATTGAGGTCATATTTTAAATTTTAACAAGCCATTATTTTTGTGGCGCAATTAACTAAACTATGAATATTATCTACCTGCTACTGGCACTAAGCGTTCTGGTAGCCATAATTTTCTTTATAGCTTTTATCCTCTCGGTAAAAAAGGGCCAGTATGACGATATGTATACACCTTCGGTCCGGATGCTGTTTGAAGACGAATTAGTAAACTCAAAATCCAAAAATAAAACCCCCAAACAAGAGAAAACTGAATAACTATGCAAACAGAACAGTTTTATTACGATAATAAGATCGTAAAGAATTTTACCATTGCCACCCTCGTATGGGGTATTGTGGGAATGAGTATTGGCCTGCTTCTGGCCTTTATGTTTCTATTCCCTAACCTTACCGATGGCATTGCCTGGCTTAGTTTTGGTCGGTTAAGACCACTGCACACTAACGCGGTGATCTTTGCCTTTGTTGGTAACGCCATTTTTGCCGGAGTATATTACTCTACCCAGCGGCTCCTGAAAGCCAGAATGTGGAGTGATGCCCTTAGTAACATAAACTTCTGGGGTTGGCAAGCCATTATCGTTGCCGCTGCTATTACCCTGCCAATGGGTTTTACCAGTTCCAAGGAATACGCTGAACTTGAATGGCCAATTGATATCGCCATTACCATTGTTTGGGTAGCTTTTGGACTCAACCTTATTATGACAATGATTAAACGCCGGCAGCGCCACCTCTATGTAGCTATCTGGTTTTACCTGGCTACTTTCGTGACCGTTGCCGTTCTGCATATTGTAAATAACCTTGAAATACCTGTTTCAGCTTTTAAAAGTTATTCTATTTTCTCCGGAGTACAGGATGCATTGGTACAATGGTGGTACGGGCATAATGCGGTGGCATTTTTCCTTACCACGCCTTTCCTTGGGCTTATGTACTACTTTGTGCCTAAAGCTGCCAACAGGCCTGTTTATTCATACAGACTATCGATTATTCACTTCTGGTCCCTGATATTTATTTATATCTGGGCCGGACCACACCACCTGCTATATTCTGCATTGCCGGATTGGGCCCAGAACCTTGGTGTTGCTTTTTCAATAATGCTGCTTTTCCCATCCTGGGGTGGTATGATCAACGGATTGTTAACCCTGCGAGGAGCCTGGGATAAGGTTAGAACAGATCCTGTTCTAAAATTTATGGTGGTGGCTATTACCGGTTACGGGATGGCAACCTTTGAAGGGCCAATGTTGTCGCTTAAAAACGTAAACGCTATTGCCCACTTTAGTGACTGGATTATAGCGCACGTGCACGTTGGTGCTTTAGCCTGGAACGGTTTCCTAACCTTTGGGATGGTCTACTGGATGGTGCCACGATTGTTTAAAACAAAACTTTATTCGATTAAACTTGCCAATGCACATTTCTGGATAGGTACTCTTGGTATTATTATCTATACCCTGCCTATGTATGTTGCCGGATTTGTTCAGGCTTCTATGTGGAAGCAATTCAATCCCGATGGAACCCTTACTTACGGTAACTTCCTGGAAACCGTAAGTTCAATTATTCCTATGTACTGGATGCGTGCAATAGGTGGTAGTTTATATATCGTGGGTGCTTTCATCCTGCTTTATAACATCATAAAAACCGTAAGACAAGGAAGTGCTGTAGAAGATGAACTTGCTGAAGCTGCACCGCTGCAGAAAGTTACCAGGAAACGGGTTATCGGCGAAGGTTACCACACCTGGCTGGAAAGAAGACCGGTTAAACTTACCTTGTATGCTACTATCGCTATTTTGATTGGGGGTATTGTACAAATTGTCCCCTCGCTGATGGTAGATGAATATGTACCTGTGATTTCCAGTGTAAAACCATATACTCCGCTGGAACTTGAAGGCCGCGATATTTACATCAGAGAAGGTTGTGTGGGATGTCACTCGCAGATGATCAGGCCTTTTAGAAGTGAAGTAGAACGCTATGGAGAATACTCCAAAGCGGGTGAATATGTTTACGACTATCCGTTCTTATGGGGTAGTAAACGAACCGGCCCCGATCTAATGCGGGTGGGAGGTAAATACTCCGATAACTGGCACCTAAACCATATGTACGATCCGCAGAGTACTTCTTCCGGCTCAATTATGCCGGCCTACAAATGGCTGATCACCGATAAGTTGGATAAGAGTGATACCGAAGCTAAGATGCGTGCGCTTAGTACCTTGGGAGTGCCATATACTGAAGAAGAGATCGCAAATGCACAGCAGTGGATGCTGGAACAAGGAACTGGAATTGAAGAAAACCTTCATTCCGATCCTGACTTCGCGCGTACCTATCAGGCAGATAAGAAATATGCCGAAGAGAACAATACCGAATTCGTAGAGATGCGTAACCGGGAGATCGTGGCCCTTATAGCTTACCTGCAACGTTTGGGTACCGATATTAAGGTAATAGATTCACAGGAAGTTTCAGCTAAAAACGAGTAATCATGTTAAAATTTATAAAAGGAAATCTTGAAGCTATAGATGGGGTAACAATCTACCCCATCATCTCCCTGCTTATCTTCTTCATCTTTTTTGTTGCCCTTTTCTGGTGGGTTTTCACTGCGAAAAAGGAACACATTAATGAAGTAAGTCAGCTACCCTTAGACCAAAACCAAGAAAATAACGAATTATGAGATCTACTTCGTCATATTTAAGAATTGCAGGATTCGTAATCCTGGCGTTCCTCTTAATAGAATTAAGCATCGAAGCTGAAACCACCTGGGTATTTGAGCAATATCCATTTGTTTGGGTAGTTTTAGGCTTGATCCTTATCATTGCCATTGCCATTGAAGCCTCTCTGGCAGCTCTTAAGAATATGGTGCATAAAAGTCTTGATGAGAAGGGCCGCGATAAGCTTTTTCAGATAGAAAAAGTCCAGCACGAAAAACGTACAGCCTGGTTTAGACGCATCTATGACAAGATGCTCACCAAAAAGCCCCTGGAAAAAGAAGATGAGATTATCTTAGATCACAATTACGATGGAATACGTGAGCTGGATAACGATCTTCCCGGATGGTGGTTGTATGGTTTTTATATCAGTATCATCTTCGCGGTTATCTATATGGCCCGCTACCACGTTTTTGACGGAGCAGACCAAACAGAAGAATACCTTGCTGAAGTTGCAAAGGCAAAAGAACAGGTAGAAGCCTATAAAAGAAATAATCCCGATCTACTGGATGCCTCCAACGTTGAATTACTGACAGATGCTGCCGACCTTGAAGCCGGGGAAACAATTTATATGGCAAACTGTATTGCCTGTCACCGTGCCGATGGTGGTGGAGCTATTGGCCCGAACTTAACCGATGAACATTGGATTCTTGGAGGAGGAATAAGCAACATTTTCCACACCATTTCTGAAGGGGGTCGTGACGGAAAAGGAATGGTAGCCTGGAAATCTTCCCTGAGCGCCCAAGAGATCGCTCAGGTATCAAGTTACGTGATAAGCCTTGAAGGATCAAACCCTCCCGACCCCAAAGCACCTGAAGGTGATGTTTGGACAGGAGATTCAGAATAACTGAAAAATTGAATTTAAGAGAATAAGGAGTTGGAAAACAACGAAAGTTTTAGAGACACAATAGCCACCGCGGGCTCAAAAGGAGAGAGAAAATGGATCTATCCCAAGAAACCCGAAGGAAGGTTCTATGACTATCGTAAATACGTTAGTTACGTGCTTCTCATCTTTCTTTTTGCCGCACCCTTTGTAAAGATTAATGGCAACCAGTTCCTGATGTTCAACATCCTGGAACGACGTTTCAATATTTTCGGATTTCCCTTCTGGCCTCAGGATTTTCACATTTTTGTGATCATGATGGTGATCGGGGTGGTTTTTATCATCCTCTTTACGGTTGCCTTCGGAAGGATTTTCTGCGGATGGCTTTGCCCCCAAACTATTTTTATGGAAATGGTTTTCCGAAGAATAGAATACTGGATAGAGGGCGACCGCGGTAAACAAATGCGTCTCAATAAACAGGAATGGAATGCCGAAAAGATCAGGAAAAAAGCAATTAAATGGTTCCTGTTTTTCATTATTTCCTTTCTTATCGCTAATGTTTTTCTGGCATATCTTATTGGAAGCGACCGTTTGCGGCAATACGTAACCGATGGTCCGATGAATCATCTAAGCACTTTATTCTCCCTGCTTATTTTTACCGGGGTTTTCTATTTTGTCTTCGCCTGGTTCAGGGAACAGGTTTGTGTTATCGCCTGTCCTTATGGAAGGCTGCAAGGGGTACTTCTGGACAACAAATCTATTATAGTAGCCTATGACCATAAGCGGGGAGAAAAAGAAAAAGGGCGCGCCAAATTCAAAAAGAATGAAGACCGTGAAGCTAGTGGAAAAGGAGATTGCATAGACTGTTTTCAGTGTGTGCAGGTTTGTCCAACCGGAATTGACATTAGAAACGGGACGCAGCTGGAATGTGTTAACTGTACCGCCTGTATAGATGCCTGCGATTCTATGATGGAAGCCGTAGATCTTCCAAAAGGTCTTATCCGATATGCCAGCGAAGAAAATATTGAGAAAAATGCGAAATTCAGGTTTACACCCAGGCTTAAAGGCTATACAGTAGTTCTGGGAATTTTAACTGCAGTGCTTATAGGAATGCTGTTTGTTCGCAGTGAGGTAGAAGCTCGTATTTTACGATTACCCGGCCAGCTTTATGAACACAAAGACGATAACGTGATCAGTAATGTGTATACCTACAAACTGGTAAACAAGACCACAGCCGATTTTGGTGATATCGAATTTAAACTGATGTCACATCCGGGAATCGTAAAACCGGTGCAGGATAAGGAGATCGTGGTACCGGGACAGGAACTGAGCGAGGGAACATTGTTCATAGAGATCAATGCCTCGGCGCTTGAAGATGAAAAAGAAAAAGTTGAAATAGGAATCTATAGCGGCGATAGACTCATTGAAACGACGAAGACGATGTTTATGGGTCCGCGCAGTTTTAATTAGATTCTGTTTAATGCAATTAAAAATCTACATATGAAAATTAACTGGGGAACAGGCATAGTGATTGGGATGACACTTTATATAAGTTTTATCCTTTATCTCGTTTTCAATATGCTCACCGATAAGAAATTTGATCACGATCTCGTTACTGAAGATTATTACAAGAAAGAACTTTTATTCCAGCAGGAAATCGATGCGGAAAAAAGAGGAAATGCCCTGACTGAAAACATAAGCGACCGAAGAATGGAAAACGGGTGGCTTATTGAATTTCCTGAAAACCTCAAGCTTGCTGAAATTTCAGGGAATTTAAATTTCTACCGACCTTCTAACGCGAAACTGGATTTTGATATTCCATTAAACCTGGAATCCAACCGTATTGAAATCGCCGACGATAACCTGCTTCCCGGAAGATGGAACATCAATATTCACTGGGAATACCAGGGCGAGACTTACCTGTATAAAAAAGAGATCGTATACTAAAATATGCTTGTTTCAGCGCTCATATTCGGCCTTTTAGGAAGTTTCCACTGCATAGGAATGTGCGGGCCAATAGCTTTTTTACTTCCGGTAGACAGGGAAAATTCCCTTCGGAAAATCGGCCAGGTGGGACTGTATCATATCGGGAGAATATTCTCCTATGCTATTATCGGACTATTATTCGGAATTATTGGTAAAAGCTTTGGTTTGTTCGGGCTTCAGCAGCAATTATCTATTGCGGTTGGAATCTTAATGATCCTGGTGGTTTTCTTACCCTATAAAACATTCAGCAAAATTAATGGCTCCGGCCCGGTTTACAGAATTATTTCAAAAGTGAAATCAGGGCTTGGACAAAGCCTTAAGAAGAAAACCCCCGACACCTTTTTTACTGCCGGATTTTTAAATGGGTTTCTGCCCTGTGGCCTGGTGTATATGGCTGTTTTTGGTGCAGTTGCTTCCGCCAATGCACTAGAGGGTAGCTTTTACATGGTGCTGTTTGGCCTTGGTACCGTACCGATGATGACCGCTGCGGTTTACCTGGGTAATTTTATAAGTGCCGGGGTGAGGCAAAAGATCACCAAAGCTGTGCCCGTATTTGTTGTGATTATAGGTCTGCTTTTTATTATACGCGGGATGGGATTAGGAATTCCCTACCTCTCTCCTATGGAAATGACTCCAAAAATAACCGCAGTTCAATCCTGCCATTAAATATAAAAATGATGACTCTAGCTAATAATCTCGCATTGGTAAACTGGGAATTGGGAACCTATATTATAGGTTTCTTCGTCCTGGTATGTGCCGCCCTTATTTTTATCGTAATAAAAATGATCTATGGAGATAAAAAAGAATAAGTTCATATTCTATAATCAAAAAACCACGGATTCATCCGTGGTTTTGGTTTTATAACAAATAAAATACGTTTTACATAGTCATAGAAAATAACCTGGTATCAGGAACATTTCTTTGCAACCTTAGATCAAAAGCCATACAGATATTCCGCACAAAAGGCCGGCCTTTTTCGGGAATGCGTAATCCGGTTTCTGAGAACTCAACAAGGCCGTCGGCTTCCATTTCCCGAAGTTTTAACAGGACTTCAGGCAGTTCCTCAAAATAATTTTCAGGAGTTTCCCAGCTGGTTTCCAGTCGGCACATAAGATTAAGAATATGTTTCCTGATATTAAGGTCTTCTTCGTTTAAAATATGTCCTCTGAATACAGGAATTTCGCCCTTTTCAACCCTTTCCTGATAGGCTTCCACAGATTTTTCATTCTGCGCGAAACCATACCAACTGTCGCTAATTGCCGAAACTCCCAGCCCAATCATCAGGCCTGTATTGGAGGTCGTATAGCCCATAAAATTCCGGTGAAGATCTTTCTCTTCAACTGCTTGATAAAGCGAGTCAGATTTAAGGGCAAAATGGTCCATCCCTATTTCAACGTAACCGGCTTCTTCCAGCATCTGCTTCCCGGTTTCATACATTTCACGTTTAGTCTCCCCATCGGGCAGATCATCTTCATTAAAACCTCGCTGACCACTTCCCTTTATCCAGGGCACATGTGCATAGCTGTAAAAAGCAATGCGATCTGGCATTAACAATTTGGTTTTTTCTATGGTTTCAATAATATGCTCCTTTGTTTGAAAAGGAAGACCAAAAATTATATCGTGACCTACAGAATTGTAGCCTGCATCACGGGCTTCCTCCGTAGCTCGTTTTACATTTTCAAATGGCTGAATTCTGTGAATGGCGATCTGCACCTTCATATTATAATCCTGAACCCCGTAACTCACTCTTCTAAAACCTAATTCGGCAAGTTTGCTAAGGTGTTCTTTGGTAGTATTATTTGGATGACCTTCAAAGCTAAACTCCATCTCATCTGCCAGCTCTGCTTTTCTGAAGATGGTTTTTAGCAAAAACTCAAGATTTTCAGGGGAGAAAAAAGTAGGGGTTCCTCCGCCAAGATGTACTTCTTTTATAATCGGTTTATATGGAAGCTCCTGAAGATACAGTTCCCACTCGTGTATTAAGGTTTCAATATACGGAGTCTCCACCCCGTGTTGTTTGGTAATTCGTTTGTTACAACCACAAAAGGTACACAGGCTTTCACAAAAAGGCAGGTGTAAATAAAGGCTTATCTCCCGGTTTTCGCTGAAACGTTTAAGCAAGCTTTCCTTCCAGGCCTGAACCGAAAATCCGATATCTTCCCAGTATGGAACAGTTGGATAACTGGTATAACGTGGCCCCGGAATATTGTATTTTCTGATAAGGTCAGAACTCATTTAGTTTAGTTTAGGCTACAAAGTTATAGCACCACCTAAACGATTAATATGATTTGAATCAGGTTACAGAGGCTTCGGGAACTCTAATCTCCACCGGCTTCTCCAATTAAATTAAAAGCACCTTTCAGAAGTATAGTTTCGTTTTCTAAGCTCTCCGGATTTTCTAAACTAATTAGTCTTTCAAAAGTCTCTCCCGGAGAAACTCTTTGCTTTCTAAAATAATAATTTTTCTCATCCTCCTTTTCCAGAACCAGGACAAAATATTCCCCATCCTGTTCGATTACCGCTCTCTCCGGTAAACCTTGTTTTTTAGCTTCACTGGTAAGAATACGTGCTTCTACGAACATTCCAACCGTAAAATTTGAAGCAATACTATCCGGAAGATGACCGTGAACCCTTACATTCCTTTTCTGTTGGTCGATAGTTTTCCCTACCAGTACCACTTCAGCTTCAAAACTCTCATTTGAAGCTTCCGGAGTATTAAAAAGTATCTTTTGACCTTCTTTTACCTTTCTCACATCTTTTTCAAAAACAACCAATTCAAGATGAATATGTTCAGAGTTAATGATTTCCATTATTTGATCTGTTGGAGAAACGAAACTTCCCCGGGTCACCGAGATATTGCTGGCATTACCACTAATTGGAGAATAAATATTTACCACAGAACGTATTTTACCAGCTTCTACTGCAGCGGGATCTATATTCAGCATTCGCAGTTTACTTTGCAAACTGTTTCGTGCGGTTTGGGCCCGTTTAAAATCACTTTCGGCTTTCAAAAAGCTTTTTCTGGATGTTATATTTTCTTCAAGCATAGTTTGCTGCCGTTCAAATTCGGCTTTCAGGTATTCCAGTTGCCCGGCCACGTCCATGTAATCCTGTTGCAACTGAACATATTCTGTACTTTCCAGGCTCACCAGAAACTGTCCTTTGGATACCTTATCGCCTTCCAACAACTCGATATTCCTTATGTATCCACCCATTATGGCATTAATGCTGGCCCTGTTTTGCGGGGGCACATCTATACGACCATTGCTACGCACTATATCAGGGAAATTATACTCTCTTAGATTTCCTGTTTCAAGTTCGCTATCCTGGAACTGGGCTTTCGATATAACGACCTGGTCTTCCTGTTCTACTTTTTCCACCTCAGATTGATCAGCAGAATCTTTACAGGATACCAAACTTAAGGTCAAAAGCGCTATGAATATATATATGGATTTCATCGGTAAAATTTTACAGGTTTAAATAATTTAAAGAAATGATAGTTTGGTTGTAGGCATTGAGGTTTTCCAGGTAAGACAATTCGATATCATAAGCATTTTCGAGACTCTGGATGTATTGAAAGAAGTCTATTTCTCCGTTCTCATAACTCCCATTTGCGGTTTTCAGGATCTCCCGGGAAAGCTGTCTGCCCTCATTTTCATAGTAACTTAGAGCTTCCTGGTATTTTCTAAGTTCTGCCTGGAGTTGGTTGAATTTGGTTTGAAGAAGGATCCTGTTATTCCGGGTCTCCTGCTCTGCCCTATCCATGGCGATCTTTGAAGTCTTGATCTTTGAGGCTTGTCCGCTAAAAAGAAGCGGAATTTTAATCCCTACCTGGTATCCATATAAACTGTAATCAATATCAGGGGTGGTTCCCTCAAAATAATTTATGCTGAAATCGGGCAAAAGCTGCTGCTTTTCCAGCCTATTTCGAGCCGTAAAGTACTTTTCCCGGCTATCATAATAATTCAGAAGTTCGTGGTTTTCTATCCCCAAACGCGACATTTCCAGCTTCCTCAAACTATCCTTCTCAATACGGAATTCTTCCTCTACCTGAACCCTGCTCCACAACATCTCGTAAGCCACTTTAACTTCTTCTCCCGCTTGTTGATACCGGGTTTGTAGCTCTCTTTGTTTTGCCTGGGCTGTTATCTTTTCAAGATAATTTGTTGCTCCCAGTTCAAACCTTCGTGTTGCTGCATAAGCAAATCTGCTATATAAACTGTCCAGAATTCTGTAGATCTCCTCTTTCTCCTGTTCATATTTTAGCTGATAAAAGGCTGAAGCCAGTTCTTTTTCCAACTGAAGGTTAACAAGTTGATAAGCCTCTTCCTGCACTCTTACATTTGCTTTGTTGAGTTTTTTAGCCGAAAAATATTTCGTGGGAAAAGAAAAATTCTGTTGAATTCCAAAAATCCTGAAAGGCTCATCTGTTGGGCCTTGTTCCATTTGATTATAATTGTAATAGACCTCAGTTTTATCGAAACTAAATGCCGAATTCACCATTGCATCAGCTTCAGCTCTGTTGAGGTCTGAAACCTGTAGCCCGGCATTATTCTCAATAGCGAGCTGGCGCACTTCTTCAAAATTCAACTCCTTTTCCTGGCTGAATGCGGGAAGGGAAAACATCAGAATAATGATCGGTAATTTGTATTTACTCTTTTTAAAATGAACATTCTCCTTTTCAGTTTTCTTTCCACCGAAGATGGAATATAAAACGGGCAATACCACCAGGGTCAATAAAGTTGCTGTTACCAGCCCTCCAATAACCACTGTTGCCAATGGGCGTTGTACTTCGGCTCCTGCTCCTGTTGAAATCGCCATAGGGAGGAAACCAAGGGCTGCTGCCGAAGCTGTTAACAATACGGCCCGTAGCCGGTCTTTTGCCCCTTTTTGCATTAATTTATCTGTATGCTCCATACCCTCCTTCTTTAATTCTTTATAATGTTCAATAAGTACGATCCCGTTAAGTACTGCAATCCCAAAAAGAGCGATAAAACCAACGCCCGCCGAAATACTAAAAGGCATATCCCTTATCCAAAGCAGCAACACGCCCCCAACAGCTGCCAGTGGAATGGCAGAATAAATAATCAAAGCATCCCGCACCGATTGAAAAGCGAAATACAGTAGAAAAAATATAAGCACCAATGCTACCGGCACAGCTATTTTCAATCGATTTTTAGCGCTTTGTAAATTCTCAAACTGCCCGCCATAGGTGATGCTGTACCCTGGCGGCAAATCAATATTAGCACTAACCAAAGCTTCCACATCATCCACCACCGATTGAAGGTCGCGATTCCTAACATTCACCCCAACCACGATCCTTCGCTGGGTGTCATCCCTGGAGATCTTGGCCGCACCTTTTTGATAACTTATTTCCGCCAGTTCGCTTAAAGGAATTTTATTCCCGTTTGGAGTGTCTACATAAAGGTTTTCTAAGTTTGAAATATCTTTCCGGTTTTCTTCATTCAGTCTCACAACAAGGTCAAAACGTTTCTCCCCTTCAAAAACACTTCCCACCTTTTTACCTGCAAACCCCGCACTTACCAGCTCATTAAGGTCTGAAATGTTAAGTCCGTAGCGGGCAATTTTTGCACGATCATATTTTACGCTCATTTGCGGAAGTCCGGCGATCTTTTCAACAATAATATCGGCGGCGCCTTCAACATCGCTGATAAGGCTTTCTATCTGGTGGGCCTTGCGATTAAGGATATCAAGATCTTCCCCAAAGATTTTGATCGCAATATCGGCACGTACTCCGGTGATGAGTTCATTAAAGCGCATCTCGATAGGCTGGGTAAATTCTACTTCCATGCCGGGGATTATCATTAAGGCCTCTTTAAACTTCTCGGCCAAACCATCTTTAGTGTCAGCCGTTACCCACTCCTTTTTAGGAATAAGTGTGATGATCACATCGCTTTCTTCCATAGACATGGGATCTGTAGGAACTTCAGCAGCTCCAATTCTGGTCACCGCCTGTTTTACTTCGGGAAATTCCAACAGGATCTGCTCCATTTTGGTCGTGAGCTCTATCGTCTTACTCAAGGATGTTCCTGTTTTAAATACCGGTTGAATAACAAAATCCCCTTCATCAAGGGTAGGTACGAACTCACCTCCCATTGTGGTAAATATATATACGGTAATAGCAAGGATTACGACAGCAAGGCCAAGCACGAGCTTTTTGACTTTAAGTGCCAATGCGACTGTAGGAGAATAAAGTTTAGTTATAAAACGCATCAGCCGCACTGAAATGTTTTTATCAGATTGTTTTCCGGGTTTTAAAACCATGGAAGATATTACCGGAACATAGGTGAAACACAAGATCATGGCGCCCACTAAGGCAAAACTAAAAGTCAGGGCCATGGGCCGAAACATTTTTCCTTCAACTCCGCTAAGGGAAAGAATTGGAATAAATACTATTAAAATGATAAGCTGGCCGAAGATTGCAGAATTCATCATTTTGGATGCCCCGGTAAAGGTGATCTTATCTTTAGCTTTACTTAGTTCAGATTTTGAAAGATTTTCAAGATCTGAACTTTTCATAGTCATCTGGTAGGCGATAAACTCAACGATGATCACAGCCCCGTCGATAATTATTCCGAAGTCAATCGCGCCCAGGCTCATTAAATTGGCATCTACTCCAAAGAGATACATCAGGGAGAAAGCAAAAAGTAAACACAAGGGAATTACCGAAGCTACTACCAATCCTGAACGTAGATTTCCGAGCAATAACACCACTACAAAGATCACGATTAGAAATCCCAGGATGAGGTTTTCTGTAATGGTCCAGGTGGTTTTCCCTATAAGTTCGCTTCTGTCAAGAAAAGCATTGATATAGACTCCTTCAGGTAAATTTTCTGAAACCTCGGCTACCCTATCCTGTACAGCTTCAATAACCTGTTTGGAGTTTCCATCTTTGATCATCATCACCTGCCCGAGTACTTTCTCACCTTCGCCATTCCCGGTGATCGCACCAAAACGGATAGCATTTCCGAAGCCAACTTCAGCAATATCCCGAATATAAATCGGGTTCCCGTCGGGGTTTTTAACCACGATATTCTCAATATCTTCAAGGGAGTGTACCAGGCCTTCCCCACGGATAAAATAGGCCTGATTGAGACGTTCTATATACCCGCCACCGGCTATACTGTTGTTTTTCTCAAGTGCAGTATAGACTTCAGAAGCGGTGATATTCATCGCCATCAGTTTTTCTGAATCTATAGCCACTTCATATTGCTTAAGCTTACCTCCCCAGCTGTTTACTTCAACTACGCCGGGAATTCCCGATAGTTGTCGCTTGACTATCCAATCCTGGATAGTTCTTAGTTCCATAGCTGAATACTGGTCTTCATAACCGGGTTTTGTATCAAGAATATATTGATATATTTCGCCAAGTCCCGTAGTGATTGGGCCCATCTCAGGTTTACCAAAACTCTCAGGAATATTTGCTGAAGCCGATTTGATCTTTTCAGCAAGGAGCTGCCTTGGCAGATAGGTTCCCATATCTTCATCGAAAACAATGGTCACCACCGATAATCCGAATTTTGACACAGAACGAATCTCTATCACACCAGGTAAATTGGCCATTTCTAATTCCACGGGATAGGTGATGAATTGTTCCATATCCTGGGTAGATAGGTTTTGAGAAGTAGTAATAACCTGTACCTGATTGTTGGTGATATCGGGTACCGCGCCAATGGGTAACTGGCTTAAGGAATAAAGTCCGTAGCCAACTATAAAAGCGGTAAACAAAAGAATAATGAGCTTATTCTTGATACTGAAACTGATAATTTTTGACAGCATATTTGTATATGTAATCTATGAGACAAAACCTAAGAGGGAAAAAATTAATAGGGTAGATTACACGTTTCGGGGCGGCTGAAAAATATCGTGTTTACTAAGTATAGAGTGACTTTCTTTATAAATGAAATTTAAGGAATGTTTCTGTACCGGCGGCAATTTCACTAAAGAAATTTTATACTGCGGAATAAAGAAAACTAAAGCTGTCTGTACCGAATTATGGTGATTAAAAGGTAAGTTGTCGTGATTAGGATGCTCATCTTTATTATCCTGATGCGCTTCTTTTGCGGCCCCGTAATGTTTGGAGAAAAATTCAGTAAAACTATCTCCGTAATTTTGCGAATGATATTCTAAATGCTGAAGCATATCCCCCACCCGTACCAGATCTTTTAGACCGGGATTAAAACCCTGTAATAAAAGGGTGAGACTGAGATATATTACGGTTAGTTGCTTCATAATTGAAAAGTAAAATTACAAAATATTTTTCTGCTTTTTTGTGTCCAAAAGACTTTCTTAGGCTTATGAATTCAATTTTCAGGGCTAACCCTACTTTATCGTTCCAACTCAAAAACCTAAATTTGGAGCTATGGAAAAATCCCTTCTGGTAAATACACTCAAGGAATATTTTGGATACGATAGTTTCAGGCCGCTTCAGGAGAAGATTATCGCTTCGGTTTTTGAAGGCCGGGATAACCTTGTTATTATGCCCACCGGGGGCGGTAAATCTATTTGCTTTCAGCTGCCTGCATTATTGCTTCCGGAAATCACTCTGGTGATCTCACCCTTGATCGCCCTGATGAAGGATCAAGTAGACGGGTTAACCGCTAACGGCATTCCTGCAGCCTTTTTAAACAGCAGCCAGAGCGAAATTCAGCAACAGGATATTTTTAAAAGAATTGAAAAGCAGGAATTAAAACTTCTTTATGTTGCTCCCGAAAGTCTCCAGGTTATAGACCGTTTTCTTTCCAATGGTAAAGTGAGCTTAATCGCAATAGATGAAGCACATTGTATTTCGAGCTGGGGTCACGATTTCAGACCGGCTTACACCCAACTGGGATACCTGAAGAAGCGTTTTCCTGAAACTCCGGTGATAGCACTAACGGCCACTGCCGATAAAGCCACCCGCCAGGATATTTGCAATCAGTTAAATATTCCAAATGCCGAGAAACATATTGCCTCTTTTGACCGGAAAAACCTAAGCCTGGAGGTGCGCCCGGGAATAAAACGCTTTGAACAGATCGAAAAATTTATTACTCCCCGAAAGAACGAAAGCGGAATAATCTATTGCCTAAGCCGAAAAACCACCGAAGAGCTTGCTTCTAAGCTTAAGGCAAAAGGTTATTCAGCTGAAGCTTACCATGCCGGCCTTGCACACGATACACGCATTCAGATTCAGGACGATTTTATTAACGACCACAGCAAGATCATTTGTGCTACCATCGCGTTTGGAATGGGAATAGATAAATCGAACATTCGTTGGGTGATCCATTATAATATGCCTAAGAATATGGAAGGCTATTACCAGGAAATAGGTCGTGCCGGCCGGGACGGGTTAGCTTCAGACACCCTGCTATTTCATAGTTATGCCGATGTGGTACAACTACAGAAATTTGCTTCCAATGCCGGAAACAGCGAGGTGCAGCTCGCTAAACTGGACCGGATGAAGCAATACTCTGAATCCCTTACTTGCAGGCGAAAGATCTTGCTGAATTATTTTGGCGAACTCAAACAGGAAGATTGCGGGAATTGTGACATCTGCCGAAACCCGCCTAAATTCTTCGACGGGACGATTATTGCTCAAAAAGCCCTTTCCTGCATATATCGTTTAAAGGAACAGGAACCATTAACCACAGTTATAGATGTGCTGAGAGGAGCACAGAACGAAGCGATTTTTTCTAAAAATTACCAGAGTTTAAAAACTTTTGGAATTGGTAAAGAAACTTCCTGGCAGCACTGGCAAAATTATCTTATCCAACTTATCAATCTTGGGTATGTAGAGATCGCTTTTCACAAGAAAAACAATTTACAGCTTACAGAAATTGCAAGGAATGTGCTTTTTAATGGAGAGAAAGTTCAGCTCGCCAAAGTACCAGACCGCAAAGCCATTCTTAAAAACACCGAAGAAGCCTCAACCGGTACTACTAATTCTCTGTTTGAAAAACTCCGGGAATTACGCTTAAAAATCGCTCGTGAGGAAGGTATTCCAGCCTATCTTATCTTTAATGATGCCAGCTTAAAAGAAATGGAGAAGGAACGCCCGATGACAGACGAAGAGTTTATCCAGATTAACGGAGTAGGGCGCAAAAAGATGCAGGATTATGGTTACCAATTTATCAAGGAAATCATCGCGTTTTCAAAGGAAAAAAGAAAACCAAAAAAACGAAAGAAAGGCAATACCTATAAAGAAACCCTGGAACTTTACCGGGAAGGTCTTTCAGTAGAGGAAATTTCAAGAAAACGGGAGCTTGCAATAACCACGATATATTCGCATTTGGCAAAACTCTACACAAATGGAGAAGATATTGATATGAGTAGATTTGTGGATCAAAATGATATAATTTCTGTAAAGAAAGCCCGGGAATTGCTTAATAATCCGGAGACTTTAAAAACTTATTATGAGCATTTTGAAGAAAGCCTGGATTACTGGACAATCAAGTGTGCATTGGCCGTTTTGGATAAAGAGGAAGTTACGCAGGAATGATCAGGTGAAATCAACTTTGTTGAGGATAAGGCCAGATGCCGGTGCGATATAATCCATTTGCATATCACTATCGGGTTTAAGACTATTGCGAATATCTTCCAGGTTAAATTCTCCACGTCCAACCAAAACCAGTGTTCCCATCATCAATCTTACCTGGTGTCTAAGAAATCCTTCGCCGCTTATTCGGAAAAGGAAAGTATTTTCAGGAAAGAAACTGGCTGTTATTTCAGTGTTTTTCACAATTTCAGAGGTAAGCATCTCCCGCTCGAATTTGCTGTTTTCTGAAACCCTTACGCAGTAATTTCTGAAATTATGCTGTCCTCTGAATAAAGCTGCAGCCTGTTTCATCTTTTCAATGTCCAGATCCTCCTGAAAATTGGCCATTAAAGGAGCACAAAATGGATGGTTTTTATCACCAAAGCTAAAAAGGTAAGTGTATTCCTTAAATTTTGGATCCTGAATGATATTGAATTTAGAATCCACTTCGTTTACGGATACAGCACGGATATCCTGCGGTAAATTAAGATTAAACAGCTTTAGAAATTCCGCTAAATCCTCAAGGGGCCTTTCATCCAAAAAGAGTTCGAAGGCGCTTTCCATAGCCGAAACCATCGCATCGGTACGACTGGTGCCCAAAATTTTAAACTTTTCCTCAGGTAAAACATAGCGCAGCGTTTTGGTGACAAGACCTTCTACGGTTTTTACATGAGGTTGTTTTTGCCATCCGTGTAACCTGAATCCGAGGTATTGTATTTTTATTAAATAATAAAATCGTTTACGTTGCAAATTTTGTTTCCTTTTTTCTCTTCGGTCTCTACCCGGTTCATTAATATTCCCAGCGTCGCTTCTCATTCATTTTTTCCATCTCATCTATGTCTTCTCTTGGAATAACCTTTGAAAAAGATGGATGCTGTTCTATGGCATATTCGATCTTGGTTACGATCTCTTCTATGGTCTCATTCTCGTAATCGATCTCCAGAGGGGGTTTGATCACAAAAGACTGGAGAATTCCCCGTTTTTTGATATGGAATCCTTTTTTATCGAAAGATCTTCTGAAACCATCTATCACAATTGGTATAACGATAGGTTTATAATTCTTAATAATATGGGCTGTCCCTTTCCTGATAGGTTTAAAAGGTTTGGTAGTACCCTGTGGAAAAGTGATCACCCAGCCATCTTTTAAAGCTTTTCCTATATTCTCGGTGTCATGTGGATTTACCTCCCGCTCCACTTCCTTTCCCTTTTCGCGCCAGGTGCGTTCTACACTTACAGAGCCCCCATAAGCCATAATCCTGGTCAAAAGGCCGGAGTGCATTGTTTCTCTAGCTGCAACATAGTAGATATTAAGTTTTGGCTGCCAGATATATCCAATGTTTTTAATGGTATCAACACGGCCGCTAAGGCTGGCGTTAAAAACATGAAACATCGCGGTAACATCAGCAAAATATGTCTGGTGATTGGAAACGAAAAGTACATTGGTATCGGGAAGTTCCTTGATGATCTCCGATCCTTCGATCTTTAACTGGTTAAAACCCTGGTATCGTTGATGGGTTAGCAGTCCGAAGATTCGGATAAGCCATTTTTTTAAAAACAGAATATGCCCAAAGGGGTTTCTTTTAAACAAGCCCATGATGCTATTTTAAAAATTTCTGATTCCGCTTAACTGTACTCCGGAAAACCCGGCAAATATAATATATTTCAGTTTTTAGACCACTTTTTGCAACAATACCTTTATTTCACTCAACATCATTGCGGTAGCACCCCAAACTATCTGATCGTTCAGTAAAAAGGCGGGTACTTCAATGTTTTTAGCATATCTGGTACTCAGGGTCTGGTTCACAAAACATTTGTTATCCATAAAATGTGCAAGCTCCACCTCCAGTATTTTTTCTACTTCGCTTTCCTGAGGTATCATTTTTGGAGTATAGTCCAGCATTCCCATAAAAGGATGTACCCAAAAATTACTGGGAGGGATATACAATTTAGTAAGTTCCTTAAGCACTTTTATTTCAGACTGGGGAATCCCTACCTCTTCCTCCGTCTCTCTAAGCGCCGTATGCAGAAGATCCCGATCTGAGGTTTCTTGTCTTCCTCCCGGAAAACCTATTTGGTTGGAATGTACTCCCTGATAAGTCTTCCGTAAAATAAGCACCAGCCTGGTATGTCTGTCTTCTCCCGGGTAAAAGACGGCCATTACTCCGGCTTTTAAAGGATTTCTTTTTTCTATGTCCAGCAAGGATAATTCATCAAGTCTCGTGGTTGGTATCAATTTATAGTGAGCTTCCTCGCCAGGAAGCGGTAATTTTTTTAATTTTGGGATCCTGTCTTTAAATTCTTGAAAATCCATGATACGAATTCTTTCTGTTTTATCCTTTGCGTTTATTTTGATCTTCAGCAGTTGTGAAGATAAGCAATCTTCTTCGAAAAATAATACGGAACCCGCCTCAGATACCCTGAAAAACAAGCAATCTAAAGTTGATTCTGTCAGGCTTTCTGAAAAGAAAAAATCCCAAACCGAAACTCCTGAAGAGGAAGGCGTAACAAGCATAGACTTCCCTATTGAACAGGAGGAATTGATTCCCACCCTAACGGAATATGGAGAACAAAACCCTGAAACCCGCATCAGGATCATTACAAATTTTGGGGATATTGAAGTTAGTCTTTACAAGGACACCCCATTACACCGGGCCAATTTTATAATGCTAACAAAAGATAACTATTTCGACCATACATATATTTACCGGGTTGCTCCCAATTTCGTCATCCAGGGCGGGAATTCAGATAACAGGGCTACCTCCCGACACAGGAGTAAAATTGGATCCTATCTAATTCCAAATGAATTTGAAGCAGGATACCGGCACGTTCGGGGAGCTTTTTCGGCAGCAAAATACAGCGAGCAGAATGTAAGCAAGGCTTCTTCTCCTTTTGAGTTTTTTATAGTTACCAAATCCGATGGCGCGCACCACCTGGACAATGACCATACTGTTTTTGGTCGTGTTACTAAAGGGATGGATGTAGCTGATGAAATCTCTAAAGTGAAAACGGGCCAATCTGAATGGCCTATAGACAACATCGAAATGGATGTTGAAATTATCGAATAAACCTAACGGCCCGTATAATAATTATAATCTGAAATCACCTGTTGCACAAAATCACTGGGTTGTTGCTTCGGATTAATATCCAGCAGATCAGCTAATTTTTTAGAGAGGATAAGGATAATTTGATGATTCCCGTTTATTTTCGCATTTCTGTAAAGGTTTTTCACCTCCTGAATATCGGCATCTTTCAGCATACTCACCTGCGGATAAAGCGGCCGGTAATCTTCCGGAAGCTCCACTCCCAGACTATTTTCAAGACCGATTTGTTTCTTTTCGCTAATCACAGTGGTTCCTGCAGCAATATCGCCAAGGCGCTGGCCTTTTCCGTTAAGCAGAATACTCACAACTGCAATCGCTCCACTGCTTATGCTTATATCTATTAGCCTAAGCAACCAACGAATCACAAAATTGGAAAATTCGGGGCGGGAACCATCTATCTTTACCACCCGCAACTCCAGGATTTTCTTGCCGGGTGTTTGCCCATTCCAAAGACTCTCCCAAAGCAGGTAATAAAGTAGAAGGGGTACCCCCAGAATAAGATAATAAACGAATTCCCCCGCAGAATCCAGGCCAGTACCTGCAATAACGAATGAACTAAAAATAAGGTAAACCCCTAAAATAAAACTATCTACAATAAAAGCCAGGATACGATCCCCAATGCCCGCCACATTTTGACGAATACTGATATTTTGAGCGGTTTCAATTTGAAAATTATCCATTTAATCTGTTTCTTTGAGTCTTAATTACAAAACTATGCGCGAGGCAGCCTTCGTTAGGCAAAATAAGGATAAATGGTTAAAGTTTGAAAGCCTCCTTGAGAATAAAACTTCGCTTGCTCCCGATCAGCTTTCGACTTTATATATTGAGGTCAGCGACGATTTGAGCTATGCCCAAACCTTTTACCCCAAAAGCAACACCACGGCTTATCTCAATGCCCTGGCAGCCAACGCACACCGCAAGATCTACCATAGCCGGAAAGAGCCGGGGAGCCGAATAATCAATTTTTTTACACGGGAGTTTCCTTTGGAATTCTATAAACATCAAAAACAACTCCTGCTTAGTTTTTTAATTTTCATATTATTCGCAGTTGTTGGCGCGTTTTCAGCATCGGGAGATGCTGCTTTTGTAAGGTTTATAATGGGGGACGAATATGTGAATATGACACTACAGAACATCGCCGAAAACGATCCCATGGCGGTTTATAAAAAAATGGCTCAAACCGATATGTTCCTGGGCATCACCATTAATAATATCAGAGTGGCGTTTATGGTATTTACCCTTGGTATTTTCGCCGGCATAGGAACCGTCTTTGTGATGATGCAAAATGCGATTATGCTGGGTTCCTTTCAGTACTTTTTTCATGAGCAGGGCCTCTTGTGGGAATCGGCCAGAACGATCTGGATACACGGAACCATAGAGATTTCGGTGATCATCATTGCCGGATGTGCAGGGCTGGTGGTAGGGAAAAGCATGCTCTTTCCCGGCACCTATACCAGGCTGGCTTCCTTCACCCGAGGGATAAAAAGCGGACTCAAAATAGTGGTGAGCACTTTGCCTTTCTTTTTTATAGCGGGCTTCCTGGAAGGTTTCGTTACCAGAATTACCCAAATGCCCGATTGGCTTGCGATCCTTATTATTGCAGGTTCTCTGGCCCTTATCCTTTTTTACTATGTATTTTACCCAATTTATCTAAATAATAAAATAAAAATTACCGATGAGCCGCGACCATATTCAGTTTAAACAGCAACGTGAAATGGGGGAAATTATAAGCCTTAGCTTTAAATTCCTCAGAGAAAATTATAAGGCATACTTCAGGTTGCTGGTAAAAGTAGCCGGCCCGGCGTTTTTACTCCTAATTGCTGCCTTAAGTTATTATTCCTATAGCACACTCGGCGACCCCTTGAATACAGAAGTATTTATGTCAGGTGGATTCATTATTTCCTTCGGAATTCTGGCGCTTACCCTGCTCTTATATTTTTCTGTGGTGTATGCAACGGTTTTTAATCTGATAAAATCCTATATTGAAAACGAAGGAGAAATTAAGGATGCCGAAGTTGCAGCCTGGGCGAAAGATGACCTGGGAAAAATGTTCGGCCTTAACATCATTTCCTGGATTTTTATCTTCGCCGGGATGATGCTCTTTTTAATTCCCGGGATATATGTGAGCGTCCCTCTTAGTATCGCTATGGCAGCCCTCGTCTTTAAACAACAAAGTATCTCCGAAAGCATTACCGAAGGTTTTAAATTGGTGAAAGACAACTGGTGGATGAGTTTTTTGACCCTGGTTTTTATCTGGATAATTATATATGTGATAAGCCTTATTTTTCAATTGCCGCTAATAATCTACACTTTCGTAAAGGCCTTTACAAGCGTGAATGAAGGTTCAGCTGCCGATATGAGTGAGATGTTCGACTGGGTTTATATCCTTTTTAGCATAATATCTTCACTGGTACAGTATATCTTTTATTCCATAATCCCAATTGGGATTGCCTTTCTTTATTTTCACCTAAACGAAAAGAAGAACTTCACCGGCACTTACGAACGCATCGATAAGCTCGGAAATAATTCCTGATGAAAAAACTGCTCCCGGTAATAGCCATTCTTCTTTTTTTCTTCGGAAACGTATTTCCGCAGGAGGATAGCATTGGCCGGGCACCAACCAAACTTCAGAAAGTAGAATTTGATGAAAGTCTTCTGGAAGAATGGCGAAACGATAAGGATTTTAATTATCTGGAACGGGAAACCACTACTGGCTGGTGGACGCAATTCAAGGGCTGGATTACAAAAAAATTTCACGCTTTTATAGATTGGCTCTTCGGAAGTTATGAACCCGGAAGCATTCTGGAGCTTTTTATAACAATTCTCCCCTACTTGTTGCTCTTAATGGTTTTATTCCTGGTGGCCTGGCTTTTTGTAAAACTCAACCCGGCCTATGCTGCAACTCCATTAGGGAAGCAAGCTCAGGTATATTTTTCTGAAGAAGAAAAGATCATTAAGTCTGAAGATATCAGCAAATTAATAAACAAGGCGATTTCTGAAGGGAATTACAGGCTTGCCATAAGATATCATTACCTGGATGCGCTTAGAAAAATGGATAAGCAAGGGAATATCGATTACAGTTTTGACAAGACAAATCAGGATTATTTAGCTGAGATAAAATCTGAAGAACTCCAGCATCAGTTTAAAAGAATAACCCGCATTTACGAATATAGTTGGTATGGGGAATTCCAGGTTAGCGCAGAGAATTTCAACCTGGCAGAAAGCGCTTTTTCAAAGACCGAAGAAATGATAAAAATCCGAACCAATGCATAAAAGCTGGAAAATAGGATTCGGAATATTTTTCCTCATTTTGCTGGCGCTAACCTTCCTGGAAGCCAACGAACCCGAGCCCCTGAATATGAACGCAAGTTATTCCGGGAAAGACAAGATCCCGCTGGGCACATTTGCATTCTTTGAAAGCTGGAAGAACACCCGTGAAATTGAAGAGATCAACCAGCCTCCTTTTGAGTTTTTGGACAAAGAGGAACCTCCCGAAGGCATTTATTTCTTTCTGAATGATTATGTGGTTTTTGATGATAACGAACTCAACAAAATCCTGGCCTGGGTAAGCCGGGGAAATACAGTTTTTGTTTCGGCGGGATATATAGGAAAGAATCTGCTGGACACCCTTAATCTTGAAGCCCGCACCGACCTTCGAAACACCGATTTTAAGAGTCGGCCAGGACTGAAGCTTAAAAACAGCCGGAAAAACTTCGAGCTTAATTTTGACATTGAAGCCCTTACCTTTACCAAAACCGATTCCCTGGAACTTAACATCCTGGGAACCTCCGTATTTTCAGATGAGCCTTCAGACGAAAAACCTAATTTCGTACAAACCAGTTTCGGAAAAGGACAAATATTCGTGCATTCCACGCCGGAAGCATTCAGCAACTATTTTCTGTTGCAGCAACAAAATTATCAATACGCGGAAGATGTATTAGCCTACCTGGATCCAAACAAAGACTTGTTATGGGACAATTATTATAAATCAGGAAAAAGCTTTTACAGTTCCCCCCTTTATTACCTTTTAGGAAAAAAACCCTTAAAATGGGCCTATTATTTTGTGCTCCTGGCAACGGTGCTTTATCTTATTTTTCAGGGAAAACGTCGGCAAAGACCAATCCCTATTGTTAAAACTTTGGAGAACAAAACCTACGATTATACCCGAAACATCAGTAATTTGTACCTGGAGCAGGATCGCTACCGGGAGATGACTTTAAAAAAAAATGAATTATTTTTAGATTATATCCGCAGCCAATACCGGCTGTCGACTCAGGAGCTTAACTCCGATTTTGAGGAGAAATTATCGACCAAAAGCGGAAATACCGAAAAAGAAACCAAAGAATTATTTAGCAAAATACGGCAGCTAAAGGCACAGGAAAGTATCAGCAAAGAAGAATTTCTGCAACTCACCCGTGCCATTGCCAGCTTTAAAAACCCCGAAAATGGAAGAACAGGAAACCACGCCTAACAACGAAATAAATTTTGACAGCCGCATTCCCCTGGAAGACCTGAAAGAATCGGTTGAAAGCCTTAAATCCCAACTTTCAAAGATCATCGTTGGCCAGGAGGAATTTGTGGAATTACTTATAGTTGCACTGCTTACCAACGGTCATGTACTCATAGAAGGCGTGCCGGGTATTGCCAAGACCTTAACCGCCAAACTCTTTGCAAAGACACTCAATACCGGTTTCAGCAGGATACAATTTACACCCGATCTTATGCCCAGTGATGTTTTGGGAACATCGGTCTTGAATATGAAGAATTCGGAATTTGAATTCAAACCGGGACCCATCTTTTCCAATATCGTGCTTATTGACGAAATTAACCGCGCCCCTGCGAAAACCCAGGCAGCGCTTTTTGAGGTGATGGAAGAACGCCAGATTACTATAGACGGGAAGATGTATACAATGAAAGCGCCTTTTATGGTGTTGGCTACCCAAAATCCCATTGAACAGGAAGGCACCTATGCCCTGCCCGAAGCTCAGCTGGACCGGTTTCTCTTTAAGATAGAAGTAGACTATCCAACCGCAGAAGAAGAACTCAGCATCCTGAAAGGTCACCAGCAAAGAAAAGGCAGAATCCCGGAAGCCGATATCCAAGCCGTTTTGGAACCGAAACGTCTGGAAGAAATAAAATCCCAGATCCACGAGATAAAAATAGAAGAGAAACTCCTTGAATATATTACCCGGATAGTTGGTAAAACCCGTAACCATCCACACCTTTACCTGGGAGCCTCTCCCCGCGCTTCAATTGCCATTATGAACGGTGCCAAAGCAATGGCTGCTATTAACGGCAGAGATTTTGTCATCCCGGAAGATATAAGGAAGATGCTGCAGCCCGTTATGGCACACCGTCTCATCCTAAGTCCCGACCGGGAAATGGAAGGCCTGCGGCCAAAAGATGTAATTGAAATGATAAGTCATTCGGTTGAAATTCCACGTTAGGTGATAAAATTCCTCAAATCCCTGTACCTCTCGCAGCGCTTTTTTATGCTCCTCTTTGGGATCGCGGTGGGCTTCCTGTTTTCTTACTGGATACCCTTTCTTTATGCTGCGACCTGGATGGCTGCAGTCCTTATGTTTTTTTTATTATTGGTAGATATTAGCATCCTGTTTAAGGCTAAAGGTATTTCTGCGGAACGTTTCTTACCGGGAAAGTTCTCAAATTCAGATGAAAATGAAGTGAAACTGAAAATTCGGAATTCCCGGAATTTCAAGCTCAAGTGTGAGGTAATTGATGAACTGCCCGTACAGTTTCAGAAACGGGATTTTTTAATGCGCTTTATGCTGAAGCCCGGTCAGGAAAAAGAAGTTAGTTATTTTGTGCGACCAGTGGCCCGTGGAGAATACCATTTTGGCCGGCTGAATATTTTCACCTCTGCAAACCTGGGGCTGGTAAAAAAACGGGATACCTTCAATAGAGATCAGATGGTAAAGGTGTATCCTTCTTTTATGCAGATGCGACAGTTGGATTTTCTGGCCACCGACCAGAGGATCTCACGTCCCGGTTTAAAAAAGATCCGTCGTATTGGCCATACAATGGAATTTGAACAGATAAAAGAATACGTGCGGGGCGACGATGCCCGAACCATAAACTGGAAGGCCACTGCTAAACAAGGCAACCTGATGGTGAACCAGTTCCAGGATGAACGTTCACAACCGGTATATTCGGTAATAGATACGGGCAGGGTAATGAAAATGCCTTTCGAAGGCTTGAGCCTGCTGGATTATGCGATAAATTCCAGCCTGGCATTTTCCAATATCGTTCTCAAAAAGAAAGACAAAGTAGGATTGATTAGTTTTTCAAACAAAATGGAATTTCTGTTGAAGGCCAATTCCAGGATGAGCCAGTTAAACCTGATCCAGGAACACCTGTATAATATTAATACCAATTACTTCGATTCAGATTACGGACTTTTATATTCCCACCTGAAAAAACAGCTTCCGCATCGAAGTCTGCTTATGTTGTACACCAATTTTGAACATATATCCGGATTAAAAAAGCGATTAGCTTCCTTAAAAGCCCTTGCAAAAAATCATCTTCTGGTCGTAATCCTTTTTGAAAATACCAGTTTACATGAGCTTATTGAAGCCAGGCCTGAAGATATAAATATAGCAGCCCATCAAACAGTAGCCGAAGAATTTGAACAAAACAAAAAGCTGATGTTAATGGAACTTCAGAAACACGGGATTCAGGCGGTGCTCACCAAACCCGAAGAACTAAGCATGAATACAATCAACAAATATCTGGAGATAAAAGCACGGGGATTGTTATAAAAAGTCTGAGGGAAAATAAGAATTCTTTCTTTTCTTAATAGAAAAATCTTATACATTTGCATCTACTGAAAATGAATATCTATGACAATCACACAATTAAATTACGTCCTGGCGGTTGCCGAACATAAAAACTTTACAAGAGCCGCACAGAAGGTGTTTGTTACCCAGCCTACCTTGAGTATGCAAATCCAGAAACTGGAAGAAGAACTGGATGTACAGATCTTCGATAGAACCAAAAAACCCATTCAGCTTACCGAAACCGGAAAGAAAATCGTACATCAGGCACGTAATATCGTGAATGAAAGCGATAGGATCCAGGATATTGTAGACCAGCAGAAAGGCTATATAGGAGGAATCTTCAGACTGGGGGTTATCCCAACGATAATGCCTACTTTATTGCCAATGTTCATCAGTAATTTTATAAAAAAATACCCAAAGGTTAAACTGAAAATAGAAGAACTAAGCACGCAGGCAATCATAGAACGGCTACGCGAAGGTCATCTTGATGCTGCAATTGCAGCGACGCCTTTGGAACTTAACGGGATAAAAGAAAATGTGCTCTACTATGAGCCTTTTGTAGGGTATATCCCTCCTTCTCACAGGTTGCATAAAGAGACTAAGATCAAAGTTGAAGATCTTGATATTGACGACATACTTCTATTGGAAGACGGACATTGCTTTAAAGACGGTATTCTAAACCTTTGTAAGGCCACCCGAAATTATGATGAAGACCATTTTCAGTTGGAGAGCGGGAGTTTTGAAACCCTTATCAAACTCTCTAATGAAGGATTGGGAATGACGCTCCTGCCCTATTTACATACCCTGGATATCAAAGATTCTGAGAAAGAGAACCTAAGAATGTTCCATGACCCTGTACCGGCAAGAGAAGTCAGTCTCATATACAATCGCAGCGAACTCAAAATGCAAATTATTGAAGCCCTCCGGAATACTATTGCGGGTGTGGTAAAAGGAGCAATTGCATTTCAGAATGTGAAGATCATAAGTCCTCTAAGCAACAGCAAAAGGGAAGTTCAGCTCTAAATCTTAATCAGATTTTTAAAATAAAAAAATGGCTGTTTGAAGAACACTTTCAAACAACCATTTATATTTATAAATCAATAATTTCTAATATTCTACTGCAGACCAGGTTCCCTGGTGATTGGGATAATCGAAAACACCACTCATTTCGTCTACTTCAATAGTACCGGTATAAGTGACATTGCCGGGGTCAGAACTATCAAAATCATAGGTAAGATCATTGCCATTTAGAACCCAGGTACCATTGGTGAGGTAAGTTCCCGGAGAAGAAGGCTCGTCATAGACAGCTGTTCCGTCAGTATAGAATACCACATCTCCATGCCAGGAGGTATTTTGGTCGTAAACTACATGAAAATCCCAGGTAGTACCGCCTAAAGAATTTGTGGTGAACGATTCTTCGTTACTGTATGCAGTACCTTCTGCGTTTGTCGCGTAAGTTTTAAAATAGTAGATGGTATTTGCTTCCAGGTTTATTATTTCACTGGTAAAGCTTGCTGAAGATTCTGTAGTAAAATTATCACTTAGGCTTGGATTAGGATCTGTACTCCAAACGGTTCCACGGGCTGTTACTGGATCTCCCCCGTCATCATCTACCGTTCCGGTAATCTCAATGGTAGTATAGGTTTTTTCTGCATTGGCTGCAGTAGTTTCTAAACTGACTGTAGGCGTGTTGGCCGTTGGGGTTACGGGATCGTTTGCGGTACAACTCGCAAGAAACAGGCTTAAAGTAATTGCGAAAAAGGTCTTAAAAATAATTCTCATAAAAGATTGGTTTAATTTCTCCTACTTCAGGATTGATTTGGCTTTTCGGAATATTCCCAAATTTTGACTACCTGAATTAAACTCATTATTTAGCAGAAATACCAGCGATAAAGTGTAGGGGGTACCGGAACTACGCATAAAATACAGATAAACAGCGAGCAATGTACAAAAAAAATTAAGAATATGTTAAATTTCAAATAGAAGTATTGAATTTACATACTCGAATGCGATTTAGCATACATAAAAGATTAAAAAAGTATGTATTCTTCAGCAGATAAAATTGATAGTTTTAATAATGAAGGGCAATACTTATTCCTAAACCTAATTTGAAAGGCTCATCTAAAAAGAAAAAGCGGCTCGAAAGCCGCTTATTTTATGGATTTAAATAGATTAAACATTGATTCAGCTCCGGATGTTTGCGGGTTAAGGCTTCGATCCAGATTCTGAGTTCCTCAATTTCGTGAGGTAAAAGACGTTGCAAGGCTTTTTTCACTTCCTTACAAAATAACACCGGGTCAAAACTAACTTTGTCAAGTACAGTTTTGGTGTATTCAAACATCGCTCTCGCCATAATTTGAACTGTTTAAATTATTAGATAGGTTAATTAAAGCGTAGAAATTTGCTATAGGCTGTGGGTTTTAGTCTGCCTAAATATAAGAAAATTTTTGAATTGTTTAAGCCTCAAAAATCATTTTAACAGCTCAAAAGCGCCTATCACCTCCAAGGACATCCCCCAGGCCGCCAAGGATACTGCCTTCTCCCTTATCTTTTCCTCCTCCCTGAGGAGCAGCTTGTAAAACCCTGTTAGCCAGGCGTGAAAATGGCAGGCTTTGTATATAAACCGTTCCCGGCCCTGTAAGGCTTGCGAAGAATAAGCCTTCCCCGCCAAAAATGGTGTTTTTAATGCCTCCTACAAATTCTATATCGTAGCTGATAGTTTGGGTAAAACCGATTATACACCCGGTATCTACCTTCAGTTTTTCTCCTGTGCGCAATTCCTTTCTGGCCATAGTACCTCCCGCATGAACAAAAGCCATCCCGTCGCCTTCAATCTTTTGCATAATAAATCCTTCGCCACCAAAAAAACCACGACCCAGTTTACGACTAAATTCAATGCCTATGGAGACTCCCTGGGCTGCACACAAAAAAGCGTCTTTCTGGCAAATAAATTTACCATCATATCGGGTAAGGTCTATTGGAATGATTTTTCCCGGATAGGGAGAAGCAAAGCTCACTTTCTTCTTTCCCATGCCTTCGTTAGAAAATATCGTCATAAACAAACTTTCGCCGGTAAGCAGGCGTTTTCCGGCGCCAAGTACTTTCCCGAGGAAACCTTCATTCTGTTTTGAGCCATCTCCAAAGATGGTATTCATTTGAATTTCCTGATCCATCATCATAAAATTCCCGGCCTCGGCGATAACAGCCTCCTTAGGGTCCAGTTCCAGTTCTACGAACTGCATCTCCTCCCCGTAAATCTGGTAATCTATTTCGTGTGCATTCATTATTTATGATTTTTGGTTGTTATCTGAATCTAACTTTTAAGCTTTACCGTCCATTCAAAATCGAATTCTGAAACAATTTCCCCGGTTTCATTCAGGCCGGTAGATTTCATCCAAAAGGTTTGCCCCTCCCCGGTAGCGATAGTGTTTTCTATAGCCTGATTTACCAAATGACCATCTACGCAAGTGAAAATAATTTTTCCTTTGGCCTTCTTGGTAAAGACCGCTTTATTTTGGGCCACTAACATAGATACCTTTTTATTGCTGGCTTTTATCTGTTGCATTACAAGGGCACCGGTGCTTAGTTCAGCCGCCATCGCCTGTACCGCAAAGTACATAGACTTGAAAGGGTTTTGATTTATCCAGCTGTGCTTCACTCCAACCTTACAGGAATCGGCGTCTATATGTTTTACCCGCACTCCTGTTAACCAGGCGCTGGGGAGTTTGGTCATTAAGTAGGCATTTAGTTTGCCGGGTGTAAAAGACATATCATTTTATTTTCTCCCTAAATTATTCAAATAAACATTACCCCCCGGCAGTCTTTTCTTAATTAAAAGTTAAATTTAGGTACTATGTGTTGCATAATACCTTCTTTTAACCATATATTTGTAATATAAATTAATAGGTTATGAACTCAGCAATCAAAAAAGAAGACCGAACCCTGGCAAGTCTGCTACATCTATCGGCCTTTACCAAGTATTTTATTCCATTAGGAAATTTTATTTTCCCACTCGTATTATGGCTAATAAGGAGAGAAAATAAATTTATAGACCATCATGGGAAACAAGCTCTTAACTTTCAGATAAGCATCTTCCTTTACTTTATAGTTTTAGTTATGGGAGGTATTGCAGGAATGGTATTCACCGGAATGCAATTGAGTTTGGAGAGCACCCACTTTCCTTTTCAAGACCATCCTGATCTGGGAGAACTGGCCCGGCTTTTTCCTTTCGGATTAATCCTGGGAGGTGTACTCACCCTACTCCTGGGACTTTTTATCCTGGAGATCTTTGCAGTGGTGCAAGCCGCCATCAAAGCCAGCGAAGGTAAAACTTACAAATATCCGCTCAGCATAAATTTTTTAGGAGCAAACAATAATCATTCATCAAACCATCAATCAGAAAATGAACAGTTTAACAACACTCAAAACTAAAGGCTATGAAGATTGAAAACACCAAAGCGCAAATGCGCAAAGGGGTTCTGGAATACTGCATTCTCTCTGTCTTAAAAGACGAAGATGCTTATGTAGCTGAAATCCTGGAAACCCTTAAAGACGCAAAATTGCTGGTAGTAGAAGGTACCATTTACCCCTTACTTACCAGGCTAAAGAACGCGGGGCTCCTGACCTACCGTTGGGAAGAATCCACCAGTGGACCACCGCGTAAATACTACGGACTCACAGAAACCGGGAGGCTTTTCCTAAAGGAACTGACTACCACCTGGGACGAATTACAAACCGCAGTAAGTATTGTAACCAAACAAAAAAACAAGAATCATGAATAAGACCGTAAATATAAATCTGGCAGGTATTTTCTTTCATATTGATGAAAACGCCTATGCAAAGCTTCAGCACTATCTGGATGCTATAAAACGCTCTTTTACTACTACCCAGGGCAGTGACGAGATCATTGCCGATATTGAAGCCCGGATCGCCGAGCTTTTTAACGAAAAGATCCAAAACGATCGTCAGGTAATCAGTGTAAAAGAGGTTGAAGAAGTAATCGCCATCATGGGGCAACCCGAAGATTATATGCTGGACGAAGAGATCTTTGAAGACGAACCCGCAACTAAGACCAGTACAGGATCTAAAGGAAAGCAACTTTTCCGGGACACCGAACACTCCTATGTAGGAGGGGTTTCGTCCGGACTTGGGCATTACCTTAATATAGAGCCAATCTGGATAAGATTGCTGTGGATCTTGCTTACCATTTTTTCCAGCGGAGCTTTTGTGCTTATCTATTTAGCGCTGTGGATCTTTGTTCCTGAAGCAAAGACCACAGCCGATAAACTGGCGATGCGCGGGGAAGAGGTGACCATTAGCAATATCGAAAAAAAGATTCGTGAAGGTTTTGACAATGTTACCGGAAAGGTAAAGGATATCGACTACGATAAATACGGAAACAGAGCCAGGGAAGGCGCCGGCTCGGCTGCTACTGCCCTTGGTGATGTGTTAAGGTTCATTATTAATGTATTCGTGAAACTTGTAGGAGTATTGATTCTGCTGGTTGCCGGGGCAACTTTAATCGCACTGTTTATAGGATTATTTACCGTGGGTACTTTTGGATTATTTGATGCTCCCTGGAGCGATTATATTGAAATGGCTACCAGCGGCGCCCCACTTTGGGTACTTTCACTGCTAAGCTTTTTTGCTGTTGGGATCCCGTTTTTCTTTCTCTTTATCCTCGGACTAAAGATCCTGGTAAAAAGACTGAAATCCATAGGAACCAGTGCAAAATTAGTATTGCTTGGTCTATGGCTACTTGCGGTAATCGGGCTCATCACTATTGGTGTTCAGCAGGCTACCCACCGCGCTTTTGATGGCGAGCAAGTGAATTCCGAAACCCTGGCTATCTCTCCACAGGACACCTTATTTCTCAGGATGAGAAATAACCCAGATTATTCATCATATTCTCACAGAGGAAGTGATTTTAAAATAAAGTATGATGAAAATGATCAGAAGGTATTGTACAGTTCTGATGTGAGACTGAGCATAAAATCCACCAGAGTTTCTGTTGCCAGGTTGGAGATCGTTCGCTCTGCGGAAGGAAAAGATTATGTAGAGGCCCGTGATCGTGCCCGCAATATTGACTACGGTACGAGCTTTTCTGGTAATGAATTGTTGCTGGACTCTTATTTTACCACCCCTTCAGAAAATAAATTTCGCGACCAGCAAGTTCGGCTCACACTTTACCTGCCGGAAGGAACCAGGCTTTATGCCGATGATAATATCTCTTCTTTTCACTGGGGGGATATCCTTGACCGCGGCGAAGAAGGCCACTTTGTAGAAATAACCGAAGACGGTAGCATTTGTCTTGATTGTCCTTCGACTGAATTTGATGATACCGATGATGCTTTCCCGGAAGATAGTACCGATACTCAAATGGAAAGCAGCGACGAATGGGACGAAGCCGACGACTTTAATGCCCGTATGGAACGCGACAGCAGCCAGGCCAAAACCCTTAAGTTCAAAAAAACTATAAAAATTGGTGACGGCACGCTAACAATCTCATAAACATTAAAAATCAGGAAGGATGACTACATTGATAAATATACTGATCAATATGCTGTTGGCCGCACTTGGTTTTCAACAGGAAGTAGTGACGGATCCCCCACCCGATCAAACTGAGATCTCAGCAGAATGCAAGGCTCCTGAAGATGACTCAAAAACTTACAAATGTTAAGATAGCCTCCCAGACGGGAGGCTTTTTTTATATTTGTTAGAACTCAATCTAATAAAATGAAAAAACTACTGTTATTATTTCTTGTTCTGGGTACCCTATATTCCTGTGGTTCCCAAAAGGTAAAAGGCAGCCGGAATGTTACCACCGAGCGAACTAATCTAAAAGAATTCACCTCCGTAGAAATCCAGGGAGATTTTGAGGTGGGGCTTAAAAAAGGAAATCGTGCTCAAATGGAAGTCGAGGCCGATGATAACCTGCACAGCCTCATCCAGACAGATATCGTTGATAACGTTCTTTTTATAAAAAGTCGAAAACCGGTAAAAAGCAGTAAGTCCTTCGAAATAATACTCACTTTTCCGCAAGACTTAGATCGAATTGTAATCACCGATAATGTAGAGTTGTATTCTGATGAAGACCTGTTTTTGCAGGATGTGGAATTGCGTATCAACAAAAATGCAAAAGCCTGGCTAACTCTAACGGCAAGAGATTTCCAGCTATATATGAACGACAAAAGTAAAACCGAACTCAACCTTACAGCCGGTAATGCCTATTTTCAGCTGAACAGCTCCAGTGACCTTAAGGCCCTGGTCTATTCGCCCGTCTTTAAGGTAGATCTTTATGAAAAGGCCTCGGCTAAAATAGAGGGCGAAACCAGTGAATTTGAACTGCGTAGTGAGCACTCCACCAAATTTAACGGTAGTAAGCTAACTTCAGAGAATGCTGTTGTCACGGCCGAAGGCCGTTCAAAAAATGAAGTTCAGGTGACCGGAAAGCTGAAGCTCACAGCTAAAGACCGTTCGAATATTGAGGTGTATGGTGATCCGGAGATCGAGCTTGTAGAATTTACCGAGAAAGCTGAGCTTAAAAAAAAGGAACAATAAGCGGCAATTTTCTTTAAGGAAGGTTAAAATTACACCAGAGCTGGCCCTGTTTTCCTACCTTTAACAGAATAACCAAAAACTATAAAACTATGAGACATCTGTTTAAAACCGGGCTTTTATTTATGGCCCTTAGCCTTACCCTTGTTTCCTGCCGGGAACAGGAGGAAGAAAAATCTGAAATGGAACAACTCATGGAAGAGGATGATGCAAAGGTTAAAGTAAAGGATGATAAAATTAAGGTGAAAACCGACGACAAGAAGATCAAAATCAAAACCGATGACGACGGGGATGTTACGAAAAAGGTGAAGATCGACGATTAAATCAAGCTATGGACGGCGCTCCATAGCTGTTAAGAGGAAAACAGGAACCTGAAAGTACAGGCCCTTGTTTTCCTCTTTTTTTTGCCAATAACCCACTCCCCCGGCCTGATTAAGACCTCTCAAATATCATTACACAATTCTTAATATTTTCTGAAATTTTTATTAAATTAGCAGAACCCTACCTAATTAAGATCAATACCAAGAATTTCAAAGAACCAAAATCCTGGAAGAATAGTACTATCCCGGAATGGAATGCTTGTAATGAGGAAAAAATAGAGGATAAAACACGTCATAAGCCATTTTTCAACAAAATTATGCAACAAAAAGAAAACCTTATTAAATCCATCGAAAATGGAATATCCAGATTCAAGAATCAACTTTTATTTTCTAAAAAAACTGAAGTAGATTCTAAAATTGTAAATCTTCACGAAGATGTAATTAACCATTACGAATTATTAAAAAGATTACTTCTCGACAATGATTTTTCAGTGAATTACATAAATCAGTTTCAAAATGAACTGAATAATTTATTGCAATATGTTCCAGTTCGGAATGAAAATCATGAATATAGTGAGCCTGAAATAAGTACCGTAAAACTTCAAATTGAAAATTCTGCAATAAACATTGAAAATCAATTTGGATTAATAAAATTCAATTATTCATTTTTTGATTCATTAGGGTTTCTAACTGAAAATATTGTTGCCATTGGAGCTAACGGAAGTGGAAAGACTACATTATCCAATGAATTAAAAAAATATTTACCAAACAATGGAGTTGTAATTTCTGCACAAAAAGTTTTGATAATTCCCACATTTAGTGGTATTTCCAATATAGTCCAAACAACTGAAAAATTAAAAAACACACAAGTCGCAGACAAATCGCTTAGAACAACATTCTCTACGGCCAATGATGGAAATGCCTATAGTATATTAAGACAAATTGGAGGAGAATTTCAAATTCTATTAGATAATTTATTAGCAGAAAGAAGCGCAATAAGAAATAAATTTTGTGATAATTTAAATAATGGCGGTAATAACACAGATGTTCCTATTACGAAACTAGATAAAACACTTTCTATTTGGAATTCTCTAATAGAACATAGAGAAATTAAATGTACCGATGGTATAAATATAACATTATCGTCAAGAGATATAGCTCAATATCCAGCACATCAAATGAGCGATGGAGAAAAAGTAACTCTTTACCATATAGCTCAAGTTTTGCAAGCACCGCAGTCAGGATTTATAATTGTCGACGAGCCAGAAATGTACTTACATAAGACAATTTTAAACAAATTATGGGATATTCTAGAAAAAGAAAGACAAGACTGTATTTTTTTATATCTAACCCATGATCTTGATTTTGCAACCAGGAGAACTACTGCAAAAAAAGTGTGGATAAAAACATTTAAACATCCTAATAGATGGGAGATTGAGAACATTCCTAGCAATGCTTTACCAGAATCACTATTATTAGAACTATTAGGGAGCAGAAAAAATATTCTATTCTGTGAAGGTCAAAAAGGTAGCTTAGATGAAAAAATTTACAATACATTATTTCCAAATCTTACGATTACCCCAGTTGAAAGCTGTTTTTCTGTCATTAATTACACAAAAGCGTTTAACAAAATTCAAAATAGAACAGTTAAGGCATATGGTATAATTGATTCTGATCATCACAGTTCTGATAGATTAGAAAAATTGAAACAAAAAGGAATATTTTCAATTTCAGTTTCAGAAATTGAAAATCTCTTTTTTGAAGAGGAATTTTTAAAATTTCTCGCTAATCAAATTTTGAAAAACGAAGCAGATGTTAAGAAAATTCAACAAGATGTAATTGCACTCTTTGAGAAAGATTTAGAACTTCAAATTTCAAATTACCTATCCACCAAAATAAACTATTATTACAAAGATTCGGATATGTCCAAAGGGAACACGTTAGTTGATGTTAAAGAAAACTATGATAAATTTTCAAGAGAAATAAAAATTCCAGAGTGGTATGAGCAAAGAAAAGTTCATATGGAAGATTTAATACGCAATAAAGATTACGAAAAAATAATAGCCGTTTATAACAATAAAGGTTTGAAAAAAATAGCAAACAAAAATTTTAATATCTCTGATTTCATAGACAGATCAATTAAGGTTATTCAATTTAATCCATCAGTTCATCAAATACTTTTGAGAAAATTTCCAGAAGAACTTGTACAAAAAAACGGCTTATAACAACGATTCATCGCAAATAAACGGCAGCTTTAGAAAGAAAATAATTAACTTCCCAAGCAAACCGGGGCTAAGGCTACAAGCTCGTGTCCCCTACTCCGCAAACCTCCGGACCCTGGCGGTGATTTTTTACAGCATTTAGCTCTTCAAATATGCCTTTAAAGGTAAAAAGAAGCCTTTTATCTAATTTTTCAGGTTTTAGGGGAATAATTCTATTTTAATTAATAATTTACTTTAAGATACTAACCAACAAGCCTTTGGGGCAACTAAGCACCTATGAAAATTTCAATCAAAATTTTATCGATATTAAGCTTATCGTTTTTATTAAACCAGTCCTGCAGTACAGAGAAATATGATGAGATAGAAGTTTATGATCTTAAAGGTCAAAACTCAATAGGAAGCGAAATAATAATTGCAGATGACAATTTTAGAGAGGTATTATTTAATACAAATTGCGTAGACACTAATGGAGATGGAATAGGTGATAGAAATGCTGATTTAAACGGAGACGGTAAAATTATAATACCCCGATTTGTTTAGACCACTTTTAGTTGATTCTTAGTTGATTTTCATGCTGCATTCTGGTATTTTTCTATAGGTTTAACCCTCCCTATTCCCTGGTGATCCCGATGATGATATTTCTCGATCCAGGATTTT
>JAGXIH010000002.1 GCA_024635795.1 Salegentibacter sp. | reverse complement strand
GCACTAAAAAGTAGTTGTGTTGTTTGTCCCGAGCAATCGGGATTGTGTAGTTAGCCATTGAAATTCCTGGTACTCCAGGATTTTATGGCCGACTGATGAGAAGCTTTTTTCCGCTTTGCGGGAAGAGGCTTTTTTGTTTTTGGGGCTATTCTGAATTCTCACCTTTTCGTGAAATTGATAATATTTAGGATCAAGAGTAATTGTTTATGAGTAATAATATCAAGGGAAATACGATACTTTTGTAGCTACTAAAATAGTATGAAAAGAGCCTTAGTAAGATTTAGAAACAGTGATTTTGGAAAGACTGTTATTCGCAATCAAAAGTACGCCCCCATACTTTTTTTTATGGGTGGCTTTATTTTTGACACCTTGACTTTGGGGCGAATAGATCGCGTTTATGATACGGTGGTACTTTGCTCGCATATGATCTTATTATCGATAACGCTTTATTTGTTTAATGTAGCGGATGATGGCAAGTGGAAAAACACTTTTATCGGGCGTTATTCAGAATATTTTCCGCTAGCCATACAGTTCTTCTTTGGAGCACTTTCAAGTGCTTTTGTCATCTATTTTTTTAGAAGTGTGTCATTGTCAAAAACCATGGTTTTTTTCATACTGCTGGTTATACTCTTATTTGCAAACGAGTTTCTTAGAAAGAAAATCTCCAATAAATACCTCCAGTTCAGTGTTTATTTTTTTATAAGTTTTACCTTTTTCACCTTTATGGTTCCTACGCTGATAAGGGAAATGAGTACCTTTATTTTTATTATTTCCGGCCTTGTAAGTTTAGCTTTTACGCTGGCTCTTATCCTGTTTATTTACACCTCAAGCCCAAGCACAAGAGCAGAGATAAGTCTAAAAAAACTGATCAGTGGTATCCTTTCTATCTATTTAGTTATCAATGCTTTTTACTATTTCAATCTTATTCCACCGGTACCACTGGCTATGGAAACCGGGCTGGTGGCTCATGATGTCAGGAAAAAAAATAATGAATACATCGTTACTTACGAGAGGGATGAATGGTATATATTTTGGCGTACGCATAACATCAATTTTCATCGTCAGGCTGATGAAAGGGTATATGTGTTCACTTCTGTTTTTGCACCTACAGCTATAAAAAAGTCAATTTTTCATCGTTGGCAATGGTACAATCCCGAAACCAGGAGTTGGGAAATAACCGAGGACATTGGCTTTGAAGTCACTGGTGGACGTGATCGTGGTTTCCGTGGATATACCTATAAAAATAACCTTAGGGAAGGCGAATGGAAAGTTGAAGTAATTACAGAAGAGGAACTGTTACTTGGGGTTGTGGACTTTGTAGTTAAAAACACTTCTGAACCCAATATAAAAGGAATGGAAAAGAAATCATTTTAAAAATTGTTTTCCTCAATCAAATCATGGGACTGTAAACTATATTATGTTTTGGGTTTAATTCTTAGCTCTTACGGAAGAAGTTCAAACAAAAAAAGGGATCAAGTCTAATTGTTGTGTTTATGCAAAAATTGTGGTCAATATATCCAGGTTCCTATAAACGATTTCTATCCTAAATAAGGATCTGGTTTTTTTAAATCATCTATAATTGTATCGTACACGATCTAATTTTGGGGAATATAAAATAAAAGCTGTGAGAAGAGAAGTTGAAACAACATTAACACAAAACATTTTCCGAATACTACTATCACTGTTTATGATTTATGCAGGATTTAGTCACTTAACTTTTAATAGAATTGCTTTCCAGACTCAGGTTCCCGATTGGGTTCCTGTGAGCAAAGATTTAGTAGTTATTTTATCTGGTATAGTTGAAATGGCATTAGGTCTGGCTTTATTATTTTGTAAAAAGCAGCGTGCTACCATAGGTTGGGCATTAGCGATTTTCTTTATACTGGTTTTTCCGGGCAATGTCGCACAATATTTAGAAGGAAAAGATGCCTTTGGCGTTTTAGATTCAGATAGAGCAAGATTGATTAGGCTTTTCTTTCAACCGGTTCTCATAGCCTGGGCACTTTGGTCATCTGGCGCCTGGAAATTCTGGAAAAATTCAAAAAAATAAATATTATGGACGAGCAGCAACTAAAATTGAATAATCAAATCTGCTTTCCTATTTATTCGGTTTCCCGGCTAATAACAATCGCCTATAAATCATTCTGGGAAGAAATGGGCTTAACCTATCCTAAGTACTTAGTTTTGTTGATTTTATGGGAAAATGACAAATTATCAATTAATCAAATTGTCTGAAAAAGATGAAAGAAAGGTATTTGTCAAACTTACCAAAAAAGGAAAGGAGCTAAAAAACAATGCGATCCCAATTCCGGAAAAGCTCCTTAATACTTTGCTGACTGAAGACATTAAGTTAACAGAAGTAATGCTTTTAAAAGATATTCTTAATAAATGGGTCGATATTCTTTCAAAAAAATAAAATAATAAGTACTAACTTACTGATAAATAAATTTTTAAAATAAAAAAGCGATTGATATGAAAGCACTACAAATAGTAAAATACGGTGAAATTAAAGATAGTCTATCTATCAATGAGATCGAAAAGCCCTCGGTAAAGCCAAATGATGTTTTAGTTGAAGTTAAAGCAGCTTCATTAAATCCCATTGATTATAAAATCGCGGAAGGACATCTAAAAGAAATGCTGCCTTTAAAGCTACCGAGTACAATTGGTTTTGACGTGAGCGGGGTGGTTGTTGATAAAGGCGCAGATGTTAATAATTTTGAAATTGGTGATGAAATATATTCCAGAGTGCCTCAGGAACAAATGGGTACTGTAGCAGAGTTTGTGACCATTAATAGTGATAAAGTCGCTAAAAAACCGGCAAATATATCATTTGAAGAAGCTTCAGGCTTACCATTGACGGGACTCACAGCAATCCAGGCTTTAGAAAAAGCGGGGATAAAAGAAGATGATAGAATTCTTATTCATGCTGGCTCCGGTGGCGTCGGTAGTTTGGCCATTCAGTATGCCAAAGCAAAAGGAGCTATCGTTTATACAACCACTAGTTCCAAAAATGCAGATTGGGTGAAAGCCTTAGGAGCTGATCGCGTGATCGATTATAAAACCGAAGATTACAAAGTGGTTGCTAATAATTTAGACATCGTTTTTGACACTTTGGGAGATGATTATACTTTCGAAGCTTTTGAAATTATTAAAGACGGCGGAAAAGTAACTACGATTATGGGTCCACCAGACGAAGAAACAGCTAAAAAAATGGGGATTAAAGATTATAAATTACCCGAACAATTATTAAAACTGATCAAGGAGAAATCGGCGGTTTATAAATATACCTGGATGCAGCCTAACGCAGAGCAGTTGACTGATATCAAAACGATGGTTGAAGATGGAGATATCAAGCCAATAGTAGATCTTATTTATTCTTTTGAAGATGGGATCGACGCCTATGAATACTTAGCTACTGGAAGAGCACAGGGGAAAGTAATCATAAGCTTATCCTAAAAATTCTAAGGATTGGTCAATTGATTATATATTATTACTAAAAAAGAAAATAATTATGAGTAAAAAGAAAAATGTATTAGTTGCCGGGGCAAACGGCACAACAGGAAGAATCATCATCGATTTATTAAAAATGTCCGAAAAATATCAACCCATTGCCATGGTCAGAAAACAGGAACAGAAAGACCATTTTGAAAAAGAAAATGTGGCTGCTGTACTGGGCGATTTAGAGGAAGATTTAAGTCGTGCTGTCAAAAATGCTGACAAAGTTATTTTTGCTGCAGGATCTAAAGGTAAAAATGTTATAGGAGTAGATCAGGAAGGAGCAAAAAAGTTCACCGAAGCTGCTAAAAAAGCAGGAGTTGAAAAGTTTGTTATGCTAAGTTCTATGGGCGCAGACAACCCAACCATAAGTGAAGAGCTTGAAGATTATTTAAGAGCAAAAGGAAATGCTGATGATTATCTACGCAACAGTGGTTTAGATTATACTATTGTTAGACCTGGTGCACTTACAGATGAAGAGGGTTCCGGTAAAATTCAACTAAAGGAAAAATTAGAAAAACAAGGGAGCATCTCCAGAGCCAATGTTGCTCAAACTCTGGTTGAAGTACTGGAAGATGATGTAAAGCAAAACCAGTTTTTTGAAATTCTTGATGGAGAGACTCCAATTGAAAAAGCAGTCCGTTCATAAGAACAAAGACTTAAAGAGAGGTTCGTAAACTAACACCAAATACTTAACCTACTCTTTCAGTATTTATACCAGTTAATTTCACAGATTTTGAATCGCCTTCAATTTTAGCAAGATTTAAGGAACGGGGTTAAATAAAACTTAAATGCCGTTTTTATAAATGAATGAACGTTCATTCATTTATATATTTGCAATATAATTATAAAGGAAATGAACAGAGTTTCGAAAAGCCAGAAAAAAAAGGAAGCCCTTGTAAAAGCTACCATAAGCCTTGTTAATAACAATGGTTTTCACGCAACTCCAATGTCTAAGATCGCTAAGATGGCAGAAGTGTCTGCGGGAACTATCTACCTCTACTTTGAAAATAAACAGGACCTGGTAAATCAGGTATATATTGAAGTAAAGGCTGCTTTCAGCAAATTCGCCTTCAAGGATTATAAAGAAGGAGTTTCAGTAGAAGAAGGTTTTGAAAATATCTGGAAGAATATTGCTGAATTCAAATTAAAGGAAATTGAAGAAGCCATGTTTCTGTCTCAATGCGATAACACCCCCATTATAGATGAACCAAGCAGAAAAGAAGGATTAAAACACCTTGAACCCTTGCTAGATCTTTGGGAACGAGGAAAAGAACAAGGAATAATTAAACCTGTTTCTCCTTATATGTTATATGCTTTCAGCATCTATCCTATTGCATTTTTAATGAACATGCAACAACGTGAACTCTACAAAATAACACCGACGAACGTAAATGAAGCCTATGAGATGGCATGGAATAGTATTAAAATATAATTGAAAAAAAAGTGATGAATACAACAAGAACAATTAATTTAAAGAACAGACCTACAGGGAAACCTGAGTTGAAAGATTTTGATTTCACCACTACAGAAGTCCACGAACTAAAAGGAGGTGAAGTATTGCTAAGATCTGAATATGTTTCTGTAGATCCATATTTAAGAGGAAGAATGAGCGATGCACCATCCTACATTCCACCTTTTGAAGTTGGCAAACCTATTGAGTCGGGAATTATTGCCGAGGTTATAGAATCTAAAGCTGAAAACTTCAGTAAAGGAGATCATGTATCTGGCTCTTTATTATGGAAAGAAACACAGGTAACGAAAGCTAATGGACTTATGAAGGTAGATCCGGATAAGGCCCCGCTTTCAGCTTATCTTGGAATTCTGGGAATGACCGGGCTTACCGCCTATCTTGGACTTACAGAAATAGGAAAACCGAAAGAAGGAGAAACACTTCTTGTATCTGGTGCCGCCGGTGCCGTTGGAAGCGTTGTAGGACAAATAGGAAAAATCCTTGGTCTAAGAGTCGTAGGTATTGCCGGAACCGATGAAAAAGTAGCGATGCTAAAATCGAAATTCGGTTTTGATGAAGGAATCAATTACAACACCACCGAAAATATAACAGAAGCCATCGCAAAAGCCTGTCCCGATGGTGTAGATGTATATTTTGACAATGTTGGAGGTGAAATATCTGAAGCGGTTCTTTTTAATATCAATAAGTTCTCAAGGACCATTAACTGTGGAGCTATCTCTGTATATAACAATACCGAACTTCCAAAAAGTATTAGCGTACAACCATTCCTGATTAAGAAAAGTTCTTTGATGCAGGGATTCGTGATTTTTGATTATGTAGATAAACATCCCGCTGGTGTAAAACAGTTAGCTGAGTGGTTGAATGATGGTAAATTAACCCATACAGAAACTATTAGAGAAGGTTTTGAAAACATACCACAAGCCTTTTTGGATCTTTTCGAAGGAAAAAACAAAGGGAAAATGGTAGTGAAAGTATAAAAAAAGGAGAAAAATAGTTATGAAATGAGTATAACGGGAATACGATACAAACCCCAAAAAACCTGCCTGCCGGTAGGCAGGGATATGCGAATTACATATGACCATTTAAAAAGAAATAATATCTACATATGAAGAATTTTGAATTTAAAAACCCGACCAAAGTTATATTTGGAAAGGATCAGATTAAAAGCATTAAAAACGAGATCCCCGAAGATGCCAAAGTACTTATGCTTTACGGTGGGGGAAGCATTAAAAATAACGGAATTTATGAGCAGGTGAGTTCAGCACTGTCAAACCATGAAGTTGTTGAGTTTGGTGGTATTCCTGCAAATCCGGAATACGCGGTGTTAATGAAAGCGCTAAAAGTGATTAAAGAGGAAAATATCACATATTTGCTGGCTGTTGGAGGCGGTTCTGTAATAGATGGAACAAAATTCCTTTCTTCTGCTGCGCTTTACGAAGGAGATGAGCCCTGGGATATACTCGTAAATAAGATTCCTACATTAAAAGGCATGCCTTTTGGAACTGTATTGACCTTGCCAGCTACAGGATCTGAAATGAACTCTGGAGCAGTAATCACCAGAGAAAAAACAAAAGAGAAACTAGGAATGGGTGGCGCCGGATTATTCCCTGAATTTTCGGTACTGGATCCTCAGGTGGTACATTCAATACCTCAGAGACAATTGGTGAACGGAATTACCGATGCCTTTACACACGTGCTGGAACAATACCTTACCTACCCTGTTGGAGCTCACCTTCAGGATAGAATTTCAGAAAGCATTATGCAAACTCTTATAGAAGTGGCACCTAAAGTACTGGAAGACCCTACAGATTATACGGCGGCCTCTAATTTTATGTGGAGCTGTACCATGGCGTTAAATGGGTTGATCCAAAAAGGAGTTCCAACAGACTGGGCAATACACGCTATGGGCCATGAGCTTACCGCTCTTTATGGGATTGACCACGCTCGAACCCTTGCGGTGATCGCTCCTAGTCATTATGAGTATAATTTCGAATCGAAGAAGGAAAAACTGGCACAATATGCCGAACGCGTTTGGAATATTACCGATGGTAACACAGAGTATAAAGCAAGCGCTGCGATAAAAAGAACAGAAGCTTTCTTTAACGAGCTGGGTATAGACACCAAATTATCTCAATATACTGACGATTATGAAGGTACTGCCGAGGAAATCTCAAAAAGATTCAAAGAGCGCGGCTGGGAAGGTCTTGGAGAACATCAAAACCTTAAACCAGAAGATGCAGAGAAGATTGTAAGAATGGCTTATTGATATTTAGCGTCATTGGCTTTGCCACAAGCGCACAAACATTAAATACACTAGTAAAAAATAATAACGAGAAAAATAAAAAGATATGAAAGTACTATTTGTTTTAACCTCTCATGACAAATTGGGAGACACAGGAGAAAAAACAGGGTTTTGGATTGAAGAATTCGCAGCACCTTATTATAACTTACTGGAAAAAGGAGTAGATGTCACTGTAGCTACACCTCAGGGAGGTAAAGCACCAATAGACCCAAATAGTGAAGGACCTGATGCCCAAACCGAAGATACGAAGCGTTTCTATAAGGATACAGAATCTCAAAAAGTGATCGACAATACGTTAAAGTTAGAAACAATTAAGGCTGAAGAATTTGACGCCCTATTCTATCCCGGAGGTCACGGTCCACTTTGGGACCTTGCAGAAGATAAAACTTCAATAGCTTTGATAGAGTCTTTTAATAAGCAGAAGAAACCAATCGCGTTTGTATGTCATGCACCTGCGGCTCTTAAAAACGTAAAAAATGAAAATGGTGAACCTTTAGTTAAAGGAAAAAAAGTAACCGGCTTCACAAATACCGAAGAAGAAGCGGTGAAGTTGACGAATGTAGTTCCATTTTTAGTGGAAGATATGCTAAAAGAAAATGGAGGAATTTATTCCAAATCAGGTGACTGGGAAGTTCACGTGCTCAAGGACGGGAATTTGATTACCGGCCAAAATCCTGCATCCTCAAATAAAGCAGCCGATAAATTATACGAGTCGCTTAAATAAAAGCGCACTTATTTCAAAGCCTGTAACCCTAAAAGTTACAGGCTTTTTTTATTCCTATACTTTATAGAAATTCTTGAGGGCTCACTTAAATAGCCATGGAGTCTGGATACTTCATAGGAATTTAATGAACTACCTGTAAGGTTAAGGAAAATTATAAGATTATCCATTCCAGGAAAACTGGTTAAACCCGACAAATTCAACCTCATTATTCTAATAACTTATATTAGTCGATACCAGATAAGAGATCCATTAATTGAGCACTTTATTTAGATTTAAACAATTATATACTCAAATCAAAGGGAATAGATGGTATTGGTTATTTTCAATCTTTTGTCGCTTTACTTGGTTACTATTTCACCAATTGCTCTAATGAATCCTCAATATCTCCCGGGGTCGACATTATTTTGCTGAAAGTTCCCATTGTTAAATCGGGAAAGGCAATGGCTATTCTATATCTGCCATGCAGCATGTGAACTTCATTTCCGATAACTAATACCTCGTAAGGAAGGAAAGCTGTGTGTTTAGGTTTACCAATATCGATTATGGGAAGAAATTTAGCTTCTCCTTTTTCGCCCTTAATCCCAAAGCCATAAAGAGCCATGTTTTTCCCTGGGATTTCAATTTTATAAAGCATTTCCAGATTGGTATTCTTTTCTTTGGCAGCTGTCTCAATTTTATTTGTGGCTGTTTGATAGCTGTCAAAACTTCCCAGTTCAATGGTATCGTCAAAGTAAGGCATGGCAAACATATAATGATATTTTCTTAGCTCTTTTTCAGATAAACCTTCTTCGGAACCGAAGGGCAAATTTTTAAAAGATCCCGTAGCTTCCATAGCACTTTCCAGTTTGCTGGTAAGCTTTGTATAATGAGAAGAAACTTTTGGGAAGTCGTTTCTGAAATAAGCATTTCCCCAATAAACAGGATTGGTATAAGACACCAGTGTTTTTCCATTTTCAAGGGTAATTGCTACCCGCAGGCTTGCAGCAAATCCGGTTAATTGACCAACCTCTTTTACTGCAGATTTCAGTTCGGGAGATGTAAAAATATAGATCCATCGGTTCGCATCATTTGCTGGCTGGTATTGACCTACAACCTCAATACCATTTTGTTGTAGGTTTAGGGATAACTTATCTTTTAATTCTGAAATGTTATCGGTTGTTTCCAATGCCAGCACATAAGGTTTTAAGTTTTGTGCATTTACGCAGTTTAATGAGAGCACCAGGAATAAAAGTAGATTTAAGAATTTCATGTTTTTTGTGTTAATGGGTTTGCAATTATTTGAGTCACCAATTAAGTTGTTTATTTCCAATAATGCGGATTAGTATCTTCCGATTTCTGGTTCCAGTAATCCTGGGTGACCTTATGCCCGTCAAAGGTTTTTAGGCGGCGCTCAAAGACATAGGTAGTGGGATTAAAAACCATATCTGTTACGGCTACGGTGTAGAGTTGAGGCTCTTCTTCGGTTTTTCGTTTTTCTTCTTCAACAATGACTTCAAAGCCGTTATGTTCCAGTAGTTTTTTCAGGAAATCTTTTCTTTCTTCGTCTATTTTCTTTTCCACGAAGCTAACCCTTGTGTCTCCAATACTGCCAAATGTATGTTTTCCTTCTAGTGCCATAACTTATTGATTAAAAACTGCGCTTAGTTCATAAATATAATCATATAACGGACTGTAAACACCTAATACCAGGATACCAATTACCGTAATTCCAAGTCCTAATCTCATATAAAGCTTATTATTGAAAAATGGGATTGGGTTTTCGTTTGTGCGTAAGAACATTGCTCTTACTACCAGTAGATAGTAATATAAGGAGATGGTAACGTTTACCACTGCAAGGAAGACCAGGAAGTAATAACCTTCGCTAGCCGCCGCTGTGTACAGGAAGAATTTTCCGAAGAAACCTGCCACCGGAGGAATTCCCGCCAGGGAGAATAAAGCCAGTAGCATGATAAGACTCAACTTAGGATTGGTTCGGTACAAACCATTATAATCATCTATGTTTTCTTTACCGGTTTTTAAGGAAATTGCCTGAACTACCCCAAAGGCAGCCAGGTTTGAAAAGATATAGATCATCACAAAATATACTACGGAAGCTGTTCCCAGTTGAGTTCCGGTTATGAGGCCCAGTAAAATAAAACCGGCCTGCGCGATAGAGGAGAAGGCGAGGAAACGCTTCATATTCTGTTGGCGGAGGGCGAATAGATTACCCACAAACATGGTTGCTAAAGCCACCACGTAGATCATATTTTCCCATACCTCCATTAAAGGTCTAAGTACAGTAAACATCAGAATCATTAAAATAAAAACCGCTGCTCCTTTAGAAATAACCGAAAGATAAGAAGCCACACTTATCGGGGCTCCTTCATAAACATCGGCCGTCCAGAAGTGGAATGGCACCAGTGAAATCTTGAAAGCCAATCCTGCAAAAAACAGCACAAACCCCAGGATAGTTAAATTGTTGGAGGTTATTACCTCAATAATGTCGTGAAAATATATGGATCCTGAAGTTGCATAGAGCAAAGAGATCCCAAATAGTGAAATTCCCGAAGCCAGGGCCGCCGAAAGAATAAGCTTTATACCCGCTTCACTGGAAGTCCTTTTTACCAATTCAAAAGCTGCCAGAGCGGCTACCGGAATAGTGGAAAGTTCCATTCCTATATAGAACATCAGGAAGTCGCCGGCAGAGATCATAAAATACATTCCCAGAAGAGAAAAGAAGAGCAGGATGAAAAATTCGGTGCCGCGATTTAGTTTTACGATCTTTTCCTGAATCCAGTCGGCTGACTGTAGCAGGAGGATAAATACTCCGATATTCAATACATTTTTGAAGAAGTGAATCAGGCTGTTGGTTCTGAACATCCCGCCGAACAAACTGCTTTCTTCCAGTGGGAAAAAGCCCAGCGCAGTATGTATTCCGAAGAGAAATATAGCCAGATGAACAGCACTGGATTTTTTTTGCTTCGGAATAAGGATTTCAGCAATAATAAGGATCAGGGCTATTGCCAGGAGGACCATCTCGTGCCGCATCAGGAAAAAACTACTAAGTTCCATTTTCGTTCTTTGTTTAAATTATAATACTCCCTGCAAAAAGGGTTGTAAACTTTTTAATATCATATCGCTTAGCCACAACGGCGCTACCCCAATTCCTACTATTGGAAGAAGCAGTAAAAGCACCCCGGTTGTCTCATACCAGGTAGCTTGTGGAAGGCTTAAGTAGCTTTCATTCTTCACAGGCCCCATCAGTATTATTCCTACTACTCGTAAGATGTATACTGCGGTAACTACGATTGATGAAACCGATATTATGGTGACCACCCTGTGGAACATATCTTCATTCTGAAATGCTCCTACAAAAATGTTCATTTCGGCTACAAATCCGCTGAAGCCCGGCAAGCCCAGGTAAGCCAGGCCTGCGATAACATATATTACCGAAATAAATGGGATTACTTTTAAAAGTCCTCCCAACTTGGTAATATCCCGCGTATTAGTTCTGGTATAGATCATCCCGATTAAGGCGAAGAAAAGCGCTGTCATAAAGCCGTGGGATAATGATTGTAATATCGCTCCGTTCCAGGCGGTTTTATTCAACATTAATAAGGCAAATAACACCAGTCCCAGGTGACTAACCGAAGCGTAAGCGTTGATATATTTTAGATCGGTTTGTCTTATTGCGGCAAAAGCTCCGTAGATCACCCCAGTCGCCGATAAGATGATGAAGAACCAGGACCATTCCATAGCGCCTTCAGGAAGAAGGAACATCGCAACTCTGAAAACTCCGTAGCCCCCTAATTTCATTAGAACCCCTGCGTGCAGCATAGAGACTGCGGTAGGGGCCGAGGCATGACCATCGGGAGACCAGGTGTGAAACGGGAATAATGCTCCCAGCACGGCAAAACCTATAAAGATTAATGGGAAGAATAATTTTTGAGCTTCAAAAGGGATATTTACCTGTGCGATCTCCAGAATACTAAAAGTTAGTGGCCCGCCATCTGCATTTGAGTTGAGATAGATACCCAGAATTCCCACCAGTAACAGGGCAGAAGCTCCCATTAACATCAGGGTTAATTTCATTGCTGAATATTCCTTAGGACCCGAACCCCAGATTCCAATGAGGAGATACATAGGGATTACCGCGATCTCATAAAAGAGGAACATAGTGAACAGATCAATGGAAATAAAGAACCCGTAGACCCCTGTCGCCAATACCAGTAATGAAACAAAAAATTCTTTAGGAAGATCGTAGGTTTTCCAGGAAATGAAAACCCCGGCCAGTACGATTATAGAGGTTAAAAGGATTAGGGCAACCGAGATCCCGTCTACCCCAATATTATAATGGATGTTGAATTCTTCAAACCAAACGATATCCCTGGTGAAGACGAATATGCTGTCGTTTATACTTTGTTCCTTCAGGTAGGCAAAGAGCAGATTTATCGCCATCCCCAACTGAATAATACTGCCTACCATAGCTATTTGCCGGGCCTGCTTTAATCCTTTCGTGAAAACCAAAGCGATGATTACTAGTACCGGAAGAACAACAAAGAGTGATAAAATGTCCATAATGATCAATTAATTAGTCCATAGGTAAATGAAAACGATTGCCAGAACCACCACTCCGCTTATAAAGCCGAAGGCATAATCCTGAACTTTTCCAGACTGTATTCCTTTAATTTTATTGGCAACAACCAAAGTTTTGTTACCGATACCTTCCATAGTTCCGTCCACAAATTTCTTATCGAAATAGGCGATTGGTGCCGAAATCCTTTTAAAGATCAGTTTACGGGTTATGAAAAGATAGAGTTCGTCGAAATAGAATTTGTTGCTGGTCCAACGGTAAAATATTCCGAAAGCATTGGCAAACCTTTCGGCCAGGTCGTTTTCTTTTTTATAGAAGATCCAGGCGAAAATAATACCTATCAGCCCTATAAGGACCGCAGTTGCCGCCAGTGGATAGTTTAGGTGAGCAACAAATCCCAGCTTGTCGGCAGTTACGTATTCACTGAAAGGAATAAACCCAACCACAATGCTAAAAATCGCCAAGATAACCAACGGAATAGTCATAGAACGGGGAGATTCCTTCGGTTTATGAGCATAATTGGTCTCTTTCCCCCAGAATATTCCGAAGTAAAGTCTGAACATATAGAAAGCGGTTAATCCTGCTACCAGAATTCCTATAGAATAAAGAAATTGACTGTTTTCAAAAGCAGCCACAAGTATCTCATCCTTACTCCAGAAACCTGCCAGAGGCGGAACTCCTGCGATAGCCAATGCAGCGATGAGGAAGGTGATATTGGTAATTGGCATATGCTTTCTCAAGCCACCCATATCTTTTAAATAATTGCTGTGTACCGCGTGAATCACCGAACCTGCGCCAAGGAATAAAAGAGCCTTGAACATGGCGTGTGTAAAAAGGTGGAACATCGAGGCCATATAACCTACGCCTTCGTGACCATCATAACCTGAAACTCCAAGGGCCATCATCATATACCCGATCTGAGACATGGTAGAAAAGGCCAGCACCCTTTTGATATCGGTTTGCGTGATCGCTATGATCGCAGCAAAAAGGGAGGAAAATGCGCCAACATAGGCAACAATATTTAAGACGAAACCTTCTTCGACGAAATAATACATCGGGAAAAGACGTGCAACGAGGTAAACCCCTGCAACCACCATAGTGGCCGCGTGTATTAAAGCCGAAACCGGTGTTGGTCCTTCCATTGCATCGGGAAGCCAGATGTGTAAAGGGAACATAGCCGATTTTCCCGCACCTCCGATAAAGATGAGGATCAAGGCCCAGGTTAATACCGATAAGCCCATAAATGAGGTAGAGGCCCAGTTCGCAATTGCAGCGCCTTCAGGATTATTTAGAGTTTCAAAGTCCCAGGTGCCGGTATAGAAACCGATGATCAGGATTCCGATAAGGAAACCAAAATCAGCAAATCTGGTTACGATAAAAGCTTTTTTAGCCGCCGCAACAGCCGAGTTCTTCGTATAATAATATCCGATTAAAAGAAAAGAGGATACCCCTACCAATTCCCAGAAAATATAGATCTGGAATAAATTGGTAGCCAACACCAAACCGTACATAGAAAAGGTGAAAAGCGAAAGAAAAGCAAAGAATTTGGTGTATCCCGGGTCCTCTTTCATATATCCGCGACTGTAGATGTGCACCATCAGCGAGATGGTAGAAACCACGATGAGCATCATTATGGAAATAGGATCAATTAGGATCCCGAGATCGATATGCAGAGTATCTGTAAAGTTCAGCCAGACCGTTTTTTTAGTAAAGGTCTGATAGGCACCGTCTAATTTTCCTGTTACAAAGAAGTACTGAAAGGCGGCATAAAATGAAAGTATAGTAGAGGTGGCGAGTCCGGCAACACCAATCCATCCCGAAACTGCCGGTTTGATCTTTTTGTTGAAGATTCCCAGTACTAAAAAGACAACCAGGGGAATTATTGGGATTAAAAAGAGATAACTTATGTTCATAGCTTCCGTCTTTTAATACTTCAGGGTTTCAGTTTCTTTTACATCCACAGAGCTTATTTGCTTGTAGAGGTTGATAATTATTGCCACGGCCAGGGCGGTTTCTGCAGCTGCCACAGCAATTATAAATAATGAATACACCACTCCCTGTAAAAGTTCGGGATAGAGATATTTGTTGATAATCACAAAATTTATCACCGTAGAATTCAGGATGATCTCTACCGAGATCAACATTGAGATTAGATTGGTTCGTGTAATGAATCCATAAATCCCAATGAAGAACAGGATAGAGGTGAGCGTGAGAATTTCTGTTATGCTAATGCCGGGTATCATGGTCCTTATTTTTTAATTCAATTAAACAGTTACCTCGTTTTCCAGAAGTTCTTCCTTCTTTTCAACAGGTTCTTCTTGTTTTACTACAGGAGTTTCTTTTGGTTCCTCTTCAGTATCGTCTTCTCCCTTGGCGATCACAATAGCTCCTATCATTACTGCCAGCAGGAGAATACTTATCACTTCAAAAGGCAGAATAAAGCCACCTGCTTCAGTGCTTAAAAGAGCAAATCCTATATCTGCAGTGGTAGTGGTTACGGCAGTAGTGGTTTCAACAAATGGATGCGAATAAATTGTGGTTAGAAAAACGCCTAAACCAATTAAAGAGGCTAATGCCGTGATAATTCGTTTGGATTTTTTAGCTACTTCCAGTTCCATATCGATATGGTGCACCAGCAAAACCGAAAAAATGATCAAAACAATGATCCCTCCCGCATAAACGGTAAGTTGTATGGCAGCTAAAAAGTTATAGTCTGCCATAAAATAAATTCCGGCTATACCTATTAAGACAAAAAGCAGATAGACCACCGAGCGCAACATCTTTCGGCTGCTCACCGAGGCTATGGCAGAGACTATCATTATTAAGGCTAAAACATAAAAAATATACTTTTCCATATCTTTATTCTTCTACGCCGGCTCTTACTTTAGAACCGGGTCTGTTTAAAACTCTGGTAAGCTGACTCCTGTCGTAAACCGCATTTTCGAAATTCTGCGCCCATTTTATTGCGTCTGAAGGGCAGGCATCAATGCATAACCCGCATTGAGTGCACATTCCCAGGTGATAAATATGCTTATCTATCAATTTTTTCTTTTTCCCGGTTTCAGGATCTACCTGGCGGTCCCAGATTATTTCTATACTGCCGTTAGGGCAGGCGATCTCACACTTCTGGCAACCGGTGCAGCTGTGTTCATTATTTTCATCGTGAGGCATTACCACCTCTCCACGAAAACGTTCAAACATTTTCAGCGTGTCACGATTATCCGGATATTGTTGGGTGATTGCTCCTTTCCTGGAGTGCAGGAAATACTTTCCTGTTACGCCCATTCCGGTTAGCAGGGTTCGTATTCCGTGGTATATGTCTGAAAAATAACTCATAATTTCTAAAATTGAATTGTGAAATTAAGCCATACTATTATTGCCATTAACACGATGTTAAACAGGTTGATAGGCAATAGATATTTCCATTCCAGGGTGAGGAGTTGGTCTACTCTAAGCCTTGGGAAGGTCCATCTGAACCACATCATTAAGAACACCAGGGCAAAAGCTTTAAGGAAGAACCAGAATACCCCAAGCCATGGAATAGATTCTGTTATTCCAAATGGGGACAACCAGCCCCCGAAGAATACTGTGGTTCCAATAGCCGCTATGATGAACATATTGATGAATTCAGCTAAAAAGAAATAAGCGAATTTCATCCCGGAGTACTCGGTGTGGAAACCTGCTCCTAGTTCCGATTCGGCTTCTACCATGTCAAAGGGTGCCCGGTTGGTTTCTGCGGTTCCCGCAATCATATAGATCATAAAGGCAATCACTGCGGGAATATGCCCCTGAACGATCAACCACCCGCTTTTTTGTACTTCGATTATTTCTGAAAGTTGCAGGCTACCGGTAAGCAGGATCATAGTAAGTAAAGAAAGTCCTACTGAAAGCTCATAACTAATAGTTTGAACTCCGCTACGCATTGCACCAATTAATGCGAATTTGTTGTTGCTGCTCCAGCCGCCCAGTAATATCCCGATAACTCCAATAGAGGAAATAGCAATAAGGAAAAAGATCCCAATATTTATATCGAAGGCCTGCAGATTCTGGGAAAATGGAAAAACGGCCAGGGCCATCAGGGAGGAAATAATAAGAAAATAAGGCGCTAAATTATATAGGAATTTATCTGCTTTATCTGTGCCGGTGAGCTCTTTAGATAAGAGTTTAAGAGCATCGGCAATGGTCTGGAACATACCGAAGAAACCAACCCTGTTTGGGCCAATCCTTAACTGGAACCAGGCAGCTACCTTTCTTTCCATTAAAACCAAAAATAAGCCCAAAACAGCAAAAAGCGTCAGGTAGGCCAGGGCGATCATTATCATTTCGGTAATACCTGTTACCGCTGCCGGCATCCAACTTACAACCCAGCTGTGAATATTGTTTGTTATGATAAGGGAATTATACATTGTTTCAGTTTTAACGATCAATATCTGGTACAACAATATCTATGGTGGCCATCGTGGCAACCAGATCTCCAATTTTTCCGCCCACAGTTATATGGTTTAACAGGGAAAGATTTGAAAGCCCCGGAGAACGGAATTTCATCCTGTGCGGATTTTTTCCACCGGTACTTATTATATAAACTCCCAGTTCACCTCTTGCAGTTTCTACTTTTTGATAGTATTCTCCCTTCGGAAGCTTGATTACCGCCTTGGTGGCAACCTTGAAGTCTCCTTCCGGAATATTATCAATGAGCTGTTCTATGATGGAAATTGATTCCCACATTTCCTGAATTCTTACGAGATACCGGGCATAAGAATCACCTTCAGTATGCAAGGCTTCGTTGAAAGTGACTTTATCCAGAGCACTATAGGGATGATATTTCCTCACATCGCAGGAATAACCCGAGCCTCTTGCCACAGGGCCGGAAGCTCCATAAGCGATAGCATCTTCTTTGCTTAAAACGCCTACCCCTTTAGTTCTCTTCTGAAAAATGATGTTCCCGGTTAGCAGCTTATCGTATTCAGGTAATTTGGTCTTGAAATGAGCGATGAATTCTTTTACCCTTTTAATAAAATTAGGATGGATGTCCTGCATCAGACCACCCGGAATATTATAATTCATGGTTAACCTGGCCCCGCAGGTTTCCTCAAAAATATCATTTATCAATTCCCGGTCACGGAAGCCATAGAAATAGGAGGTAAGAGCCCCCACATCCATTCCCATTACACCCCACCAAAGCGTGTGGGAAGAAATTCTGGTTAATTCGTCTATAATGGTCCTTATTACTTTTACCCGCTCAGGTACTTCAATCTCCAGGGCATTCTCAACGGCGAGACAAACAGCTTCATTATTAATGTGGGAGGATAGATAATCCATCCTGTCGGTAAGGTGTACGATCTGCTGATAGCTGTCGCGTTCACACATTTTTTCTATAGAACGGTGAATATATCCCAGGTCTGGTTCCACCTTTTTTATAATTTCTCCATCTATGGTGAGAAGAAGACGCAAAACCCCGTGAGTTGCAGGGTGCTGAGGTCCCATATTGATGAAGTATTCCTCAGATTTAAAGTTGTTATTTATAGTAGCAGTTTCCATATTTCTTTATTTAACAACCATATTTACCTCATCTACGTAATCTTTCCTAAGCGGAAAGCCTTCCCAGTCTTCCGATAAAAACAGACGTTTTAAATTGGGATGTCCTTTAAATTTTATTCCGAAGAGATCAAAAACCTCTCTTTCGTGAAAGTTGGCGGTTGGCCATATATCCTGAACTGAATCGAAAACCGGATTTTCTCTGTCTGAAGTTTGTACTTTCACCACCAGAATATGACGGTGTTTAGTAGATTCCAGATGGTAGACAACCCCAAGTTCTTTTCCCCAGTCTACCCCGGTAAGGCAAAAAAGGTAATCGAAACTGGTTTTATTATTTGTCTTCAACCAGGACATTAGTTCGTGCAGATATTCGGGATCTATGCTAAGATTCAGAAACTGGGAACCTTCTTCGGTAAATTCCAGGTGGACGCTTTCAGGGCCGGAAAACCAGGTGGTGATCAATTCCTGTAATTCTTGATTTGTCATAACTAGCTTCTTTAAAGTCCTTCATCAAAACCTTCCACAGGATTTTTTCTGTTTTTTATGCTCTCCGTACGAATTTTATCCTGGAGCTTGAGCATCCCGTCAAGTAAAGCTTCCGGTCGCGGAGGGCATCCGGGAACATAAACATCTACAGGAATCACGTGATCTGCACCTTTTACTACCGAATAGGAATTATAAAAGAATGGACCACCTGAGATCGCACAGGCACCCATGGCGATCACGTATTTCGGTTCGGCCATCTGGTCGTAAAGCCGGCGTAGTACCGGAGCCATCTTATTTACGATTGTTCCGGCAATGATGATCAGGTCGGCCTGCCTTGGGGAAGGTCTGGCTACCTCAAAACCAAATCTTGAATAATCGTGTCGGGCAGCTCCGGTTTGCATCATCTCTATGGCGCAGCAACTTGTCCCGAAGTACAGCGACCACAACGAATTGGATCGCCCCCAGTTAATGACCTTATCCAAAGAGGTTATAATGATATTCGCACCATTCCCGGCAGGTAAAACCTGGCCTGGAAAGTCTTTCGGTACTTTTTGATTTTCTACTTCCATTTTAATGCTCCTTTTTTCCACGCATATGCCAAACCTAATCCCAGAATAGACAGAAATATGATGATCTCCACCAAAGCCACGGTTCCTACTTCCTGATACACTACGGCCCAGGGAACCAGAAAAGCTATTTCTACATCGAAGATTAAGAATAGGATTGCGAATAGATAAAACCCGACCTTAAACTGAACCCAGGTAGGACCTATGGTAGGCATCCCACTTTCATAAGGTTCTCTTTTCTGCGGATTATCTGATTTGTGTGATATTAAATTTGAGATAAAATTCGCGCCGGCGACCAGGATAACGCCGGCGAGAAAGAATACTATCAGTGCTTCTGAACCCATAATGTAGTTCTTAATATGTTAATAAAATTAACAGTTTTTAAGGGCTTAAAAACTGATGCAGATCAGGTATGTTTCAATTTACCTGATAAGTTTCTCCAGAGAAGAAAAGATCGTCGGTTTTCCTGAATTCAGATTTAGCTTTTATCTGTGCGGTTAACGCGTCTTCTCTTTCCTCCAGCGTGACATCCTGAAAACTTCTTATAATTCCTGTCACTAATGGATCCTCCAGCCTTACCAGCATCTGGTGCATAGTAGGATCTTCGGTTTTCGCGTCGTGAATAAGAATATCCTCCTCTGTAACTCCGTTCTCACCTATGGTGACTGTTTCCAGTTTAAGTCCGTTTAGTATCAGTCCTTGATCTTTGTTTTTTCCGAAGATCATAGGTTTTCCATGCTCAACAAAAAGTTGTTTGTCTTCGCGCACTTTCTTATCAGTATACTTTACATAACAACCATCATTGAAGATCACACAGTTTTGAAGCACTTCTACTAAAGACGTGCCTTTGAATTTCTGAGCTTCAATAAAGATGTCGGTCATTTCCTTAGGAGCATTTCCTCCTATTCTTGCGAAAAATCTTGCTTTTGCGCCTATAGCCAGTTCACCGGGTTGAAACGGTGGCTGGGTGTTCCCATAAGGTGAGGATTTGGTTTTTTGTCCTACCAGGGAGGTTGGCGAGAACTGTCCTTTAGTAAGTCCGTAGATCTCGTTGTTAAACAGGATGATATTTAGGTCGATATTTCGTCTTAATACGTGTATGAAATGGTTTCCTCCAATAGCCATACTGTCTCCGTCTCCGGTAATTACCCAAACACTTAGATCTGGATTTGCGAGTTTCACTCCTGAGGCGATGGCGGGAGCTCTACCGTGAATGCCGTGCATTCCATAAGTTCCCATATAATAAGGGAAACGGGAAGAACAGCCAATCCCTGAGATAAAGACTACATCTTCTTTTTTAACTCCTGTCTCAGGCAGTGCTTTCTGTACCGAACGTAAAATAACATAGTCATCACAGCCCGGACACCATCTTACTTCCTGGTCATTTGCAAAATCTTTGTAAGTATATTTTTTTACAGTTGTTTCCATGATTACTTTGCTATTTGTTTGAATTTTTCGATGAGTTCGCTATTGGCGAAAGGCAAGCCCTGAATTTTATTGAACTGATGGAATTTTTGTTCTTCAAAGTTCATTCTGAGTACATTTACAAATTGCCCATTGTTCAACTCACAAACAAGTATTTTCTTAAACCTGCTTAAAAGCTCTCCCGTATTTTTTGGAAGTGGATTGATATAATTGAAATGAGCAAAACCAATGTTTTTATAACCTTCTTCTTCCACGATTTGCTTAACTGCCGAATGAAGCGAGCCGTAAGTCCCGCCCCATCCTATTACCAGTAGGTCTCCTTCCTGGGCAAACTCAGGCTGAATCTCGGGTATATAATTCTCCACTCTTTTTACTTTCTCGGCCCGGGTATAGGTCATGATTTCGTGGTTCTCCGGAACGTGAGATACATCGCCCGTAATGCGGTCTTTTTCAAGTCCGCCAACGCGGTGTTCCAGCCCTGGAGTTCCTGGAATAGCCCAGTTTCTTGCCAGGGTGTCTTCATTCCTGTCGTACGGATGCCAGTTTTCCTTAACCTCATTAACCAGGTTGTTTCTGATCTCCGGCATTTCCTCAAGACTTTTTATCTTCCAGGGAGCTGAACCGTTTGCGATATATCCATCGGTGAGCAATACCACGGGAGTCATATGCTCAAGGGCAAGTCTGGAGGCTTCATAAGCGAAATTGAAACAGTTGGCCGGGGTACTCGCGGCGATTACGATCACTGGACTTTCGCCGTTTCGACCGTACATTGCCTGCATAAGGTCAGATTGTTCGGTTTTTGTTGGTAAGCCGGTTGAAGGCCCACCACGCTGAACATTCACTACAACCAAGGGTAATTCTATCATTACTGCCAATCCCAGAGCTTCTCCTTTTAAGGCAAGTCCCGGTCCTGAGGTTGTGGTGATGGCAAGATCGCCGGCAAAGGAAGCGCCTATAGCCGAGCTTATTCCTGCTATCTCATCTTCGGCCTGAAAAGCTTTTACACCAAAATGCTTGTGTTTCACCAGCTCGTGTAAAATATCTGTCGCCGGAGTGATAGGGTAGGAGCCTAAAAATAACTCTCTGCCCGATTTTTCGGCTGCGGCCAGGAAACCCCAGGCGGTAGCCGTATTCCCCATAATGATCCTGTAGGTTCCTTCCTTCATTTTTGCGGGAGAGATACTATAGGAATTAGGAATTAATTCAATGGTTTCAGCATAAAAGAAGCCGGCATTCAATACTTTGGTGTTTGCTTCTATCAGGTGAGGTTTGGTTTTGAATTTTTTCTGAAAAAATTCAATAGTATGCTCCGGATTCCGGTCATACAACCAATATACCATTCCCAGGGCAAACATATTCTTGCTTCTGGTTATGCTTTTGTTATCCAAACCTTCAACATCTTTTAAAGCCTCTTTGGTTAAAGAGGTCATTGGCACCTGAACCACCCTGTAGTTCTCAAGACTTCCGTCTTCCAGGGGATTGGAATCATATTGTGCCTTTTCAAGATTTTTCTTGGTAAAGGAATCGCTGTCTATTATTATAGTATTACCCGGTTTTACCGCGTACAAATTGGTCTTTAAACCTGCGGGGTTCATCGCCACCAGCAGATCTAAGTTATCACCCGGGGTGCTAACCTCTACACTCCCAATATGAACCTGGAACCCTGAAACTCCGTATAAACTCCCTTGGGGAGCCCTTATTTCAGAAGGATAATTAGGAAAAGTAGCCACATCATTACCGAACATGGCCGAGGTGTCAGAAAACTGGGTGCCGGTTAACTGCATCCCGTCACCTGAATCGCCTACAAATCGAATAACAACAGCATCCAGGGTTTCAGCATTGGGATTCTTTTCAAGTGTAATCATAAACCTAGTATTTTTTAACTATCAGGTCACTTACTGATAGTAGATGATCTTTACCAAATTTAAATTTACCCTTGCCTTTTAAATATGATTCACATCATAAAACCGGTATTTCATTTCTGATTTTCAATTGTTTAAAAATATGATGATTGTCATAATTTGAGAAGATGATGCTCTATAACTTTATAGAATAGTTTAACAAAATATAAATATCTATGGCACTTTTTATAACAGAGGACTGCATCAACTGTGATGCCTGCATTTCAGAATGTCCAAACAACGCAATTTATGAACCCGATCAGGAATGGTCTTATTCCGATGAAACTTCTTTAAGCGGAACCGTAACTACGCCAGGTGGAGTAGAGGTAGACGCCGATGAAGAAAAAGAACCGATCTCTGATGAATTCTACTTTATCGTTTCAGATAAATGTACCGAGTGTCAAGGCTTCCACGATGAACCTCAGTGTGCTTCGGTTTGTCCTGTAGACGCTTGTCTGCCGGATCCTAATCATGAAGAAACTGAAGCACAGTTACTGGAGAAAAAGGAATGGCTGCACGGAGCATAAATTTTTAAAAAAGATGTAAAAAATGATCGAAAAATTTCCCAAACTCATTTGTGATGCCAATGAGGCGGTTGCAAGAGTGGCGCATAAAACAAATGAAGTCTGTGCTATTTATCCTATTACCCCCGCTTCGCCTATGGGGGAGCACGTTGATGTTTTCAGTTCAAAGGGCCAAAAGAATATCTGGAATAACATCCCGCGCATTGTGGAGATGCAAAGTGAAGGAGGTGCCGCAGGTACCGTACATGGCTCTTTGCAGGCTGGTGCGCTTACTACCACCTTTACTGCCTCGCAGGGACTGTTACTTATGATTCCTAATATGTATAAAATAGCCGGGGAATTACTACCTACGGTAATTCACGTGGCAGCCAGGACGATAGCTACCCACGCGCTTTCAATTTTTGGAGATCATTCCGATGTTATGGCAGCCCGGCAAACGGGCTTTTCTATGCTCTTTGGTGGCTCTGTTCAGGAAGCGATGGATTTTGCGCTTATCTCCCAGGTGGCTACTTTGCGTAGCCGTGTTCCGTTTATGAATATTTTTGATGGGTTTAGGACCTCTCACGAAATTTCAAAAATTGATGGGATCACCGACGATATCATTAAGAAAATGATGCCGGAAGATAAGATTATGGACCATAAAAACCGGTCTCTTGATCCCGATAGCCCGGTGATTAGAGGTACTTCTCAAAACCCTGATGTTTTCTTCCAGGCCAGAGAAGCTTCCAATTTGCATTATGAAAAAGTACCGGGCATCGTTCAGGATGTAATGGACGAATTTTACGCTCATACCGGTCGTCGATATAACCTTTATGACTATGTAGGCCATCCAGAAGCTGAAAGACTTATTATTATTATGGGCTCCGGGGAAGGTGCGGTGAAGGAAACCGTGGAGACCCTGCTCAATGATGATGAGAAAGTTGGTGCTTTGTTCATCCGACTTTACAGGCCTTTCTCTATGAAGGATTTTATGGACAAAATTCCATCCAGCGTTAAAAAGATCGCTGTTTTAGACAGGACCAAAGAACCGGGAAGTACCGGGGAGCCTTTATATCTTGATGTGATCACTGCTTTTGTTGAAAGCGATCGGGCAATGCCCCAGATTATTGGTGGTCGCTATGGATTATCTTCTAAAGAATTCAATCCTGCGATGGTAAAAGGTGTTTTTGATGAAATGTTCAAAGCCGAGCCAAAGAACCACTTTACTATCGGTATTAATGATGACCTGAGCTTTAAGAGTCTGCTTTATAACCCGGTTTTCAAAACCAAAAAAGCGACCTTCAACTGTATGTTCTATGGTTTAGGTTCTGATGGTACTGTGGGAGCAAACAAAAACTCCATTAAGATCATCGGGGAAACTACCGATAACTATGTACAGGGCTATTTTGTTTACGACTCTAAAAAGGCAGGTGCACAAACTGTCTCCCACCTTCGTTTTGGTCCGGAACCTATCTTTTCCAGTTACCTTATAAATACCGCCGATTTTATTGCTTGTCATCAGTTTAATTTCATTGAAAAATATGACATTCTGAAAAAGGTAAAAAAAGGAGGAACTTTCCTTCTTAACGCACCTTTCTCTAATGAAGAGATCTGGGATAAACTTCCTCAAAGAATGCAGGAGGAGATCGTGGAAAATGAACTTGAGTTCTACGTAATAGATGCTACTAAAGTGGCCCAGGAAGCAAAACTGGGGAAAAGGACCAATACGGTGTTGCAAACCTGTTTCTTCGCGATTTCCGGCGTAGTACCTAAAGATGAAGCTATTCAGAAGATCAAGGATGCTATCGTAAAATCTTACTCTCATAAAGGAGATAAGATCGTGAAGATGAATTTTGACGCCGTAGACAGCTCTCTCGCGAATCTTCAGAAAGTAGATTATCCAAAACAAATCACCAGTACTCATGGACTAAAACCAATGATGACCGGAGATGCCGATCCTTTTGTGAAAGAGGTTCTCGGTAAGATCCTGGCAGGTGAGGGAGATGGATTGCCGGTGAGTGCTTTCCCGGTAGACGGAACCTTCCCAACCGGTACCACCCAATTTGAAAAACGCGGGATCGCTGATTTCGTTCCTGTTTGGGACGGGGAAGATCTTTGTACCCAGTGTAATAAATGTGTGGCTATCTGTCCGCACGCCGCCATAAGGTCTAAAGTTGTCTCTAACGAGCAACTGGCCAATGCTCCGGGCACCTTTAAAGCAGTTCCTGCCAAAGGTCGTCCTTTTGATAGCAATGCTGAATCCTATATCCTTCAGGTTTCTCCTGAAGATTGTACTGGCTGTGACCTTTGTGTTGCAGTTTGTCCTGCTGAAAGCAAGGAGATCGAGAACTTCAAGGCCATCAATATGCATAGCAAACTCGATGTTGCTGCTGAACAGAATCAGAACTGGGATTACTTCACAGACTTACCTTATTACGAACGTTCAGATCTCCAGATCACAAACCTTAAAGGCTCACAATTTCTTGAGCCACTGTTTGAGTTCTCAGGAGCCTGTTCCGGATGTGGGGAAACCCCATATATTAAAATGCTTACTCAATTATATGGGGATAGTATTTTGATAGCAAATGCCACAGGATGTTCCTCAATTTATGGAGGTAACCTGCCTACAACTCCTTATAAAACCAACGAGTTTGGAAGAGGACCGGCTTGGGCTAACTCCCTTTTTGAAGATAATGCCGAATTTGGTTTAGGTATGAAGCTGGCCCTGTCCAAAAAACAGGAAATCGCTGTAGATCTACTTAAAGAACTGGAACCGGTAATAGGAAAAGAGCTTGTTGCATCTATTCTGAATAATTCTGAAGAGGATGAAACTCAGAAGAAACAGAAACACGCTCATATAGCCGAACTTAAAGCTATTCTGGAGACTATCGATACCGATGAAGCCCGAAAACTGAACCAGCTTACCCAATACCTGCGCAAAAAAGCGGTATGGATACTAGGTGGCGATGGCTGGGCCTATGATATTGGATACGGTGGAGTAGACCATGTACTGGCTTCAGGTGAAGATATCAATATCCTGGTTATGGATACTGAGGTTTACTCGAATACCGGAGGACAAATGTCTAAAGCTACTCCTCTGGGAGCAAGCGCCAAGTTCGCGGTATCAGGTAAAAAATCTTCTAAGAAGAACCTGGCCTTGCAAGCGGTATCCTATCAAAATGTGTATGTAGCACAGGTTGCTATTGGAGCAAAAGACCTTCAGACTCTTAAAGCCATTGAAGAGGCAGCAGCTTATCCCGGTCCTTCTATCATTATCGCGTACTCACATTGTGGAGAACACGGTTATGAACTGAAACACGGAGTTACTCAACAGGAAAAAGCGGTTGAAACCGGTTACTGGCCATTGTTCAGGTTTAACCCTGCCAAGCCAAAAGGCAAGAGGTTTAAACTGGATTCAAAAGCTCCGGCAGCTCCTTTAAGCGACTTTATGTACAAAGAAACCCGATTTACCCGGGTAGTGAAGGAGGACGCTGAAATGGGTGCTGAACTTTTAAAACGGGCACAGGAAGAAGTGGAAACCAAATGGGAGAAACTTCAGCTCTTTAGAGATATGTAATAGAAATTGGGAGATGGCCCTTTAGAAAGAATCAATATTTTAAAACCATATAAATGAAAGCCAATAACAACTTTTTTGATGAGGCTCAGGAAAAATTAAGTCATGCAAATGACGAATTTTTTAAGCCAGAGGAGGATCTTGTGACCTATTCGGTTTGTAAGAATGCACAATTCTCCATTGAGAACTTTCTAAAGGGTTACCTTCTGAAGAACCAGGTTGAAGTGGGTGATTGTAAAACCCTGGATTGCCTGTATGAGAAATGTTTAGACATTAATAAGAACTTTGCGCAGCTGGATTTAAGTGCGCTTCAGTGTGGATCCCATTCTTTGAATACCCGGGATTGCAATGATGTGCCTAAAGTGAGCAAATGTTTAGATGCAGCCAATAAACTGGAAGCTCTTCTAAAACAGGAGCAGGTTATTGTCTGAGTTTTTGTTGATTACCTCTGACCTTTAGTTTTTTAAGTTTTAATTTGTAAGGAGCTTTTTACCTGTGCCAGGTGGGAAGCTCCTTTTTATATAAGACAAAAAAATCCCGCCTCTAAAAGAAGCGGGATTGATTATTTGCTTACAGGTTTAGCCTGTTACATCATTCCGGGCATACCTCCGCCCATTCCGCCGGGCATACCTCCGCCACCTTTGTCATCCTCTGGGATGTCGGTAAGGGCGCATTCGGTAGTTAGGATCATTCCGGCAACTGAAGCAGCATTTTCAAGAGCTATTCTGGTTACTTTCTTAGGATCTATAATTCCGGCTTTCATCATATCTACAAAAGTGTTGGTTTTGGCATCAAAACCAAAGTTCTTATCGCCTTCCAGCACTTTATTGATCACTACTGAACCTTCGCCTCCTGCGTTTTCAACAATTGTTCTAAGCGGAGACTCTACAGCGCGTATCACGATCTGAATTCCGGTTGCCTCATCGTCATTTTCAGCTTTCAGGCTGTTTAGTACTGCCTGAGCGCGTACAAGGGCAACACCACCTCCGGCAACGATTCCTTCTTCTACAGCCGCTCTGGTGGCGTGAAGGGCGTCGTCTACACGGTCTTTCTTCTCTTTCATCTCTACTTCTGAAGCAGCACCTACATAAAGTACGGCAACACCTCCGGCTAGTTTAGCCAAACGCTCCTGAAGTTTTTCCTTATCGTAATCTGAAGTGGTAGACTCGATTTGTGACTTGATTTGGTTCACACGGTTTTCAATGTCCGCATTGTCTCCTGCTCCATTTACGATAGTGGTGTTATCTTTATCAATGGCTACTTTTTCAGCAGTACCAAGCATATCGATAGTGGTATTTTCAAGAGTGAATCCTCTTTCTTCAGAAATTACTGTACCACCGGTTAAGATTGCGATATCTTCAAGCATCGCTTTTCTTCGGTCTCCAAAACCTGGAGCTTTAACAGCAGCGATCTTAAGCGAACCACGTAGTTTGTTCACTACCAGAGTTGCAAGAGCTTCTCCGTCTACATCTTCTGCAATGATCAAAAGCGGCTTACCTGACTGGGCTACCGGCTCTAGAACAGGTAAAAGATCTTTCATCGCAGATATCTTCTTGTCAAAAAGAAGGATATAAGGATTTTCAAGATCGGCAGTCATTTTCTCGCTGTTGGTAACAAAGTAGGGAGAAAGATAACCACGGTCAAACTGCATACCTTCTACTACATCTACATGAGTTTCGGTACCTTTTGCTTCTTCTACGGTGATCACCCCTTCTTTTCCAACTTTTCCGAAGGCCTCGGCGATAAGTTCCCCGATGTGCTCGTCGTTGTTAGCAGAAATAGAAGCAACCTGCTTTATTTTTTCAGAAGAGTCTCCAACTTCTTTGGTTTGTTTTTCAAGATCTTTGGTTAGCGCTATAACGGCTTTATCGATCCCGCGTTTAAGATCCATTGGGTTAGCACCGGAAGCAACGTTCTTAAGGCCTTCTTTTACGATAGCCTGCGCAAGAACAGTAGCGGTAGTAGTACCATCACCAGCAAGGTCGTTGGTTTTTGATGCTACTTCCTTAACCATTTGAGCACCCATATTCTCCAGAGCGTCTTCCAGCTCTATTTCTTTTGCTACAGTAACACCATCTTTGGTTACGGTTGGCGCACCAAATGATTTACTGATTATTACGTTACGTCCCTTTGGTCCAAGGGTTACTTTTACGGCATTCGCCAATGCATCTACACCGCGTTTGATCCCGTTGCGGGCTTCGATGTCATATTTTATATCTTTGGCCATAGTTAAATTAATTTAGTTAATTCCGCAGCCTGTGCTGAATTTATTTCAGTAAAGGCGGAATGCTATTAATATTAATGTTTTTATTGAAAAATTCCTATTTAAGGAAAAGTGAAGTCTTATACTATTGCAAGTATATCATCTTCCCGCATAATAAGGTAATCTTTACCTTCCAGTTTAAGTTCGGTACCGGCGTATTTTCCGTAAAGAACCATATCACCTTCTTTTACCGTCATGTCGTGGTCCTTGTTGCCTTTACCTACGGCTACAACTTTTCCGCGCTGAGGTTTTTCCTTGGCAGTTTCAGGGATGTAAATTCCCGAAGCGGTTTTTGTTTCGGCGGCTGCCGGTTCGATAAGTACCCGGTCTGAAAGCGGTTTAATGTTTAGTCCCATTTTTATAAATTTTATTTTTAAGGTTAATTAACTTTTAAAGTGAATACTGGAGTTTCTAAAATTGTGCCATCGGATAATTACTGACATATAGAAACAAAAAATGCCAGCTTGTCATAAGCTGGCATTAATTTTTTTAAGATGTATGGGTAATCCCTAGTTATTGTCAGCTTCAGGATCAACTGGTGCCTGAATAGGCGCAGGGATATTTGTTTCAATTTCTTCATCACCTTCAAATACACGTGATTCACTAATTCCGCTTCCATCCATGATCGTGATATTGGAAAGCAGGATCAAAACCAATAATAAAGTAGCCAGGGTCCAGGTACTCTTATCTAAAAAGTCGCCTGTCTTTTGAACGCCCCCAACTTGTTGACCTCCGCCACCAAAGGAAGAAGATAAACCGCCACCTTTAGGGTTTTGTACCATAATTACTACTATCAGTAAAAATGCTACAATAATAATTAGTGCTAAAAAAATAGTGAATGTACTCATTCTTATGTGTTATTATTTTCTTGTAATTTCTCTATTGCCCGAATTTGGTCTGCAAAGAAACCACTTTTTTCGGGATTTTTCAAAATTAAAATTTTATAAGCCTGTATAGCTTTAATGTAGTTTTTTTGTTCCAGGTAAACTTTCGCCAAAGTCTCAGTCATCAGGGCTTCGGGGGAGGTTATGCTGCGTTCTGCAAGGTTGTTTTTCTTAGGGGTTTTTCCCGGTTTTATCTTTGGGCTTTTGGAAATGAATTCGTCTATGAGTTCAAATTTTCTGGTGATTTCTTCTGAAGGCTTTTCCAATTCCCTTACTGGTTTTGCTGAAGTGAGTTTTAACCATTCTGAAAACGAGTGTGACTCAGATGAATTAAATTCCAACGGATCTCCAATTCCAAGCTGCTCCTCGGCTGAAGTTTCCTTTTCTTCTTCATCTTCCTTCTTAGAGCCTGTTTCCTGGAAAAGGCCGGGATCCATCACCCGCTCCGATTCCGATTTTTTCATCTTAATGGCTTCGTCTATGGCGATGCTTCTTTTGCCGAAAATCTCCTGGGCTTCGTAAACCACTATATTTTTTAAATTTTCTTCCTGGTCTTTTATCTGTTTGGCTATCTTGTTCTGGTTGAACTCTGCCGAAGTAATAAAATCAAAAAGTACACTCCTGTCTGTAGTGTAAGCTGCAGTTCTTCTAAGCGCCGAATTATAACTTAAGGCATTATGATCTTTTAGACCTTTAAGCCTTAAAGCCCGGGCGGTTTGAAAATAGGGAGTTTCGGCTAAAATACTCTCCAGTGCCTTTGTCTGGGCTTCGGTTATCGAAGCAGGCTTTTCCAGTATTTTTATAAACTCCTGTTTTTCCATTACCAGTCGGTTAGTGCAGCGTTAAAGATATCCTGTGTTAACCTGGAATATATCTGTTCTATAGCTGCGTCTAAATTTGCGCCAATTAGCTGTTGATTGGCAGGATAATCATAATAAAAAGAGAATCTGCGTTCAAAATCTTTTTCCGGCTCCAGAGTATTGTAATACCTAACATTTACCGCGATGGTAAGCCGGTTTTGTGCAGCAGTATTATCTGCAGTGGCGGTCATAGGTGCGATGTAAAAATCTATGATCTCGCCTTCAAAAATAAGATCGGCGTTATTATTGGCCAGGTTCAGGCTGGTTTGGTTCTGAATAAGGTCCTGGAGTTGCAGGGTAAAGGTTCTGTCTATACCCGGTTCTACAAGGTCGGCCGTATTCTGAAAGTAGTTAACCTGAAAGGTTTCAGCTTCGCCGGTATCGGCACCGGTGAAGGAGTACATTCCGCAGGATTGCACGGCGAAAATCAATAAAAAACTAAACAGGAATAGGATTTTTTTCATAATTATTTAAACTCCAGGTTAGAGGTCATATTGTTTGATCTTGCGGTATAAAGTACGCTCGCTTATGCCGAGTTCTTCGGCTGCTGCTTTACGCTTGCCGTTATGGCGTTCCAATGATTTCTTGATGAGCTCCAGCTCCTTACCTTGAAGGGAAAGTGTTTCTTCCTCCTCGATCTCTTCAGCGAAATAGTATTTATCATTTTCGGGCTTTTGAGCGGCTTTTGGACTCTGCTGTGGGATTTGTAAAACCTCCATCTTTTCTGCCATTAGTTCTTCTGATTCGGCATCTTCCTCATCTTCATCCCCGTAAATTTTATTGATCAGGCTTTCATTTTCATCGCGCACCTTTTCTGTATTTCCGTGCTCCATCAATTTAAGGGTAAGGCTTTTCAGGTCGTTTAAATCATTTTTCATATCGAACAATACCTTATAAAGGATCTCGCGTTCATTGCTGAAGTCGCCTTCCTTTTTCTTCCCGGCGATCACCGCAGGCAGGTTGCTGCCAATATCCGGAAGATATTCCTTGAGGTTTTCAGCAGTGATTACCCGTTCCTGCTCCAGCACCGAGATCTGTTCGGCGATATTTCTTAACTGCCTTATATTTCCGCCCCACCTGTATTTCTCAAGCAGTTTTACAGCTTCATCGTCCAGTTTGATAGTAGGCATCTTATATTTCAATGCAAAATCTGATGCGAATTTTCTGAATAAAAGGTGGATGTCCCCCTTGCGATCCCTGAGGGGCGGCAGGTGAATATCTACCGTACTTAAGCGATAATAAAGATCTTCCCTGAATTTTTCTTTTTTGATGGATTCCTGCATATCTATATTGGTGGCGGCCACGATACGGACATTGGTTTTCTGAAGTTTGGAAGAACCAACCTTCATAAACTCTCCGTTCTCCAACACCCTTAATAAACGCACCTGGGTAGGAAGAGGTAGTTCTCCAACTTCATCCAAAAAAATGGTACCGCCATCGGCTACTTCAAAATAACCGTTTCGGGTTTGGGTTGCTCCGGTGAAGGCGCCTTTTTCATGTCCAAAAAGTTCACTGTCTATGGTGCCCTCCGGTATCGCCCCGCAGTTAACTGCAATATATTTACCGTGCTTTCTGTGAGAAAGCGAATGGATGATCTTGGGAATACTTTCCTTCCCAACCCCACTTTCTCCTGTTACCAGTACCGAAATATCGGTAGGGGCAACCTGTATGGCCTTTTCGATGGCCCGGTTCAGTTTAGGGTCGTCCCCAATGAGGCCAAACCTTTGTTTTGTTGCTTGTATCGATTCCATAAACTTATTCAATGTCCTCTCCGCGCAGGCGGAATTCTTTTCTAATCCTAGTCATTTCCGTGAAGACGGAAATCTATCCCTGTCATTTCCGTGAAAGACGGAAATCTAATTATTCTCACTTAGCCCCACCGGCTCCCCAATAAGGGTGGCACTGGTACAATTTTTTATCTTTACATTCACGAAATCTCCAATCTTGTAGTTTTCTTTAGGGAATACCACCACGGTACTTTGGGGATTACGCCCACTCCATTGCTCGCTGGATTTCTTTGATTCTTTTTCAATAAGAACTTCTACAGTTTTTCCTATAAACTGCTGAGTTCGGTATAAGCTGTGTTCCTGCTGAAGGCTAACGATCTCGGTGAGCCTTCGTTTTTTTATTTCTTCAGGTACATCATCCTCGAATTTCCTTGCAGCCATAGTCCCCGGTCTTTCAGAATAGGCGAACATAAATCCGAAATGATATTTTACATATTTCATCAATGAAAGAGTATCCTGGTGGTCTTCCTCGGTTTCCGTTGGGAAGCCTGTGATGATATCATGGGAGATCCCGCAATCGGGAATTAAGTCTTTGATATTATTGATTAGGCTGAAATATTCCTCCCGGGTATGCAAACGATTCATTTTCTGCAGAATTCTGTCGCTTCCGCTTTGAACCGGTAGGTGAATATAATTACAGATGTTTGGATATTTAGCCATCGCTTCAATCACATCCAGGGTCATATCCTGTGGATTGGAGGTAGAGAACCTGATGCGCATCTTGGGCTGGGCTTCAGCAACAAGTTTCAGGAGCCCGGCAAAATTGGTTGCCGTAGCTTTCTGAATTTCGGAGGCATCCTTGAAGTCTTTCTTCAGTCCGCCGCCATACCATAAATAACTATCTACGTTCTGTCCTAAAAGAGTGATCTCTTTATAGCCTTTTGCAGCAAGATCGTTCACCTCTTCCACGATGCTCTGTGGGTCGCGGCTGCGTTCCCTTCCGCGGGTAAATGGTACCACGCAAAACGTACACATATTGTCGCATCCCCTGGTTATAGAAACAAAAGCAGAAACCCCGTTGCTCTGTAAACGCACCGGCGATACATCGGCGTAGGTCTCTTCCTTAGAAAGAATCACATTTACCGCATTTCGTCCGGCTTCAACTTCGTTGATGAGGTTTGGTAGGTCCTTATATGCATCTGGTCCCACCACCAGGTCCACTATTTTTTCTTCTTCGAGGAATTTGTCTTTTAGCCGCTCGGCCATACAGCCAAGCACGCCTACTTTCATTCCCGGATTTATGCGTTTTACGGCATTATATTTTTCAAGGCGTTTTCTAACAGTTTGTTCTGCTTTTTCTCTAATGGAACAGGTGTTTACCAAAACAAGATCGGCTTCCTCCAGGTTCTGGGTGGTATTGAAACCTTCTTTTGAAAGAATAGAAGCCACGATCTCAGAGTCACTGAAATTCATCGCGCAACCATAACTTTCTATAAAGAGCTTTCGGGTGTTTTGTTTCTTCGGCTCGATTACCAGGCTATTGCCTTGTTGTTTTTCGTCAATTATCTTCTCCATAATACTTTTCTGGCCTTTTAGGACTTTAAGATTTGCAAAGATAGGACTAAAGCTGTTTCTGACAAAGTGACAGAAATTTTTTTATCACTCCTACGCAACCTTTCGGGAATTTATGCATCTAATAGGAAACTAACCACCACTATTATGAGAATTTTCTACTCCCTTATCACTTTGCTCCTTATGGCCTTAATGGCTTTGTTTACTTCTTGTGAGAAAGAAGAAGAGGCCGGGAATGTCCAACTGGTTGCCGTTCCCGTAACAATGTCGGTAGCCGATTTCAGATCTTCGGTATATATCCAGGAGCCAAAGGAAATCGAACAGGCCGGAAAGATTTATGTCTATAAGAATTTTGTCTTTATTAATGATGTTAATCGCGGAGTGCATATTATAGATAATTCCAATCCAGAAAATCCTCAGAAAATAAAATACCTGAAGATTCCGCAAAATACTGATGTCGCTATAAAGGGAGATATGCTTTTTGCAAACAGCGGGATGGACCTGGTAGTTTTCGATATAAGTGATATTAATAATATAAGACAACAGGAAAGGCTGGAAGGTGTTTTTGAGAATTATCAACCTTCAACCCCTGTTGGTGCCGCATTTGTTGATACGGAAAACCTCGATTTTCAGAAAGAAGTAATTATTGGCTATGTATTAGAGCGCAGAAAGATCGAAATGGTTCGGGATGATAGAATGATCATGGCGGCTGAATCTTTTAACTCCAGTGCTTCGGGAGCTGCGGCCACGGGCACGGGCGGTTCTATGGCCCGTTTCAATATTAAGGATAAGTTTCTATATGTAGTTGGCAACCAGTCTTTGTCGGTTTTTGATATTTCCAGCCTTTCCAATCCGGAATATATTTCTACCGATTATGTCGGCTGGCAGATAGAAACCATTTTTAATCAGGACGATTACCTCTATCTTGGTAGTTCAGCCGGAATGTATATCTACAGCATTGAAGATCCTTCAACGCCGGCATTTGTGTCCAGGCTTCAACATGTGCTAGGCTGTGATCCAGTAGTTGTAGATGGGAATATGGCCTACGTGACGATTCGAGGCGGTAATGAATGCGGACAGTCCTGGAGTCAGTTGCAGGTAATAGATGTAGCTGATAAACAAAATCCCGAACTACTGGCGACCTATGAAATGGATAGCCCTTATGGCCTGGGCGTTAAAGACGATATGTTATTCGTTTGCGATGGCGACTCCGGACTTAAAATTTATGATAAAACACTATCCCCCGGTTTAACCTTAACAGACCACTTTCAGGACATTAACACCTATGATGTAATCCCACTGGAGGAGGTGCTGTTAATGGTTGGGGATGATATACTGCATCAGTATTCCTATGCAGATAATAACATCAGACTGCTGAGTTCCTTCAGTCTGAAATGATCCTTTTTGTTTGGTTTTTTAAAGGCGGGGCCGCGGAGTTATCTTCGCGGCCCCTTAATTTAATGAAGCCCCGCTTCGCAAAGCTGAAGGCTAAGCGAAGTGGCTGGCTGAATTAACCCCGCCGCAGGGCGGGGTCTCATATTTTTTTTCATCCGTTGTTTTTGATCGGGTTGTTGTGAAGATTCGCAAAGCCGAAGGCTAAGCGAAGTGGCTGGCTGAATTAATCCCGCCGCAGGACGGGATCTTTTAATTTTTCCAAAGAATTTGTTTTTGAAGCTTCTATATCTCCAGTTTCAATTGCTCTTCGGGTAAAAGTTTAAAACTTTGTCGGTGATATTTAGTGCTGCCGTATTTCAAGATTGCCGCCCGGTGCTCGGCGGTAGGATAACCTTTATTCTGTTTCCAGTTGTACATTGGGAATTCCTCGTGGATCTTCTCCATATAGGCGTCGCGGTAAGTTTTTGCCAGTATAGATGCGGCGGCGATACTCAAATATTTACCATCTCCTTTAATAATACAGGAATGGGCTATGCTGGCGTAAGGCTTAAATTTATTCCCATCTACCAAAATATAATCGGGCTCGCATTTCAGTTGGTTTATTGCCCTGTGCATACCCAGGATAGAAGCATTAAGGATATTGATCTCATCAATTTCTTCCATAAACACATGAGAAACCCCATAAGAAGTGCAATCTTTTTCTATAATGCTCCTTAAAAGATTCCGGGTTTGAAGTTTAGTTTGTTTGGAATCGTTTAAAAGTTCATTCCTGAAATCTTTAGGGAGTATAACTGCTGCAGCAGTAACAGGCCCTGCCAGGCAACCCCGCCCGGCTTCATCGGTGCCGCACTCATTATGATTAGTGTCGTTAAAATAAGGCAGGAGCATACTTGGATTGCTTTGGGGGCCAATGTAATAAAAATAAGAGAAATTATTTATTGAAAAATTGGGTGAGATTCCCGGGAGTTTCCTGTTTCTATTAGATGAAAGGCTTAGATCTTTTGTGGCTGGGAACCCTGCTGCATTTCCCTATTCCTGACGCTGCATTTGACGCCGCCGGAAATCCATGCTACACCTTTGGAAGAACTACCGGTACTCCCGGTGAGGATTGTTCCACCGGAGGCTGGAGATAATTTAACTTAATATTTGTAAAAAAAGGTCGCCTGAAGGGCGACCTTTTTTTATGAAAAAAATCCGATTCATCTAGTAATAGGCCTTCCGGATAGTTGTAAATCTTTACAATTGTTTAAAATGCTTGTAATGGAGTTTTACTCTTTAATATGATTTTCCTTGTTTTATTAAGAATTTATTATGATTTTTGGCAAAGGCTAATTCAAATTAACTTAATAATGAAAAACAAATTACATGGTTTTCTGACGCTATTATTAGCGTTTGTAGTGCAAATTACCTTTGCACAGGAAAAGACGATAACCGGTACGGTTGTCGATGAAGAAGGTTTGCCTCTCCCCGGGGTCAACGTAATTGTTGAAGGCACCATGAAAGGTGCACAAACTAATTTTGATGGGAATTACAGCATCAACAATGTACAAAGTACAGATGTTCTTGTGTTTTCTTATGTAGGTTTTACAACCCAGGAAATTCCTGTAGGTAATAAAACCAGAATAGATGTTACTCTTAATGTAGATGCTGCGGCATTGGAAGAGGTAGTTGTTGTGGGATATGGTACAGCAACTAAAAGATCATTTACCGGTACTGCTACCGTGGTTTCGGGAGAAAATCTTGAACGTAAAAACGTTTCTGATGTTTCCAAAGCCTTGGCTGGAGAAGCAGCCGGTGTTCGGGTTATCAACACGTCTGGTCAACCAGGTAGTGTTGGTACTATTAGAATTCGTGGAATTGGTTCTGTAAACGGAAACAGAGATCCACTTTATGTTGTAGATGGGGTTCCTTACTCTGGAAGTATTTCTGCTATTAACCCAGCTGATGTCGCATCGACTACTATTTTGAAGGATGCAGCGGCAACAGCTATTTATGGAGCAAGAGGTGCTAACGGTGTAATTGTTATTACTACCCGAGGTGGTAAGGCAGGAGAAGCTGCTATTGAAGTAGAGCTTAAAACAGGTCAAAACATGCAATTATTAAACCGTAGTGAAGTGCTTTCTGATCCAGACGAATATTTGGCGTTAAGCTGGGAAGCCCTTTATAATAGAGGTGATGCTTCTGGAGCGGCAGATCCTGTTGCTTTTGCTAATGATAGATTGTTTTCTAATTCAGGTTTAGATCCAAAATATAACTATTATAATACGGCAGGAGATCAAATAATTGATCCTGAAACAAGAATGGTTAGACCGGGATTGGAAAGAAAATATACTCCGGAAGATTGGGAAGATTATGCGTTTCAACCGGCTATCCGTACTGAGGCTAACCTGAAAATTAGTGGTGGTAACGATAAATCCACATACTATACTTCTATAGGTTATCTAGACGATCAGGGTTATTCAATTAATTCCGATTTCGAAAGAATTTCAGCAAGATTGAATGTTGCTCATGATGTTAAGGATTGGTTAAGTGGTACAATGGACTTAGGTTACTCTGTTTCAGAAATCAATAACTTAGGACAATCTGAAGATTCAGGAAGTGTATTCTGGTTTGTAGATAATATTCCATCAATTTATCCCTTATTTCTAAGAGATCAAGATGGAAGTATCCTCCCAGATCCTTATTTTGAAGGTAATCAATATGATTTTGGTGAAGGTCGTGGTTTTGGTGCCTTAACAAACGCTATTGCTGGTGCTCATCAGGATTTGAATAATACAGTAAGACATGAGATAAACGCCAACGTTTTCTTCAATGCTCGTATTGCTGAAGGTCTTAATTTTGAAACCCGATTTGGTTCTCAATATTTCAATAGCAATCTTGATAGTAGAGGGAATCCTTTCTACGGAGGTTCAGCCGGGCAAAACGGTTCACTTTTTAAGCAACAAACAGAAAGATTATCTTATAACTTCTTGCAGTTGCTTCGTTACAACAAAACATTTGGAGGGCACACTTTTGAAGCTTTAGCTGCCCATGAAAGTAACTCATATGAACAATCTTTTTTATTCGCTTCAAGATCTAATCTTGTAGTGCCAGATGCCACAGAACTTAATTTAGGTGTAGTTAACAATCCTCCGGGATCTTATAAATTAGACTATACTCTTGAGAGTTATTTTGGTCAATTAAATTATGATTTTAATGATACTTATTTCCTTTCTGGTACCATAAGAAGAGATGGTTCTTCCAGATTCCTTCAGGATAAATGGGGAACTTTTGGATCTGTTGGTGCTGCCTGGGTGCTTTCTAATGAGAACTTCATGAGCAATCAGGATGTTTTTAGCTTTTTAAAGTTGAAGGCTAGTTATGGTTTACTAGGAGATCAAGCCGGGGTTGGATTCTATCCTGGAGCCGACTTGTTTAACGTGGATAACCTTAATGATGAAATATCCTTATCATTCAATACTAAAGGAAATCCAAATCTTACCTGGGAAACCTCTAAAATGTTCCAGACTGGGGTTGAATTTTCTTTAGGAAATTATCTTGAAGGTAGCTTCGACTACTATAACAAATTAACAGAAGATCAGATTTTTGATAGAAGAGTTGCTCCATCTTTAGGGTATGCAATAATTCAGGTTAACGATGGGATACTACAAAATCAAGGTCTTGAATACCAGTTGACCGGTAAGATCATACAGAATGAGGACTTCTATTTAACTCTTGGTGTAAACGGGGAGATCATTAAAAACGAAATGTTGGAGTTACCAATAGATCCAACAACTGGAGAAGAGAAAGTTCTTGATATTGCGGGTTACTATGGTAGAACTGCAGGCCGTTCAATTTACGACTTTTATATTCGTGACTGGGCCGGTGTAGATCCTGCTTCAGGTGAAGGAATGTGGTTCTCTCATTTCGTTGATGCTAACAACAATGGTGTTCCTGACGGAGGCTTAATGTCTGATGGTGGTGAGATCATTTCAAGTCTTTATGAGTATATGAATTCCAATCCAGATATGGAAGGTAATATAGATGTAGCTACCACAAAAAATTATGCATGGGCTACTCAAAAGTTTGTGGATAAAACTGCTATTCCAGATGTTAGAGGTGCTTTAAACCTTGCTACTGGTTTTGGTAATTTTAATCTTAATGTACAAATGCTTTATCAATTTGGTGGATATGGATATGATTTCCAATATGCCCGCCTAATGCATAATGACCAAATTGGTAGTAATAACTGGCACGTTGATATTCGCGACAGATGGCAACAACCGGGTGATATCACCTCTGTACCAAGAATTTCATCTAACTATGATACCAATGTGGCATCTACTTCAAGTAGATTCTTGAGAAAGTTAGATTATGTTTCTCTAAATAACGTAAGACTGGGCTATACCGTGCCAACCGAATTTATTGATACCATTGGAATGGATGCATTTAGTCTTTGGATATCTGGTGATAACCTTGCACTTTTTACAGATCGTGACGGGTGGAACCCGCAAACCTCTGAAGCCGGTGGTTCAGATTGGTACACTTATTCCCCGCTTTCTACAATCACTGCAGGGGTTAGAGTTAAATTTTAATAATATTGAAAATGAAAATGAAAACTAAATTTTTTATACCAATCCTTGCTGGAGCATTAACTCTAACAGGATGTAGTGAAGATTTTTTGGAAACAGAGCCTACACAGTTCGTTTCTTCAGATCAGGTGGCTGAGGCTTCCGTATTGAACCCTTCCCTTCAAAATGCAAACATTTCAGGACTTTATTCTACCATGTACCTAACAGGTACTGGAGGAACAGATGGCCATGATGATTTTGGACAGAAAGGTTATGATATTTATTCTGATATGTTAAGTGGTGATATGGTTCTGGCCGGTTATACCTATGGCTGGTACCAGGATATCGTTGAATATCAATCAACCATGGATTATACCTACGGGGATAACTACCAGGTTTGGAGATATTACTATAGAATTATCTTTGGAGCTAACATCGTAATCGATGGTCTTGGTGGTAATGATGCTGAACTGGAAAATGATGATGCCCGCGCCATTATGGGGCAGGCAAAAGCTATGAGAGCATATGCTTATTTTTATCTCTCTCAATATCTTGCTGAAGGATATAATCCTTCTGAGCCAATTCTTCCAATATACACCACTGTTGCCGATGAAGCTGCAACTTTAAGTACGTCTGAAGATGTTTTAAACCTCGTTATAGCTGATCTTACTGACGCGATAGGTCTTTTAAACAATTTTGGTAGAACGGCTAAAAACCAGATCGATCAATCTGTTGCCAAGGGGCTTCTTGCGTATGCTTATGCTGCAAAGGGTGACTATCCAAATGCTAAAATTACAGCTCAGGATGTTATCAACACCGGAGGATACTCAATTATGAGTGCCAACGAGGTTACATACAATGGTGAAAATCTTGATGCTGCCGGTTTTAACGATGTTGGAACCAGTGGATGGATGTGGGGTGTAGACCAAACTCTTGATATTGGTTTGGACCTTGTTTCCTGGTGGGGGCAAATTGACCTCTTTACTTATAGCTATGCCTGGGCCGGAGATCCAAAAGAGATCAACCACGATCTTTATGCTCAAATTCCAGACAATGATGTTCGTAAAGGACAATTCGTAAATGCATATGGAAATGGAACTTTATATCCTATCAATAAATTCTATCACCCAGATAGAACTGTAGCTGGACAAAGAAATGTTACCACTGATTATGTTTATATGCGAATCGCAGAAATGTATTTGTTACTTGCAGAAAGTGCTGCAGATACCGGGGATGATGATACTGCGAGAGAGGCATTAAGAGACCTGCTTGAAGAGCGTATAGATGACACATCTTATCTTGATGCTTTAACCGGTCAACAGCTTGCTGATGAAATTTATTTGCAAACAAGAATTGAATTATGGGGTGAAGGTAAAGTATATCTAGCCGGTAAGAGATTAGGTAAGACCGCAACTTTGGGTTCTAACCATTTAACTTACCCTGGAAGAACAGTTCCTTTCAATTCAGATGAAATGACCTTTGAGATTCCTCAAAGTGAGCGTCAAAACAACCCTAATATTAACTAAAAGCTCTAAGCAATAAGCCCTTTTCTCCGGAAAAGGCTTATTGCTTATTCATAGTAAAACCAATTAAAAAAATGAAAAAAATATTAATATTATTTTTAGCGTTTGTCACAACCTCTGTTTTTGTGAGCTGTGATAGTGATGACGATAATGCTTCTCTTAATTATGTGTCCTTTGAAAGCCAAACTCCGGTTGTTGAGGTTGAATTTAATGGAAGTACTACTTATGATGTAAAAGTTTACACTGCTAATGTAGTTAGTGGTGACAGAACTTTCGATGTTATGGTAGATTTAGACGATTCCAGTTTAAGCCCTGATGCTTATTCTGTACCTGCAACTGTAACCGTACCGGGTGGTACCAATGAGGGTGCTCTTACTATTGATGTGGCTGATATAAATATCGGTCCGGTAGGAGAAACCTTGGTTTTAAATTTTGGTAATCAGGAAGGTTTATTTATTGGTGATCCTATCACGATAAATGTAGCTCAAATTTGTCCTTTCCCTGAATTCAGAATCAACTTCATCTTTGATGATTGGGCCAGTGAAACCACTTGGGAAATTAATGATTCTGAAGGAATTGTCCTTTTTGATGGAGGGGGCTTTTCAGATGGTACCGCTACTGCATCTGTAAAAAGATGTCTTGATGCAGGAACCTATACTTTCACAGTATATGATTCCTATGGTGACGGTATAGCTGCTCCGGGTTCAGTGACATTAACTTATGGTGGTGAAGACCTTGTTGTAATTCCCGGTGATTTTGGAGATTCTGCAACAGTAGAGTTCACTTTAGACTAAACTGTTATTTTTATAATATAAATTTATTGCTTGAAAAAAGCTGTCTTTTAGAAGGCAGCTTTTTTTGTATAATATTATCGATTATTAGTTAGGTTTAATTCTTATTCTCACTTTTATCCTACTTTTGCTGAAGTGCTATTTATATGAAGAAAACAAAAATCTTATTTATTCTTTTTATTTTGGTGCCTTTTCTGGGCATGACTCAGGATGGTCAGTTACTACGTGCAGGTGGGAAAGTTCCTGATAAAGGAAATCAACAACCCGGTTCAGATTCCTTAGCCAAACCTCCAATTGAAGCCTACAAAATAATTTCCGTTGAAAGTGATACCACATTTGTAGATACTACCCTTAATATCTATAAAGAATATAAATTCAATTACCTCCGAAAGGATAATTTTGAACTGCTTAGCTTTCCCAATACCGGGCAAACCTATAATTCCTTAAGTCTGCGACGGGAAACAGATAAATTGATGCCGGGTTTTGTGGCAGGAGCGAGGCACTTTGGTTTTATGGAAGTAGAGGATATTTACTATTATCATGTTCCTACTCCGTTAACCGAATTATATTTTAAAACCGTACCCGAGCAAGGGCAACAGCTGGATGCGTTTTTTACTATTAATACTTCCGATAGGCTTAATTTCTCTATTGCCTATAAAGGTGTTCGGGCTTTAGGGAAATATCAGCATCAGTTAACGAGCACCGGAATTTTCAGGACTACCCTTAATTACCAAACCCTGAATAGAAAATACCAGCTGAAATCACATTTTGTTTCTCATAACCTTATGAACCAGGAAAACGGTGGGTTAAATTCGTTGGCGATGGAGCAATATATCAGTAAAGAAGAAGAGTTTGAAGACCGCTCTCTCCTGGAAATGAATTTCGAAAACGCTCAAAGCACCCTTTATGGGAAGCGTTTTTACCTTGACCACCTTTATCATTTGACCGAGCCGCGGCCCGATAATACCAGTGCTCTAACTTTTGGGCATATTTTTAATTTTGATTATAAAAAGTTTCAGTTTGAGCAGACCAAAGCCATGAATGATATTTTTGGGGAGTCTTTCGATAGTGCTAACCTTAATGATGTGGTTCGCCTGGAAGAACTTACCAACGAAGCTTATGCCCGGTTCACCAATGAAGTTTTGGGAGACCTTAAAGCAAAAGCTTCGATCACTACCTATAATTATGGGTATAATACCGTTTATTATACTTCGGAAGGCAGGATCGATAATCGATTGAAAGGAACAAATTATGCCGCTGGTGGAGAATACGAAAATAGCCTGGGTGGATTTAGTGTAACGGCCGATGCGATGCTGAGTTTTGGTGGAGATTTCAATGCAAACTATCTGAAAGCCTCGGCTGCTTATGCCTTTAATGAAGAAAACGAGATCGAATTCGGTTTTAATCAAAACAGCAGGCTTCCCGATTATAATTTTATGCTTTATCAAAGCAATTACCTGAACTATAACTGGCAAACCAGTTTTGATAATATAAATACCCAGCAACTTTACTTTAAACTGGACTCGGAAAAACTAGCCGATATCGATGCTGAAATCACCCAGGTGCAGAATTTCACTTATTTTGGATTGAATGAAGAGGGAATGGTCAAGCCTTTCCAGTACGATGACCAGTTGCGTTATTTTAAATTGAAAGCTTATCGCGGTTTCGACCTTGGGGTTTTTGGTTTCGATAATGCCTTAATGTATCAGAATGTTCTGGATGGGGCTTCCGTATTAAAAGTCCCGGCTTTTGTGACCAGGAATTCTGCCTACTATCAGGATCACTGGTTTCAGCGGGCTTTGTTTCTTCAGACAGGTTTTACTTTTAAATACTTTAGCCAATATGAGACCAACGCCTATGACCCGGTTTTAGCTGAATTCTATGTTCAAAATGAAATGGAGATCGGGAATTATCCGGTTGTAGATTTCTTTTTTAACGGGAAAATAGACCAGACCCGCATCTTTTTTAAGCTGGAGAATGTGAATTCTCTGATCAACGGAAACAATAATTTCGTGGCCCCGGGTTACCCCTACACCGATTTTCTAATAAGATTTGGCTTGGTCTGGAACTTTTTTATGTAATCTTATGCTGAATCTTCTTCTCTTCGGAAGAGGTTTTATCTAAAAGTTCCACGGATTTGATTTGTTTCCTCCATCATTTGCTGAGAATTTTTATGCTGAAGCTAATTATAGGATAAGAATCTCATAAAAATCACTTGAATTCAGAAATGTCTTGTGTAATGAAAAAACAGCTGTATATTTGCAGCCGCTTAGGAGGGCAACGGGAGTTGAGGAGTAGGCGGAAGTTCTTTAAAAACGTGGATTGAGAGAAGGTTTTGAAAGCTTTTTTTGGGTAATAAAAAAAATAAACTTTTTTTCTTGCCATAAAGAAAAAGCCTGGTATATTTGCACCCGCAAAAACAGCTAGCGAGAGGTTCTTTTAAGACTGCGATTTACTTTAAAACTTTTCAAAGATTTTGTTTGGAAGTAAAGGAAAAACAGTTGTATATTTGCAGCCGCTTTCAGCGAGACTGGCTGCGTAGTTCACGAAGAAATATTGACAGGAAATCCCGGGTGGGTAATTAAAAAGAGAGGTTCGAGTCCTTTGGTTTCAACAAGAAACTTCCTTCCGAGAGCGGAATGATCCTCACCCTTTAGGGGGAGGTGGCCGAAGGCCGGAGGGGGTAAGTTCATTGATTTATTGAATTGACAGCGCGTATAATTACCAAAGTCATTTCCGCGAAGGCGGAAATCTTCAGCGGTAATTAATACAAATAATTTAGAATTAAGACTAGAATAGTCGTCTTTGAGTGCAAACTTTGGATAGTTGTAATTATATTAAGAAACAACGATGAAGAGTTTGATCCTGGCTCAGGATGAACGCTAGCGGCAGGCCTAACACATGCAAGTCGAGGGGTAACAGGAATTAGCTTGCTAATTTGCTGACGACCGGCGCACGGGTGCGTAACGCGT